>CAZTFF010000011.1:0-105577 GCA_964612485.1 uncultured Caldilineaceae bacterium
ACGGCGGCCCTGCGTTACGACAACCATGCAATTTGTACCAATCCCGGCCCCTGGGTGATTACGCATACCAACGATTTAGATGTGATTGTGCCCGATTTGCAAATCAACAAAACCCCCGCCTTCCAGGTGGCCGATGTGGGCGATGTGATCACCTGGACGATCACCGTTGACAACAACGGCAGCGGAATAGCCGAGGGAGTTGTGGTGACGGATGTGGCCGGCAGCCAATACGAGTCTCTGACCCACATCGATAATTCGACCGGCAGAACGGCCAACCCCCTTGGAACCGATGCCTTCACCTGGGCCGTGGGCACCATTCCGGCGGGCGGTAGCTGGATCGTCACCCTGACCGCGGTATTGACCCAAAGCGGCGACAATAGCAATCAGGCCGATGTTTCGGCCACCTGCGCCACCGGCTGCACCAGCAGCGTAGCCAGCCACACCGCCTACGTCAGCCTGTTGAACCAATTCACCAAAACCACGGCCTTCACCGGCGGCACCATCGGCAGCCTGATCGTGTACGATTTGCGCGCCACCCTCTCGGACCAAAACGGTGATTATCGTAACATTGTCATCAGCGATGTGCTGCCGCCGGGGTTGGGGTATGTTTCCTCGGTCATAACCTATGCTCATGACCAAGATAACGCTCCGCCGCCGGCTTCAGTTATTTCTACTACCCCCACCAGCGATCCCGGCCTGTATAACCCCGGTCCGGTGGTCTGGAACCTGGGCAATCTGTCGGGCACGATTGAATTTGAGGGCGTGATCACGGCTGTGGTGCGGGATATTATCACCAATGTTGACGGCGCTATCCTCACCAACCTGTTTGAAATGACCTACGAACAGGACGGCGCGCCGTATCACTTTACGGCCACGGTGCCTATTTCCGTGCAAGAACCCCTGCTGCATATCGGCAAGAGCTATGTTACGGACGACAATTGCAACGCAATCTTTGACCAGGCTAATTTTAACAACGGTACTGGCAACAACTGGTCTACAACAGATGCAGATATCAACGTAACTGCCGATGGGATACTTCGCTTTACCGGCGACGGATTTAGCCCCAACAGTCAACTTACGACCATCTCCGATTTCAGTATGAGTTTCATGGGGCGCAAAGCGTTTACCGATACCGCTAATTTTGATATTCACTTCCGCAGAATCGGTAGTAATGAATATAGATTACGCTGGTTGGCCAACGGCAATATTCAATTGAGAAGAGATGGGACTACCATCGGCAACGGAATAAGTTCAGTTGATCCGGGCATCTGGCATCACTTTGAAATACGGACAGTAGGTTCATTTATCCAGATTTATGTAAATGGGATTAGACAAATCAGCGTAAATAATACAACCTACAGCAGCGGGGAAATCCGATTTGATGCCAACAATGGTAGTGTTGTAGATATTGACGACGTGCTGGTTACCCGTTTTGGCGAAACCGGCTGCACCGTCGGCGCCAACGACCTGGTGACTTACACCCTCACCGTCTCCAGCCAGCAAGACCTGCCCGGCTACGATCTGGTGATCACCGACGCCCTGCCCGCCGGGATGAGCCTGGTCACGTACAGCCTGCAAAGCAGCGATCCGGCCTCGGCCTTTACCGGAACCACGCCGGCTTCCGGCGCCACCGGCGTAATCACCTGGGGCGTCAACCAGTTGGCGGCCACCAACTCGCCCATCGATCACAACGCCCTGACTATCACCGTGGTTTTGAGCGTGGCCAATAATATTACCGCCAATACCATTCTGCCTAACCAAGCCTTTTTAGAATACGACAACTGGCAAGGCAGCAGCAGCCCCACCACCATCACCCGCCGGTACAGCGGCGGCAGCCACTCCACCGCCGTGCGCACGGTTGACGGCGGCATCGAAAAACAAATCCAACCCATCGAACCGCCGCCCACCGCCACCCTGGGCACGCTGGTGACGTACACCCTCATTGTGCCCGCCACTCCCATCACCGCTACGCTGTACGATGTGGTTGTGACCGACCAACTAAGCCTGCCCCAATTCTATATTGAAAATGTAACCACCGCCGGCGGTGTCAACGACTCGTCCAATTTTGACCAAACGTCCGGCCTGATCACCGCCACCTTCGACGCCATTTCGCACAGTACCCAGGCATATATCACTATCACTACGCGAATTTCGCACGAATTCCCGCCATCGGGCGATGACCCGGACCGTTTCGACATCATCACCAACGCGGCGGTGATGACCCACGCCACCGCCACCGAACTGACCCGCACCAACACCGTCACCACCGAGGTGGAGGAACCGGATGTGTCCATCACCAAAGCGGCCTCCATCACTCTGGATCCGCAAGTAGCGGTCTACACCCTGACCATCGTCAATAACGGCAGCAGCCCGGCCTACAGCCTGTTTATCAGCGATACGATCCCACCCGGCGCCACCCCCTTCAACATCTCCAACGGCGGGCAGTTGCAAAGCGGCGTCATCAGTTGGACGCTGAACACGCTGGATGTGCCACCCCCACCGGGCAATACGCAGGTGCTTACCTACAACCTGCGCCTGACCGAGGCCCTCTACACCGGCAACCAATTCACCAACACCGTGTTGGCCGGCAACACCTCGCTCACCGATACCATTCCCGGCGTGCGCCCTTATACCGACACCGACGTGCATCTGTTCCACTGGCCGTTGGGGCGGGTGGGTGATTATGTCTGGTACGATTTGCCGTACGACGGTATCCAAAACAGCAGCCCTGGCGAGTTTGGACTCAATGGCGTGGTGGTCAACCTGTATGATAGCGCCGGCAATTTTATCTCCACCACCACCACTTACAACAACGGCAGCATCGACGGCTACTACATCTTTGAGTATTTGCCGCTCAGTACCACCTATGTGGTGCAGCTCGATGCCGGCAATTTCACCACCGGCGGGCCGCTGGCCCCGTACACCCAAACCCTCTACCTGGCGAGCGGCTCAACCATCACCGATGATTCCAATGCTTCCATCACCCAAACGTTTGGCGCAGGCAATAACGGGTACGCCATCACCACTACCCTGACCTCGGCCTTCACCGAAGATCTGACCCTGGATTACGGCTTTGTGCAGCTGGTCGAGATCGGTAACTATGTCTGGTTTGATGAGAATATCGACGGAACCCAGAACGATGGCGTGCCGAACGGCCGGGACGGCGTCACCATCACCCTCACCTATCCCGATGGCCGCATCTTCACCACCACGACCACCAACAACGGCTACTATACCTTCACCGTGCCCATCAGCCAGGTGTATACTCTTACGCTGGTATCGGAAAACTTCGAACCGGGCGGCCCCCTGGAAGACCTGACCCCCACCCGCCCCAACCAGGGAGGGGACGATACGCAAGACTCGGACGGAATCGAACAGCCGGACGGCAGCATGGTGATCGTAACCCCGGTCATCACCCAAAATGACTACAGTTTTGATTACGGGCTGATAGAACCGGTGTCATTAGGCAACTACGTGTGGTTCGATAGTAATAACAACGGCATCACCGACGCAGGTGAAATAGGTATCGATGGAGTGACGGTCGAACTATACCAAGATAGCGACGGCAGCGGAGATTACACTGCCGGAGATCGTTTGATCTCGACAACCCTGACCGGTAGCGGCGGGTATTACACCTTTACCAACCTGCTGCCCAGCTTCACGGCCACCGAAAACTACCTGGTGATCATTACCACGACCAACTTTGAGAGTGGCGGAATTTTGGAGAACTACCGCAACAGCGATGGCTCCGTTGCCGGCAATAGCGATTTGAACAGCCGGGACCACGGCACCGAGATCGGCACGCTGGGCAGTGGCGGCTACGTTGCCAGTGGGCCGGTGACTTTGATCGGTGGAACCGAACCAATCACCGACGGCGACAGCGACGATACCAGCAATCTGACCATCGACTTTGGCTTCCTCCGCTATGACCTGGGCGATTTGCCGGAAACGGTGACTTATCCTTACAGCACCACTTTGAGCAACGATGGCCCGCGCCACGTCATCTTGCCCAACAACAACCCCACGCTCGGCACAATTGTCGATGCCGAACTCGATGGCCAGCCCTCGACCGGAGCCAACGGCGATGATGACAACGACTCAACCAATCCCTTCCCCGGCGGTGCCCCCAATGACGACGAGGACGGCGTCACCTTCTCCAGCAATTACCTGGTTCCGGGCGAACGGCTGACGATCACCGTCACTGCTGCCAACGTAGTAGATGGCTACTTGAACGCCTGGATCGATCTGAACAACGATGGGGTGCTGGATGAAAGCGACCGAATTGCCGGCGGTCCCAGCGGATTTATTGCTGCCAATGACAGCATTAATATTGTGGTTACGATACCGCTCACCGTACAGCAGGGCATTACGATTTACAGCCGTTTCCGCTTCACCACCTTATATACCCAGGCCAACACCCCCAACGGCCTTGCCCCCAACGGTGAGGTGGAAGATTACGGCCTGCCGGTGCTGAACCTGGATTGGGGCGATCTGCCCGAAGGCCCCTACAACACCACCGACGCCAACAACGGCCCCCGCCACATCATCACCGACAACCTGCAAATCGGGCCGGGTATCGACGCCGAGCAAGACGGCAACCCCGACTCGAATGCCGAAGGCGACGACACCGTCGGCTCTGATGATGAGGACGGCGTGACCTTCTCGGATTTGATCCCCGGTGAAACCGCCATTTTCACCGTATCGGTCACCAACACCACCGGCCTCACCGCCTACGTTTACGGCTTTATCGACTGGAACGCCGACGGTGACTTTGACGATGCAAACGAAGTGCTTACCCAACCCGTTGGCGCAGTCACCGGGGGTGATGTTCCTCTCACCTTCTCTATTCCGGCCACCGCCGAAATGGACACCGACCTTGGCCTGCGCTTCCGCCTGTCCACCGATTCCGGCCTGGGGCCTGACGGCCTGGCCCCTGACGGCGAAGTCGAGGATTACATCACCCAAATCCCACGCTACGATTGGGGCGATCTACCCGACGACATCGGCGGCCTGCCCGACTACAACACCGACCGCACCGGCCTCGTCGGCCCCAGCCACCGCATCACGCCCGGCCTGCAAATGGGTAATGAGATTGATGACGAAACCGATGGTATTCCCGATGCCAATGCCGAAGGCGATGATCTGGACCAATCGCCAGATGATGAAGACGGCGTGACCTTCCCTCCGGAACTGGTGCGGGGCAATCCGGCCATCTTCACCGTGTCGGTTACCAACACCACCGGCCTCACCGCCTACGTTTACGGCTTCATCGATTGGAACGCCGACGGCGATTTCAACGATCTCGGCGAGGCGATCAGCCGGCCCACCACCGGCGGCGATATGCCGTTGACCTTCACCATCCCGACCACCGCCGCCACCAACACCGACTTTGGCCTGCGCTTCCGCCTGAGCACCGAACCGGGCCTTGGCCCCGACGGCCCCGCGCGGGATGGGGAAATCGAAGATTATCTGAGCCAAATCCCCACCTACGATTGGGGCGACCTGCCCGAAAGCCTGGGCTACAATACTATCAGCGACACCACCCCCGGCCCCAGCCACCTCATCACCGACAGCCTGCAAATCGGACCGGATATCGACGCCGAGAGAGACGGTTTCCCCGATGCCAATGCCGAAGGCGATGACAACCATAACCGGGATGATGAGGACGGCATCACCTTCCCACCGCCAATTTTACCCGGCAGTACCGCTACCTTTACCGCATCGATCACCAATACCACCGGCCTCACCGCCTACGTTTACGGCTTTATCGACTGGAACGCCGACGGTGATTTCAACGATCTCGGCGAGGCGATCAGCCGGCCCACCGCCGGCGGCGATGTGCCGTTGACCTTCAACGTGCCGATCACCGCCGCCATTGATGACGATTTTGGCCTGCGCTTCCGCCTGAGTACCGATTCCGGCCTTGGCCCCGACGGCCCCGCGCCTGACGGCGAAATCGAAGATTACATGTACCGTATCCCCCCGCCCGCGCTTGGGTTTAGCAAGCAGGGCGAACCAGGCGGCGTAGTGGAGCCGGGCGATACCCTTACCTATACCCTGTGCTATTCAAACTACAACGGCAGCCCGGCCACCAACGTGGTCATCACCGACACCATTCCCTTCAACACCAGCTACGTGCCGGGCAGCGTGACCACTCAAACCGGCTCGGTTGAATTTAATGATGGCACAAACTGGCTGACCACCGAACCGCTGACCGTCACCGGCCTGCGCTGGTTGGTGGGTGATCTGCCCAACAGCCCCAACCAATGTGTTAACTTCAATGTGACGGTGAATATGACCCTCAGCGACACAATGTCGGGCTTATCGGTAAGGCAGGCGTCCGAGGGCTGGATGGTGGTGGCCGGCGATACCACCGGCCTGGAGATCATCGGCTACACCGGCACGGTTACGGCTACCCCAACCGTGACACCGACCCTCGTTCCTACGATCACGCCAACGATTACGCCAACACTGTCCCCAACCCCGGACCTGACACCCACAGCAACCGCCACGCCCGTCATCACCCCAACCGGCACGCCGATCCCGACACTGCAACCGACCCTGACGCCTACCGTAGAAATAACAGCCACCACCCCTGCCCCCACCTTGTCTGCTACGCCTATCCCAACACCTGCGGTTGCAACGGCCACGCCTGTGCCAACACCAACCACAACCCCGCTGCCAACGGCCACCGAACAACCGGCAATCACGCCAACATTGACCGCCACACCCACCCCGCCGCCCACCGAAGAGCCGGAGCCAACCGAAGTCATAGAAACAGACACGCCGACACCGGAGCCAACGGCAACGCTTGAAGCGACCACCGAAACAACGGCATCCGCTGTCGGCGCGCTGTATGCGGTGATGCGAGTCAGCATGAACGACACTGCCCCGGTGGCGCAGCCCGCCGTATGGCCCCAGCAGCAAATCACGCCAACAAGCACATCTACACCTACTTCAACCCCAGAACCGGCGGCGACTCCCACGCCGGCACCAACGGCTGTTATTTCACCGACACCCACCGCAATACCGGTCATCGACACGCCGACGCCCGAAGCTACCCTGACCTCGACGGCCATCCCAACCGGTACGGTATCAACAGAACCCACCGCAACAGCAACGAACACGCCGACGCTCGAACCCAGCCCAACCCTATCGTCTACCCCTACCGTTGAAATCACGCCGGTAGTTTCTGAAACGCCGGTGGTGACGCTCACAACGGAACCGGCGATGACGCCCACTATCGCCATCTCCGCCACGCCTGAGATCACGGCGACACCTATGGTCACAGTGACCCCTACGGCGACGGCCACGCCACCGCCAACCGACACCGTCGAAAGCGCGCGTTATGCCATCGTACCGCTGGACACGGTACAAATAGACATCGTTAACAATGCCGTCATCGGCAGCGATCAAACGCCCACCCAAACCACCACCGTCACCCAGCCCGTGGTGAGAGTCGTGGACCCCGCTGTCACCAAACGGGTTGACCCCACGCGGGCCGAACCTGGTGATGAAGTGACCTTCTATGTCACCATCGACAATCCATCGCCGCCCAACTCAAATGCCAATGCTACCAATGTGGTTGTCCAGGATCCGCTGCCGTTGATGGTTGACCTGATTGACTACGACATCAGTTCGGTTCCGGCAGGAGTGATCAGTACGGTCGTGGTGACGAACGATACGGTTGATACCGGCCATCCGACCATTACCCAAACCACGGCCAGCACCATCACCGTAAATATCCCGGTACTGGCTCCCGGCGAGCAGATATTTCTGACCATCCGCACGCGGGTCAACAACCTGGCCAGCCCACCGCCGCAAACCATCAACAACGCGGTAACGCTGGCCTTCAACGAAGGCGTTCCACGTAGTGATAGCAGTCCGCCGATCATTGTCCCTGTTCCGCCCACGCCAAATGATGGCGATGATGATGACGACGACGAACCGCCGGCCATCATCCCGACACCCACGGCGATGCCCACAGTTCTGCCCTCGCCGACCGTGCCCGTACTCTTTTTGCCGGAAACCGGCCTAAAAACAGAGGCGTCAACTTTCACCGGACTGTTGGGGAGTTTGCTGTTGGTAGCTTATGTAGGAAGTGTCCTCCTTGTTGTGTGGAGGCGTAAGAAAAACTAACCATAAAAGTCACTTTAAAAACAAAAGAGCCATCAACCCGATGGCTCTTTTGATTCCAAACCATGGAGACTCTATTTTTCATCCAGATACCCCAAAATCGCCTCCAGCCCCAGCAAATAACTGCGCCAGCCAAAACCGCTGATCTGCCCCACGCACACCGGAGCCAGCAAACTCTTGTGCCGGAACGCTTCGCGGGCGTGAACATTACTGAGATGAACCTCCACCACCGCCAGCCCGGTTCCGGCAATCGCATCGCGCAGGGCAACAGACGTGTGAGTATAAGCGCCGGGGTTAAAGATCACACCGTCGGCCCACGCGCGAGCCTCATGCAAGGCGTCGATCAGCGCCCCCTCACTATTGGATTGAAAGGTACGGATCTCAACGCCTTTTTGTTGACCGGCAGCAACCACGACCTGATTGATGTCATCCAAAGTAGTAGTGCCGTAGATGTCCGGCTCGCGGGTGCCAAAAAGATTTAAGTTAGGTCCGTGCAGCAACAAAATCTTCGTCATTTGGCCCCTTTCAACGTCTCAATCACCGCTTCATGGATTGTGCCGTTGCTGACCACTACACCACGATTATTGCGCATTTTAAAGTCGGACTTGAAATCAAGCGGCTGGCCGTGCATATCAGTTACTTTGCCGCCGGCTTCTTCAACTACCAACGCGCCGGCAGCGTGATCCCAAATCTTTTCCCGGTAATCGGGCGATTTGGGCGACGGCAAACGTAAATAGAGCGCCGCATCGCCCCGCGCCACGGCGGCATATTTGGCCTGGCTGTCCATCCGCAGCGAGGGTTGGGTGATCCCCACCGCTTGCGCCACCGACTCCTGCAAAGTATGATCGCCGTGCGCCGCCTCGACACTTTCCACAAAGCGCAGCCGTTCCCCATTTGTTTCTTTGGCTACACGAATAGGTGTAAAGACCGGATTTTCC
Organism: uncultured Caldilineaceae bacterium; assembly: GCA_964612485.1. Classification (GTDB taxonomy): domain Bacteria; phylum Chloroflexota; class Anaerolineae; order 4572-78; family J111; genus JAFGNV01. The sequence goes on from CAZTFF010000011.1 coordinate 9,075, forward strand.
AAACCAGCCATTTCCGCGCCCTGCTCGCGTACGGCGATCAAGAGGGTACCGATTAGGCTGTCTGAAGCGGTCAAACTCAGAGGCAAGGACGGGCAAGCCAACGCGGCCACTTTGATCTCGCCTTGCTCTACCAACGCCAGCGCCACGGCGTACTGATCGTTGCGCAAAAATCCCTTGGTGCCGTCAATAGGGTCCAACGTCCAGTAACGGTCAGCCACCTGGCCATTACCGGCATCGATCCAACTGCAAACTGCATCGGACGAGGCGTCGGGCTGAAATTGCTGCACAAAACTCGCTACCTGCGCCAATTTTTGTTGATGCGCATGCAGGGCGCTTGAGTCCTCTTCGCCCACAATGGGGTCATCAGGAAACGCCTGCTTGATGGCCCGGCACACTAACGCCTGAGAGCCAAAATCGGCAACCGTTACCGGGCTGCGGTCATCCTTTTGCAGCGAGTCAACCACCAATTTTGTCCGAACACTCTGGCAAAGCTGCGCTGCCTGGGTAACGGCTTCAATGGCAAGTTGTTTTTCCTGGGAATAGGTCATTTTGATAAACTCCTCCTGGCGGATATTGTGTATCTTCTCAATATTTCGGGGGAACGAGGTCTGAGCCTGTCGAAGACCGTTGGTTTCGACAAGCTCAACCAACTCTGCCCCAGATTATTGAGAAGGTACGATATTGTTTACATGCACGCGTATGTTTCACCTGCCAACGTGCGATATTTTCTCAATAAATTGACTGTCAGGCAAGAATGGACCGGCAAAATAGCCAGCACATCGCCCACATTCACCTGTTCAATGGTTTTCGCTGATGCCGTAATCAGGCCATGTTCTTGCGACAGGCTGGAAACGTAAGCATTTTCCCGCCGCCGGCCCCACCCATTTTGAGTCAATGGCGCGACATAACCAAAAACAGGGACATCGTTTTCAATGATGAACTCTTTAGAGTGATGCACCGCGCCGCCGTAGATCACCAGTTGATTCCGCGCCGGCTGTTTGGCTACCACCGGGCAGGCCACGGCGACCGCAATATCCTCTTCCCGACACGCGCCCAGGTGAAGCTGCATCAAATCAAAAAAAATAAAATTGCCGGGGCGGATCTCGTCAACCTCGCTCAAATCAGCCACCACACTGCAACCGGGCGTGTCGCCAATGGAGATTTCCAGAGCATGACCCAATTTTTGCCGGACACGGTTCATTTTAACTACCGTGTCCCGGTAAATCGTCTCGATTTCGGCAACTGCGCCGGCGTGGTAGGTGTGGCCGGAATGAGTCAACAATCCTTTGAATGAAAGTCTGCCTGTAACTTCAATTTGATGGGCCAGCCTGGTAAATGTGTCAATATCCGCCGCCGGAATGCCGGTGCGACCATAGCCGGTATCAATTTTGAGCCACACATCCACCGGCGCGGTCAGGTGCTGCGCCAAAAAAGCAATGGTTTCCGCCGACTCGGCCAGTAAGCCCAGGTTGATCTGAGCGGCCAATTGATTGATTAAGTCAATTTCCAAAATATTGACCGGGAAAGCAATGGTAATGTTATGCCAGCCGTGTTGGGCAAAATAGCGGGCCATGGACACCGACGAAACGGTGATGGCGTCTACCCCAAAAGGGCGGAACCATTCGCCAATGGCGGCGGATTGGTGGGTTTTGAAATGAGGCCGGAAACGGACGCTGCTTTGCTGCGCTTTGGCGGCCATGCGTTCAATATTTCTGAGCGCCCGTTCGCGGTCGAGTAGCAAGGTGGGTTGGCGGATCATTGGCTATTTCCTTTCCAAAATCGCCCGCACATCGGCTTCGGCCACATCGTTAAAAATATCTACATCGCCAATGGCGCGGGGTAAAATAAAGCGGATGGTGTTTCCCTGCCGCTTTTTATCGGTAAACATTGTAGCCCACACATCAACAAAGGGATAATCGGGCGGGGTAAACGGCATATTCAACCGGTCCAACAGGCTGATAATGCGCTCCGTGGTATCACCGGAACAATGACCCAGCCGGGTTGATAACCGGGCCGCGCAGGCCAGCCCCATCGACACCGCCAGCCCATGTCGCAGTTCAAAATTAGAAAGCAATTCAAACGCGTGGGCAAACGTGTGGCCCAAATTCAACGTGGCCCGACGACCCTGCTCAAAGGGGTCTTCCTGTACCACCCGCACTTTGACGCGCACCGCCTCGTCCAGCATCCAGGTGAGATCAACATCCCCCTTTTCCAGCGCCGCAAACAAGGCCGGAGAGTCGAGAATACCGTGTTTGACCACTTCGCCCAGGCCGGCGCGGTATTCAATGTCGGGCAGGGTGTCCAGCACCGCCGGGTCGATCACCACCATTTCCGGCTGTTTGAACGCGCCCACCAGATTTTTGCCCTGCGGCAGATCGACGCCGGTTTTCGCGCCCACACTGGCATCTACCATAGAGAGCAGCGTGGTGGGAATTTGCACAAAGGGCACGCCGCGCAAAAACGAGGCCGCGGCAAAACCGGCCATATCACCGATCACGCCGCCGCCCAGGGCAATGATCGGGCTGCGCCGGTCGAGTTTGGCTTCGATGAATTGCGGGTACAGGCCGGCCACGGTTTCCAGGGTTTTGAATTGTTCGCCATCCGGCAGGTCGATGCGGGTGGGATCAAAACCGGCCTCCCGCAGCCCGGCCAGCAGCGGTTCGGCGTGCAGCGGGCCAACCGTCTCATTGGTCACCACGGCGCAGCGGCCGCTATAGCCTGATTCGGCCAGGCGCTGGCCGGTGCGGGTCAGTTCGCCTTTTTCCAGGTAAATGGGGTAGCTGCCGGTGGGGTGGGCAACGGTGATGATGGTCATAGGGGGTCTCCCTGATTAATTGTGAATTGTGAATGATTAATGTTTAGGAATAAGAATTTAATAACTTACCCATTTCGCCAGGAGATTAGCGATTAGAGATTGGAGATTCAGGCTAATAATCTCCAATCTCTAAATTGGGTAAGTTATTTATACACCATTCCTTAACGGTTTATTTTAAGTTGCAGCGACTGAAGAATCTGTTGAACGACTTCTGTCCGTGAAAGTTGGGTTACATCAACGTGATGTTGGATTCGGGCATAGGCGGGAGCGCGTTTTTCCAGCAGCGCGGCCAGGCGGTCAACCCGGGCTTGATCGTTGGCGGCCAACATGGGGCGGTTTTGGCTGCGGCCAATGCGTTTCCACAGTACATCCGGCCGGCAATCCAGGCAAATCACAATATTGCCTTGTTCCATCACCCGCAGATTTTCTTGCGGCACCAGCGCGCCGCCGCCGGTGGCTATCACCAGGCCCTCTTTCTGCGCCAGTTCCCGGCAGAGGTCGGCTTCCAGTTGGCGGAAATAAGGTTCGCCTTCATCGGCAAAAATCTGGTTGATGGCGCGTTTTTGGCGCTGCTCAATGAGCGTATCCATATCTATAAATTTGCGGTTCAGTTCCATCGCCAGTAAACGACCTACGCTCGATTTACCGACGCCCATAAATCCGGTCAGCACAATATTGGGTGGTTTTTGCCACTTCATTGTAAATTGAGGACAGCCTGTTTCTTGATTAATACTCTCGGCAATCACCCGAAAACCACATTTTTGGTAAAAACGCCGGGCGTTCTCATTCTGTTTGAAGACATCCAGATAAAGGTTGGGGCGCAATGATTTGGCGTGAGCCATCAATTTGGTGCCAATACCCTGTCTCTGCCGTGAAGGTGTCACAAACAGACCACCAATGGTGTTGCTGCCTTCAAACGACAAAAACCCAACTATCTCCTGATTCTCCTCATAGATCCAAGTTTCGGATACCGGCAAATAGGTTTGGCGAATTACGTTGATTTCCTGCTCCAAAAATACCGGCAACAAAAAATGATGGGCAATGATCGACGCCTGGTACCACACATCTAAAACCTGATCTTCATCTGTAGGTTGATATTTGCGTATCATCGAAATCTAAAATAGCTCAAAATTTTTGGAGTCAATCCGCTGCGCCTGGTGCATCAACACCGCGTTCATCAACTCAATCGCCAGGCGCGATTCCAGCGTTACGCCGGCTCGCACGCCCACGCATGGATCGTGGCGTCCTTTCTCCAACATAAAATCAATTTCGGAGAGGTCTTTTTGAACCGATTTTTGCGGCTTGACAATCGTAGAGGTCGGTTTGAAACCCACCCGGCACACCAAAGGCATCCCGGTGGTGATCCCGCCAATCATCCCGCCATGGCTGTTGGCCTGATAACCGGTGGCACGGATAGAATCATTGTTTTCGCTGCCGCGCCGGCTGACCACGTTTTGCCCGGCGCCCACTTCGCAATATTGAGCCGCGTTCAACCCGCCCAGGCTGCCCATCAACCGCACTTTTAGACTCTGGTATAACGGGTCGCCCGCCAGCGCCGGCACATTGACCGCCACCACTTCCACCGCCGCGCCTAACGAGTCGCCATCTTTACGGGCTGCCTTGATGCGTTCCGCCGCTTCGCGGGCAAAATCGGCATCCAGGGTGTGGATTTCGGCAGCCGCGAGTTGCGCTTCAATTTCGGCAATTTGGGCCGAAGAAATCTGCTGGCCGGATGATTCTGTCACCATCCTTTCCAGATAATCAGCCAAATGATGCTCCGTCTTGAGCGGCCCCACCTGGTCAATAGACGATAAAATCACTGTATCAAAATATTCCCGCAAAAAGAGGCGGGCAATGGAACCGCCAATTACATCAGAAATGGTGGAACGGTAACTGGAACGCCCGCCGCCGCGAATATCGACAAAGCCTTGCGATTTGTGATATTTCACCAAATCGGTATGGCCGGGGCGCACCTGGCCGGTTGGCCCGGCAAATTGCTCGTAGTGCCGGGATTTTTTGGAAGTAGAAAGCACAAGGGCCGCAATGGGTTCGCCGGTAGTGTAGCCGGTTTCATAGGCTTCGGTTTGGTATTCTTGCTCATCCACCTGAATCCGAATATCCGGGCCGGACAACAAGGTATCCAACTCGCCTTCCGCGTACAGGCCGGACAGCAGCACCACTTTGTCCCCTTCGCTGCGGGGCGTGCCGTGCTTGCTGCTGCCGGGACGGCGTCGATCCAGATATTTTTGTATCTCCTGCCGGGATATTTTGAGGCCCGGCGGGCAGCCAAATACGATAGTGGTGATGGCCGGGCCGTGTGACTCGCCCGCACCGGCTACGCCGAAAAGAGGGCCGCCGAGTATTTCCATCCGTTAATCCTTTCCCAATTTTTGCAAACACGCCTGCCGCATGACGGCGGCGGGCGCAGGTTGATCGGTCCACATAGTAAAGGAAAGAGCACCCTGATGCACCAACATTCCTAAACCGTCAATTCCCGCCGCGCCAACCGCGCGGGCGCGAGACAAAAAGGTGGTTTCCAATGGATTGTAAACCAAGTCATAATAGACGGCATGGGCCGGCACCGGTACCTCGTCCGGCCAGGGGCAGGTGTCAACCTGGGGATACATACCCACCGAGGTGGTATTGACCACCAGATCAACCTGATCGCCCAAAGCCAGGAGCGTTTCTTTAGAAAGAGCTTCAAAACGCAAGCGGCTGTCGGGGAAAATGTCGGCCAGATCATCCACCAAAAAAGCGGCCCGTTCTGCGGTACGATTAAAAACGATCACCGAGTCGACTTCCGCTTTGGCCAGCGCGTAAACCACCGCCCGCGCCGCGCCGCCCGCGCCCAATACAGCCACCCGCATGCCGTGCGGGTCGCAGCCGCCTTCTTTGAGCGAGTTCAAAAAACCCACCGGATCGGTATTGGCGCCCACAAAACGGCCATCCTGAATATAAATGGTGTTGACCGCACCGGTAATCCGGGCCGCCTCGCTAAGTTCATCCATATAACGCATCACCGCCTGTTTGTGGGGCACGGTTACGTTGCAGCCCACAAAATTGAGCGCGGCCAATCCTTTGAGCGCCTGAGCCACATCACCGGGCTGCACGGCCAGCGGCAGATAGGCCCAATCAAGCCTTAAGTCCGCAAAAGCAGCATTGTGCATCACCGGGCTGAGGCTGTGTTCCACCGGCCAGCCCATCACGCCTACTAACACTGTTTTACCCGTAATCGGTTGCTGTATCATTGAACAAACTCCAGTTCCGCGCCCAAAGTCTGTAAGGTGTCCACAAAACCGGGGAAACTTTCGTTGAGTTCTTCCGCATCTTCAATGATGGTTTCGCCTTCGGCGGCCAGTCCGGCCACCGCCAGCGACATCGCCAGCCGGTGATCGCGCCGGCTCTGCACGGCAGCGCCGGTTAATTGTTGCGGGCCTTCAATTTCAAAGCCATCGGGATGCTGGGTGATGCGCGCGCCCAATTTGGCAAATTCCTCCACTACCCCCTGAATTCGGTCGCTTTCCTTGGTGCGGAGTTCGGCAGCATCGCGCACCACTGTCCTGCCTTGGGCCAGCAAAGCGGCCACGGTAAATACCGGAAACTCGTCAATCATCCGTACCACAATTTCACCGCCCACATTTACACCTTGCAAATCACCGGCGGTAACTGTTACATCGGCCACCGGTTCGCCGGCCTGAATGTGCTCGCCGGTAACGGTAATCCGCCCGCCCATCTGCTGAAGGATTTCCAGCAATCCGGCCCGGGTGTGATTGGTGTTGACCTGTTGCAGGTTGATCTCGCTCTCCGGCACGATCAATCCGGCCACCAGCAAAAACGCCGCCGAGGACATATCGCCCGGCACGGTAAAATTGAGCGGCTGGAGCGTAAACCCTTCGGGCTTGAAAGAAATTACGCCATTGGTTTCTTGAATTTCCGCGCCCATTCCGGCCAGCATCCGGAGAGTGTGGTCGCGGGCGGGGCCGGGCTGGTGAAGCCTCATTTGCCCCTCTGCCCCTAACGAGGCCAGTAGCAGCGAGGTTTGTAACTGGGCGCTGGCAACCGGCATTTGGTAATCAATCGCCGCCAGCCGCGCCCCGGTGATGGTGATGGGCGCGTGACCGTCGGTGGTTTCAACCAGCGCCCCCATCTGGCGCAGCGGCCCGGCGATTCGTTCCATCGGGCGGCGGCGCAGCCCCGCGTGGCCGTCAACCACTGCCGTGAACGGCTGCGTGGATAACATCCCCATCAACAACCGCATGGTGGTGGCCGATCCCCCGCAGAATAACGGCTCTGCCGGGGCCGTAAATCCGTCCAACCCCCGCCCCTGCACAGTTAGCGTAGCCCGGCCCGGCCCGGTGGGATCAACCTCAACCGCAATACCCAGGTTGCGGATGCAATCAACCATACGTTCGGTGACGCCGGCATTGAGCCAATTACGGGCCACCGTGGTACCGTTAGCCATCGCGCCCAGCATCAGCGCGCGGTGCGAAATTGATTTATCGCCGGGGAGGGTGACGTGACCTTGAAGCGATAGGGCGGGATGAACGATGAGTTTCAATTTTTTCCTCCAGACAAGGTAGCAAGTAGCAAGGTAGCAGGTAGCAAGGGTACAAAATACTTGAACGGTTCCGTAACTTGCTTGTTACCCTGTTACTTTGTCACCCTGTTACCCTGTTACCTTTCAAAACAACGATTTTCGCAGCGAGGCAGCCTGCTCCATCAGTTGGCGCAGCGTGTCTTCATCACCGGCAGCAAGCGCCTGGGAAAAACGATCCAGTTGCGATTGGGCGATCTCGATCATCTGTCCCACCGCCGCTTGATTGGTGAGCAGAATGTCGAGCATCATGGTCACATCCGAGGCGGCTACGCGGGAGGAGTCTCGAAAACCGGACGCCGCAACATCCCATACCGCCGGGTCGTCGTTGGCCACTTTCTGCGCCGATAACACCAGCGCGGCGGCCATAGCGTAGGGCAAATGGCTGACAGCGGCGACGATTTTGTCGTGACGGTCTGCGGGTAAAACTTGGGGTTTCGAGCCAATGGCTTCGGCTATTTCTTTAATCAAATTTGTCGCAACGCTGGGGGTTCGCGCCAACGGCGTCAAAATCCACGGCGCACCGGCAAACAATGAAGCTTCAGCTACCTCAAGCCCGGCCTTTTCTTTGCCACACATCGGATGAGAACCCACCGGATGAACTCCCTCCGGCAATTGGGCCATGGCGCGGATAATTTCCTGCTTGGTGCTACCCATATCGGTGATGATGGCCTCTGGTTTGAAGTGCGGGGCATAGGCCTCAAGCTGGCGCACAATTATACGCACCGGGGTAGAAAACACAACCACGTTGGCCTCCCGCAGCCCCGTGGCTGGATCGGTGGTGGCCTCATCAACCACGCCCAAACGCACGGCTTCACGCGCGGCTTCATCACGCCGAACCAGAGCGATCACCCGGCGGCACATTTTTTTTTCTTTCAAGGCCATCGCCAGCGAGCCGCCCATGAGGCCCAGGCCAACAATGGCTACACGCATTTCGCTTATATTAAACGCAGGTTCGAAAACACACCCCCAGGTACAAAGGATGAAGGCGGAAGGCGGAAGGATGAAAATGCCATCCTTCCGCCTTCATCCCTGATCCTTCAGATTGTTCTTCCCACCGCTTCGGCAACGCGGCTGACTTCTTCCATGAGTTCAACAAACCGGTGTGGTTTGAGCGATTGTTCGCCGTCACTCCAGGCTTCGGCAGGATTGGGATGAACTTCTATGATGAGGCCGTCGGCTCCGGCGGCAACCGCAGCTTTACTGGTCGCTTTGACCAGGGTCCAGCGACCCGTGGCGTGGCTGGGATCAACCACGACCGGCAGGTGGGTTAATTCTTTTAAAACCGGCACGGCATTGATATCGAGCGTATTGCGGGTATATTTTTCAAACGTGCGGATACCGCGCTCGCACAAAATCACGTTGTGGTTGCCGTTAGACATAATATATTCGGCGCTCATCAGGAGTTCTTCAATGGTACTCATCATGCCCCGTTTTAGCAAAACGGGTTTGCCGCTGCGCCCCACCTCGTTGAGCAGCGCGTAGTTTTGCATATTGCGGGTGCCAATTTGCAGCACGTCGGCATACGAGGCCACCAGGTTCACCTGTTCCGGGGCCATCACTTCGGTCACAATGTGCAGGCCGGTTTCTTCGCGCACCTGGGCCATAATTTTTAGCCCTTCTTCACCCATCCCCTGGAAACTATAGGGCGAGGTGCGCGGTTTGAAAGCGCCCCCGCGCAGCAAGTGCGCCCCGGCAGACTTGATGGCCGCGGCGGTTTCTTGCATTTGCGACAAACTCTCCACAGAACATGGCCCGGCCATTACAATCACCTTATTATCGCCAAAAACGTGTCCGTTGATGGGAATTTTCGAAGCCTCCGGCTGGAAATCCCGGCTGGCCAGTTTGAAAGGCCGCAGCACCGGCACCACCCGATCCACCCCGGTCATCCGGCTGATAGCGCCCTGGTCTAACTGGCGCTCATCACCAATGATGCCGATAATCGTTCGCTCCTCTCCCTGCGAGAGATGGGTTTTGAACCCTTGCTGTTCTACCCGCGTCACTACAGCATCAACATTTTTTTGATCAGTTTTCATTTTCATAATAATGATCATTTTTTTAGTTCCTTCTCCTGAAATTTTGTAAAAAATAAAAAGGGCGCACCCATTATTGGCTGCGCCCTGTGAAACCGAGAGAAACTTATCTCATCCTGTCAGAACGCGCCCAAGGTAAGCCCAAAAATAATAGCCCCAAAAATAAAAAACGCCCGCAAAAAAGAATGCGAGCGTGAGCAACCAAAATTCAGCCGAAACAGAATCAAGCGTTTGCGTTAACGCTTTGGGTTGAGATTGATTAAGATCAAACTGTGCCTGTTGCTTCAACATAGATTTTCTCAACAACCAGGGTTATTTTTTGATAGACAGCATCATAGCACAGAAACCAGGGCATGTCAACCTTTTTGGACGACCAATCTGGAAAATTAAGAGAACTCACAAACCCAACAACTTTTGAACCGCTTCTTAACAACTTCTGAACATCTTTTTAGTACCATACCAAATAACTTCACAACTCCTTGTTTTATCAACCAAATTCAGAATGGAGGACTCAAAATATGTTATTCCACAGATTTACAATCATTTTGTTCGTTGTTCTACTCACAGCAATCCTGGCCGGATGCGCCCAGGCTACGCCACCGGCCCTGGCCGCCGAACCCGATAGCACGCCGACGGTAGTTCACGTACCGGTTATCAATAGCCAGGGGCAAACCACCTCCGGCACTTACACAATTGTCGATACCGGGCAAACTCACTGCTACGACAATCAGGGGCAGATTTCCTGTCCCCAAAGCGGCGCATTCTACGCCGGGCAGGATGCCCAATACGCGGGTGTCCAGCCGGCCTATATCGATAATGGCGACGGCACAGTAACAGATGTAAATACCGGCCTGATGTGGCAAAAAACGCCGGGCGATAAAGTGACGTATGCCCAGGCCGTGGCCGGCCCAGGCACCCTCAATTTGGCCGGGTATGATGATTGGCGCTTACCTACCATCAAAGAACTTTATTCACTCATTTTGTTCAGCGGCACCGACCCCAGCGGCTGCCGGGATACCGCAACCTGTACGGCCACCCCCTTCATCAACACCCCATATTTTGATTTTGAATATGGCGATACCAGCGCCGGAGAACGGGTGATCGACGCCCAGTACTGGTCAGCCACCGAATACGTCAGCACTACTATGAACGGTTCACATACCGTGTTTGGCGTAAACTTTGCCGACGGACGGATCAAAGGCTATGGCACCAGCCGCCCTAACGACGCCCAGATGACTCAATTTGTGCGATATGTTCGCGGCAACGCTGAATACGGCGTTAATAATTTTGTAAACAATGGAGACGGCACGGTAACAGATCAAGCCTCAGGATTAATGTGGATGCAAAATGACAGCACAACCGGTATGATCTGGTCGGATGCGCTGGCTTATTGCGAAGCACTGGATGTGGCCGGCTATGACGACTGGCGGCTGCCCAATGCCAAAGAACTGCAAAGCATTGTTGATTACACCCGCTCCCCCGCCACCACCGATTCAGCGGCCATCGATCCGGTTTTTGATGCCACGCCCCTTGTGGATGAAGGCGGGAATACGAATTACGCTTTTTACTGGACCGGCACCACCCACGCCAATTTCTTCAATTCGGGCCAAAATGCGGCGTACGTGGCCTTTGGCGAGGCGTTGGGCTATATGCAAAGCCTATCCGGCACATACGAGTTGACGGATGTCCACGGCACGGGCGCCCAGCGCAGCGACCCCAAAATCGGCGACCCCGCCGGCTGGCCGACCGGCCACGGGCCGCAGGGCGACGTGATCCGTATCTACAACTATGCCCGCTGCGTGCGGAGCGGCGAGGCCAACCTTGCAGCCGGCAGCGAACCCGATTTGAGCACGACGCTACCGGCGTCCAACGGCTCGAACCAACCTCCATCCGGGGCCGATACCGGCCAACCCCGGCCAGGACCGGAACAACCGTCCGCCCACAGCGCGCCGCCGCAAGAGGCCATCAACGCATGCAGCGCCGCCGCTCAAGGGAACGCCTGCCAGATGAACACGCCGCACGGTATCTTAAATGGAACCTGCCAACCGATAGAGAACCAACTGGCCTGCATACCGGAAGGCGGCCCACCCGAACGATGAAAAACGATGAAGGCAACTGACGACCGACAACAGACACCGAAACCAATGGGTGGTGGTCAGTGGTCAGTGGTCGGTGGTCAGTGTCTCCCGGCTTAGGCCAAAGCAGCGCGCAACTCCTCGGCCAGCTCGCGCACTTTTTCAACCGACTCGCCGGCCCGTTTGACCAGAGCGCTGCCCACAATTACGCCATCGGCGATGCCGCCCACCAGTTGAGCCTGCGCCCCGTTACCAATGCCAAAACCCACGGCCAGCGGCTTATCGGTTTCCGCCCGCACCCGGTTCACAAAATCGGCCAGATCGGGCGGCAAATCGGTCCGCGCTCCGGTCACGCCCAACAGGGATACCAGGTAGACAAATCCTTGTGATTTTTGCGCCACCAGTTTGATCCGTTCTTGCCCGCTGGTGGGGGCCAGCAGATAGACCAGCGCCAACTCGTGCTGCGCACACAACGCCTCAAACTCGCCGGCCTCTTCGGGCGGCAGGTCGGGCACAATAAAACCGTCCGCACCGGCAGCAGCGGCATCGGCCACAAACTGTTCCATACCATAGGCCATAATGGGATTGACGTACCCCATCAGCAAGGCCGGGGTATCAACGCCCTGCGCTCGCAATTCACGGATCATCGCCAAACAATCTTTCACGGTGGTGCCATTCTCCAACGATTTTTGTGTAGCCGCTTGAATGGTGGGACCATCGGCCAGGGGATCGGAAAAAGGGATGCCTAATTCCAACAGGTCGGCGCCGGCTTCGGCCAGGATGTTGATAACCTCCAGCCCGGCCTCACGGTCGGGATAGCCCAACACCGCATAGGGCATAAATGCCGGGCGCTCCTGAAAGGCGCTTCGCGCGCGATCAATTCCGCTCATAGCAGCCTCTACTTTCTCAAACCCAGCTTCTGCTGGGCCACCAGCAGACGATTTTCGGCAATAGGGCGTACCCGGTCCGCGCCTTCTTTGAGCACCTGCTCGATGTAGCCGGGATCTTTGGCCATATCGTTGTAACGCTGCTGGATGGGTTCCATCTCACCGATCACGGCCTCGGCCACCTGCTTTTTAAGGTTGCCGTACCCGTCGCCCTCGAACTCGGCCAGGGTTTCTTCATCGCTCTGGCCGGTGATGGCCTGATACATATTGAGCAGGTTGTACACGCCGGGCTGCTCAACCGGATCAAACGCGATCCGGTTGAGAGAATCGGTAGTAGCTCGCATAATGGATTTTTTCAACACGTTAGGCGGGTCCAGCAGCCGCAAGGCGTGGCCCTGTTTATCGATACTTTTACTCATTTTGGCGGTGGGTTCGTCCAGACCCATCACCCGCGCCCCGGCTTTGGGAATCAAGACATCGGGCACTACAAAGGTATCACCGTAAAGATTATTGAATCGCTGGGCAATATCGCGGGTCAGTTCCACATGCTGCTTCTGGTCCTCGCCCACCGGCACAAAGTGGGTATCGTACAACAGAATATCGGTTGCCATAAGAACCGGGTAATCAAACAAACCGGTGCTGACGCTTTCCTGTTTAGCGCTTTTATCCTTGAATTGAGTCATTCGTTCCAGCCACCCCATCGGCGTGACGCAGTTGAGCAGCCAGGTAAGCTCGGAATGGGCCGGGATGTGGCTCTGGATAAAAATGGCGCAGTGATCCAGGTTCAGCCCGCAGGCCAGATACAACATTGCCACCTGCCGGCTGGCGCGGTAGAGTTCTTCCGGGGGCTGCGGCACAGTCAGGGCGTGCAGGTCCACAATGCAGAAAACATTTTCGTATTGGTGTTGTTCCCGAACCCAATTTTTGATGGCGCCCAGGTAATTGCCAATATGCAGGTTGCCGGTGGGTTGGATGCCGGAAAAGACACGTTTTTTGTCGGTCATAGGAATGCTCCTTGAAATGATTTTTTTCATAGGTTACGTAGAGATCAGAGATTAGAGATTTGGAGATCCCTGACCCTAATCTCCAATCTCTAATTACCAATATCACTTATTTTTCATCTCCCAATTCGCGCATAATGGTGTCCAAATCCTTGTCGCCGCGCCCGGAGAGGTTGATGACGATGATACTATCTTGGGGCATGGTGGGGGCGCGTTTGACGGCCTCGGCCACGGCATGGGCTGACTCCAACGCCGGGATAATGCCTTCCTGCTCGCTGAGAATTTTGACGGCTTGCAGGGCTTCGTCGTCGGTGGCGTAAGTATACCCCGCTCGCTCGGTATCGCGCAACCAGGCGTGTTCCGGCCCAACCGAGGCATAATCCAACCCGGCGCTAATGGAATGGGTTTCGGCAATCTGGCCGTCGGGCGTTTGCAGCACGTAAGATTTAGTGCCCTGCAACACGCCCAAACGGGATTGAACCGGCGCGCTGCTATCGGCGGGCGGGGGAGCAAAACGCGCTGCGTGTTTACCGGACTCTATACCACTGCCGCCGGCCTCGACGCCGAGCATCTCCACATTTTTGTCGTCTATAAAATCATGGAACAGGCCAATGGCGTTGGAACCGCCGCCCACGCAAGCGATCAAAAAGTCCGGTAAGCGGCCTTCAAGTTCCAGGATTTGCTGCCGCGCTTCACGGCCAATTACGCTCTGGAAATCGCGCACCATGGTGGGGTACGGGTGCGGTCCCAGCGCCGAACCGAGCAAATAGTAGGTGTCGCGCACATTTGTCACCCAATCGCGGATGGCTTCGTTGATGGCGTCTTTTAAGGTACGACTGCCGCTGCTCACAGGGCGCACCTCGGTACCCAACAGGCGCATGCGGAACACGTTGGGCTGCTGGCGGGCCATATCCACTTCGCCCATATACACCACACATTCCTGCCCCAGCAACGCGCAGGCGGTGGCTGTACCCACGCCGTGCTGTCCCGCGCCGGTTTCGGCGATAATGCGTTTTTTGCCCATCCGTTGGGCCAACAGCGCCTGCCCCAGCGCATTGTTGATCTTGTGCGCGCCGGTGTGCGCCAAATCTTCCCGTTTGAGATAGATTTTGGCCCCGCCCAGGTAGCGGGTCAAACGCCCGGCGTAGGTGAGCGGCGTGGGCCGGCCCACGTAGGTTTTGAGCAAATGACTGAGTTCGGCCTGGAATTTGGGATCAGTTTTTGCCGCCGCATAGGCGGTTTCCAACTCATCCAACGCCGACATCAACGTATCCGGCACAAACTGGCCGCCGTAGGGGCCAAATTTTCCTTTTTGCATAAAACCTCTCCTTAATTAATTTGCGTGTTTTTTACCACCTGAACAAATTCCTGCACCTTGTGGTGATCTTTTTTGCCTTTTCCCGCCTCCACCCCGCTGCTGACATCAACGCCCCACGGGTTCACTGCGTGAATGGCTTCAACAACATTGTCCGGGGTGAGGCTGCCGGCCAGCATGAGGGGATATTTTGCCGCGATGACGGCGGCCATCGTCCAATCGGTGACATAGCCGGTGCCCCCGTACAGCGTGGGGTGGTAGGCGTCGAGCAAAAAGCAAGGCGTAGAGGTGTAGGCAGCAGAGGAAAGATATTTTGTGGTAAGCAGCTCGGCTTCCTCCAACGATTGGGGTCGAAGGGCTTTGTACGCCCGGCCTTCAAATTGGTTCACAAATTCCGGCGACTCATCTCCATGCAACTGGGCCATATCCAACCCACATTCCGCAAGGATTTGTTTCACCATTTCCAACGGTGAATTAACAAACACCCCCACAAATTGGGGCAATCTACTTGACACCGCACCCCTGACACCAGACACAATCTTTGCCGCCGTTTCCGGCGACACATAACGCGGGCTGGGTTCGTGAAAAATAAACCCCAGAAAGTCGGCGCCGGCCTGCGCCGCGGCCCACGCATCATCAAAATTGGTTAGCCCACAAATCTTTACCTGGCACATTTGAAGGCGATCTCCTTCTCTTTTAAGCATTTTAACAAAAATTGCTCTATGAACCCATTAGACGTATACTAGAAGCGTCAGCCAGTAGGACTTTTTTCCTATAGTTTGGGTATTTCCATTTCTTTCAGATTTTTCAAAACGTTTTGCAACCAAGAATTGAAACCATTTTTATATTTTTTTCATATCAGGTTCTTGCATTTTTACTTTAACCTTACCTGGTAAGGCTATCAATGGGTATTGATCACTTCTACACAACGCGCGTTCTTATTGCCACAGGAACTGATCCGATATGTCAATCATCAAACAATTGCAAACTTTGAGTGTATACGCGCCTCCACCTGTGTCTACACTGGTTTTTCAAAATCCCTATCTCACGCCTGAGGGCACGTCTCGGAGATTTCAGGCCGTAACGATGTTTGCCGATATTTCCGGCTTTACCCCGCTGGCCGAGGCGCTGGCGGCCAATGGTGTTCAGGGGGCCGAAGAACTCAATGCTATTTTGAACCGGGTGTTTGAGTCGCTCATTACTACCATTGAGTCTCACGGCGGGCAGGTGGTTTGTTTTGATGGCGATGCGCTCAGCCTCATCTGGCCCTACCAACCCAAAGATATGATTCCCACCATCTGGCGCGCGCTCCAGGCCGCTTTTGCCATGCAATCAACCATTGCCGGGTTTACCATTATCTCAACCAGTCGAGGCGACTTTGACCTGCAAATGAAAGTGGGCATCAGCGCCGGCGAAGTTCTGGAAGTTCACGCGGGAGGCAAACAGAGCCGGCTGGAATATGTGCTGGCCGGCCAACCGATGTCGCGGATGAGCCAGGCCGAAAAACTGGCCAAAGCCGGTGAAATTGTGGTAGATCAAACTATCTGGAATCTGGCTCACGGCCTGGATTACGACCGCGCCCGGCAAATGATTCATCTGGCCAACGGGCATCTTGTGCCTCTCCCGCAATCTTACCTCATCGGCGAGCAAACGGCTGTACCGGGTTTTTACCGGATTACCCACCTGTGGAGTACTTTACCGCCGCAATCATTGGTAGTGCCTGATTGGTCTCAGTTGGACTCATCCGCCGCAACACAAGCCGCCGCACATTTACATAATTACATTCCGGCAGTGATCGCCAACGCCTTCACCAACGGTCAAGAAGAACCACACGCCCAACTCAAATCCATGACCGTCTGTTTTTTTCGCTTCACCGGCATCGACTACACCCACGATTCAGACGCCGGGCCTCGGTTGAACCATTTTCTCCAAGATGTTCAGACCATCCTTGGCCATTACGAGGGCAACATCAACAAACTCAATGTTGGCGACAAAGGCAGCGTGCTCCTCATCCTCTTTGGCGAACCCCCCTTCACGGCCAGAGATAATGAGGCCCGCGCCGTGACCAGCACGCTGGCGCTCAGGCATGTTGCCGGCCAACACAGGCTCGACATCCAGGCCGGACTGGCTGCCGGCCCCCTCTTTATGGGGCCGTTGGGCGCAAAGAAACGACGAGAATATACTGTAATTGGTGATGTTGTCAACCGGGCGGCCCGCCTGATGCAAAAAGCCGAATGGGGCCAGGTGCTGGTTGACACATCTGTTTATCACAAGGCCAAACAGAACTTTGTTTATCAAGACTTGGGCAAAAAACGGGTCAAAGGCCGCACCAAACCGCTCCATATTTTCCAGGCAGTTGACGGGAAAGGCCCGGACAATCGGCCGTCAATTCTTCGCCACGTGCCGGATGGGCAAGAAATCGAACCGGATAATGGCCGGACAGAGTTTATGTCGAATACATCCTCACTTTCTCCACAAATTTCAACCTCTACGAGTAATTGAGCAATTCGCGCACTTTTCGGCCAACATCTTTCGCTTTGACCAGGGCTTCCCCCACTAAAACAGCATCAATTCCTTCTTGAGCCAACCGGGCCACATCGGCAGCGGTATGAATGCCGCTCTCCGCCACAAAACAAATTTCGGGAGGCACGTGCCGGCGCAGTTCTATGCAAGTGTTCAAATCCACCGAAAAATCGCGCAAATCACGATTGTTCACGCCGATCAAACGCGGCTCCAGCGGCAGTACCCGCGCCAACTCTGCCTGATTATGAACCTCGATCAGCGCCGTCATCTGCAATTTGCGGGTTAAAGCCAGCAGATCGGCCAACTCTTTATCTTTCAGCACCGCGGCAATCAACAACAATGCATCGGCGCCGGCGGCTCGCGCTTCGTGAATTTGGTACGGGTGAAAAATAAAATCCTTCCGCAAAACCGGCGCCGGTTTTACCTGCTGCTTGATCTGCGTCAGATATTCCAGCCGGCCCTGAAAATATTTGGTATCGGTCAATACCGAGACCGCCGCCGCGCCGTTTTCAACATAGGTTGCTGCCAATTCCAACGGATCAAAGCGGGGCCGCAACAGCCCTTTGCTGGGAGACGCTTTTTTGGCCTCGGCAATCAACGCCACCCGGTTGCTGCGCCGCAACGCGGCCACAAAATCATTGGGCCGGGGAACCAGCGCCGCTTCGGCCTGGACCATAGCCGGCTTACGCGCCGCCATCCGGCGCGGCAATTCTTCGGTGCGTTTGTATTTGATGATGTCGTCAAGAATGCTCATTGAAACCGCCGGGTAAAAGCTATAAATCGTTCCATTACATCCAGGGCCGCGCCGCTGTTTATGCTTTCGGCAGCCTGGTTGATTCCTTCGGCCAGATCATTGGCCCGGCCTGCCGCCACCAGCGCCGCCGCCGCGTTCAACACCACCACATCCCGCCGGGCGCTGTTGGTTTGGCCGGAAAGAATCCCACGGGTGATCTGAGCGTTTTCTTCGGCGGTGCCGCCCAACAATTCGGCTGGTTCGGCCCGGTTGAAGCCCAGGTCAATCGGATCGATCAGCTGAGTCACCACCTGACCATGCTGCAAACAGCTCACCCGGTTGGGGCCGGTGGTGGTCAACTCATCTAACCCGCCGTGCCCGTGGACAACAAACGCGCCCCGGCAGCCCAATTCGCCCAGAACCCGGGCCAGCGGTTCGGTCAGCGCCTCATCATACACGCCAATTACCTGCGATTTCGCGCCGGCAGGATTGGTTAACGGGCCAAGCGCATTAAAAATGGTGCGCACACCCAGTTCCCGGCGGGGGCCAATGGCGTGTTTCATGGCCGGGTGGTGTTTAACGGCAAAAAGAAACCCGATGCCTACTTCATCAATCGCCTCGGCCACCTGCTCCGGCGTGAGTTCCAGATTGACTCCCAAGGCGGCCAGAACATCGGCGCTGCCGCTTTTACTGCTGGCGGCGCGGTTGCCGTGTTTGGCTACCTTTTGGCCGGTTCCGGCCACCACAAATGCGGCGGTGGTGCTGATGTTGAACGTGCCGGAGCCATCGCCGCCGGTGCCGCAGGTATCCACCAGTTGTTCGGCAGGCGTGGCCGGCGTCACCTTCACCGATGAGCGGCGCATGGCGCGGGCGCTGCCGGTAATCTCTTCCACGGTTTCGCCTTTGACGCGCAGGGCCATCAAATAACCGCCAATTTGGGCCGGAGTGGCCTCGCCGGCCATGATCTGCGACATCACCGCCTCGGCTTCGTCCGCAGTGAGCGATTGGCCGCTCATCACCCGGTTGATGGCCGTTTTGATGGGCATGATGACGCCGCTATCCGAGGCTACCGGCGGAGCCACTTTCAAGCGGGGCGCTTCAATTTCCAAAAAATTGCGCAAGATTTCATGGCCGTATTCGGTTAAAATAGACTCCGGGTGAAACTGAACCCCGATTGTAGGATATTCTTTATGGCGCAGGGCCATCACCTCGCCGTCTTCCTGGTTACGCGCGGTGATTTCCAGGCAATCGGGCAGCGGTTCCGGCAGAATCAACGAATGGTAGCGGGTGGCGATAAAAGGGCTGGGTAAATTATGGAAAATTCCGGCCTTGTTATGCTCAATGGGCGATACTTTGCCGTGCATCAGGTTGCCGGCCCGCACCACCTGGCCGCCAAATACCTGTCCAATCGCCTGGTGACCCAGGCAAACGCCCAGGACAGGAACCTGTTGATGAAATCGCTTGATCAACTCCAACGAGATACCCGCGTCATCCGGCGTGCCCGGCCCCGGCGAAATGACAATCTGGTCGGGTTTCAATTCGGCAATTTCATCCAGCGTAATGGCATCGTTGCGGTATACGTTTATTTCTTGGCCCAATTCACCCAGGTATTGCACCAGATTATAGGTAAAAGAGTCGTAATTATCAATCATTAAAATCATTGCAGCCTCCATTAAAACCGGATTTATTTTTCGTTTTGTTCCGCGTACGCCACGGCCTCGGCCAGGGCGCGCGCTTTGTTCCAGCTTTCCTCGTATTCAAGCTGTGGATCGCTATCGGCCACAATGCCGCCGCCGGCCTGAATATGGACCCGATCCCCCTGCATCACCACGGTACGGATGGCAATGCAAGAATCCATGGTGCCGTCGTAACCGATGTAGCCCACCACCCCGGCGTACAATCCCCGGCGCGTGTTTTCTAACTCGTCGATAATTTCCATTGCCCGCACTTTGGGCGCGCCGCTCACGGTTCCCGCCGGGAAGGTGGCCCGCAGCAGGTCAAAGGCATCAAAACCGGGATTCACCTGGCCGCGCACATCCGAGACAATGTGCATCACGTGAGAGTACCGTTCAATTACCATCATTTCATCAACCCGTACGGAGTTGTAACGGCACACCCGGCCCAGATCATTGCGGCCCAGATCAACCAGCATCACGTGCTCGGCCCGCTCTTTTTCATCTTGCAGCAGTTCTTCCGCCAAAGCGGCGTCTTCCTCTTCGGTTTGACCGCGCCAGCGCGTGCCGGCAATGGGGCGCAGCTCGGCCTCGCCTTCTTCCAGCCGCACGTGCATCTCCGGGCTGGCCGAAATTACGTGCAGCGGTGGGCTGCCGATGCCGCCGGGAAAGCGCATAAACACCATATAGGGTGAGGGGTTGTGCATGCGCAGCGCCCGGTAAATTCCAAAGGGGTGGGCCGAAGTTTGGCGCGATAACCGCTGCGACAGCACCACCTGAAAAATATCGCCGGCGGCAATGTATTCTTTGGCCTTTTTGACAACGTCTTTGTACTCATCCAGGGTGAAATTCGCTTCCAGGCCGTTGTGAGGCACATCACGCGGCGCGGGCACATCCGGCAGCGGCGCGTTCAGCCGGGCCACCACCTCGTCGATGCGGGCCACGGCCCGGCGATAGGCGGTGCGGACATCGCCGCGGGTCAGATCAACATTGGAGACAACCTGAATGCGCTGGCGAGCGTGGTCGAACACCACCAGCGTATTAGCCAGTAAAAACGCCACATCCGGCAGGTTGAGTTCATCAATATTTTCATCGGGCAATCGCTCAAAATAACGAACGGCATCGTACCCCATAAAGCCGACCGCGCCGCCAATAAACCGGGGCAGATCGGGCAGCCGGACCGGGGTATATTTGCCCATCTCGGCCTTTAAAATATCCAACGGGTCCTGATCTTTCTCCAATTTTGCCGTGCGTCCGTGGCCCTCGCCGGTAATCTGCACCGTATCACCAAAAGCGGTTAATACGCCGCGCGGGCGCACGCCGATAAAGGAGTACCGGGCCACCTGCTCGCCGCCCGACACCGACTCCAGCAAAAAGCACGGCCCCTCATCCTGGAGTTTGAGATAAATGCTGACCGGTGTTTCCATATCTGCCGGCAGGTTGCGGTGAACGGGAATCAGGTTCCCTTGCCGGGCCAATTGTTCAATTTGTTCTAAAGGGGGGTTATACATAATTTCTCTCCTGGTTTTGTTGAAAACAAAAAACCCTCTCGCCACTAAAAACCTTTTTCAAAGATTTTCAGGGACGAGAGGGTTTGCTCCCGCGGTGCCACCCCGGTTAGACCGGCCACTTTAAAAAAAACTCCTTATGTGAAACACACAAGGAAATCGCGTATGCCAGTCTCACTCTACAGATACGGATTTTTACTCGAATTTGAATAAAAATTTAGATATCCGGCTCCCAGATAACGGTGGAGTCTCCGTCGCCGCCTACTCATTGGCAATCAACTTTTGGGGCGCAACTCGCGGGGCCATTCACGCTGCTCGTACGTGCCACCTTCGCACCTGCCGGTGGCTCTCTGAACGCCGGTTGCAGCGTTACTTTTCCCGGTCGCAGTCTTTTGGATTGAATTGGGTCACAATTTAGCATAGTTAGTTGAATTTGTCAAGGTACACTTGACATAAAGTTATATATTGGTTGGACTACTTGCCACATAGTGCCGGTTTTTACAATTTTCAAAGAGCCAAGGTAATCCCAACTTTTTTGACCTTGCTCTGAATTAGTGGTATATTACTCAGGGTCAATGATGCCTCCTATGCCGGCGAAAGGCAGAATAGGGGGCTTTTTTGTTCTTTTTGAGTATCCTCTCAATATTTCGGGGGACCGAGGTCTGAGCCTGTCGAAGACCGTTGGTTTCGACAAGCTCAACCAACTCTGCCCCAGATTATTGAGAAGGTACCTTTTTGAGGAGAAGAAAAGAAGGGATGCAGGTTTTATGCGCATTGGGATCGACGCACGTTTAGTATTTTATAATCGAGCGGGAATTGGTCAATATATTATTCAACTTACCGAGGCATTGGCCCGCCTTGAACCGCAAGACGATATGTTTGTTTTGCTGCAAAGTCGAAAAGATCAATCCACGCTTATCAACACCAACGGTTTTGAAAGAAAATCATTATGGACCCCCAGCCATAACCGGTTTGAACAACCGGCATTGAGTTTTGAAATTTCCCGGCTGGGGTTAGATTTGCTCCACAGCCCGGATTTTATTCCGCCGTTTCGGCGCAAATGCAAATCGGTGATTACCATTCACGATCTGGCTTTTTTGCTTTACCCCCACTTTCTCACCAAAGAAAGCGCCCGTTATTACGGCCAGATTGATCACGCCTGGCGCAATACCGACCACATCATCGCCGTTTCGGAAACCACCAAGCAAGACAGCATCAAAATGCTCGGCGTACCGGAGAAGAAGATTTCGGTGATCCACGAAGCCGCCAATCCTATCTACCGGCCCGTTCCTCTGGACGAAGCTCAACAGGTGGTCAAGGAAAAATACAAGCTGGACAGAGATTTTATTCTCTTTGTCAGCACCATAGAACCGCGTAAAAATCTTCCCGGCTTGTTGCAGGCTTTTCGGCGGCTGCTGGATGATTATAAACGGGACGAAGTGCTGGTGCTGGCCGGCTCCAAGGGCTGGCTGTGGGAAGAAGTTTACGAAACGGTAGAGAACCTCAACCTGGAGAAAAACGTGGCCTTTTTGGGGCGCGTACCCTCTCACGATCTGGTGTATCTGTACAATGCCGCCCGGCTGCTGGTTCATCCCTCTTTTTACGAAGGGTTTGGCCTGACCCCGCTGGAAGCCATGAACTGCGGCACCCCGGTCATTGTCTCAAACACCTCTGCTCTGCCGGAAGTGGTGGGGGATGCCGCCTTGATGATTGATCCGCATGATGTTGATGGGTTAACCGTCGCGCTGTGGCGGCTGCTCACCGAAGAGGAATTGCGGCAAGATTTGATAGAAAAAGGATTCAAACGCGCCAATAACTTCTCCTGGCTGGAAGCCGCCCAGAAGACGCTAGAGGTTTATCATAAAGTAGGGCCTAACCAGTGAAATTCTGGTACGCTTGGAAGCGCAGCGGCTTGAACAAAAATTTCCAGCAACACGTTTCTTTTTGGTTCCGGCTTTGGAAGCAACGCGGCTTTGTCCGGGTTAGGAAGTGAGTAGCGAAGTCAGCGATTCCAAGAGTCAGCGAAGACCCTGTTATAAAATTTTTCACCAGAACACATCTTCTGATAGAATCGCTGATTCGCCACCTCGCTGATTCGCCGAGTTTTTTGACTTATGCGAATTTTACTGTTAACGCCCCAGCGTCCCTATCCACCTCACCAGGGCACTACCCTTCGTAATTTCAATTTGGTAAAAGAACTGGCCAAACGGCACCGGGTTTCGGTATTGACGTTTTTGGAGCCGGATCAAGATGCTGATGATCCCGGCCCTTTGCCCGATCTATGCGAGTGGGTAGAAACTATTCCGGTTCCACCGCGCAGCACCGGGCTGCGGCTCCGGCAACTGCTGGCTACTTCTCGACCGGATATGAGTTGGCGGCTGTGGTCGCCGGTATTAAACCAACGGCTGGCCGAGCGTTTGAGTGGGGAATCGTTTGATGTGGTAGAGATTGAAGGCATCGAGATGACGCCCTACCTGCCCACCATCAAAGCTGCCCAGCCGCGTCCCTTGATCATTTACGACGCGCACAACGCCGAATGGATCTTACAACAGCGCGCGTTTCAAGCCGACATCAAAAATCCACGCCGCTGGATAGCGGCCTTCTACAGTTGGATGCAGTGGCATCGCTTGCGGCGGTATGAAGCGCAACTGCTCCAGCAGGTTGACCACACGGTGGCGATGTCTGCGCCCGATAAAGTGGCGCTGCGCAATGTAGCCCCCAGCGCGCCCATCACCGTGGTGCCCAACGGCGTTGATCTGGCGGCCTACCTTCATTACCGGGGGCCATCGATTCTGCACGATCTCGTTTTTATCGGCAAAATGGACTTTCGCCCCAATATTGATGCGGTTCTCTGGTTTGCCAACGAAGTTTTACCCCTGATCCAGGCCAAACGCCCTCAAACCACCTTTGCTGTGGTCGGCCAGCGGCCCCATCCGCGTCTGGACGTATTGCGCGATGATCCCACCATCACCATCACCGGTTTTGTAGATCAGGTGCATCCCTACCTGGCCGGCGCCAGGGTTTATGTAGTGCCGCTGCGGGTGGGGGGCGGCACCCGGCTAAAACTGCTGGAAGCGATGGCCATGCAAAAACCGATTGTTTCTACCACGGTTGGCGCCGAGGGTTTCCCGGTGGTTAACGGCAAAGAACTTCTTCTGGCCGATGATCCGCTATCGTTTGCCGAAGAAGTTCTAAAGTTGCTGGAATCACCCACGCTCCGCGCCAAACTGGCCCTGGCCGGGCAACATTTTGCCAGAGCCGGCTACGGTTGGGATACGCTGGTGCCGCAACTAGAGAAAATTTATCATCAAAATCCTCACCAGCGGCAAACTGCGCAACGTTAGCGTGAGGAGTGAGAAGTGAATCACTCGCCACTCGTCATTTTGTTTTGGATTTTGATTATGGCAACATTACCCACGATACCGTAAACGGCAGTTCGGGAGAGTTACCGCGATTGTTGAATTGAGAGTTGACCACCAGTAGAGAACCGTCAACGTGGGCAATTGTGGTGGGGAAAATAAAGGATGGATCGGTGATGGCCTCTCCGGCCCATCGTGACCGGAACAATTTCGCCAAAACTATTGCGGGTCACATACAGCGTATCCTCAATCAACAAAATGCCGTCGCCGGCGGTTAGATCGGCGTCACCGGTATCAACCTGGATCACTTCCTGGCTGGCCACATCAATGCGATACAAGCTGCCGCTGGAAGAATGAATGGTCAACAGATAATTGCCATCCGGCGTGGCGGCAATGCCATTCATTAAATCCTTCGCCATATTCCAGCGCGGTGCCCAAAGTTAATCAATCGGTACTTCTTGGGTAGCACCGCCGATTGTGGTACAATCTACGTGTATGACGTCTTGAAAGGATGGAACAGGAGTTTCCAAGGTTATGTTTAAAAATATTATTCAAGGTATTTTTGGTGATCCGCACCAAAAAGAAATCAACAAGCTAACCCCGTTGGTTGAAGCCGCTAACACGCTGGCCGACGAGTTGAAAAACAAGAGCGATGACGACCTGCGGCAAATGATGGTCGATTTTCGGCAAAATATTGTTGACGCCACCACCGAACAGCGCGAAGAAGTCAATGCCATCAGACAACAACACGACGCCGCCATCCGGCAGGAACGGCAGCGGTTGGAAGTACAGTTGGAGCAGGCCGAAAAACAACTTCTTAAATTAGAGGATGAGTTGCTGGCCGAGATTCAACCTCAGGTGTTTGCCGCCGTACGCGAGGCCAGCCGCCGCACCATTGGCCTGGTGCATTATGAGGTTCAGATTGTGGGCGGCGCCCTGCTGCACCAGGGCCGCGTGGTAGAGATGCGCACGGGCGAAGGGAAAACCCTGGTGGGTACCATGCCGCTGGTGCTCAACGCGCTGGCGGGCCACGGCGCGCACTTGATCACGGTGAATGATTATCTGGCCAAATACGGCTGCCAGTGGATGGGGCCGATTTATCACCTGTTGGGCCTCAGCGTGGCGGTAATTGAAAGCGCGGGTCACGGCGGCGTTGACAAAGCCTCGTTCAAATACAATCCCGATTATCACAACGAGGACGACCGCTACCAGCACCTGGAGCCCATCACCCGCCACGAAGCCTACGCCTGCGATATTACCTACGGCACCAACAACGAGTTTGGGTTTGACTACCTGCGCGACAACATGGTGCCGGATTTGAGCCTAACCACCCAGCGCGAGCTGCACTACGCCATCATCGACGAGGTAGACAACATTCTTATCGACGAAGCGCGGACGCCCTTGATTATTTCCGGCCAGGCCGAGGAAAGCAGCGAGCTGTACCAAAAATTTGCCCAATTAGTGCGCCCGCTCAAAGCCAGCAGCCAGGAAAGCGTTGATGATGAAGAACGCGAGCCGGATGGCGATTACGTGGTGGACGAAAAATCTCGAGTGGTCTACCTGACCGACCGGGGCATTGAAAAAATGGAAAACACGCTGGGCGTGGAAAACCTGTACGAAGGCGAAAGCGCGGCTATGACCCCTTATTTGGACAATGCGCTTCGCGCCCAGGTGTTATTCAAAAAAGATGTTGACTACGTGGTACAAAACGGCGAAGTTATCATTGTAGACGAATTTACCGGGCGGCTGATGCACGGGCGGCGCTACAGCGAGGGGCTGCACCAGGCCATCGAGGCCAAAGAAGGCGTTCACGTGCGCCACGAGAGCTTTACCTGGGCCACCATCACCTTCCAGAACTTTTTCCGCATGTACAACAAGCTGGCCGGCATGACCGGTACCGCCGAAACCGAAGCGGAAGAATTTAACGACATCTACGATCTGGATGTCAGCGTGCTGCCCACCAACGTAGAATATCGCGCCCTGCGGGGAGAACTACTCAAAGAAACAGGTAAAATTGACGGGGCCGAAGCCATCACCTACCGCAGCCCCGACAACGGTGAGTTTTATTACAAACGGCTGGATTACCCCGACGTAATCTATAAAAATCCGCAGGCCAAATTCAAGGCGATTGTGGAAGAGATCAAAGAACGGCAAGAGGCCGGCCAGCCGGTGCTGGTTGGCACCATTGCCATTGAAACATCTGAATATCTCTCCCGCATGCTGGAACGCCAGGGCGTTAAGCATGAGGTGCTCAACGCCAAACAGCACGAGCGAGAGGCCAACATTATCACCCAGGCCGGGCAGCCCGGTATGGTCACCATTGCCACCAATATGGCCGGGCGTGGGGTTGACATTTTGCTGGGCGGCAACGCCGAGGGCCTGGCCCGGGACGAACTGCGTAAACGCGGGATTGATCTCACCGAGGTGGACCCTGATCTGTGGCAAAAAACGCTGGCCAAGTGGGAAAAAGAAGTGGCCGAAAACAAGAAGATGGTCAAAGAATTGGGCGGGCTGCACGTGGTGGGCACCGAGCGCCACGAAGCGCGCCGGATTGACAACCAGCTTCGTGGGCGCGCCGGCCGCCAGGGAGATCCCGGCTCCAGCCGCTTTTTTGTTTCATTGCAAGATGATTTGATGCGCCGCTTTGGCGGCCAGAATGTGGCCAATTTAATGGAACGGTTTGGCGTGGAAGACGACGTGCCCATTGAAGCAGGCATTGTCAGCAAATCTATTGAAAATGCGCAGACCAAGGTGGAGGGCCATAACTTTGATATTCGGAAACACCTGCTCAAATATGATGATGTTATCAACCAACAGCGGGAGGTAATTTATGCCCAACGCCGCCGGATTTTGAGCAGCCCCAGCATCAAAGAGAGCATCCTGACGATGATCGACACCCATCTCCGGGAGTTGGTGCAGAGCCTGACCAGCAGCGAAGACCCGGAAGAGTGGGATTTGGCCGCGCTTTACAACGCGGTACGCACCATCACCCCCCTGCCAGCTTCGCTCACTTCTAACACCTGGGCCAATATGCCGCCTGAAGACATAGAATCTCAAATTCTGAAGATTGCCGAAGAAAATTACGAAAAGCTGGAAAAAGCGCTAACGCCCGAAGAAATGCGAAGGTACGAAAAACAGTTGATGCTGCAAATTGTCAGCACGTTGTGGGTTCGGCACCTGACGGCGCTGGATGAACTGCGCCAGGGGATTGGTTTGCGTGCCATCGGCCAGCAAGATCCGCTGGTGGCCTTCAAGCGCGATGCCTATGATATGTTTGGCCAACTCCGGGCCGCAGTTCAAGAAGAGGTGGTTCGCAAGATTTACCATCCGGCTATTCAGCCAGAAGCCCCCCGGCCACAGAAACTCCAGGCCGAACATCCCGATGCCAGAGCCGCCAGCCAGATGCAAGCGGAAACGCCGGGTGCGGCTAAAAAAGCGCCGGCCCCGGTGCGGGTTGAAAAAACACCCGGCCGCAACGATCCCTGCTGGTGTGGCAGTGGGAAAAAATATAAACATTGCCACATGAAATCAGATCTGGCCGGAGTAAATGGGAAAAAAGCGCAGGAGGCGGATGGAATCCCACAAAAACAAGGCGGCCAATCACGTAAGAAACGAGCCAGGGCGCGCCGGCGATAAAGTCATTGTCAGCCATATCGCCCCACAAGCTTTAAATACTGTTGCATTTTCTGGATGAAAGTGATAAGATAAAAGGCGATAATTAAATCCGTACAAAAACAGTTTCAATTTGAGAACTTATCTTAATTTCTAAGGGTGGGCAAAATTATGAGTGTAAATTCTTCTAGTCAAAGGAGGGAAGAACTTTGACTGCGAATAACGATGACTTCACAACTCGATTGATGGACGATATGGACCCCACATTACTTGACTTTGTCAAGAAAAAAGTAAACTCCTTTATTAAGTGGGACCTGGTCAGGTTTTTCTATGAAAATCCGCATACGGCAGATACGGTAGAAAATATTGCCAAATACGCGGGCAGAAACGCAGAAGCGGTAAGGCCAGAGTTAGAAGACCTGGTTGAAAGTGGCATTATGCAAAAGAAAACCCTGAACGAGACTTCCATTTACTCTTTATCAACGGATGAAACGATGCGCGCCCTGGTTGATAAGTTCATCCTGGCCTGTGAAGACAGGCATTTTAGGGTCAAAGCCGTCTACCATATTATCCGTGGAATGCGATAGTCAGTTAGCCAAACCGAAAATTTCGAAGTGTTCAGTTTAATCATTGCCGGCGATCAGATTCATTCAAATCCCAACCATTTTAATATTTTTCGATATACTGCCACAAAAAAACACTTTCTTGCCGATGAAATGTGCAGGCAGCGGCTGAATACTTAAATATAAGGAGTACTCATTTATGCAGAGGGTAAAAACAGGGATCAAAGGCCTGGACGAAATGTTAGGCGGCGGCTTCATTCCAGAAACTGCCAACCTGGTTGAAGGTGCCCCTGGAACCGGCAAAACAACCCTGGGCATGCAATTTATATACAACGGAATAGTTAAAGAAAACGAACCCGGTTTAATCCTCACCTTTGAAGAGTTCCCCCAGCAATACTACTATGATGCGGCTTCTTTTGGTTGGGACTTTGTTGAGCTGGAAAAACAAGGCATGCTCAAAGTAATGATGACCAGCCCGGAAGTCAGCCGCCTGGATATTGAAAGCGTCGGGGGGATGATTGAAAACTATGTTAATGAAATGGGCGTGCGCCGGGTGGTGGTAGACAGCATGACCCATTTTTCTCGCCTCTCTCAGGACCCGGTAGAATTACGCAGCCTGGAATTTGCCTTTATCAACGCGCTCAAACGCCATAATTTAACCAGCATTCTCACCCGAGAAAGCCCGGCCCTGCTCGGAGAGTCAACAGAAGATGCGCATTTAAGTTTTGTGGTAGATTCGTACCTTATTATGCGCTATGTCGAAATTGAGTCGGCGATACAAAAAGCGCTGTTGATTTTGAAAATGCGCGGCAGCGACCATGCTAAAGACATTCGGCAATATGATATTGTTAGCAACGGTATTGAAGTACAATCTAAATTTGAAGGACGAGAAGGAATTTTAAGTGGCAGTCCACGCCGTATGGCAGATTCCTTTGTTGAAGCTTTTGTAAAACGATAAGTTTACCCGATGCCGGAATTTGATAGTCCTTTAGCCATTATCACTTTTTTCTTAACCATTTATACCTGGGGTGTCGTTTGTCTGCTTTTGCTGGCCTTGTTTAAAATTGCCCAATTTTACGAAAAGAAATCAGGGCAGCGATCTTATTATTTTACCTTTCCGGTAGCCATCTTATTATTTGTTATCGCCGCTTTTCGGTATACGCCCCTGGCTCCGGCGATTACCGGCGATATTTGGGGAGATTTAGCCCGCTTTTTGGGCGGGACCATTGTAATTATATTTGGGTTTTTACTCCTCAGATTAATGATGGGTGGACGCGCTTAGCTAAAAATGATGTCAATATTAGGAACCATTGGTACCATCTCGTTAATTATCCTACTTTTTGTTTTAGCCAGGCTCTCCGAAAAATTTGGGGCCGTGGTAAGAATGCGCCCGCTTTACCGTTATTACTACCTGGCGCTGATTATTGGCCTGATAAGCGTTGTTGTACATATTGTGGTTGTTAGGGCGGCTGTAAGTCCAATGGAGTTTCCCGCTTGGATCACAACACCCTGGTTTTTGCTGGTAGCGTATCATCTACCCCTGGCCATAGCAGTCACTATCAGTGTCTACGTGACATGGCACTATTGGCGTTGGCTTATTACAGAATACAATGAATAGATTATGACGCCTCGGCCATGCTGATCGAAATGTTTATCGGTTTTTTCATTGTTGTAGAGATTGCTCACGCCATATTGCTACCCAAATACAACCCTCACTTCAAACCTATTCATTTCAAGAATTAAATGGTAATCCGATGAAATTATGCGGGTAAATTACCCATCCGGTATGCTGGACTTATCATTTTATGACCACGAGTAAACCCCAGACAAAAGGGAATATCTCATTTCGTGACCTACGGAGAACTCTGTTTAACCTGCCCAAGATCGATTTGCATCGCCATCTTGAAGGCAGCCTGCGCCTGTCTACCCTGTCTGAAATTGCTCATCAGCACGGCGTAGACCTGCCCAGTTGGGGCCTGGAAGAGTTACGCCCTTATGTTCAGGTGATTGATGATGCGCCCGATTTTCTGGGTTTTATTGCCAAATTTAAACTCTTGCGCCGCTTTTATTCCACGCGGGAGGCCGTTATCCGGGTAGCTTACGAAGCAATTGCCGACGCCGCCCAGGACAACATTCGTTACCTTGAATTACGCTTTAATCCGGCGGCGCTGGCGCTTAACCAGGGCTTTAGTTTTGCCGAGGTGAGCGATTGGGTCATACTGGCCGCCAACAAAGCCCAAAAAGAATATCCTATCCAGGTTAGACTCATTGTTACCTTCAACCGGATGGAACCGCAATATGCCTGGGAATTGGTAGAAATTGCAGCCGACAAGCAAGACCAGGGCATTGTGGCCATAGACATTGCGGGGGATGAACTTAACTGTCCCCTTCACGATTTTGTCGAGCCGTTCCGGTGGGCTAAAAGACAGGGGCTTTATATTACCGCCCACGCCGCCGAAGCCGGACCGCCTCACAATGTTAGAGAGGCGATAGAAAAACTGGAAGCGGACAGAATTGGGCACGGCGTTCGAGCGCAGGAAGATTTGGCCGTGCTGGATTTGATCAAACAAACCCAAATTCCGTTGGAGATGTGCCCCACCAGCAATCTTCAAACGGCCATCATCCCCCGATTCAGCAAACACCCCTTGTACGCCTTCTATCAATTGGGTATCCCGGTGACGATCAACACCGACGATCCCTCTATTTCAAACACCACCCTGACGGACGAATTTTTGGTAGCTACCCGGGGCGCAGGCGTTCCTTTTCGAATTTTACCGGAAATGATATTGAATGCAGCGCGGGCTGCATTTTTACCCGAGCCGGAAAAATCCAAATTGGTTACGTGGTTTGAACAGGCTCTCAAAAGGAACCTGGCTGGGGAAGCCCCAATTGGGGAAAACGCTGACTAAAAGCGAAGAGGAAAAGGGATAAAACTGAGGGCAATGGCTACCAGAAGTGTGCTGACAAAACTGACCACAACTTTGACAATGACGGGAATAGGATTGTTTTTGGCCTGACCTTGCCTGATCATGTAAATCACCCGGGGCACAAAAACCAGGGGCGTAAAAAGGCCAAAGCCGATCAAAATAATAAAACCCCCTACCAACCGCTCAATTCCCCCAAAAAGCCTGTCGGAGAAATCAACCCGTACCGTTTCGTTTAGGTCGGTGCCGGCAAAATAGAGGGTGGTGACGGCCATTTCCACTTCCAGCACAGGAACGACGCCTAACAAGGTTGCCGCGCCGATCAAATAAACCATCAGGAGCTGCTGATCTGTGGCATCGGCCGTAAACAGAATTTGTAAATCTGCTGCCGTCCAGCCGGTAGCAGCCCAGGCCAGCAAGGCAATCAACACCATATGCGCAACCTGATCGGCTACCAGCAGCCAGATCCCCTTGCCCTTACTGGTGTCGGTAAAAATAAATGTCCGAAACTGATCGATAAACAAATGGCCGGTAAAAAGGACGATCACCCACACCCACCAATTTGGCACATTCGATATCCAGAGCAAAATAGCCGTTACAAACGTAACAACCCCCACATGGATAGATAAACCTTTCCATCCCTGACGTTTGGCTACCACCAACCAGTAGGGCTGTAACAGAAAATCTCCAATTAAATGACCGAGAAGTAGAAGCAAAAAGAAGGAGAGGGCCATAGAGTTATTCCTTTGATGGTTCTAAAAGATTTTCACTGAGCGGAATACGTAATATTACCTCGGTTCCTTTACCTTTTTCTGAATGGATGGTAAAGGTGCCATTGATCGAAGCTGCTCTCTCACGAGAGTTAATCATCCCCAGGCTTCCCCGCTCCTCATAACCCGATGTCATAGATTGCACATCAAACCCGGCCCCATCATCCTTGACGAAAACGGCGAGCGTTTCGCCGCTCGTTTCCGCATCAAGGATCAAATCAATACGTGATGCCTCGGCGTATTTTTTGGCATTGTTTACCGCTTCCTGCACAATGGCAAAAATTGCCACCTCTGCTTTGGGCAACAATCGTTCAAATTCTCCCCGGCACGACAAAACAACATTCAGTTCTTCCGTTTCTTGAAGCCGCTCGGCATAAACTTCCAGGGCAGGGATCAGCCCCTGGGTTTCTAAAATGACCGGGCGCAAATCGAAAAGCAGCGTTCTGAGTTGTTTGAGGGCGCGTTCGGCAACGCTTGCGCTTTCTTCGATTTCTTTAGACGCATGCTCTGGAGAGCGCTTTAAAAGTTCTTGGGTAAACCCTAAACTCATCACAATAGAGGCCAATAGCTGCGTGGGGCCATCGTGTAAATCTCGCGCCAAGCGTTTGCGAACTTTGTCTTCAACTTCAACAATGTGATCTCGTTCGTGCTTGAGGCTTTCGTACAACCGCGCATTTTCAATGGCAATGGCCGCCTGGTTGGCAAAGGTGGTGATGAGCTGCTGATCGAGAAGGTTAAAATAAGTTCCGGGCGTGGTATGGAAAACTTCCAACACGCCAATTAATTTACTCCGAGAGATCATAGGTACGCAGAGTAACGAGGTGAGGTGCAAATCAAATGATTGGGCAATACTCTGATAGTACCGCTCATCTTTACTCACATCATCAATCAACAGGGGTTTGCGATGGGTGGCCACCCAACCGACAACGCCTTTATCGCGGGGGATTCGAACGCCTTTTAATTGAGCGCCGCCGCCGCCCTCAATTACTTCAAAGACCAACTCTTCGGTCAATTCGTCCAGCAGCAATAAAGAGCCTGCCGAGGCGTTCATCACCGTCACTACCGCGCTGACAATCTTATGAAGCAGGGGCGCCAGATTCAACTCCGAGGTCACGGATTGAGCAACTTCATGCACCACTTGCAAATTGGCCAGCCGGTGCCGGGCTTCCGCAAAATCTGCTTCTAATTCTTTTATTTTATTTTTGAGTTCCGCCACTTCTTTCGGCGGTTTGCTGTCGTTCAAAATAAATCAGCCATTCTCCGATAAAACTTCCCCTTTTTTTTGAGAAACGTCCTTCTCAATCGTAGCGCAATTTATCAAAAAGGTCTAACTATTTAGCAATTTTTTAAGCGCGGGCAATTCTCGTTCTGCGGCTTCCCGGCCCAGTTGAATGAATTCATTAGATTTATCATAATCCATCGAGGTGTAAATCTCCACGCCGGGCTGGATCAACACATCAACCGGCGTCATCCGGGTTTTGATGATTTCACGTTCCATAATGGCCATCATATTGCCCAATACACTAAAAAAATTGGGGGGTTTTTGGCCGTCCATTGCCTGGCCCAGCAGCCAGCCCTTTTCAACCGGGGGGATGACACTGGAAGCGATGATGATGTCGGCGCCTTTTTCCACCAATACATTGGCCGGCACGGGATTGACCGCCCCCCCATCAATAAGATAATGCCCCTGGTACGGATAGGGCGAAAAGATACCAATGATGCCAATGCTGGCCCGCACCGCTTCGGCCAGGGGGCCTTGTTCAAAAATCACTTCCCGACCGGAAACCACATCGGCGGAAACAACGTAAAAAGGGATGCGGGTATCGGCAAAGCTGGCTTCATTGAACTGCTCGGCCAGGTATTTAAGGGTAGAATTCCCTTTGATCAGGCCATTCCAGGGCAAACCAAATTTGGGGTCCCACAATCCGCTTTTGAAATCGATCAATTTTTCCAGATTGCGGGCAAACTCAGCCATTTCAGCCAACGGCTGGCCGCACGCGTACAATCCGCCAAATAAAGAGCCGGCGCTGGTGCCTGCTACCATATCAATAGGAAAATTATTTTCTTGCAGCACCTGCAACACGCCCACATGGGCAATGCCTCGCGCGCCGCCGCTTGATAGCGCCAACCCTACCGTTCGGCCCGCAATTTTTCTTGCCGTGCGGTGAACCTCCGAAGCGGAAAGATCGCAATAAAAAACAGGTCCCGATGCTGAATCCCTGATCCACGCTTCTTCATCCGCATTCAGGAGTACGGTGGCCTGGGCCAATTGAACCGCTTTGGCATTCACCTGGCTGTAGCCGGGCGGAAGCGCCATCAGCACCCAATCGTACCCATCCATTAAAATGCTTAAGGTCTCAACCAGGGTATCGCTGGCAAGATTTTCCATCGCTTCCAGCAACACCAAATTCTCACCCTCAAATTGAGGCCCCAGTTGGTCGGCCAATTCCTGTTCGGTTGAATTGAACAAAACAACCCGCCGCCCGGTGAGTTGGTGAATGGCCGCGGCCAGTTTCCAGGCGCTATCGCCCAGCACAGCCACCAGGCTGTAACCCACCCGTTTTTTTACGTCTGTCACCACATCGCTCAGCCGCCGGCTCAATTCCCGGGTGATCTGGATGGCGATTTCTGGATGGTCAACCAGTAATTCATCCAAATCGGCTTTGCTCAAAGCCCATAACTCGGCATCGAGGGTTACGGTGACGGTGGCGGAGCGTCGCTGGTTGAGCAGCAGGGCCATTTCGCCAAAAAAATTGCCCGGCCCCAAATAATTGATGATCTTTTGGGGTTGGCCCTCGCCCGGCTGGACCGATACCTGCACCTGGCCCGACTCGATCAAATACATGGTATCGCCCAGGCTGTTCTCCACAAAAATCACCTGGCCGTGCAAAAAATGGTGTTTTTTGAGCCGGGCCGCAATCGCCGATAACGCATCGGTGGACAAACTGCTAAAAAAAGGAATGCGTTGCAGGTTTTCTTCGATTGTATAAAGTTGATTGGGTGCGTTATCCATATTATTGCCCGGCAGGCTGCCAAACTCTATCCGTGGTGGATTATTTTGCCCGAAAATTTCCTCCCCGAAGGTAAAATAATTATAGCATTGCGCCTATACCCCAGCAATGGGACATTAGTTTGAACAATGTTTATTCAATTATGTTAACTATTGCAATTCGAGGTTATTTTGATTATAATAAATCTAACCTGGCAAAACCAGAAACAAATCTCATCCGGTTGCGAACGTGACAGACACCATCAAAACCCAACCGGCCTCACCCGCCGATAAACTTCAATACGCCATCAACCTGGCCAAAGCAGGGCGCAAACTGGAAGCGCGTGATTTGCTGCGCCAGGTGGTAGCCTGGCAGCCGGTCAATCAGGCGGCGTGGCTCTGGCTATCGGGCCTGGCAACTGACAAAAAAGAGGCCGAAGCGGCCCTGGCTCAGGCTCGAAAAATCAACGCGGCCAACCCCCACCTGCTCCAGGCGGAACAGTGGGTGGCTCATAGATTTTCTGATCAACCCCAAACCCGGAAAACCCCGGTAATCGCCCGCACAACAGCGGAGACAAATAGCGCGGCATCACCTCCACCAAAATCGGCGCCCTTGACGTCTTCACAAACCTTGTTTCGAACCGTCAATTCCTTCACATTTGGCCTTATCATTTCCGTGGTGCTGGCCGGGTTGAGTTTGTTGTTTGTAGGGCTGGTTCTGGAAATGAACACAACAGTCCAGGCCAAACAAGGCAATCTGGCTGCCTCAGACTCCACAACGCCGGAAATAGAAGCTATTTTTGAGCGATACAAACCGCTTCTCCAAGAAGCCCAGGCCAACCGCGATTGGGCGAAAACCATCACGATTTTAGAAGAATTTAACCGCCTCAATCCCCATTCTCCAGAAATCGAAAAGCAATTGATGGATGCCTATTTACAACAGGGGCTGGTGCTGCGCCACAAAGGTCGGGTGGACGAAGCGCTGGCAAACTTTGAACGCGTTTTAGACCTTGATCCGCAACACACGCAGGCGCGTCAGGAAAAAGGCCTGGCTGAGAAATATCTGGCCGGCATCCGGCACTATCAAAACGGCAAGTGGCAGAACGCCATCCTGGCGCTGGAAACGGTGCGAGCAAAAGAGGCCGGCTACACCAATGTCACCGATTTGTTGTTCAGCGCTCATTACAATCACGGGCTGGCCCTGCGCGCCGCCGGAATGCTGCCGCAGGCTCGCGCCGCTTTTGAAGCTGCTATTGAGCTGCGGCCCGACCTCAACGAACCTTATCGGCAAATTGCCGAAATTGAATATGCCC
This sequence comes from uncultured Caldilineaceae bacterium, assembly GCA_964612485.1. Classification (GTDB taxonomy): domain Bacteria; phylum Chloroflexota; class Anaerolineae; order 4572-78; family J111; genus JAFGNV01. The sequence continues at coordinate 45,762 of CAZTFF010000011.1, forward strand.
AGGCCCCTCAAACGCCCCTGGCCACGCCATCGCCCGAAATCCCCCCCGATACGATCATTGTGGTTGGCGTGGCGGAACAGCGCATGCACGTGTACGAAAACGGCGAATTGATTTACGATTTTATCGTGTCTACGGGTGAGCCGGGGCGCGATACGGCCTTTGGCGAGTTTGAAATTCTGGACAAGATTGATGTGGCCTACGCCAGCACCTGGAATCTGGATATGCCCTACTGGATGGGCATCTATTGGTCCGGCCCGCTGGAAAACGGTATCCACGCCCTGCCCATTGTGAAACACACCGGTTACAAATTGTGGGATGGTTTTTTGGGCCAGCGCGTTTCTTACGGCTGTGTTATTTTGGATGATGATGATGCTGCGACGTTATTCAACTGGGCCGAAATCGGCACCAGGGTGAAAATAGTGCCAAGTCTGGAAAATTGGTCTCTCGACGAAGGTTGATAAGCCAATATTGCTCCACCTTCCCGATTTTTATAACCCTCCAAGTATCATCTCAATATTCCGGGGAACGAGGTCTGAGCCTGTCGAAGACCGTTGGTTTCGACAAGCTCAACCAACTCTACCCCAGTTTATTGAGAAGGTACCTCTCCAACCTCTAATTTCACGCTGCCGGTGCCATTGTGCTCAAAATAATGTCGGTAAAAGTCCGGGCGAGACAACCCCGACTCATCTCTCAGCCGGTACAGTTCACGGCGAGAATTCGTTTCTTCCGGCGGTATCGTTTCAAAAGATCGCGCTACACCGCCACCAACCCCTGCAAATACATCGGCAATCGGCTGACGATGCCACCAGAACATATCAGCCGGCAGGTCATGCGGGGTAAAATAAGCCAATTCCAGCACCTCCTCCACCTGCGGGTGCAGTCTCCCGCCCACAAGCGTGGCGGCAAATATCACCAAATGCATCGCCCGATGCTGTTCCAATCGAGAGTAAACGCCCACCAATCGCTGTAATTCAACCGTCAAACCTGTTTCCTCTTTAGCCTCGCGGATCGCAGCCTGGGCCACCGACTCGCCGGGATCAACGTGCCCGCCGGGCAAACACCAAACCTCGAAATCCTCCCGCCTGGTCAACAATACCTGATCCTGGTCAACAATCGCCACCACAGCGCCAAGCCCAACAGAATTTGAGGTCATTGGTTATCCCTCAAAAAAGTGGGGGACGATTCTCTCCGTCGTTGGCTCAACCACCAGACAACGGCACAGGCCGCCACCAGCACCACCGTCACCGATAGCCCGCCTTCCGGGCCAAAGGAACCGCCGGTAACCACATCGGGGCCGACCTCCATGAGATCAAATAAGGTGCCGCCGGCAGCCCCGCCGCCGCTCACTTCAAAACCAAAGACATTGCCCTGCACCCAATTCCAGACGGCGTGGATACTGAAGATGCCCCACAACCCGCCTTCATAGAGCGCGTACAGCGCCGTAAAAATCCCAAACAGGAACAAATTAAGAAAGGCGATGATACTGAGGTTTGGATTCAGGCTGTGGAAAACCATAAATACCGCGGACGAAATCAGGATACCCCATATGGGTTTGTAACGCGCGCCGATGACCGGCAACAGCCACCCTCGCGTAATCGCTTCTTCGGCAGGCCCCTGGATAGTCCAGCCCAGATACACCAACAATACACCGCCCAGCGCGCTCCAGCCCTGCGGCTGGGCCGGCCCACCCTCTTCGACAGCAATAAATCCAAATGCGGCGGAAATGCCCACTGCTGCCACAAACATCAGCAATCCTACCAGAACGCCGCGCAAATATTTGGCAACGGCCCCCGATTTTTCCACACCAATCGTCCAAAAAGGGCGTTTTTCAACCCACGCTACCCAGGCCCACAAGAATAGAAAAATAGGGGCAAAGGAAAAAATCAGAAAAATAGTTTGTTCCAGGGCTGTAGTAGGCATCAGAACTTCGGCGATGGCCTGATTATCCTGGGATTGGGTCAATTGGGCCAGGCTATCGGCGGAAATCTCGCCGGTGAGTACCGATAAGCCAAAAACGATGAGGACGGCAACAAGCCCGCCGCCCAGGCCGGGCACCAGTACAAATACAAAACTCATGATAATCGCCACGATCATATGGGGCAATCGTTTCCCTCTGCGGGCTAATTCAAACAGATGGTTATGTGGATTTAGAAAAAAATCCATCAAATACTCCTCTCAATCATAATAGTGTTTTCCTATTGTCAAAGAGTTGAAACGTACCCCCAGAATTATACCAAGTGTTGAGGCAAAACCTCAAATTGCGTTAATTTAAACGCCACAAAGATGCAGGCATTATCACCACCGGCCCATTATCGGGTATAATATCGTACCATGAGCGCAATTGACCGGCTCTGCCTGGTATGTTAGAATGCAGCCCGGCAACCGATTGTCATTTAATCAGGGAAACTTTGTGTTACATTACAAACAGGTTAGACAACATCATCTGGAACGAGCGCGCAAACCGTCGCCGGCCCGTGGCTCTAAAATATTGGTGCTTGGTTTTGCCCTCATCATTCTGGCCGGCACGGCCATCCTGATGCTGCCCGCTGCTACCGAAGAACCGGGCGGGCTTTCATTTTTGGAAGCGCTTTTTACGGCCACCTCGGCCACCACCGTCACCGGATTGGTGGTGTTTGGCACCGAGGCTACGTTTTCCACCTTTGGCGAAATTGTCATCTTGCTGCTGATTCAAGTCGGCGGAGTAGGTTTCATTACCCTGTCGGTGGTGCTTTTCAAACTCATCGGGCGGCGGGTAACCATCTACGAACGAATCTTACTCAGCCAAACCCTCGGTATTGATGCGGGCAAAGGCATCGTCCGGTTAACGCTCAGCGTTTTAGCCATTACCGTTATCATCGAACTGATTGGCGCAATTTTTTTGTTCATCCAATGGATGCAATTTGACCACATAGATTGGTCAACCGCCGCCTATTACGCCATTTTTCACTCGATATCCGCCTTTTGCAACGCCGGGTTTGATCTCTTCAAAGGGCTGGATGATCCCATCCTGATGGCCATCAGAGAAGATGCGACGAGTTTGATCGTGATGAGTTTGCTCATCACCATTGGTACGTTGGGGATCACCGTTATTTATGATATGATCGCCTGGCCAAAAGAACGCCATTTATCGCTGCACACGCGGCTGGTTCTACCCCTCACCCTGGCGTTGGTGGTGATTGGCACCATTGTTATCTTGATTGACGAATTCCTGCACAATGGCAGCGCCATTTCAGTTATTTCACCCGGCAAACAGTGGCTGCTGGCCCTGTTTACGGTAGTATCCAGCCGCACCGCCGGGATCACGCTCATCTCCATGCCGGACCTGGGCCAGGCCAGCCAATTAACCCTCTTTGTGTGGATGTTCATTGGCGGCGCGCCGGCATCGATGGGCGGCGGCGTGGGCATCAGCACGATTGCCGTAGTTCTGGCTACGCTGGCTTCGACGGCGCGCGGGCATAATCGGGTTCGCGTTTTTGAACGCACGCTGCCGATTGAAACCGTTTTTAAGGCCGTGGCCGTACTCACCGTCTCTGCAATAGTAGTGTTTGTAGTAACCACCACCTTGATGCTATTGAACCGGGAGCCTCTATTTTCTATCGGCTTCGAAGTCATCAGCGCCTTTTCCAACACCGGGTATTCGTTGGGTGTGACCAGTAGTTTTGACACGTTGAGCCGGATACTGTTGGTATTTACCATGTTCTGGGGCCGTTTAGGCCCGCTAACGCTGGTTGTTGCCCTGGCCCAGCGCCGCCAGCGCAGTTTGATCAATTATCCTGAAGAAAAAATTATTATCGGGTAGAGAAGACAATTATGGCAGATCCAAACCACTTATCATGGCCCCGGCGCATCTGGCGCGGGATCAGTGACTTGCTTTCGTTTGAAACAGGCAGCCGCATTTTGCCCCGACGCTTGAACAGCGGGAGCCATTCTCACAACGAGTTCATTATCATTGGGTTAGGCCGATTTGGCACCAGCCTGGCCATGACGCTCAATGCCTATGGGCATGATGTTTTGGTGATCGACTCCGACCCCAAACGCATCCAGCAAGTCTCGCAGGTGCTGCCCCACGTGATACAGTTAGACGCTACCAATCTGGAAGCGCTGCGCGAGGCAGGGGTTGAAGCTTTTGATACCGGCATCGTCTGCATCGGCACCGACCTGGAGTCGAACCTGCTGGCCACGGTCAGTTTGCGCAAATTGGGGGTACGGCGAGTGATTGCCAAAGCTCGCACCATCACCCAACAGGATATTTTACTCAAAGTGGGCGCAAACGAGGTTATCCTGCCGGAGCACGAGGCCGGGGTTCGGCTGGCCCGTAAATTGGCGGCGGTTGATTTTGTGGATTTTATGGAATTAACAGAAGATACCGGCGTGGTAGAAATCGTTACGCCCGATCAATTTATAGGGAAATCACTACGCGAAACCAAAATTCGCCAACAATACAAGTTAACCATCGTTGCCATCCGCCGGGGTAACGATGTGATCATCTCACCGGGCGCCAGCGAGGTAATTCAAGAGGGTGACATTTTGGTGGTATTGGGCCGTACCGAGGATTGCGAACGATTGCGATAAAAAAAAGGACAGGATGATTCCTGTCCCTGTACTTTTCAGCGGCAGCGGTCTATCGCTCAATTTTTAAGGGGATGGGCAACGGACCGCTCTTCACAAAAACAGCCAGATCATTCAGGCTGACAATATTGCCGCTGCCCAAACTGGGCAAAATATCCAGATTATTATCGGTGAGATGGTACATCGAAGAACAATTGATAACCTGCCGGTCAATGACCATACAGATATAGTTCCCCTGATGTTGTGTCGTAAACTCAGCCATAAGTTGCGCCCCAAACGGGGTTAAGCGCAACCGATAAAAAATTTGACCGGTTTCAGATTGGGGCGGCAGCACGGCTTCTACATCTTGAGCGGTGAACAACACCGGATACCTATCTTCCCCACTCGAATCCGGCCCGGCTTGTATCCGAAGCCCCAATGGGGGCGAGGCTGCGCCGCCATCAATAAATTCTATTTGCCCCACGTGACTAACCAGATCAACAATATAGGGCGTTTGCTGGGTATCCGGCAAAGTTAACCTCAGATACCCTTTTTGAGCAACAAGTTGATAGCTGCCAATACCATTCAACTGATCCAGACGCCGGGCCACAATGTCGCGTGCTTCCAACACGTCGGATTGCAGTATGATGTTCTGCTCCGTTCCGGCATCAGGGCGCAAAACAATCTCTGTTTTTAGATTGTCGGCGGCAACAGGATAAAAAAGTAAATCGGCCAGCGCTCTGGAGCTATAAAACAAACTCAAGATGCCAACCACTATCAACACCATAGTAAAAATTGAAGCGCGCCATCTTTTGTCCACCCGGTTGTACCTCCTCAAAAAAGAAATTATGGGGGTAAGACGAGAGTATTGATGCATTATTTGCCGGAGGCCAAACGTAGTTGCCGGGCGTTTGCCTGACTCAGGTTGATGATCCACGTTGTGCCTCCTGCTGCAAGTGTTAACGCCTGCTTAGAAAATCTTTTTCACATCTAGAACTTATGAATAGTATACGCCATTTGGCCTAAGTCGTCAATAGGATATTAGGCTAAATTGCCTAAGCGTATGCCAACCGTGGGTCAAACAAAAGCGGATGGAGACGTAAAATAGCACAACCCTCTTATTTGGAGAATTCGAAATTGGGATTTGGGAGATTATTGGCCTGAAATCTCCTTCACCTCAGTTCCAGACTCTTATTGAACAAAGTACGTTGAGTTTTATTCCTTAATTTTATTAAAAGGTGTTGGATAATTTCGAATCCTGTCTTATAATTAAGATACGTCATTTGCGAGGGGCATTCACGTGGCAAAGAGACAAAAATCGGATGCGGATCACACCCGATCAACCTTGGATCGCCTATTCCCGGCCTGGCTCAAAACCACTCTATGGGGTATCTGGGGCGCGCTAACGGCCATAGCCATTATTGGCCTGTTATTCTTTGTGATTTTTTGGGCCTTGGGCGGTTGCAGCGCGGAGGGCTTTTTGGCAAGCTCGGCACCTGCCAATGATGATACCGCTGCGATCACCGCTACCGCCCAGGCCAATCGAAGGGAAGCTGCGGCCACGGCAACGGCTGAAGCTGAAGTTTTAGCCGTGGCTGCCACCCAAACTACCCAGGCCGAACAAATGGCAACCGCCACCGCTGAAGCCGAAGCAGCGATGCTCACCACTACAGCGCAAGCCGCCGCCACAGAAACAGCCCAGGCCCATCTTCAAGCAACTCGCACCGCCGAATTTGAGACTGCCACCGCTGCCCAGGCTGCCACCCAAACTGCTGTCGCCGCTTCGCAGGCAACCGGTACCGCCAATCTGACGGCCACGGCGGCGTTACAAACCGAACAGGCGCTATCCAAGGCCGATACGTCTGCCACGCAAACTGTTCAAAATCCAATTGATGCTACCGTTACAGCCCAATCTGCCGCAACAATTCAATCTGCCACCGGTACGGCCCAATTTGAAGCAACGGTCTTTGCCGGATTAGACGCCACTGCCACCGCCGAGGCTCAAGCCGGCGCGACCGCCACGGACGCATGGCAGCGTACAGCCACGGCTCAAGCCGCCGCCACCGAAACCGCTACCCGGCAAGCCACCGCGCCGCCGCCCTTCTTTATCTTCAGAACGCCTACCCCTACGTCTACACTCAGCATCATCTATATCGGATCAACACCGGTCACGGCCACGCCCCGCCCCCGAACCCCCACACCTACCGCCACCGGAACCCTGACCACAACGCCCACCAGCACGCCGCTGCCGCCGGTTGTTACCAACATCAACCCGCCCTCCACCAACCAGGGACTCCCGCGCGGTATCCTGACCTTGCACCATCCGTTATCGGTGGATGTGCCCACCCATGGTTTAACTGTTTTTGAGTGGGAATGGGTTGGCGATGCGCTGCCGCCCCGCTTTGGTTTTGAGGTAAGCGTCTGGCTGCCCGCTGAATTTCGCGCCGGGGTCCACAATGCCGTCAAAGATAACGCGCCCGGCGGCGATATTGTGCAGGTGGGGCCAAATCGATACCAACTCACCGTCACCGATATTCAATATGCCAGAGGCGTATTGGGCCGAACCAGCAACTATCTGTGGACCGTGGGCATTGTCCAGGTCAGCCCCGGTTACGTGGATTACGGGCTGGAGGCCGACCCGGCCCAACTGAGATACGAAAACCTGGAAGATACGCCCTGAACTCTCATCCCCAACCATTGTTTTTAACAACCTTGACATCTTTTTTAGATTGCTGGTATTATTAAATTATCCCACCGGCCGAAACCTACACAAAAAGAAACGGACAAAAAACATCATGCGACTCACGTGGTTGGGCGCAGCAGGATTCAAAATAGAAACGCAAGCCGGCGCGATCATCCTGATCAATCCCTTTCTTTCCCGACCAAAAACGGCTACACCCTCACTTTACACAGAGGTATCCAACCTATTCCCGGTTGATGAAATTCTGCTGTCCAGCGGCCGTTTCTACCATGCGATGGATACCCCGGCCATTGTGAAACAGACAGGGGCCATTGTACACGCCCCCCAACAGGTTTGCCGTCATCTGGCCCGGCTGGATGTCTCGCTGAACAATTTGCAGGTGATTGTGCCCCACAAAACCAAAACCATCGCCCGCCTTAGCTGGCAAGCGTGGGCCGTGCATCGGCTCGACAACCATCAGGAGGAACCTTCAACCGCTCTCGATGCCGGCATCGCGCAACTTGCCCGCCAATGGCCCGCGCAGGAGATGGTCCACTATACCTTTCAGAACGAAGGGCTTTCTGTAATCTACATTGGCAGTACAGCGTGGATCGATCCTGAAATTTTGAACCTGCAACCCGACATCGCCCTGCTGCCGGTGAACCAAAAAGACATCGACAAAACAATTCAACTGGTCACCATGCTCAAGCCCAGCGTCATCATCCCGCATCAGTGGGATAATTTTTATCCGCCACTCACATCTTCTCTTGACACCGGGAATCTTGATCAGTCTATCAAAACCCAACTGGCTGACGCAACCATTTGCTGGCCCTCGCTTGGCCGGCCCTTAAAAACAAACGAGCTGTAGTGATCTATTCCCTTAGAGTTAGCCAATGTTCCACGGGTGTGGTACAGTTGTTATTCGTCCATCATTCTAAGAAAACGGATACGAATCATGCCTCTCTCAGATTATCTCAAAAATTTAGGACAACAAACCGGGCAAGTGCCCATGCTTACCCCCTCGGTAACAATTCTTGTTTTTGATGAACAGGACCGCGTTTTGCTGGTACGACACCCCGATAACGAATTGTGGCGGACGCCGGGCGGCAGTATTGACCCCTTTGAAACGCCCTCGGATGCAGCCGTACGGGAAATGTGGGAAGAAACCGGGCTGTATGTTGAACCGGCCCGCATTGTGGGCGCTTACGGCGGGGACGAAACTTTTTATTATCAAAACAGCAATGGTGATGAGCTGATCTATGTAATGATCGCCTTTGAAGCCACGATCATTGGCGAAGAATCAAACACCCAGCAACCGTCGCGCCTTGAATTGCGCTATTTCAATCAGGCTGAGATTGAGCCGCTTGATACCGAACCATGGGTCAAAATGATTTTGCGTGATGCCTGCCGGAACCGGCGCGGCTCAAATTTCAGCCGGCCTACCTGGTCGCCGCCATCAACCGGCAATTAGCCAAAGGGGCTAACCATGCTAAAACTCAAAGATATTGTCCGCGCCCACCGGCGTATTGCATCGGCTATCCGCCAGACTCCGCTGGTTTACAGCCACGCCCTGAGCGAGCGCAGCGGAGCCAGCGTCTGGTTGAAATTGGAATGCCGCCAATTTACAGGCAGTTTTAAGGTTCGCGGGGCGCTGCACAAAATGATGGTATTAGATAGCGAAAAACTGGGCAGCGGCGTTGTTACTGCCAGCGCCGGAAATCACGGGTTAGGCATGGCCTACGCGGCCCAGGCCTTGAAACTGTCTAACGTGACAATTTTTGTGCCCCAAACCACACCGCAAGCCAAAGTCAGCAAACTTGCTCGGTTTCCCGTTACGCTGGAACAGGTAGGACAAACGTTTGAAGACGCGCATCAAGCTGCCGAAGAATTTGCCGTCCAAACCGATGCTACCTACGTTTCGGCTTATGACGACCCGGAGGTCATTGCCGGCGCCGGCACGTGCGGGCTGGAAATCATCAGCCAACTGCCGGAGGTTGACACCATTTTGGTTCCCGTGGGCGGCGGCGGCCTGATTGCGGGGGTATCGGTGGCCGTCAAGGGGATTGATCCCGGCTGCCGGACCATTGGCCTCCAGCCCGAAGCCTCCCCCGCGGCCAGGCTTTCGTTTGAACAAAACCAGCCCATTGACCCCTACGACCATGAACCCACCATTGCCGATGGATTGGCCGGGGGATTTGGCGCGTACCCGTTTCACATCGCCCGCACCCTGATTGACGATATCCAGCTTTTTAGTGAAGATGAGATCAAACAGGCTATCTTTACGTTGGTTGATCAGGAGCAGTTGGTGGTCGAAGCCTCGGGGGCGATTGCGGTGGCGCCGCTGCTCAACCCAGCCGCCAATTTAAAAAATCACACCGTTGCCTGCATTTTAACCGGCGCCAACATCGACAGCCGCCTTTTGGCCCCAATATTAGGCCATTATGCGAATTGACAAGCGGCCACATTTATGCAATAATATCCCCATCGTTTGGCAGCAGCCAAACACGCGGTATCTAAACCGCACCTTTCAATCGCCATCCTAACTCAAGGAGGTGATGCTAATGTTAGATCATAGTAACATGCGTAGCGCCGTAGCATCACCTCCCATTACTGGGTAGCATGCTACGGCGCGGCAAAGGGTCACACCCCGGTGTGGCCCTTTGTTTTTCTGCTTACAAAAATCTCCCGTAAACCCACCCACGGAGAAACACCCATTGTGACCACAGAACCTCGTTATGATATTGTTGTCTTTGATGTTGGCGGAACGCTGGTAGGCTTTGAAGACGACGCGCCTTTTGAAGAAGTGCTGGCCCGCATTGATCCCCCACACCGTTTTAACTCCGGCGAAGAATTGCGAACCGACATGCTGCGTACCCTCTCGGCGCGCCGCCACGAGGCGGTGGGCATGGTGGATGACGACGAGATCAACAATTGGTGGAAAACGATTTTCCAGGAGCTGTTCCCGGATAATCTGCCGGCGGCCCTCCATATGTGGGAGCTGTTCAAACACAGCTATTTTGACAGCCTCTTCCCCGACACGCTGCCCATCCTCCAACGGTTGCAGGCCCTTAACGTACCGATGGGCGTTGTTTCCAACTACGGCGCGCATCTGATCTACACCATGTATAAGCTGAATATTTACGATTATTTTGATTTTGTCATTGTGTCGTCGTTGGTGGGGGTGGCCAAACCCGAAGCGGGTATTTTCCAACTGGCCCTGGAAAAAGCCGGCGTCACTCCCGACCGCATGCTGTATGTGGGCGATAACGTAACCGACGATATTGAGGGCAGCCAACGGTTGGGCATCGACGCCGTGCTCATCAACCGGCCCGGACGCACGCCCAGTACTGCTCCTATGATGATAGAAAACTTGTTAGACATCGAACAAATTGTTTTCCCCACGGGAACGCCTTAAATCGACGCCGTAGATAGCAATTTGATACGCGGAGGAGCGATGGATTATGAGTGAGTCACAAAAATTGTATATCTGGCTCGAAGGAGATTTCGAACGTCCTCCTCACATCGAGGTCAAAGCCGCGCCCTTTATGCCCCTGGAAAGTTTCAAACAAAAATATGTTGATGGCGAAAAAACGTTTCTGATCATGCGGGTGTACGGCGCCACCGATGATGAGGGCAATGTCTTTACCGTAAAGCTGGAACCCGCGTCCTCTGTCAGCCAGACCGCCAGCGAAACCATCAGCGGCACCAGCCTCACCGGGATCAAAGGGATTGGCCGGCGCTACACGGCCATGCTGCGAGAAGCGGGCATTGAATCAATAGAAGAGTTACGAGAGGCGGGCGCAACCCCGGCCCAACGCGCCGCGTTGAGCCAAAAAATCGGGCGTAACGAAACCATTCTGACACACTGGGTACAAATGGCCGATTTAATGCGCATTGAGGGCGTTGGTGAAGACTACAGCGCCTTGCTGTGGGAAGCCGGTATCACCACCCCGGTTGATCTACCCCGCCAGCAGCCGGAACGGTTATTGGATTTGCTGACTCGGACCAATGAAGAGAAACATATCGCGCACCGGCTGCCCGCCATCGGGCAAATAGAGGATTGGATCACGCAGGCCAGAAAACTGCCTCCGTTGGTAGAGGCATAATTTATTCCGGCTCAATGGTAAAAGTGAGGGGGAAGCCATTTTCACGGGCGGCAAACTGCGCTTTATAAACCCTGTCTTTGGCTTCTTCCAAAGGTAACGTAACTACATAAGCGCTACCTTTAGTGTGGGCCTCGTAGGTTACATCAATGGCGCGATTGGCCGGCAACTCAAAAATTGTCACCAACACCGCAATTACAAAATCAAAGGTGGTCACCGGATCATTATGAATGATAACCCGGTAGGGGCGCTCTAACTCCTCCTCGTCCATCACCACAAATTCAATATCGACGTCGGTGGTGGTGTCGGTGTCCGTATCGGTTTCGGTGTCTGTACCGGTGTCCGGTTCAAGAAAGGAGGGCCGGCGCGCCGCATCCACCCATGGCCTCATCGTCTCACTCAGCAGATTCAAGAGTACCTTCCCCCGGTTGCGGCTCAATAGTTGGCTGTTCTAACGACATCGCGGGCATGGCTTCGGTGAGACGCGCCAACGATATCCGGGCCATCACGTAAAGCTCATTCTCGTTATTTTCATAAGCAAGCTGGCTGGCCACCTCAAACGAATCCAGCGCCTCAAGGTATTTCCCTTGCAACTCTTGCGCCTGCCCAAGCGCCATCCATCCCCGCGCCGACTCCCGCTCGATTTCCAATGCCGTTTTGGCTTCTTCTTCACTTTGCTCAAATTGGCCCACCCGTAAATATACCTGGGCCAGGGCCAGATGATAGTCGATCGGGCCAAGCTCCTCTTGAACCTTTTCAAAAACAACTTCCGCTTCATCGTTCCGGTTCAACGATTGCAGCAAAGCGCCTCTGACGACCAGCAGCGAGACATCTCCCGGAACTTTGACCAACCCTTCATCAATGGCCAGCAACGCTTCTTCATAATCCCCCAACTCAATGGCTCCATAAGCCCTATTTTCCGCCTCCAACCGCGCCACAGCTTCCGGCGAGGGTTTCAGGATGGTATTGAACAGAACAACCAGCGCCCCGATTATCACGGCGATCACCCCGGCCACCATGCCGGCCCGTTTCAACGTCTGGCGACGGTTTTTCGCCACAATCCGATCCAGATGCCACCACCACCGCTCCGATTCGACGATGCCTGAGACGCGGTGCTGTCGCAAAACTTCCGCGCCCCCCAGGTTACGCAATAAGCGGCCCGATTGCTTTCTGAAGCGTCCCTGGATCGATTCGAAGCGGCTGCGTTCGCCCGGCAAATCATTGGGATCAATATTGTTGAGCGTGGTCTCTACCTCATCAAGCTTATGCAGTAACGCCAGCACCTGACCCGAATCCATTCGCTTGACTGCGGGCAGCATCTCCTCCAACCGGTCCAATTTCTCCCTAAGATCGTCGGCCAGGCTTACTTTTTTTCCTTGTATATGAAATTTCTTCGCTTTTTCGTACATCACACTACTCCGGCGCGAGTCATCATCTCTAAACTCAAACGATTATGGGTTTTTATCAGCGGTTCGACTTCAAAGGGCAAAAATCGCCCATCTTCTACTACAATCCGGCCATTGATGATGGACAGCCATACCTGGCCCGGCGCGCAGGTTAACAGCGACGCCACCGGATCGGCCAGACCGCCGGCATGGGCGATATCGTCTACCCGGAAGGCTACCACATCGGCGGCTTTGCCGGGAGCCAATACGCCCACGTCATCCCGGCGCAGCACCCTGGCCCCGCCCACCGTGGCCAATTCCAACGCTTCACGGGCGGTAAAGCGGTCGGCCCGCGACTCAAAACCGGGCCAGCCGACCCGCTGGAGCAGCATAGCCAGCCGGGCTTCGCCCAGCATCTGGTTGGCGTCGTTACTGGCCGAACCGTCAACGCCCAATCCAACCCGGATGTCCTGATCCACCATCTCCCGGATGGGCGCGATGCCGGAGGCCAGGATCATATTGCTGCCGGGGCAGTGACACACGCCGGTATGGGTGCGGGCCAGCCACTCGATCTCTTTGGAATTAGGATGCACCATATGGGCAAACCAGACATCCTCGCCGGCCCACCCCACCGACTCGGCGTATTCGATAGGGCGTTTGCCAAACATCTCCAGGCAAAAGCGGTCTTCATCTTTGGTTTCGGCCAGGTGGGTGTGCAGGTTGACCAGCGGATAGGTGCGGGCCAGTTGAGCGGATTCGCGCATCAACTCTTCGGTCACGCTAAAAGGAGAACAGGGCGCCAACCCGATGCGGAGCATAGAAAATGGCTCCGGGTCGTGAAAAGTTTCAATAGCTCGGATGCAATCTTTGATGATGTCCGGTTCGGTGTCGCACACCCGGTCGGGGGGCAGGCCGCCCTGGCTTTGGCCCAGGCTCATGCTGCCCCGCGTGGGGTGGAAGCGAACACCGATTTCCCGCGCGGCTTGAATTTCGTCGTCGATTTTGCTGCCGTTGGGGTACAGGTAGAGATGATCGGCCACGGTGGTGCAGCCGCTGAGCACCAGTTCGGTCAGGGCCAGTTTGGCGCTGGTGTAAACGGCTTCGGGCGTCATCTCGGCCCAGATAGGGTAGAGGTATTTCAACCAATCGAACAGAATTTTACCCGACCCGGTGCCAATGGTGCGGGTTAAGGTTTGGTATAAATGGTGATGGCAATTAACCAGGCCGGGCATCACCACGCAGCCGGCGGCATCAATCACCCGATCTATGCCCGCCCGCGCCCAATCGGGCGGCGATTCGGCCATCAGCCGGTTGGCCTCGGCGGTGGTGCCCGCAAATTCTATTTTGTTATCGACGGCCACCAACGCGCCGTCTTTGATTTCCGGCGGATCGGCCCCGGGTTCAGGGTTCATGGTTACTAAAACATCGGCGTTTTTAATCAATAATGTTGTCATTATCAACCACCTTTGGTTTTGTGGGTTCAAAAAAACAAAACGTGAAACGTAAAAAGCACCTTATGCGCATCACGTTTCACGTTTCTGTGGTGGGCCGAGTGGGAGTCGAACCCACACGAGGTATAAGCCTCGGGGGATTTTAAGTCCCCTGCGTCTGCCATTCCGCCACCGGCCCGCAATCACTCAAATTGAGACAAATTCAGAAAGAATATTACAACAATTAAGGCGGCGTGTCAAAGAATTGAAGAGTGCTTGACACGCCCATGTTCACCTGATATGATGACTATATCACTCTTTCGGCACATCTGAAAATATGTTGATTTCATTGGCAGGCGAGGACTACTTGGGCATTGTTCAGTAACTATTAAGGTGAAAACAGGGAGGCACTGATGCATCTGCAAACCTCTAACCAACCACAATTGGATATGGGCTTTTATAATTATACCTGCAACTGGGGCACACACTTTGCAGGATTATACGAAAACGATGAAGAGCGCGATCAAATTCTGATGGGCTTTCTGTACCAGGGCACTATCGATAAGGACCTGCAACTATACTGCCCGGTTGAACGCAGCGAAGAAGATTTTATCTCGGAGTACGGCCGCCGGTATCCTGACAATCGTCATCATCTTCATAATCCTCAGTACTTTCAACTCCAATCTGCCCGGGAATTGTATTATCCCAACGGCGTCTTTTCGCCCTGGGCTATGCAAGAGGGTTTAGATAACTTTTTTGAGCAGAGTCAGCAAAATGGACCGCGCAATATTCGGGCTACTGCCGAGATGGCCTGGGCATTGGAAGCAATCCCCGGTGTCGAATATTTAATGGCGTACGAATCACGTTTGAATTATTTCATCCCCAACAAACCCTGGATCAGTATTTGTTTGTACAATGTCAACAAATTTTCCGGTTCGACTATTATGAATGTGCTGCGGACTCACCCCTATACCATAAACGGCGGGGTGATCACCGCCAACCCCTACTATCAGGACCCGGACACGTGGCTGGCCAAAAATGCGCCGGAATTTCTATCGGACCGGCAACAGGAAACAGTTTGATGGACATCGATAGTTTGGCCCACGATCTTCTCTTGCTGATGATAAATCTATCTCAGTTAAAAAGCGAAGATCGAATTTTGACGATTTTCCTGGAAGCCATAAATAATCTGTCTCCCCGTGTAACGCTGCGATTGGGAAAGGATGCGACAGTTTCCACTATAGAAACTATCCCCATTGCCACATCGCGCCGCTCATTTGGATACATTACCATTGAAAAGAAATCGGAAGAAGATTTACCTGAAAAATCGCTGGCGCTGATTAGAAATGCCATCCAAATGTTGGCCATTGTGCTGGAAAACCGCTTACAAACCCAACTGCTGGCCGATGAAAATATAAGATTAGAGCGCATGGTGCAAGACCGAACGGCAGAATTAGTTGCGGCCAATAAAAGTCTAAAGCAAAAAATCGCTGAACTCACCCAAACCGAAGAAACACTGCGGCTGCACGAAAGACAGCTCAGCCAGGTGACGGCCAATATTCCTGGCTTTGTGTACCAGTTCTTGTTCAAGAAAGATGGTTCGCAATCCATGCCTTATGCCAGCGAAAGAGCAGAGGAACTGTTTGGCGTGCCGGCAGCGGAGATACAGGGAGATGCCTCTAAGATATTCAGTTTGATCCCATCAACCGACTCAGAAAAAATCCGCCGGGCCATCGAGCGCTCCGCGGAAACCCTGACCGAATACCAGATTGATCACCGCGTGCGGAAATCAGAAGATGAAATGCTCTGGCTGCGAGTAAAATCCACGCCGGAAGTTTTGGACAACGGCGATATTCTGTGGAACGGCGTTGGTATCGACATCACCAAACAAAAACAGGCCGAAGAAAAAATCAGGGCCTCTTTGCGGGAAAAAGAGGCCCTGCTGCGCGAGATTCATCACCGGGTCAAAAACAATTTGCAGGTGATTTGCGCCCTGCTGGATCTGCAAGCCGATAGTGTGGATGATGTTCAAATCCGTGAGGTGTTTGAAGAAAGCCGGAACCGGGTGCGCTCTATGGCTCAAATCCACGAGCAGCTTACCTATAATGAAAATCTGGCTCAGATAGATATGGAGGCCTACATACAGGAACTGGTCAGCTCCCTGCGGGTTGCTTATGGCCGGGAAGACATTGCCATCAACATTGATGTTTCCGACGTAACCTTACCTTTTGATCTGGTCTCGCCCTGCGGGCTGCTCATCAACGAACTGGTATCTAATGCCATTAAACACGCCTTTCCCGTAAACTCTCGCTTCCCCCAGGATCGCATCAAAACGATCAGTATCAAGCTGCAAAAGCGGGCATCCACTGTTAAAATATTAGAGCTGACTGTTGCGGATAACGGCATTGGACTGCCGGAGGGAATCGATCCGGCCAGCCCCTTCTCATTGGGGTTAACGCTGGTGAACCTGCTTGTCAACCAACTTCGGGCCGCCCTGAAACTGGATCGTCAAGCAGGAACCGCCTACAAAATTCAATTCTCTCCGTAAACAGGAGTAACCAAATTATGGCTGATGTTCAAATCTTGATTGTGGAAGATGATCTGATTGTGGCCCAAAGCATCAAAAACCATCTTCTCTCATTAGGATACCGCGTACCCGCCATGGTCACCGATGGCGAAACCGCCATCAGCAAAACCGAAGAACTTCAACCGGACCTTATTCTGATGGACATCAAACTACCCGGCGAAATGGATGGGGTGGCCGCAGCGCAGCAAATCAAAGCCAATTTTGATCTTCCCGTGATTTATTTGACAGCTTACGCCGATGAAGAAACCCTGGAACGCGCCAAAATTACAGAACCCTTTGGCTATATTCTCAAACCGTTTGGAATCAAAGACCTGCACAGCACCCTTGAGATGGCGCTCTACAAATACCGCACCGATAAAAAAACCGGGCATCTTAACCGCGTTTTGCGGGCTATCCGCAATGTCAACCAACTCATCACCCATGAAAAAGATCGAAAAAAGTTGTTGAGCAAAACCTGCGCGTGTCTCATTGAAACGCGAGGGTATCACAGCGCCTGGATTATCGGTACAGATGAAAGCGGCCAGATCACTGCCGCCGCCCAGGCGGGCTTGTTCGCGTCGTCGGCTGAGTTTCTCCAAAAATTGGAACAAGGCGAACGTCCGACCTGCTGGCAAGATGTATTGCAGCAACCGGAAATCATGTCCCTGGAAACCCGCCTCGATCATTGCGATGAATGTATGATTAGAGAATGTAATTCTGAATGGGGCAGATTAATTGCTCGTTTAGAACATAACGAGCGGGTGTATGGCCTCATGGCCGTTTCATTGCCACCAGAGTGGAGTACGGATGCCGAAGAACGATCTCTCTTTGCCGAACTGGCCGGAGACATTGCCTTTGCGCTGCATACAATCAATGAAGAAGAACAACTCCTCGCGGCGGAACAGGCGCTTCGCCGTAGCGAAGAGCGATACCGGCAACTGCTGGAGTCTGTAACCGATTATATTTACACAGTTCAGATAACAGAGGGCGTTGCAACGGATACCTTCCACGGTCCCGGTTGTCAGGCTGTTACCGGCTATCCACCGGAAGCGTTTCAAAGAAATCCATATTTGTGGTACGAAATGATTCACCCGAATGATCGGGAAAAGGTCAACAATCAACTAGACCGGTTGATTGCCGGCGAAAAAGTTCCGGCGCTGGAACACCGCATCATCCAGAAAAGTAACAATGTTCGCTGGGTGCGCAACACGCCTGTACCCAAATACAATAACGAGGGGCGGATCATTGGCTACGATGGCCTGATTGCCGATATTACAGAACGTAAATTGGCCGAAGAACAGGCCAAACAAAGCCGGGATCACTTGCATAGTATCTTCAAAGCCGCGCCTGTTGGTATTGGCATGGTCATTGACCGCACGTTCTGCATGGTTAATGAAAGACTCATCCATATGCTCGGCTATTCCCGGGAGGAACTTATCGGGCAAAATGCCCGCCTGATCTATCCGACAGGAGAAGCTTACCAACAGGTGGGCCATATAAAATATGATCAGATAGAAAAACATGGTATCGGCACGGTAGAAACTCAATTTAAAACAAAAGAAGGCAATATCATCGATGTTCTCCTCAGTTCTTCTCCGATTGACCCCCACAATCTATCCCAGGGTGTTACGTTTACCGCCTTAGATATTACCGGGCGCAAACAAGCCGAAGCGGAGAGGGAACAACTCAAGGACCAATTGTTGCAGGTGCAAAAGATGGAAGCCATTGGCCGCCTGACCGGCGGGATTGCCCACGATTTCAACAACCTGCTCACCGCCATGAACGGATTTACAGAATTGGCCCAACACAGGCTTCTGCCGGATGATCCGGTTCAGGAAATGTTAAAACACGTCCTCGATTCCGGCCAGCGCGCGGCTGACCTGGTCCGGCAGCTTTTGGCTTTTAGCCGAAAACAAATCATTGAACCTCAAACCGTTGATTTGAACAAATTAATCGCTAACCTGAACCCCATGCTGCAACGAATGATTGGTGAAGATATTTATATTCACGCCAACATCGCGCCCGATCTATGGCCTACCAAAGTTGATCCGCTGCAAATAGAACAGACCATCATCAATTTAGCGGTAAATGCGCGCGACGCCATGCCCCAGGGGGGACGATTGTCCCTGACGACCGCGAATAAAACCCTCAATCAGGATGATCTGGCCGACCATCCCGATATTGAGCCGGGAGATTATGTTTTGTTATCCGTCCACGATACCGGCGTTGGCATAGCGCCGGAGATGGTAACCAATATTTTTGAGCCGTTCTTTACCACCAAAGAGAAAGGCAAAGGCACCGGCCTGGGCCTGGCGATGGTCTATGGGATTGTCAAACAAAACGGGGGCGATATTTGGGTTGAGAGCAAGCCGGAGCAGGGCACCACCTTTCAAATCTACCTGCCCCGGACCCAGGAAGCCCTGCAAACCTCACCGGAAACGATCACCCTGGAAAAAACACCCGGCGGATCCGAAACGATCCTACTGGTTGAAGATGACGATAGAGTTCGAGACCTGACCCGGCAAATCTTAGAGAACCAGGGCTACACGGTGTTAGATACCAACCACGCCAGCGAGGCCCTGCATCTGGCAGCCCATTATTCTCATCCCATCCACCTGCTGCTGACCGATGTGGTTATGCCGGATATCAACGGCAAAGAACTTGCGAAAAAAATCACCCCCCTGCGTCCCGATTTGAAAATTATTTTTATCTCCGGCTATCCAGACGAAACAATTGCCCGGCACGGCGTTGTAGAAAAAGGTGTTATTTTTTTACAAAAACCGTTCACGCCCACTCGTTTAACCCAAATAGTAAGAACGACCCTTGATACAATAGGATAAAAACCTATGGAATCACCTCCAACCCAGGCCCGCATCCTGATTGTTGAAAATGAAGCAATTGTAGCCAAACAAATAGAAACCTGGCTGGTTAACCTGGGATACACGGTGCCGGCTGTTACCGCTTCCGGCCCGGAAACCTTGCAACACGTTGACGACACGACCCCCGACTTGATCCTGATGGACATCAGACTCTCCGGCGAGATGGACGGTATTGCCATTGCCGAAAAAATTCGGGGCCGGCATAATATTCCGGTGATTTATTTGACCGCTCACGCGGATGAGGAGACTTTGCAACGGGCCAAAGTAACCGAACCCTTTGGTTACCTGACCAAACCGTTTGCCGCCAAAGAGCTGCACACCACTATTCAAATGGCCCTCTACAAACACCAAATTGAAAAAAAATTGGTCGCCAGCAAAGAACAATTTCGCTCGCTGTTTGATGGCATCCCCATTGGCCTCTACCGAACCCAACCCAACGGCGATATTGTTGATGCCAACCAGGCCATGGTTGAAATTTTAGGCTATCCGAATCGAGAATCGTTACTGGCTACCAATGTTGTAGACACGTTCATGGAACCCGACTCACGGCGTCAATGGCAAGAACGGCTGGAACAGGAGCGGATTGTCCATAATTTTGAATTACAGATTCGGCGTTACGATGGCCGGCTCATCTGGGTAGAGGACAACGCCCAGGCCATCACCACTAAAGATGGGGAGGTGCAATATTACGAAGGCAGCCTTAAAGATATTACCGAACGAAAAAAAACCGAACAGTCGCTGCAAGATAATGTCAAGGAGCTAAAAATTGCCTACCGGCAGGCCATTATCTACGCCCAGGACCTGACCAAAGAAATCACCGACCGGCGGCGGGCCGAGAAAGAAATCCGCGAGCTTAACGAAGCGTTAGAGCAGCGGGTGGCAGACCGCACCCGGGACCTTTCTGTATTGTACGAGATCACGCTCATCGCCAGCGAACCCCTTGATCTGGAAACTATGCTGGCTCACTCGCTAGAACGGGTGTTGGCCATCATCAAATGTGAAATTGGCACCATCCACCTGATCAATGAAGCAGAAAACAACCTCCAACTGGCCGCAAAGTATGGAATACCGGCCCATATTTTAGAACGCATCAACACCCTGGCTTTAGAAAACGAGTTGGTGGCCTGGGTCATTGAAAACAATGAAGCCCTCCTGATTCCCAACCTGGCAACAGACTCCCGCTTTGCCCGGATTGCCCAGGTCTCTAACCCCTACACGTTTTTGAGCCTGCCGATGCGGGCCAGGGGGCGCGTGTTGGGTGTAATGAGCATTCTGGGCGATGAAGACCAGCAATTCAACGCCGAAGAGGTCGCGCTGCTGGCCTCGGTGGCCGATCAGATTGGGGTGACGGTAGAAAATGCGCGGCTCCGCTTGCAGGCAGAACGCGCGGCAATTGTAGAAGAAAGAGAAAGATTATCCCGCGAACTCCACGATTCAATCACCCAATCCCTTTACAGTCTTTCTCTTTTTGCCGAAGCCGGCGAAAACCTGATTGAAAACGACCAACCGGACGAGGCCAAATACAATCTCAAACGGATGGGGGAAACTTCCCAACAGGCTCTCAAAGAAATGCGGCTGCTGGTGTACGAATTGAGGCCCCTTGATCTGGAAAAAGAGGGATTAATTGGGGCGCTGCACCAGCGGCTTAGCGCGGTTGAAGGGCGGGTTCGTATCAAAGCGCGGCTGGTGGCCGATGAATTGATAGATTTAGACCCGCCGCTGGAAAAAGAACTGTACCGAATTATCCTGGAAGCCTTGAACAACGCCTTAAAACATGCCGCGGCTACATCGGTAACTATTTTCCTTCACGTGAAGGACAACCGGATCGAGTTAGAAGTGGTAGACGACGGCAGAGGTTTTGACCCGTTGGCGGCTCGTAAATCTGGCGGCCTGGGATTACAAACCATCCAGGAACGAGCCAACAAATTGGGCGGCTCGCTCAACATTGTGTCTGCGCCGGGAGAAGGGGCAAGCATTAAAGTGAGCGTACCCATCGATCACCCGTCTTAATTTCAAGAATAAGGTGTCACAGTTTCCACGTGCAGACGAAACTTGTATTAATCTCAAATTGATTTATCATAAAAGTGCCAGGTTCAAGAAGCCGAGATTTTTTAATGAGAACAGTGGTATCTTCTCAATATTTCGGGAGAACGAGGTCTGAGCCTGTCGAAGACCGTTGGTTTCGACAAGCTCAACCAACACTGCCCCAGATTATTGAGAAGGTACAAACAGTGGGAAAAAACAAGCTGGGTAGGGAACAAGATATGGCCGAAAGTAACCCAACAATCCATATTTTAATTGCCGATGATCATGCCGTAGTCCGAGAAGGGCTGCGAACTTTGATCAACACCAAAACCGGCATGCAAGTCATTGGCGAGGCGGCTGATGGCGTGGAAGCGGTGGCAATGGTGCAATCTTTGCAGCCCGATGTTATTTTGCTGGATATGGTGATGCCGCGCAAAAACGGGCTGGAGGCCATCAACGACATCAAAAAAAAGAATCCAGGCGCGCGCATTCTGGTGTTGACCAGTTTTGACGACGATGAACGAGTTTTTTCGGCCATTAAAGCCGGCGCATTGGGGTATTTGTTAAAAGACTCCTCGCCCCAACAATTATTGCAGGCGATCAATGATGTTTATTACGGCCGCTCGTCGCTGCACCCGGCCATTGCCCTGAAAGTTATCCGCGAACTCAACCAGCCCACCAATTTACCGCCCACCGAAGAACCGTTAACAGAGCGAGAAATGGAAACCCTGCGCCTCATTGCTCAAGGGCTTACCAACCAGGAAATTGCCGAAAAATTGAGCATCAGCGAGCGTACGGTGGGTAAACACGTGAGCAATATTTTGGATAAACTGCATTTAGCCAACCGAACCCAGGTGGCTCTCTACGCCCTGCGGAAAGGATTGGCCTCACTCGATCCCGAATAAGCCTTCCTACGTATTTTTGCGTAGTTAGAGTGTAAGTTTTACGTATAAAAGTCCCTCGAAAGAGTGGTCTTTTTTTTATATTAGACCACTGTTTTTACTACTGCCATTTGTATCCAAAAATGTTATGATGTTAAGACGAGATAGAAGAGGTATGCATAGGAGAAAGGCTATTAATGTTGGCTGAGCAGGTTAAAAATTTGGCTCCGGCATTAATTGTGGCCAGTCCGGGCCGGATAAGAGATAGTTTTAAAACCATGCTGCGGGCAATTCCCCGTATAGAAACTATTTTACAGGCCAGCGATGGACCGTCGGCTTCAAAGATAATTTCGGAATATCGCCCCGCCCTGGTTCTGCTCGACTCTAAATTAGCCAATAACGACATTCAGCGGGTTTCAAGACAAATAAAGCATGATTCTCCCCAAACCCGGTGCATTATGCTGGTTGATCATGCTCAACAACAATGGATGGCCAAAGTGGCCGATGCTGATACAGTTATTACCCTTGGCTGTCCGGCAACCACATTTTGTAACACGGTTGAAGGGCTATTGTCTGAACCTCAACTTTGATGGCCAGATGCAAGGAGAGTATTATGTTTAATTCTGAAGCCGGCCATGCTTATAACGAAACAGCCGCCTTATTGTTGCTGGTTGAAACCAGTATTGATAAATTACATCAACCAACAACCGTTATTTCCGGACTGACCGAACATCTATTAGAACAAACCGAAAAGGGAACACCGTTGGCAAAAGACCTGGCAATCATTGCCACAGAAATGAGGCACGTCAACGAAGTTGTCAGGGGACTGAGTTTATTGACCAATTATCCGTCCTCTTCAGCCCTACACAACTAGCACAAGGATAGGTTCTAATGAGTCTTAACGATTCTTCGTTGTCACTGTCGTCAATAACAAAAGGCCAGGCTAAAAAGAAACCTGAAAAAAGTTTGGCGCCCGGCGTTGTGCAGCGCTTAAACCTGCAACGCCCGCTCGACGTGGCGTTGGCCCGATTAGCTGTTCGTAAACTCAGCGATGAGGTGGGGTATAGCCTTATCAACCAGATCCGTATCTCAACTGCTATTTTTGAAATTGCAGACCAGCTTGTCACCTTTGCCGGTCAGGGAGAAATTATTGTTTTTTGGCGTGAAAACGCCAGCCACAAGGGATTGGAGTTTTTCTGCAACGATCTGGGCTTGCACGCCCCTCAACTAACAGATTTCTACAAGCAGCAAGCCCACCAGCCTGAGCGCGGAACCAATGAGTTGAGTCCGCAGCGGTTGGTTGATACATTTGAGTTTACTGAAGACGCCAAGCACGGCAACTGCATCAATATGACAGTCTGGCTCGAATAATTCAAACCACACTTTAAAATAAACAATTCCTGACGTAAGGCTGCGCGAGCGCTACGAATTTTTCACCGTGCTGCGCCGAGTACGCCTGGGACAAATTGTCAGAATATAAAATCCGGTCACTTATGGAGGAACATATGGCCGAGTTAACTGTTAATAAAAATAAAGTTGAGACTCAAATCAAGACACACCAAAATGAATTTGCCCTGACGGTAAGTAAATATCTTGTCTGGGCAACCATCGCCGCTATTATCTTTACCCTTTTGCTCTGGTTTTACCACCCCTATCCACAATTACTGGCCTTAATACCGGTTTATCTGATCTTACTGGTAAGTGGTGAGGCTTACATCATACTTGATCGTAAAAACCTGAATTTAGGGGGAATTTATCTGCTGCTCGGCGCCATATTTATCTCTATGCTCTCGATTCCTCTCATCATTCCAACATTAATGCTGATAATTGCGCCGGGCTATCTGGTGGTGATCATGCTGGGCCACAGCGTGTTGGGAAATAAAAGAGGACGGTGGCTCACCGGTATTTGCGTAGGGCTGGCCCTCTTAACCTATTACCTGATATATTTTTGGCCCTTCTCGTGGTTTGCGCCTCTGGACACAACTATCGGCGGCACGATCAGTACCGTGTTAGGGGCCTTTGTCTTATTTGTTGTAGCTCTGATGATTAGCAACATTATTACGGTTAACGAAACCAATTTCCGCCAATCCCTGCTGGCCAATCTGCAAGCAGACGAACGCGCTGCCGAATTGGAACTGGCTAAATTGGAGATAGAGAACCGGGCCGTTTTAGAACAAGAACAGCGCGAATATTTCCAACAAACAATTGATGAGTATGTTACTTATGTAACCAAAGTGGCCGAAGGGGATCTTTCGGGGCGGATTGCGCTCAACGGCAGGGGTGCGATGCCGGATGATCCCCTGCAAATGATGGGCCAGCACCTGAATAATATGACAGAACGACTGAGCGAAATGACGCGTCAAATTCGAGAAGCCACCAGCAACATCACCTCGGCTGCCGCAGAAATATTAGCTGCCACCACCCAGCAAGCCGCCGGCGCCAACGAGCAATCCGCAGCGATTTCCCAAACTTCCACTACGATTGACGAAGTTAAAACCGTGGTCCAACAGGCCTTCAGGCGAGCGCAGTCTGTTGCTACCCAGGCCCAACAGACCAACGAAATTTCCCGGGCCGGACAACAGGCGGTCTCTGATGCTATGGAAAGCATCAACCGGATCAAAGACAAAGTTGAAGGCATTGCCGAAAATATCCTGGCGCTCAGCGAACAAACACAGCAAATTGGTGAGATTACGACCACGGTTGACGACATTGCCTCGCAAAGTAACCTGCTGGCCCTGAACGCCTCGGTAGAAGCAGCCCGGGCCGGCGAGCATGGCAAAGGATTTGCAGTGGTGGCCGTTGAAGTAAGGAACCTGGCCGAGCAATCTAAACAAGCCACCGCCCAGGTAAAAAATATTCTTAACGAAATTCAACGCGCCACCAACAGTGCCGTAATGGCTACGGAAGAAGGCACCAAAGGCGTTGACAGCGGCGTGCATCTTACGCAGCAAACCGGCTCAACCATTGACCAACTCACCCAAAGCATCACCGAAAGCGCCAATGCGGCCCAACAAATTGTGGCCAGCGCCCAACAACAAACCACCGGCATCGAACAAATATCGCTGGCTATGGACAACATCAATCAGGCCACCATGCAGAATTTATCATCAACACGCCAGGCAGAAAAAGCCGCGCAAGACCTATCCACATTAGCAAAACAAATGGAAAATCTGGTGGATATGTACAAACTCAATTGAGAGAGCAACAGACCTGAAAACCTGGTCAGAAGGATTCGTTATGAAGGCATGGTTAGCTGAAACTTTTCGTCCAAACACTATTTTTCTGCCACCGCTGTACACATGGCCTGCCTTGCTCAAACGAATCCTTCTGATTCTGGCAACCGCGGCTTGTGTGGGCGCTTATCTCCTATTATTTATCGGCCTGGCAGGTGCGGGACTGCTCTGGTTTGGCTAAAAGTCCTGCATCCATTCCACCTGAAAACCACGATGATGGAGCAAATACGAATGAATCATACAATTTCTATCAGCAGCGATCTGGATGTGGTGATGGCCCGAATTGAGGCCCGTAAGATGGCCAAACAGATGGGATTTAACACCGCCGACCAGGCGCGGATTTCGCTGGCTGCCTCAGAACTGGCCCGCGCGCTCTCCTGGAACAATGAAGCGCCGGGAGAATTAATTTTTTCGATAACCAACCAGAATGGGCATCAGGGTATTCAGGTGATATGCCGGATAAGGAAGGAGTATGTGGCAGCCAACAATCAAAACAATCCTACTGAGAATCAAGAATTCGCCATTCCGACACGCTGTTTAACCGGCGCGCGCCAACTGGTTGACGAAAGTATTATTGAAACACAAACGGATCAACAAGCTCAGATCACATTGATCAAATGGTTAAATTGAGCTAAACGGAGGACTCGATCATGACTCACCTCGCCACAACGGATTTTTCAATTTTAATGGTTGAAGATAGCGCGCCCCAGGCGCTCAAAATGAAAATGGCCCTGGAAAATAACGGCTGCCGGGTCTACTGGTCGGAAACCGGGTGGGGTGGCCTGGGAATGGCCCAACAAAAAAACTTTGATCTGATTATCCTGGATATTGAACTGCCCGATATCAATGGTTTTGAGATTTGCCGCAAGCTCAAAGCCGACGACATGCTAAAAGATATACCCGTTATTATGCTCACCACGCTGGATAATGCCGGCGATGTAATGCAAGGGCTGGATGCCGGCGCGGTGGATTACATTCCCAAAGATGCCTTTGCGGAACTGGTTGTGTTAGAAACCATCAAACAGATGAGTGAAATGAAAAACTAAAAAGCGCGCAATCGATAAAATTACGCGCTTCTGCTTGCCTGTTCAGATAAGTATGGCGTTGGAGCTGCAAAGCTAACTTTGTGACTCCAACAGTCACCATTTGACCACTACCCAGGATCAACCGGTAAACCTGTGATTTTGTTGGTTGCTGAGGCATCTCATCCCTGGCCTTGTGCGCTCGCTTCGAATTTCTGTAGATATTATTAGGAAGTAGAGAGAGAATACCCAAAAAGAGGCCGTTTCAATCTCCACCCGTTCGATTGGACACCCTTGAGCGTTCAATAGAGGCTCTTGCGCTTGCCCTTTTCCTTAAATCTTAATACAATTGAATAGTTTCTCCCGAAGAAGGATGGAATGTACAGCGCTATAAGTTAGTTAGGGCCTAACCCATGAAAATCTTGTTTTTTGTGCAAGGATTTTCGTACCAAAACCTTTTTGGCTCCGGCTTGTTCGGGTTAGGTAATGGTTTATATAAACAATGGCTAGAGAATATTTAGTAGTGACGATTGTTGGGCCGGATCGGCGCGGAATCGTAGAAAAAATCACGGCGGTAATGCTGGAATACGCGGCCAATATTGAAGAAAGCAAAATGGCCCGCCTGGGCGGCGAATTTGCGGTGATCATGCTGCTCTCCTTACCCGGCGAAAAAGAGGAGGCGCTGTTAGCCAACCTCAATAATATGGCTGAGCATGAGTTGACCATCATCAGCCGGCCCACCAATCTATCGCGGCTGGAGCGCTTCGCAGGGTACGTGCCTTATGAGATCTCTGTTCGGGGGGCCGATCATGAGGGCATTGTTCACTCCGTGGCCCAGTACATCACCACGGAACGTATGAACATTGAAACGCTGGATACCCATGTAAGCAAAGCGCCCATCACCGGGGTGCCGCTCTTTTCGATGCGCGCCATTGTTCAGGCCCCGCCTGATCTGACGCTGCCCCAATTACGGCAAAAATTGGCCGAAGTGGGCGATGAGTTGGGGGTTGACATCGAGGTCAAATTGCCGGTCAGTAAATGAGTGCTTGAAAAGCCATCAATGGCCAGCGCCTTGCATACTGCTCACCAGACGCTGCAACCCGGCTTCAAAGTCCACCTGCGGCTGCCAGCCCAGAACAACCTGGGCCAGGGCAGGGTCTGAATAAGAATGCAAAATATCGCCGGATCGAGGCGGGGCGTAGTGGGGCCGGAGGTCACAATTCAGAATATGGGCCAGCGTATCAAAAAGTTGGTTGATGCTGACCGCGTGCCCGGTGCCGATATTGAACACGTGTCCGGCGGCCTGTTCCACCGCTGCCGCCAGAAGGTTGGCGCGGGCCACATCGGCCACAAATACAAAATCGCGGGTCTGCTGCCCGCTGCCAAAAATGGTGGGAGCCACGCCCCGGGACAATTTACCAACAAAAATCGAGATAACGCCGGAATAGGCTGAAGAGGGGTCCTGGCGCGGGCCAAAAACATTAAAATAGCGCAGCACTACGGTTTGGAGATCAAACGATTCATTAAAAACCTGGCAATAATGTTCGGCGGCCAATTTGGCTACGGCGTAGGGCGATTTGGGTTCCGGGCGCATCGTTTCGGTTTTGGGCAAGGTGGGTTCATCGCCATACACGGCGCAGGTGGAGCTGAGAACCAGCCGCCTGACACCGGCGTTGTTGGCGGCGTGCAGCAAATTCAGCGTACCGGCGGCATTGATTGATTCGGCGTCCAGCGGTTCGGCCATTGATTGCGGTACGGACACCATCGCGGCCAAATGAAAAATTATATCGATGCCTTGCACCGCCGTTTGTACAGCGGCTTGATCCCGTACATCGCCCCGGATAAAGTCGATTTCCTCCCTCACGGCAGCCAGATTAGCCAAATAACCGCTGGAGAGGTTATCCAGCACGCGCACCGTATCGCCCCGCGCCAGCAGAGCCTCAACCAAATGGGAGCCGATAAAACCGGCCCCACCCGTTACCAGACAATGGGCCATCCTATTCTCCCTCCTCATCGGAAGTAGCGACATCTTTACCTAACAAGGTTTCCAAAAAGCTCGACATCCGGGCCTCAGTCGCCGGCCCCCAGCTTTCTACGACGCCATATAATTGGCCGCCCAGCCCCTTGATTTCGGGAATTAACCAGACCACCGCCGGGCGGCGCAACGTGAGAATGCCCCCGCTCACCATCAATAGGGCCGCCAGAACATAAAACGGCCAGCCGGCATCGCGCCGGGCCAGAACATGCATATTATAATCCAGAGCAATGATCGTGGTGACATTTTCTATCGCAAATTCCTGGCCCGCCTCTACCTGCATTGTGTCGAGCAGGCCGGCCTCTGTTCCCTGACGGACCTGCACATTATAAACTGTTGTTGCAGGATCGGGCGCAATTTGCACGGCTACATCCACGGTGGGGATGGTAAAATACAAGGGGGTCTCCACTGTATCCTCTAAAGGCACTCTCAACCGCCGGGTGGGAGCAACATTTTCCGGTAAGGGGTCTAACAGAACCGGATTGCCGGCGGCATCATGCACTTCGACGGTGAGAAACGGCGAAAGAGACAGCGGCAGTATGAGCGTATTTTGGATCAGGGCCGGGCGGTAGCGCTGCCAGGTGAGCAACTGCGGGGCTGCCGCTGCGCCGGACGATGTTTGGGGCGTGAAGGTGAGTTGGGCCAAACCGCTATCCGGCTGAACCGCGGAGAGTTGAAAGCTGCCCGCCGGCCACGCTGTTGACCGGGGCTGAAACGGCGAAAGGGTCAACCGTTCGGTTTGCAGCGTAAAAAAGGTCAACAGCAAGCCTACAACCAGCAGCAACACGCCCACATAAAAAACCACAGGCCCCAGCCACGCCCATTTGTGCCTGGCTGCGGCAATGGCCCTGGGCTGATCCAAGGGTTGCTGCTCGGCTGAAGGACGTTGGTACAGCGAAAATCCGGCCTGAACTAAACGGTTTCTGAAAATTTCGGCGTAATTTTCAGAAAAGTTGGATAAACGAACCGATTGTTCAATGCGGCGCGCCAGCGGATGCTGCCATTTGATGGCCGGAGCCGTTGCACCGCTTACCCGCCGCCAGGCTCCAGGCGTATAATCAGCCAGGGCAATCAGGCTGTTCAACAGTAACATCGCCACCACCAGCCAGAACCACACCGACCGGAAAAGATTGGCAAAGCCCAGCAAGAACAAAAAAGTGCCGGCGGGTTGCAGCCAGCCCGGCAGGCTGTTGACCCACACAGTTCTGACATCAACCCCGGCAGCCACAGTTGCCGGCGGATCGGGCAAAAAAAGGGCCGCAGCCGCCATCACCACCAATACTACAAACAAAATACCCGTTGTTTGCGGGCGGCGGAAGGTATACCACAGCCGTTCTAAAAAAGGCTGTAGGTGGGTCATCAATTGGAGGCGGCCGGCAGCATTCATAGAGGAATCTTAGGATTGCAACAAAAGAAATTTTTTATATTTTACACCACGCTTCCCTGTCCCCAAAATTATCGCTGCCGGTTATTTCAAACTTCTACACCCAATTGCTGCCATTTCCAGGCGTTGGCCGTGGTAGACGCCGCTGAGATTTCTATGACCAGATCGGGCACCAGCCACAACTCAAAACTCAACGAAGATTCTTTATGGTCAAAACGGGTTTTGATCAGCAACAATTCATCCGTAACCCCAGCCGCCGCCAGAGCGACGGCCTCAAAAATCACATCCAGCGTATCCACCACCACCGTCGGCGGCGAGGGGCGCAGCGGCAGCGCCGCCACGTCTGCAACGGTATTGAGAAACGTTGACAGCGCCTGGTTGCCCAACTCGGACAGCGCCGAAGAGGCCAGCGAATCCAATTGGGTTGTTGTGCCGGGGGATTCTTCCAACAGCCAATCAACCAGCTTTAGCGCATTATCCGGGCTAAAAATGAGGATCGCTTCGCCGGTGAGCGGTTCATCCATCAACAGCAGGTAGACCCCAACGGTTTCTACGCCAAGCTCATCCCCCAGCGCATCCAGTGCCTTCAGCGAGACAGTGTCTATCGTTGCGCAATCAAGATCAACCGGCTGCGCCGCCATCTGGCTGATGCTTTGGGCCACGTTTTTCATGGCGCGGCAGAGGATGCTGCCGGGGACGGCGTCATCAATTATCTTTGCCCAGAGTGATTCCGGGGAGTGGTCTTTGGCCATGATGCTCATGCTGATATACCTGAGTTAATACATATTGATACTATACCCGGCATCACCATTACTGCAATTCAACCGGATGGCCATTACCGGTGATCGAGACCGGTTCGAATGTTTGATCAACCGATTGATCACGCCATACCGATTCTGATAGCTGTTCCGGTTCGATCTCGTCCGCTTCTTCGATACGGAATTGGGCGGTCGACCGGCGCAGTTCCTCGGCCAGGGCCGACAACTCTTCCGCCGAGGCCACCACTTCTTCCACCTGAGCCGACATTTCTTCGGCGGAGGCGCTGACTTCCTCGATGGAAGCGCTGTTCTCTTCGGCCACGCTGGCGATACCTTCCATGGCGTTGGTCACTTCCTGGCTGCTGCCCGCCATTTGTTCGGCGGCGGCGGTGTTTTCTTCCACCACGGTGCTGACCGAGCCAACCACGCCGACCACATCCTCGCTCTTCTGCTGCAATTCGGTAACGGCGTTGCTGATCCGTTCGGCCAATTCGGCGGCAGTTTCGGCGGCCTGCAAAATATCTTGCAGGGATTGGGTGGTTTCCCCGGCCAGCCGGGAGCCGTTGTCCACTTCGGCAGTTGTGTTCTCCATGGCGCTCACGGCCTCGCTAACGGCCTGCTGCACCCATTCGATCAACGCATCGATGTCACGGGTCGCGCTCTTGGAGTCTTCGGAGAGTTTTCGTACCTGGTCGGCCACCACCGCAAAACCGCGGCCATGCTCGCCGGCCCGGGCCGCTTCGACGGCGGCGTTGAGGGCCAGCATATCGGTTTTGTCGGCAATATCGTCGATGGTTTCTACAATGCGGCCAATCTCGCGGGAACGATTGCCCATTTCTTTGACCTTTTCAGCGGCATCGGCGGAGCGGGTGCGGATCGTGGCCATACCTTGGCCGGTCTGCTCCACGGCGGTTACGCCGTACCGGGCCGCTTCGGTCACTTTGCTGTTGGCTTCGGTTACGGAATTGGCCACCTGCCCTACCCGTTCCACAATATCCACCATTTCATCGATCAGATCGGATGTTTTCTGGATGCCCTGCGCCTGCTCCTGGGCGCCGCGAGCAATGCCTTCCGTACCCCGGGCCATTTGCTCGGCGTTGGTGGTGGCTTCGTTCACGGCTTGCGCTTGCTGGTTGGTGCCTTCGGCCACTTGCTGGGTGATGGTGGCCACCTGCTGACTGGCCTGCCCGGACTGGCTGGCCGCGGCGTTGAGCTGCTGGCTGGCCGCGGCTACCTGGTCGGCGCCTTGCTGCGCCTGCCCTACCAACCCTCGCAGGTTAAGAAGCATTTGGGCAAAGTTGTTGCCTACATCTCCTAAAGCTTCGTTCATCCGGTTAAAGGCCCGGGCCATCTGGCCTACCTCATCGTTGGAACGGGTTTGGACCGGCTTTGGCTCGAGTTGGAAGGTGGCCGACAGGTCTCCCTGGGCCACACTTTGGATGGCCTGGGTCAGGCGCGGCAAATCGTGCCCGGCCAATTGATCGGCCGTTTGCGCCACCACCCGGATGGGCCGGGCAATTTGCCCGGCGGCAAACCACAGCAGCACCAGGGCGGCAATGGCCAAAAAGGTGCCAATGCCGATCATTTGCCACATCAATTGCGTTGCTTCGGCGGTGATGGCCTGAGTGGGAATGAGAAGCTGCACCGACCAGGGCGTGACCGCGCGCCCCACGTGAATGGGAACAAAGACGCCGATCCGACCTTCATCCTCTTCAACAACGGTTTCACCCTCCTGGATGATCGTTGTATCCTGCTGCCAATCCTGATCAATTTCCCGGAAATGCTCGCCCACCAGGTCCGGCTGGTTGGATACCCCGGCCAGGACGCCGCTGTAACTGATCAAATTCATCGAGCCGGCGCCATTGTACAGCTCTATGTCATCGGCCAAATTTTGCAGAAAATCCAGAGACACGTCTATGCCTGCAATTCCGTAAAATTGCCCCTCAACCATAATCGGCACAACCAGAGAAGTCATCAGAACATCTTTGCCCTGGACCGGATAAACATAAGGTTCGGTAATGGTCTCTTGTTTGGTTCTTTTAGGGATCAGGTAATAATCGCCCGCGCCTTCCACCTCGTAGTCCAAGGGAGTTTCCACCTGGATATCTCCCTGATTATTCCGATTCCAATAGGCAATGAATCGGCCGGTCTCATCATAGGGTGCCTGGCCAATAAATTCCGCATCCCGGCCATCAAAAGCATCCGGCTCCCAGAGTGTGAAAGTTCCTACAAATTGAGGATTTTGAGCCGTCACCTGCTTGAGCATAGCATTAACATCATCCCGCGTCAGGTCGATGTCTTCGCTCTTGACCGCGGTCAGGGCCTGGGCCAGGGTGCGGGCCGCGTCCAGAGCCACCTCCAATTCAGCCTTGATGATGCCGGATTGCGATTCGGCCACGGCCACGGCCTGATCCTCGGCGGCCTTGATCGCGGTACTTCGCAGGGAAATCACCGCGTAGGCAATAATGATGGCGGCGGCCAGCAGCAGGCAGGCCCCGGCCCATATTGTTATCTTTGCTTGAATGGATTTACCTAAATGACTCATTACTTCTCCTTCTAAACATAATGTTGAAACTTCCCCGGTTTCGCTTTCGGGCTGCGAGGTAAGCCGGATTGATTGCTGGTGATAGATATGTCGTTTTGTCCCTACCCATCCTATGGTTAAAACTCAGTTGGCTCATGTTTAGAACAAGTGCAAGTATGTCTGGCCCTCCCCAAAGGAAAAGGTAACAACTTTATATTTTGTATTTGTAATGTGATACTCGCACTTGTACTTGACATGAGCCGCTCAGTTTATGCTGCTTCGGTTAACATCTGCTGCTCGGCCTGAGAGAACACCCGCTCCAGATCAAGTAAGATGACCATTTTATCTTCATCTTGATCTTCCGTTTTATCGCCCTCACCGGCTTCTTTTTTGAATTTTCCGATGCCGCGCAGGTAGGCGGTATCAATATTGGCAATTAACGGCGAGGGAGGATCGATGGATTCCTCGGCCAGCCTGATCACTTCAGTGACCTTATCCACAACCAGCCCTACTTGCAGCGTATCCAATTCGGCCACAACAATGACCGATTTCTGCCCATTTTCGGGCAAGGATAATCCAAAGCGGTGACGCAGATCAACTACAGGAATCACCGACCCCCGCAGGTTGACCACGCCTTCCACAAACCCCGACGCGCCCGGCACGGCCACAATTTTTTGCATCGGAATGATGCTTTGCACGTGAGACACATCTACCCCGTACGCTTCGTTGTTCAGTTCGAAAATCACCAATTGTTCGTCCACGGATATACCTCCTGAGTTCATATTTTTTCAGTTGCTTGCGGTCTGTGGTGCAACACCATTTCCATCACTTCACCGGCCCGCCGGCGCCCATTCCGCTTCCGGTTCAAACGGCTGCTCACCGGCAAAAAGATCAAAAACCTCCGGTTGGGGTGAGAGGGGAACGGGTTCATTCCAGCCGCCTTCTTCTATTCGAAATTGAATAGTAGAAATTCGCAACTCTTCGGCCAGCGCCGACAACTCTTCCGCCGAAGCCACCATTTCTTCTACCTGGGCCGACATCTCTTCGGCAGAGGCGCTGACTTCTTCGATGGAAGCGCTGTTCTCTTCCGCCACGCTGGCGATGCCTTCCATGGCCTGGGTTACTTCCTGACCGTTGGCCGCCATCTCTTCAGAAGCGGCGGTATTTTCTTCCACCACCGTACTGACCGTGCCGATGGCGCTCACCACCCCGCTACTCTTTTGCTGGAGCTGGTTCACGGCCTCACGAATTCGTTCGGCCATTTGGGCGGCTGTCTCGGCGGTACTAAAAATTTCCTGGAAGGATTGGCGTGTTTCGCCGGCCAGCCGGGAGCCGTTATCCACTTCGGTGGTTGTGCTTTGCATCGCCAGCACCGCCTCATTCACCGACTGCTGTACCCGTTCAATCAATTCGCCAATATCGCGGGTGGCGTTTTTGGAATCTTCAGATAATTTGCGGACCTGATCGGCCACCACGGCAAAGCCGCGCCCATATTCGCCGGCCCGGGCTGCTTCCACGGCCGCATTCAGGGCCAGCATATCGGTTTTATCGGCAATATCGTCAATGGTTTCCACAATGCGGCCAATCTCGCGAGAACGATTGCCCATTTCTTTGACTTTCTCGGCGGCATCGGCGGAACGGGTGCGAATGGTGGCCATACCCTGGCCGGTCTCTTCGACGGTTGAGGCTCCCATTTGAGCGGCCTGGGTAACTTTAGCATTGGCCTCGGTAACAGATTCGGCAACCCGACCCACGCGCGCTACAATCTCAGCCATTTCATCAATCAAATCCGATGTTCGCTGCACGCTTTCGGCCTGCTCTTGCGCGCCCCGGGCAATGCCTTCGGCGCCCCGGGCCATTTGCTCCACATTGCTGGTAGCCTCCGACACAGAGGCGGCCTGCTGGTTGGTGCCCGAGGCCACCTGTTGGGTGATGGTAGCCACCTGCTGGCTGGCCTGGCCGGCCTGGTCCGCCGAGCTGTTGAGCTGCTGGCTGGAGGCCGCCACCTGGTTGGCCCCCTGCTGCACCTGATTGATCAACTTCCTCAGATTGAGAATCATTTGCCGGAAGGCATTGCCCAGCACATCTTCAGCGGATTGAGGCGAAACTTTGGTGGTTAAATTTCCCTGGGCAATTTCGGTGGCCGCGCCGGCCATCGTTTGCATATAGGCCATCATTCGATTAAAAGCATCGGCCAAAACGCCAACTTCATCCTTAGAAGAATAGGCCACGGTTTCATCTAACTTGCCCCTGGCAATGGCCAAAGCCACATCCGTAACCTGGCCCAGCGGTTTGGTGATCATCCGGGTAAAGGCGATGCCCATTCCCAGTCCAAAGACAATCGCCACCCCAATGATAACAATGAGGACCCAGCCGGTTTGAGTTACCAGGGTGTTGGTTTGTTGGGCTTCAGCGGTAAAATCGGCCTGCACGCTGTCCACCATTTCTGCACCGCTCTGGCGAATTTCAGGCCCCACCGAATTCAGAACATCAATCACAATACTATTCTGCCGGTCGTAATCCGCTTGCAGGCTCATAAAGGATTGGTAATAACCATCGGCGGCGGTTTTCGCCTCGGCGGCCAAACGGCGGCGGATGGGGTCTTGCAGTTCGACATCGAGTGTTTCAAAAGCCGTTTGGGCTTGCTGGTAGCGTTCTTTAAATTTGTCCACCCATTGCGTATCGCCGTGTTCCAGATATTTGAAGGCGTTCAGACGCATCAGCAAAAACGCTCTCTGCGCGTTACCGGCGTAATAGGAGGCAACGGCATCTTCGGCTTCAAAGGCACTGGCCCGCAGTTCATCCAGCTTCGCTTCGACCAACGGGCCCTGCGCGTCAAGCTCATCCGCTACAATTTTGGCGCGCTCGCTCATCAGGGTGGTAACTTCGCCATAATTGCTACCATAGGTTTCCAGGCCGGTTTGAATCGTGGCCAGCATTTCCACCCGTTTCGGATCGGTGATTCGCTCATTGGCGCTGGCCATCAAACTCTGAAATACATCAAACTCCTGTTTGTGTCGTTCAAAATCAGCCGGGTCTTTTTGATTTAAATACCGCAGCGCGTAAAAACGGGAAAGCAAAATTTGCTCTACAATATCAGCGGCCAGGCGCTGCTCTTCGGCCAGATCATTGACCAGCCCGTCGACCGTGGTATTGATTTGATTAAGGCGCACCACCGCCAGCGATCCCACCACCACCAGCAGGGCCAGGGCGATGGCGTAACCGGTCATAATTTTGGTGCCAACTTTGAAGTTTTTAAAGATGTTCATGACGTGTCTCCTGATTCAAGTTTGTTGTAGAAGATAAAGCTGCTTACTCCAGCCATTTGGTGGCTTTGATGGTTGTTCCGGCTTCCAGCACGGATTGAATTTCAAATTCGTCCATGATCTTTTTAGACCCGGAAATACCCATCCCCAGGCCGTTGGAGGTGGTGTAGCCGCCGGCCAAAACCCGCGCCACATCTTCGATGCCCGGCCCCTGGTCTTGAGCAACAATGGTGATGCCCTTGCGCCGGCCCAGCTGAGGGATCAGCGTAACCGTGCCGTTTCCGGCATACATAACAATATTGCGCGCCAATTCGGAAACCACTACCGCAATTTTAGTGGCGTCCGGCAGCGAAAAACCTATTCTTTTGGCCATCTCCAATCCCTGACGGCGGGTCGTCACCACATTGATGAGGTTATTGATCGACAAACGGGTCGGTTCCAAAAATTCGCCTGCCACCTATTCCTCCATTAAATCGCGCGGTATGAAAACCAGCAATAGGTTTTCCAGTTTTTGAATAGCGGCCGTTTTCATATTGATGTCTTCTATCTCCGCAGTTGCAGGCCCAGGCTGTCTAAGGCCGATACCAGGCCGGTTTGCAAATCGCTCAAGGTTTCGATGCCGCTCCAATCGATGCCCAGATCCACAATCGCCTCGGCCACGGAATCGGAGATACCGGTCACAATGGTACGCGCGCCTTTGAGCCGCGCAGCCTGGATGGTTTTGTTCAGGTGATTGACCACGCCGGTATCCATGATCGATACGCCGGTGACATCCAGAATGACGACCTTGGCCCGGTTTTGGCTGATGCCGGCCAGCAGCGAGCGGGTAATATCGCGGGCGCGCATGGTGTCAATACTACCAACTAAAGGCATCACAATGATGCGGTCCATCACGGGGATCACGGGCGTAGAAAGTTCGGCGATGGCCCGCTGTTGCGCATCGATCACTTCTTGCTGCAATTTTTCGCGCTCGGCTTCGGCCTGTTTGCGTTCGGAAATATCAGTCATCACGGTACTGAGCAAATAGCGGTTCTCCTTCTCGTCGTGAATCAGAAATAATATCTGATTAACCGGGATGGTGCTGCCATCGCGGCGCAGCAGCCGATTTTCGCCCCGCCAGAATTCGCCTTTCATCACCTGGGGCACAACGTGTTCGTCCATATACGCCAGGCTTTCAACCGGATGGAAGAAAGGCAGGGGTTTACCGATCACTTCATCGGTCGAATCATAACCCATCATTTTCGCGCCGGCCGGATTGACGTAAACTGAGGCATTCGCGTCGACATCGAGGTACCCGATAAAATCGCCATTGTTTTCCACCAACGATTTGAATTTCTGCATTTCCCGGGTGCGTTCTTCTATCTCGGCTTCAAATTGCTTGCGTTCAGAAATGTCACGGGCAAACGTGCAAACATACTCCTGCTCATTAAACTCCAAATAATTCATGGCAAGTTCAACCGGAAAAATCCGGCCATCTTTGGCCTGGTGTTGGCTTTCGATCGTGAAAAAGACTCGCTGTTTCAACTCCTGCCAGTGATTCGGCCAGGCCTCTTGTGGAAAAGCCGGATCAACATCGAAAACCGTCATCTCCAGTAATTCGTCCTGGGTATAGCCCAACACCCGGCAGGTTGTCTCGTTGACATACACCAGCCGGGCGTCGGGATCGATCCAAAAAATGGGATCGGACGAATGATCCATGGCAAATTGGGCTAATTGCTGAATCTCGACGGTTGATATTTTGGCGCTCATTTTTGTTCACTCCTGATTACCGACTATTCTTTAATATTCTGGAAAGATTGGTAGTTGGACTAATATAATTCCTTATCCAAATCGTCTTGATTATCTTGTTTAGATACATAGGTTGGGCATGAAACGGCGCCATTGGGCCACGACAGCACTCCCTCCACGATGGCAAAAAACATCTCAGCCGACATGCCGGACAGAAACACGCCTTCGGCGCCACCCCTGCGGGCCTGCCACTGCTGCTCAACGGTATCGGCCCAAACAATGAAGCGGGTTTGGGGTGATTGGGCTTTCATTTCTTGCAGCACGCGGGGGAGGTCATCCGTTAATTTGGCATCAAACAACACCAGCGCCGGTTGAAGCCGGGCAATTAACGGCAGCGCCGCACGATTCTCATCAACCAGTTGGATAGCGGGAATACGGGGCACGGCTTTGAGCAGCGCTTGCAGGCTGTCTCGTATTCTTCCCGGCGCGGCAATAATTAAAGCAAGGCGGTGGGTTGTCATTCCAAGACTCCAACGATAAGGCCAATCTCTATTTTTGATCGAGTCTTATCATATCACTTCTTGGGCTACAAAACAGTGGGTAAGCGAGGTATTTTTGAGGGGGAAGAACGGGTATTGTGCAATAATAGAAAAGACCACCGCGATGGTGGTCTTTATTACCCCAAAATATAAAATATCTACGCATAATTACGTAGCAGCGGATCTACGGCTCCGAATTGAGATCGGTCAGGCCGTGCTCCAGGGCATACAGCGCGGCCTGGGTGCGGTTGGCTACATGTAATTTCTGCAAAATATTGCTCACGTGTTTGCTCACCGTTCGTTTGCTGATGATGAGTTTGTCGGCAATATCCTGGTTGGATAACCCTTCTGCGATCAGGGACAGGATTTCTACCTCGCGCCCGGTCAGCGGCTGTTCGGTGGGGGGGCGGTCCTGCGGCGGTTTATTGATCTCGTGGATCACTTTGAAGGCGATGGTGGGATGCAGCGCCGGTTGGTCATTATAAACGTTGCGGATGGCCTGCAGCAGTTCTTGCGGAGATGAATCTTTGAGCAGGTAGCCCAGTGCCCCGGCTTTGATGGCCGAAAAGACCCGTTCATCATCATCAAAGCTGGTCAGGACCAGAATGCGGGCCGCAGGGTCTTCGTTTTTGAGTATTTTGATGGTTTCCAGCCCGTCCTGGCGCGGCATGAGCATATCCAACAAAAACACATCAGGGCGGCGAGTGCGAGCCAGGGAAACGGCTTCCAGGCCATCGGCGGCTTCGGCCACCACCGCCATGCCCGGCTCGGCGGTAATCAAGCCCCGCAGGCCCTCGCGCACTACGGCGTGGTCATCGGCAATGAGAATGCGGATTGGTTCGGTTTGGTTCGTCATCATATATTTCCAATTTCAGATAATTTTGATTTACAGCGCGTCCACCGTAACTTTGACCTGGGTTCCTTGCTGCGGTTCGGCGGTAATCGATAGCGCGCCGCCTAACCGGTCAACACGGTGCTGCATGTTGGCCAGCCCCATTCCACCACCGTTGGCCGCCGCCTGGGGATTGAACCCGATGCCGTTATCTATAATTTCCAATTCAACCACCCCGTTAGCCCGACGCAGGTGAACCGCTATCTCGGTGGCATGAGCGTGCCGGAGCGCGTTATTGAGCGCCTCCTGGGCGATGTGGTAAAGGCCCTCTTCAACCACAACAGGTAACTTTATGGTGTCGTCGGCTACAAATTTTGTTTTCAGATTAGCGCGGCTTTCCACCGCGTTCAGCCGGTGATGCAGCGCGCCGGCCAGCCCCCGGCTCAAATCTAAGGGCTTTAACTCGTGGATCAACAGCCGCATCTCTTTGAGCGCCTGTTGGGCCACCTGGCTGATCCGGGTGAGGTTATGCCGCAACGGATCCGGCTCGCCGGTTTCAACCAGCCGCAGGCCGGTGTCGGCAAACAGGGTCAGGCTGTAAAGAGATTGGGTGACGGCGTCGTGCAAATCACGCGCCAGGCGTTCCCGTTCGGCCAGGACCGCCGCCTGTTCGGCCTGGCGGCGCAGGCGGGCGCTTTCCACCGTCACTCCAATTTGATCGGCCACCGAGGCCAGCAAAGCAACCTCCTCTGCCGTGAACAATTTTTCTTCGGACAGCACGCTCAAGGTTCCCAACACCGTCCCGCCGGCCCGCACCGGCGCGCCAAGATAAACCAGCCTGCCGCCGGGGGTAAATTCAATCGCGCGGGAATCGGTGGTGACATCCGGCACCACCAGCAGCTCTTCATGCGCAATCACCCAACCGGCCAACCCCTGCCC
The DNA here is from genome assembly GCA_964612485.1 of uncultured Caldilineaceae bacterium. Classification (GTDB taxonomy): domain Bacteria; phylum Chloroflexota; class Anaerolineae; order 4572-78; family J111; genus JAFGNV01. The sequence continues at coordinate 86,519 of CAZTFF010000011.1, forward strand.
CACGGCGATAGGATCTATCTGGGCCAATCTGTCGCCTGGAAGCCCCTGCTGGACGGCCAGATGTAACTGACGGTCCTTATCCTGATCGTCGATTTCCGCCAGTAGATGAATATACCCCATCTCACTCCGCATCGCCCGGAGAACCCGTTTTAGCAATTGGGTGAGCAGGGGGTCTAAATCTATGGCGGTACTGGCCACCGCGGTAATATCATATAAGGCCGACAATTCCCAGGTGCGGTCGGCGATGCGCTGTTCCAGTTCCGCGTTGAGTTTTTCAATTTCTGCCTGGGCCTGCCGCCGGTCGGCAATTTGCTGCTTCAGATCCTGGGCATACACTGTGGCCTGTTCGTAGGCATTTCTCAATTTCTGCACGCTGTCTTGCAAGCCCTGCTCGGCCTGTTTGCGCATGGTAATATCCCGGTTACTGGCCCGGTAGCCTAAAAAGCCTGCCTGCTCATCATTAACAGGTTGGCAAACGTGTTCAATCCAGCGGATCTGGCCATCGCGCCGGCGGATCCGGTACTGCAGTTGGTACCGCCGCTGAACGGCGCGGGTATCCCGCGTATGGTCATCCCATAGGGCTTGATCTTCGGGTAAAATGATCTCGCGCAATAGATCGGGGTTATCCAAAAACGCCTGGACCGGATAGCCGGTAATATCCTCGCACGAGGGAGACACGTAGCGTAAAGCGCCATCCCCATCCTGCCAGATCTCCCAATCGGCGTTAAAATCGGCCACGGTGCGATAGTTTATTTCTGTTTTCTTGAGCCGGGCTTCGGTTTGATGCTGTTCGGTAATATCATCAATACAAATCAGCACCAGCTTCTCGCCCGTAACCTCAAGCGGCGTGGTGGAGACCAGCAGGTTCCGCGCTTGCGATTTTTCGTTTTTCACCAGGGGCAAAGTGGCTTCAACGTGGTAATGGCTGTTGCCGGTGGCCAGCGTATCCAACACCGTCCGGCGTACCGCGCAATTTTTACAATCAGGCCCAAAGCCGCAGCCCTGCGGCGATTTCAAGGCGTTCATACAGCGCAGGGCTTCGCCGCCTCTAAGGCCGATCATTTCTTCCGGCGGACGATTCACCGCTTTTTCGGTGGCTCGATTCACCTTTCGCACTTGCTGCGCGCCATCCACCAAGATCATCAATACCGACGCGCTGTTAAAAACAGCGGCCAGTTCCGCTTCTCTTTCTCTAAGCTGTTGATCTATCCGGTGCTTGTAGAGAGCGATTTCAACCGTGCTGTATAATTCCTTGGCCTGAAAGGGTTTGACCAGATAGCCAAACGGTTCGGTCACTTTGGCCCGCTGCAAGGTGTCGTTACTGGTAAAAGCGGTTAAATAGACCACGGGAATATCAAATTGGCGCCGAATCTGTTCGGCGGCGGTAATGCCGTCTACCGCGCCGGCCAGGCCAATGTCCATCAACACCAGGTCGGGCCGCAGTTCACCGGCCTTTTCTATCGCTTCTTCGCCAAAGGCCGTTTCACCAACAATGATGTAGCCGGCGCTTTTTAATTTACCGGTAATATTTTTGGCTGTAATAGCCTCGTCTTCAACCACCAGGATGCGGCTCACAGGCTTCCTCCGCACGCCGATTCCTGTTTAGGGAAAATCAAGGTGAATTGTGTCCCCGCATCGCCGTTGACGCTAACGCTGCCTTGCAATTGTCCAACCAAAATATTGACCAGTTGCAGCCCCAGCGACGGCGAATCAGCAACATCCACCTCAGGCGGCAGCCCCACCCCATTATCGCTGATGGTGAGCTGATAGCCGTTTGAGTTGGCCTGAAACGCGATCCGTATCTCCGGTTCACCCTCTTTCGGCGGGGGAAAAAAGGCGTGTTTCAAGGCATTCGACACCAATTCATTGACGATGAGGCCGCACGGAATAGCAAAATCAATGGTGAGCGCCAGAGTCTCCACTTCCAGACGCGGCACAACGTGCCCCACCCGGGGGCTATAGAGCATGACCAAATAATCAACCATATCCTGAATGTATTCGGCAAAATCAATGCGGGCCAGGTTATCAGACTGGTACAGTTTTTCATGCACCAGGGCCATAGAACGGATGCGCTGCTGGCTGTCTTGCAGCGCCTGCCAGAGACGGGGGTCTTCAACGGCATCGGCCTGCATATCCAGCAGGCTGGAGATGATCTGCAAGTTATTCTTCACCCGGTGGTGAATTTCTTGCAGCAGCACCTCTTTTTCCTGTAAAGAGGCTTTGACTTTTTCCTCGGCCTGTTTGCGCTCGGTGATGTCCTGAAACGTACCAAATACTTTGATGCAAACGCCCTGTTCTCGTGTAGCCTGCCCTAACGCGCGGCACCACTTGATATTACCTTTAGCAGTTTGCAGTTTTGCTTCAAAATCTAAGGGGCGGTCTTCTTCTATCAAGGCCCGCATGGCATCGGCCACCAGCGGTTGGTATTCCGGCAAGTAATAAGCGATATGATCATCCGGCCCGGGCGGTACTTCATCGGGGTCTATTTCCACAATCTCGTACGTGCCCCGGGTCCACACCGCCTCACGCGTGATCAAATCCATTTCCCAGCCGCCAATTTTGGCAATTCGCCCTACTTCGTTGAGCAGGCTCTCGCTCTTTTGCAAAGCTTCTTCCACCTGTTTGCGTTCGGCTTCCCCCCGCTCCAGTTCATTCACCCGCTGGCGCAGGGCGGCCAGTTCATCCATCAATTGGGGGGGGGGCTTTTTTTGATCATCCATAAATAAAAGGTACGTTTTCTACCGCTAATTCGGCGGCAGCCGCACCATAAAGGTACTGCCCTGCCCCGGCACGCCCTCACTTTTGGCCTTAATGGCGCCGCCGTGGCCTTCCACCAGATTTTTGGCCAGGGCCAGCCCCAGGCCAATGCCTTTGGCGCGGCCCGTGTACAGCGGTTCAAATATTTTCTCCAGCGCGTCGGGGGGAATACCCCGGCCTGTATCCGCCACCGAAACTACAACATCATCAGAGTTATCGACTTCGGAGGTGATCGTTAGCTGCCCGCCTTCGGGCATGGCCTGGATGGCGTTGCGCATCAGGTTGTCAAAAACCTGTTCCAGTTGTTCCGGGTCTGCCTGGATCGGGGGGAGCGCCTCGTCGAGCCGGGTGATAACTTCAATCGATTTTTCGCCCGATAGAGACACAATTTGTGCAGTTACCTCTTGCAGCAGCCGGTTGATATTGATCTCGGATTTTTCAGGCGTTTTGGTGCGGGCAAAATCGAGCAGGCCATTAATGATTTTCTCCGACTTCTGGATACCCTGGTTGAGAATATCCAGATGATCCTGGATGGTGGGATCAGGCGATTCCAGTACCAGTTCCAAAAAATAGACGGCGTTTTTCATCGTACCCAGCGGATTCCGCAATTCATGGGCAATGCTGCCGGTCAACTGCCCGATCAACGCCAGCTTCTCCTGCCGCAAAAACCGTTCCTGCGCTTCTTTTAGTTCCCGGGTGCGGTCATTAACCATTTCCTCCAGATGTTCGGCGTATTGTTTGAGCTTTTGTTCGGTTTTGTGCTTGTAAAGCGCCATCTGAATGGCAACCTGCAATTCTCGATCCTGAACAGGTTTGAGCAGATAGCCAAAGGGTTCGCTCACTTCGGCTCGCTGCAGGGTTTTATCATCAGAATAAGCGGTGAGATAGACCACCGGAATATTAAAACGGGATCGAATCTGCTCGGCAGTTTCAACCCCGTCCATGTCGCCTTCCAGCTTAATATCCATCAGGACCAGGTCCGGCGGAGAGGCGGCAATCTGGTCAATCGCCGCCGGGCCGGTTGCTGCCGCGCCGGCAACGGTGTAGCCCAGCCGTTCCAGCCGCCGGTGCAGGTTGCGGGCCAGGAGCTTTTCATCTTCAACAATAAATATGTTCAGCTTTGTCATGCCAGTATCTCCGGTCAGGAAATCGACGCCCGTCGATACGCTGCTCCGCTGCGCTTCGCAGCTACTCAGGACGCTGTGTTCCTGTTCAGGGCGTAAAGGTAATGATAAACCGGGTTCCTTGTTGATTTTCAACGGCAAGTTCACCCTGCAATTGCTCGGCAAACAATTTGACCAATTGCAGCCCTAAAGACGGCGCGTTTTGCCAATCTAAATCCGGGGGTAATCCCACGCCGTTATCTTCGATAATCAGGGCAAGTTCACTATTATGATTGGCAGAAAGGCCAACGGTAATTTCTTTTTCTTCTGCCTGCCGGTGTTCATCGGGAAAGGCGTATTTAAGCGCATTGGTCACCAGTTCGTTGATGATCAAACCGCAGGGAATGGCGGAGCGGATATCCAGCGCAATATCGGCCACCGCCACCGACAACGCCACATCATACCGCCCGTACGAGGCGGCCAGGTGATCGGCCAGGTTTTGGATGTATTCGGCCATATCAATGTTTGCCAGGTTTTCGGTTTGGTACAACTGCTCGTGGATGCGGGCCATCGAGATGATCCGGTCCTGGCTCACCTGGAACATCTGCCGCACGCTTTCATCGTCAATCAAATCGGCCTGCAGGTCCAGCAGGCTGGCCACAATGGTCAGATTGTTTTTGACCCGGTGGTGGATCTCCTGGAGCAAAATCTCTTTTTCATGCAGCGCGGCTTTGATCTGCTCTTCGGCCTCCCGGCGTTCGGTAACATCGCGGGCAATATTGCCCAGCATAAAACCCCGCTCTGTTTTGATGGGGAAAATGACCCCTTGAATAAAACACGCGGTTCCGTCGGGGCGGCGGTATTCTCGCTCAAACACCTGTCCAAACCAGGGCGCCCGGCCCGATTGTATCGCTTCAAGCATGGCGGCTTTTAACTGCTCAACTTGCTCCGGGGTTTCCGCTCCTGTGCCAAATTGTTGAATCTGAGCCTTCCAGGCCGGTTGGCCGATTATCGCCTCGGCCGGCAGCCCGACGATCTGCTCCATGGCGTGATTCCATTCCACCACAATCCCCTGTTCATCAACCAGGCTGATACCATCGTGAGACTGGAGAATGACCCGGCGGAACTTTTCCTCGCTTTCTCGCAGCGATTCCATCGTGCGGCTGTTGCGCAGGGCCACGGCGGCTAACTCGCCAAAGGCCGCGGCCATAAAGGCATCGTTTTGGGTAAAACCGCCGGGTTTGTTGGCCAGGCCAATCAAGCCTACGGTGCGCCCCCCCAGCACCAGGGGAGCGAAAAGCACGTTATCCAGGGTAACGTGCCCCTCCGGCATCAGATTGGCCCATTTGCTGCCGGCAAAATCGTTGTGATACACCGGGCGCCCGGTGCGGTACGCTTCTTCCCGCAGCCCCCGGATAGGCATGGGCAATTCTGGATCTACCGTGCAGGGCCGCCCGCCGGCGTCCAGAAACAGCACCTCATTTTCCGCGCCGTCCGAGGTGAGCAGGGCCACATAGCCGCTGGTGGCTCCGATCAACTCTTTACAGGCGTCAAAAATAGCCCGCGCGGCCGGTTCAAATTCCTGGTAGTTCAGCACCGCCTGGGACCCTTCCAGCAGGGCCGAAACCTCTTTCTCATGCTGCTGGGTGTCCTCCAGGGCCTGCTGCAAAGACTCCTGCGCTTGTTTACGCCCGGTAATATCGTGGTCGATGCCGATCATGCCTGCCGGCTGCCCGTGCTCATCCCTAACCAGGGCAATCGAGGTGTCGGACCAGAAGGTGGTGCCATCCTTGCGAGTTTGAACATACTCGCCGCTCCAGGCCCCTTCTTCCCGTACCCGGCGGATCCTTTCCAACTCTTCGTCCGGTGCGCCTGGCACAATAATATCGGCAATGTACCGGCCCAGCACCTCCTCAGCCCAATAACCGTACAGCGTTTCGGCCCCGTGGCCCCAATAGGTGATACGGCCGTCCAGATCGGTGGCTACGACCGACTCGCGCACATTAGACAGCAACTGAGATTGGAACCGCAGCGCCTCGTCCGCCTGTTTGCGTTGAACCGTTAAGGCGTAGATGGTGGCTAATCGCTCCACCAGTAACAGGTCCTGCTCTGTATAAACGCGGGTTGAGTTGGCCAGGGCAATTTGCCCCACCAGCCGGCCATCAACCATAGCCGGCGCGGACAAAAAACTCTCAATAGGAAAATGGCCCATTGGCGTGCCGGTTGACCGGGCATCATGGGCCGGATCATTGATCAACATCGACTGGCGGTTTTCCAGCACCCAGCCCCACAATCCGCCAAATTCTTCAAAGACATTTCTTTTTTCGGGCACTTCGCACACATCCCAAATATCGCGGGTCATGGTGGGGCAAATGAGATGGCCGGTTGGGGGGTCGATATAGCCCACATAACCAAACCTGCTGGCCGTTAACTGCTTGGCGTACTCCAACACTTTCATCGAAATCTCATCAAGCGAGATGGATAAGATCAACGCGCTGGACAGATCGGCCAGGATGGCGTTGACGCCGGCTTCCCAGGCCAGGTCGGCTTTGGTTTGCTGGTGGATGGTAATATCGCGCAGCGAGGCCAGGAAAACCGGTTCGCCCTCCCACTCACTCTCCGTAACCCGCATTTCCACCACCACCGGGCCGCTTTCGCACACAATATCCAATTCGGTAGTATCGCCCACCACCAGGGGAAAACCAAACATCTCGCCTAATAAGTCGACATATTTTCGCCGCAGGATGGCTTCGGCGGCGCTATTGACAAACCGCACCCGCCCGTCGCGCCCCACCACTACAATACCATCGGCGTTTTTTTCGATGATGTTGCGGAAGCGGGCTTCGCTGGCTTGCAGCGACTGTTGGGTGCGGGTGAGTTGGGCCTGCAATGTCTCAATAGTTTCAGACATAGTTGCTTTTTCCAACATAGGTGTATCCTTGGGGTGGTAGTTTTAACTCGTTCGCTTCATTCACAATTAAAAGTGTACGGCAGCGAGTTGCGCCATAGAAACAACTTTATTGGTAACAACGAGGTCTGAGCCTGTCGAAGACTGTTGGTTTCGACAAGCTCAACCAACTCTGGCCCAGATTATTGAGAAGGTACATTTCGACAAGCTCAACCAACTCTGGCCCAGATTATTGAGAAGGTACATTTCGACAAGCTCAATCAACGCTGCCCCCTATTATTGAGAAGGCACCTTTATTATGCAAAAATTGGCCCAGGGAGTCAATCAGCCGCCATCAAGCACCTTTCGTACAGTTTCCACCAGCTCGCGCAAAACAAAGGGTTTCTGAATAAAAACGGCATCCTGGCTACCAACATTTTCCCCGGCGTAGCCGGAAAAAAAGATAATTTTGATGTCGGGATAGTTGCTTTTAATTTGCTGCACCAATTCTTTACCGCCCATCACCGGCATCACGGTATCCGTTAACAACAGATCGATTTGTTTTGGCCACCCCCCGGCCAGTTCCAGGGCTTGCTGCCCGTTGGCCGCTTTCAGCAGGTGGTAGCCGCGTTCTTCTAAAACCAGGGCGGCCAGTTCCCGCACCGCTGCTTCATCTTCCACCAGTAAAATCGTTTCCGTGCCTTGCAAATTTTCAGGTTCAGACGCTGCCTTTTCCGGCGAGAGATCATCCTGCTCCAGAGCCACCCAGGGCAGGTAAATGGTGAATGCGGCTCCCCGCCCCGGTTCGCTGACTACCGAAATATGCCCCTGATTTTGTTTGACAATGCCATAACAGGTGGCCAGCCCCAGGCCGGTGCCCTGCTCGCTGCTTTTGGTGGTAAAAAAGGGTTCAAAAATGCGAGATTTCACCTCTTCCGTCATCCCCTCTCCTTCGTCACGAACGTTGAGCGTGACGTAGGGGCCGGGTTCCAGATCAACAAAGCGACGGGCCTGAGCTTCATCAAGGGAAAGGGTGGCGGTTTCAAGGGTGACGGTGCCGCCGTGAGGCATAGCATCGCGGGCATTGACCACCAAATTCACAATGATCTGCTCGATCTGGGCCGGATTCATTTTGATGGGGCAGGGATCCAAGGCCGGTTTCAGCCGTATCCGAACCGCGCTGCCAACAATCTGTTGCAGCATCTGTTCCAGCTCAATCGCCACAGCATTCAAATCGAGCGAAACAGTTTCTGCGGTTTTGCCCCGGCTGAAAACAAGCAGTTGCCGGGCCAACTCGGCGGCGTGCTGGCCGGCGGTGAGGATGTGGGTAACTAATCGCTGAAAAGGGCTGTCGGCGGGCAGGCGGTGCTGCAACAGTTCGGCAAAACCGTTGACAGCCGTGAGCAGGTTGTTGAAATCGTGGGCAATTCCGGCGGTTAAACGGCCAATGGCCTCCATTTTCTGTAACTGTAAAATCTGGTTTTGCAAATTTTCCTTCTCTTGTTCGGCCTGTTTACGCTCGACAATTTCTTGTTGGGCCTGTTCAAAGAGCCGGGCATTGGCAATCGCGGTGGCCGCGGAGGCGGCCAGCGGTTCCAGCAGGGCCAGATCATCGTCAGAAAATTGATCAATGCGCGTATCGGCGGCCTGGAGCACGCCAATCACCTGATCTTTAACCTGCAAGGGGACGCTCAAGATAGAATGAAGTTCCAGCCCAATCGTCTGCCCTACCCCGGCGCAGTGACGGGGATCAGCCTGCGCGTCCGGTACAATAACGCTCGCTTTATGGTCTACGGTCCATTGGGCAATGCCGGTGCCGGGGGCCAGCCGCCAGTCGCGCACGTCGCTGCCTTTGGGGCCGGTGGCATGGCGGCAGACCAGTTCGCCGGTTTCGGGCACCACCAGCCAGATAGAACAGGCCAGCACATCCAACAGCCGCCGGGTTTCTTCTAAAACAGTGGCCAGAACCTGGTCCAGATCGAGGCTGGAGTTGAACGCCTGCCCGGCCTGGTTCAGCAGCGCCAGTTGGCGGTTGCGCTGCCGCAGAATTTTGTCCATGCTGTGTTTGTAAAGGGCGGTTTCAATGGTGGCCTGGAGGTCCCGTGCCTGAAAAGGTTTTAAGAGATAGCCAAAGGGTTGAGTGATTTTGGCGCGCTGCAAGGTTTCGTCATCGGCATAGGCGGTTAGATAGACCACGGGCAGGCCAAAACGGTTCTGAATTACCTGGGCCGCTTCAATGCCGTCCATCAGGCCGTTCAATTTGATGTCCATCAATACCAGATCGGGGCTGTTTGTACCGGCGATTTGGATGGCTTCCTCCCCCGAGGCCGTGGTCGCAGCGACCCTATAGCCCATCCTTTGCAATTTTTTTTCGATGCTTTTGGCCAAAATGGCTTCATCTTCCACAATGAGTACCTGCGACGGTATGGTCATCGTTCGTTCTCCTGCTGCTGAAAAGAGTAATTAACAGTGGGTCCAAATTCTTCAAGAACACAAGACCTGACAGGTTTTCAAGGTCACTATTTGGCGTTCAGAAAGCTGATAATCAAGATAATTTGGCAATTAAAACAATTTCTGAAACCTGTCAGGTCTGAAAATTGATCTATTGATCAAAACAAATTTTCACGGTGGTTCCGCTGTCATTCGACTCCAGCGATAAAGTTCCCTGAAGTTGTTGGGCCAAGAGTTCAGCCAGTTGCAGCCCTAACGTCGCATCCAGTTGCTCGTCAACATCCGGGGGCAGCCCGATGCCATTATCTTTCACCACCAGGGTACACGTTGTCTCTTTTGACGACGCCAGGGCAATTTGCACCGTAGGGGGATCGGCGCTCGTTTTTTGAATAAACGCGTGCTGCAAGGCGTTGGAGAGCAATTCGTTGATGATCAAACCGCAGGGGATGGCATGGTCGATATCCAGGACCATGCCCTGGGCCACATCAACATTGATCAGAATATGGTAGGCGCTGTGGGCCTGCTGGAGATAATCGGCCAGGCTGCGAGTATATTCAGCCATATCAATCCACACCAGGTTGTTGGCCCGGTACAGAAGCTCATAAATGCGGGCCATGGCGTAAATTCGGTGCCGGCTGCCGGCCAGCGCCGCCCGCATCGTTTCATCCTCAATTCTGTCGGCCTGGAATTCGAGCAAACTGGAGACCACGGTCAGGCTGTTTTTTACCCGGTGATGGATCTCTCGCAATAAAACTTCTTTTTCATCCAGCGACGCTTTGAGCTGGGCCTCGGCTTGTTTGCGCCTGGTAATATCGGTCGAAACGCCCACCATGCCGGTCGGTTCACCCTGTTCATCAGATATCACCCACACGCGCGATTCCATCACAATTTCTTCACCATCCCGGTCGTAATTGACCACCTGGCCCTGCCACGATCCCTCGGCCAGGGCCTGATCGATAATTTCCTGCTGGGTTGCGCCCTGGTCCGAGTTTTCGCCAAAGCTGTGCACACTTTGGCCCACCAGCGCTTCTTTAGACAAACCAAGCTTGCGGGCATCGCCCCGGTTTACATAGGTAATGCGCCCCTCCAGATCGGTGGCCACAATTAAATCCTGAATTTGATCCAGCAGCATGGCCTGGAACCGGTCTTGCTCGTTGCTTTTCTGCAAGGCCAATTCTATTTGCTTGCACTCGGTTATATCATTAGAGATGATCTGCACGCCGGCAACATCGCCATAATCGTCTCGAACCGCCGTGTAGGTGGACAGGAACCATTTTTGGCCCGATGCGACCGGCACGCAATCCTGGTACTGTTGGCTGCCAGAGGATGTGATGGCCTGCTCAATGCGGGCCATATAGGTGGCGGCGGCGGGCGGGTCAAACAGGTCGGCCATCGATTTGCCTACAAAATCTTCGGGCTTGCCGCCCAGGTAAGCGGCAGCGGTCTGGTTGAACAATAAAGCCGCGCCCTCCACCGTGTAGTAGCCCACCCCCACTCCCGCCGTTTCCAACAAGAGCCGGTATTTTTCTTCGCTTTCGCGCAGCGCGGCTTCCGCGGTTTTGCGGCCGGTTATATCGGTCAACAGGCCGCGCGCGCCGGCCACTTCGCCATCGCGGTAGAAGGGGCGGCTCGAGGTTCGAACCCAGCGGACCCCGCCCGCTTTGGTAATAATCCGGTACTCGCTGGGATGCAGGTCGCCGGCCAAGTTATGTTTGAATTCCTCGCTCACCAAGGGAATATCTTCCAGGTGAACAAACGTAGAAAAATGGCGGCCCACGATCTCGGAAACGGCGTAGCCAAATAGAGATTCCACCGCCGGGCTGATATAAGTGATCACCCCCACTTCATTGGTCATAAATAGCACATCGTTAATATCTTCCACCAGTTGGCGGTATTTTTCCTGGGACTCCTGGAGGGTTTGTTCAACCTGTTTCTGTCCGGTAATGTCGATGGCCACGCCGTTCCACAAGATGTCGCCGCCTGATATTTTTTGCGGGGTAGCGTTTGCCTGAACCCGAACAGGGCTGCCATCGGGCCTGGATAGCTGGAGTTCCATGTGGTACCCCCTTAACGCCTTAGCGCCGTTGCCCTGCTGCGCCTCAATCTGGCGTTGAACCTGCGCGATGCTTTCTTCCGAAAATACTTCAAATATCAAAGCAGGGTTGGCCTGCAAATCTTGCGCCCGCAGCCCCGACAGCGCGTAGCTTTGCTCGCTGAGATAGAGAATTTCCAGAGACCCGTTCCGCTTGACCAGAACCTGGAAAACAACACCGGGAATATTATTGGCGATCTGGTCCACCTGCGCTTCCCGGCGTTGAAGTTCAACTTCCGCCAGCCTGCGCCGGACAATTTCATCGCGCAGGGCTTCTTCGGTTTGTTTACCTTCGGCCGCGGCGGCCTCCAGATGGGCCACTTTTTGGCGCAATATGTCCAGTTCGGTAATAAGTTGGGGTTTAGTGGGGGCCTGCTCGTTCATTTTTCTCCCTTCCCAGATGCCGGCGTCGTTCATCACCCGGTACCATAGCTGTTACCCTATTTTTTTGATCGATACTGTCTCGAATTGCCGGCAGCAACTCAGTTGCTAATTTGGCCTGGGAGACAAAAGCGTCGGCGCCGGCGGCAAAGGCGCTTTGCCGGTAGCCCGGAGCCTGCAAAAGACTGGTTACTACCAGCGCCACAGCGGGATGGGCCGCCCGCAGCAAGGTAATGGTTTCCAAACCGGTCAGGCCGGGCGTGCCCAAATCAACCACCACCCCGTCCGGCTGCAACCGCCTGATGGCAGGCAGCGCCAGCCGGCCATCTGTGGCTGTACCCACCACCTGTACCGGGCCGAGTTGGGGGAGAAAACGGCTGATGAGGTTGAGAAGTAATGAATTATTGCCCAGCAAAAAAATTCGCATTGAACGCATAAAGAACTCCAATATGGAATTGAACCGGAAGCGTTTGACCGACTCTCCCGGTAGATTCTAAGTATAATCCAAATGAGAGGGACAATCTATACGTAAACATACGGTATTTGTTCAGAAAAAGCCCCGTACTGATTATGCGTAATTGCGAGAAACAACAAGACCAGTGGATCCAAATTCTTCAAGCATGCCTACGGATATTTACCCCCTCTAACTCCCCCTCACGAGGGGGGATTGAGGGGATAAATCTGGATCTGCCAAGGCTGTTCAGTTGTACTTTTAGACGAGAAAAAAGGTTCAATGTGGGATTGAAGGATAAATAGTAAAAGAATGAACTTTATGCCCCAGCTACTCCACCCCATAAGGGGATAGAATCAACCGGCCGGCAGCCACATTCAGGTAGGAGATAGGCATCAAAGAGCATTAATTGATCGCGGGGGATTTTCTCCGCCAGTATAATCCGGCCAAATGTTTTGCGTAAAAAGAGATAACGCGAAGAAAAAATCAGCACCTGCCAGTCAGTATGATAATGCAACGACAACGGGTTCTGATGTTTGACCAGCAATAATTTCTCCGGCGCATCCTGACGGCAAGACAGAAAGGTAAATTTCCCCTGTAATTGTTGCAGGTTTACGCGCGCCTTCGCCAGATAAGTTCCATTGAGTTGCGCCGGAGATAGCGGTTCCAGCAGGCGAAAAATGATCTCGCTATCTACTTCTGCCCGGCGGGGATAATGGCCGGCGGCAAACAGTTTATCGTCATTTTCTATATGGCCGTTATGCACGCCAAAAACGGGGCCGGCCTGCAAGGGATGGTTGTTTTTGTTGCGCTGCGGTGTTCCCTTGGTAGGATGCCGAACATGGCCGAGCAATAAGGTTGTCTGGTCGTTGAGCCTGTTCAACAGGGCGTGGTATTCCGGGGTGGTCACAAATTGACTGGCCGGCAATTGCGATTTTTGTACAAATACCTGCCCATCCGCCTGAATGACGGCCAGGCCGGTTGCCGCCCGCCCCCGTTCTTCGTTGAAGAGCAGGTTACGGGTGAAGGTGTCTTTGATAGCCTGCCATACTTCGGCTGGGCGTTCCTGGGGATGAAGTTGAAGTGCCGCAATTCCGCACATTGGATAGCTTTCTGATAGCCTAACGCGGACAAAGCCGCAACCAAAAGGATAAATACGACCGGAAATTCTTGCACAAAAAACTAAAAACTAACTGGTTAGGCCCTAACTGGTAAAGACCATCGTACCGCGGCGCGTGTCCCAACGCAAGCCGCGTAGCAACTGCAGCCGTTGCAAACGGCGCTCCAGGTCGTGAGGTGTCAGGTAGAGTTCACGAGCGGCATGCCATTGCCAGGCATCGCTTGAAGGTTGGTCGTTCCATTCACCCAATTCAATCCGTTGCATTAAACGTTGATCGGTTTTATCCAGGCCAATTTCATCCAGGGCGGCTCGACCGGCCAACATGGTTTCAATTTCATTCCAATCGTAACCGGCGCAGCGCAATAGCGAAACAGGCTGTTCGACCAGCGACAAAAGTACATCCAGAGCCGGGTTATCGCCCAAACGTTCAAAGGTAGGCGCCAGTAAGTCGAGTAGTTCATAAGCGCCCTGGCGTAATTCTTCAATGATATCGTCGGTGACGGCGCTGGTATCACTGGCAGCCAGATTACCTTCGTTATTACTGAGCAAGTTGAGTAATACTATTTTACGCCGCCAGGCGTTGATCTTGCCGACGTGGATAATGCCGTATTGGCTCAGATCAACCGCTTTGAGTAGTAAGGACAAAAAAAGAAAGGTTTTGGAAGTCACCGAAGTCGGAGAGAGATCGGCGTCGGGAAAGCGAAATTCAAGGTGAAACGGCCACACGGCACCGGTTTCGGTGAACTCCAGATGTTCCAGATTGAGAAAATTCTGATGTTTGGGCACTGTCTGGCTGTTGTGGAGTAACTGCCGGATTTCGGCCATGCTCATCGTACCCGGCGAATGCCGCACCATTTCCAAATGGCTGTTATGGTTGCGCCGGCGGCAGAGGGCCTCGCGTTTGCTGCCGGCGCTGGTGATGAATTTGAGTTCCGGGGCGTAACGCCGGGTCAGATTCCAGAGATTGGCCAGAATGATCTCAGGTACCGGCTCGGCTAGGCCGGGCGTGAGCAAATGAAAGTGTAACCCGCACGTGGCCCGTGGGCGCGCGCCTCGATTTTTCAACACGGTCATAATAGTATTGTATTGCTCGCGCAGGGCGCGAAAATGAGGATGCCGGCCAATAATCCGAATCTCGATACCACAATGTTCGTTATTGACATCCAGCACCCCGTTTGGCCCCAACTGCGCCAAGTCACCCGAAGGGATAAGTTCTTCCCGCACAGATTCTTCAAAGAGCGCGCGTTTGACTCCTTTTGGGGGTGCGGTTTCCAGTTCGGTACCGATTTTGGTCACCCGGTAGAGCAGGTCTTTCCAATAACCGGCTTCAACCGGAGAAAGGGTATCCTGGCGGCGGAGAATAATGGGGTCTTTCATTACTCAGTTCATCTGCCTGCATGCAAGGTGAAACGTGAGGGCGAATCTTTCGATAACATCCCTCACGTTTCACGCGTATTTAAAAGAATTTACCTAAACCGATTTAAAAGTAATGATGGAACCGTTTTCTTCGGTCCATTTGGTTACGTCTTCGCGCATTTTAAAGTTCATGCGCCTTAAGGCGGCCTGGCAGGCATTCATAATGGGGCAGATAAAGGGTTTTTCCACACCGGCCTGCAACAACTGGTCTGTAAATTTGCGGTTGACACATTGTTTTACTTTTACCGCATACCCCCCGTTATCGGCTTCTACGTCAATATCGCTGCAAAAGCCAAACTCATCTACAAAAATACGGCCAATTTCGGTCATAACATCCTGAGGGTCTTCACCGGCAATTTCCAGACCCATCTCTTTTTCCATCACTTCCAGAATATGCTCTCCCATCTGGCTGCTAAAGGCAAAACTGGTTTCACCCAGGGTATCCCAGGTACTGGAAGCCAGGCTTAACAAGGCTAAATTGGTCAGGCGCAGTCGGTTTTCTTTTTTTTGATCTTCACTTGCCATCGTATTAATCTCCTGTTATGTTTTTAATTGATATTATTAACATTTTAAGCGCTCTTTGCCAGGGGTCGGGTCAACGCGGAATAGCGTCCCAGAGCCTGTCGGCATATTCTTCCATTAGCATACGTACCATACCCAGGGTGGCATCTTTGGTTACGGCCATACCCCAATAGTAAGAGCCGTCACCCAGAAAACGACTCAAAATGAAGGCCCTGTCGGTGGTGACCAGGTTATCATTCACCCCGCCAGTATCAATTTTGTCACTCACTTTACTGGCCAGTTTCATGACCATGGCAAAACGGGCCGAGGCAAGTTCGGAGTCGAAGTCGGGATTAATGGAGCCACCGGCAATCGACATGCCATCCATACCGGCCACATCGGTTGAAACAAAATCAGCCCCCACTTCGCTGCGTACTTCTTGTAATAACTCATTCAACGTACTCATAATTTACGCTCCTTATATATGCTTATTGAGGCATCGCTTTGGCCAGACGCTCGGAAAATACCCGGCTGACCAGGCGTATATTGCCCAGGTTGGCCTTTTTGCGATCTGCCGCAATGCCCAGGTAGTATGATTTATCATCCAGAAACCGCATAAGCAGATAAGCTTTGTCGGTGGTGAGCAGATTGTCTTCAATTGCACCGGCCTCCAACTTGTCCACCGATGTATCAACCAGTTTGATAAACATCGTCATCTGGGCGTTAATGGTGTCAATATCCACATTTTTAGATTTTGTATACTGGCCGACACCAAAACCGTCCATTCCCACCACCGAGGCGGCAATAAAGCCGTCTACTTGTTCACTTAAATCTTTTAAAGTATTGTCTAAATCTGATGCCATGTTATTAACCTCCATACTAGATTCAATAGATTCATCAGCCACATGCGCCTCGTCCAATCGACGCGCGCCTTCCAGAAGCAGGCCGGACCAACTGCGTTCTATTGTTACCACCGGCGGCTCCTGACCCATTTCCAGAGAAAAGTGGCCGTTTTGCCAATTTAATATTTGATACACAACCTCCTCTCCCTGCATACCATCATCGAGGCTGGCGTGCTGCACCGCGCCATCCTTAAAAAACAGAACGGCCTGGTGGTTGTCTTGTTCAATGATAAGTTGGGCCGTTTTGCGGTCCTGGCAGTTATGTTGAATAAGATCGGGCACGGCCATATGTTGAAGATCACCTTGCATTGCCATAAAACGCCCTCCTCCTTATAATTTCCACCGCCGCCGGATGGCGTGGATAGCTTTGTTGGTTAAGCGACGATAGGGTTGATGCTTGTCCGGCACCAGCACGGCCAGTATCAGCTTATGGTCATTGGCCATAAATGGGCGACACACCAGGCGCTGTCCTCCCACGTCGTAGAGAGAAACTTCGTCAATTTGGTCCATATCCAATTGCTGGCGAGCCTGCGCCGCTGTTTTTTGTACCAGAGCCACTACAGCAGACTGCGCCTCAGGATTTTGCCCGGCTCTGGCCGACCAGGCAATGGGCAGGCCTTGCTGGTCGGTGAGTACGGTGATGGGGAAGTTACCCTGCCTGGTCATCTCGCTGATGAGTTCGGTTATTTCCGTTGAACCGGAGTTAGATAATTTTCGTGCCACTATATCACCTCACATTATGCCATTTCTTTTTGAACCCGACTGACGACACCATTAATAATGGCTTTGAGTGTATCAAACACGCCCTCCCCCCGCACAGCCACCGACTCAAACGTCGGATAGCCGTTTACGTTCAGCATATTGCGCAGAACCGGCACGGCCATAACGCCGGGCAGATCTCGCTTATTGAATTGAACGACAATGGGCATATCAAAGGGGAGGTTGAGCGATTGAAAATGCACTTTCATGTTCTCCCAAGATTCCAGATTATCGCGGGCGCGATCCGGCCCCGAGTCGGCCACAAAAACCACCCCATCGGCGCCGCGCAGCACCAGCTTGCGGCTGGCCTCGTAGTAGGTTTGGCCGGGCACGGTGTAAAGATGAATTTTCGGACTCAGCCCGCTGATCTTGCCCAGTTCGAGCTGGAGAAAATCAAAGTAGAGGGTGCGATCTTCATGCGTTTTAAGCGAGATCAATTCGCCCCGGCGGCGGGGGTCTACCCGTTCGTGGATTTGTTCCAGATTGGTCGTTTTGCCACTCAACGCCGGGCCGTAATAAACAACTTTCAAATTGAGTTCGCGTAATTGCCAGTTGATAAACATCGGGTCACTCCTAAACAAGCTGAAGTATGGGTAGAGGCGTTCAGTTCCTAAGGCTCCAGCCACAGATCATCCAAGGCGTCGTCAAACAGGTCGGATAGATTTTCATCCGGTTCCAGGATGGGTGTTGAGTCAACAGGCCGGGCTTCGGCAGCGGGCGGCATATCAGCAATATCAGTCAATTTCTGGGCCGCTTTGCGGATCAACATTCTGGCCCAGCCCATCGGAGTTTCGGTGGATATTTGTACCATAACAGCCAGGTGAAGCCCCGCACCGCAGATAAATGTATGGGTAGACTCGCCTTCTCGCAATACCATTTGGTAATCCTGGTACTGACCGGTAAGGCGGGCAATTTCCTGGCTGGCAGCCAGGTCTCCGGCCACCAGCGAGCCTAACCCCACCAGATCATTCTGGCTCTGCCCCCCTCGGGTAGAGATAACCTGCCCGGTTACATCAACCAGTAAGATAAAGTGGGCCGGAATCTGTTGGACCATCTCGTCCAGCAGAGCTTCCATGGCTTCTTGTTGTGTCGGATAAAGAACCAATCCGGTGCGCAGGTTATAATTATTTGGCTGCATAGGTGATTGTGTCATTATTCATCTCCCAAAACTTCCTTAAAGAAGGAGTTTATCCAGTTCTGTATCAAATGCCTGATTTACCTGGTCATCAAAAATCTGTTGGGGATTGGCGTATTCGGCGGTTCCCACAATCCGGCGCAGGTCCAGGGCGGTTCGCTGGGCGTAATACCACACCGACCCCAACCGGCTGCTGTACGGTCCTCGATCAATAATGAGGATAAGGAGCAGTTGCGGCCCCACATTGATGGCGTACACAAATTCATTTTTACCCTCACGATAGGCCAGGTTAATGGCGTTTGAGTCATCATCCAAGATTCGCCCGGCCTCGATCAAAGTAACAATACTCCCCCCCAACAATGAGGCCATTTCATTAACCGGTACTTTGTCGGTGTTGCCTGTTTTTGCAATGGTGCGCCCTTCGGCATCGGTGAGAAAAACACAACGGGCGCTGACATCTACCATGAGTTGTCCCAGCATGTGGTTGACGTGCCGGTAACGGTCGTCGGACAGAACCAGAATGCCGGGGCGGCTGACGGACAGATCGCCCAGGGCCTGCTGCACCACCTGGCGAAAGAATTTAATTTCCAGTGGTTTGGTCAGGTAACGGTAGGCTTGTAGACGACGCGCTTCAGTTTCTACGGCATCGCAGCCATAAGCTGTTATCAATATAACCCGGGCCGCAGGCTGTAAATAATGGATGGTTTCCAGAAGTTCCAACCCATCCATTTCAGCCATGTTGTAATCGGTCACAACCAGGTCGTATTGGCTGTCTCTGAGCTTGTCCAGGGCGGTAAAGCCGTCATGGGCCGTATCAACCTCATAACCGGGTTCCAGCTTTTCCAGGCTGGTCCTTAAGATGGTGAGAATTGATACTTCGTCATCAACGATCAAGATGCGCTTGCGAGCCATCAAACTATCCCCTGTCATCTATAGCTTTTCAGATAATGTTTTTGACTGGTAGCCGGCGCATTCCCATGCGCCTGCGGGCCGGGCATAGGGATGCCCTCTCTACGGAGACAAAATGTTTTTCTGAAAGGCTATACCACTTACTATATACTGGTTTGCGGGATGTGATGGTTGGAAAAAGTTGCAAAAAGTGGC
>CAZTFF010000011.1:105677-110156 GCA_964612485.1 uncultured Caldilineaceae bacterium
TTACTATATACTGGTTTGCGGGATGTGATGGTTGGAAAAAGTTGCAAAAAGTGGCACAACTTATCCGGTATCACCAGACCAAAGATAGCCTTTATGACGAATGTTTTTTATTAAACAGGGATTGGACGGATCAGGTTCGACTTTACGGCGGAGACGGTAAATGTGCCATTTTATAGTTTCACGAGCTTCACGGGCTTCACAATCATATCCCAGCACCCGGTTAACCAACCGGCGCGGCGGGAGGGGTTCGGGCGCCGCTACCACCAGACACAGCAATAGGTCAAATTCGGCGGTGGTGAGTTCAATTAAGGTGTCATTCAACATCACCTGGCGGTGGTGGCGGTCGATCACCAGGCCGCCGGAACGGATAATCCGCCTATTCATTACCGGTGTTGCGGGGCCGTTATGATTGCCGTCGATTTCGTTAAGCGTTTGGCGGAGGGTATCAACCTGATTCAATAACCGACGACGCTGGAGCGCTTGCTGCCGTACTTGCAGCCCTTCGTTAACGCGCCGGCAAATGGCTTCGGGCATGGCGGGTTTGAAAAGATAATCAAACGCGCCCAATCGCAGCGCCTCCACCGCGCTATCAAGCGACCCATAGGCGGTGAGAATGATGACCACAATATCGGGATCCTGCTCCCGGGCCGCTTGTAATACTTGCAAACCGCTCACCTGGCCCATCTGAAGATCAAGCAAAAGCAGATCATAGGGCTGTGGGGCCAATGCCAATCTTTTCAAAGCTTCTTCGCCATCTGCCGCACTGTCGGGCCGGTACCCTTCATGTTGAAGGGTACGCTCTAAGACAAAACGAATATGATGCTCGTCATCAACAATCAAAATCTGGGGGCAATCATCTGAGTCCTGTGGCATGTTGGTCAAAATTGCGCCCTCCTCTCAAGGCCTGCATTGCTCTCATCAAGCGGTAATTCAACGCTACAAACAAAATTCTGGTCTTGCCGATCAAATTCAATACGCCCGCCGTGCGAGGCGATAATATCGTGGCTGAGAAACAGCCCAAAGCTCAAGTCGCCGGTGCGCTCGGCTGCGCTTTCTTCTGAAACAAACAACCAGCGGGCCAGACGCGACTGGGGATCTTTGGTTGAAAACTCTACGCCCACGGCTTGTGGCGTGGCATAAGAACGGACATAGAGTTCCCCCCCCCCGGCCACATCAATGGCGCTGCCCAAATTAAGTACCAGGCTTAAAAACACCAGGTGAAGCTGGTCGGCTCTTACTTTCGGTTCAGGCAGGTCAGGGGTCAGATTGGTGTGGATAATAATATTCTGCCGCCTCAATTCTTTGTAAGCCAGGCCAACCGCCTCCTGCAATAGACCATTCAGATCCGAAACTTCCCGTTTACCGTTCTTGGGGCGGTAGATCTGCTGCATCCGATCAACCAGGCGAATGACCCGTTCCGACTCCTCAAGACTCATCTGGAGATAGGTCATCACCTCAGCAGGATCATGCAGCTCTTCCTGAGCCAGGGTCAGCGCGCCCCGGATGGATTGCATCGGATTATTGATTTCGTGCGACAGGCTGGCCGTTAGCCGCCCCACCGTAGCCAGGCGTTCCGCCTGGATAATCTGCTTGTGTAACTGTTCGCGTTCTTCCATTAAGGTCACGGTTTGGTCGTGCAGGCGGGCATTACCTACCGCTATGGCCACCATTTCTACAACAGTAGAAAGTAAGGTAAGCTCAACATTTGTAAAAGAGCCGGAGGTTTTGTTAAAGAGAGAGATCGTGCCAATGATCTGACCGTTATAAAACATTGGCGCCGAAATAATGTTGCGGGGCACAATATTCAATTTCTGGCTGACAGACATATTGAAACGGGAATCGGCAGCCGGATCATTGACCACCACCGGCTGTTCGTTCTGCGCTACCCAGCCGTTCAGGGATTGTTCCAGGGAAATAACAATTGGCCCGTCAACCGGCAGATCAATGCCTAATGCTGCCGCCAATTGCAATGTACCACTGGTTGATGCGCTGTTTGATTGATTCGGCTCTTGAGCCAGCCACAGCAGCCCGATCTCCGAGTCGAATAGCCGCATGCACCATTGCAAAACGCGCTGCAAGGTGGTTGGTAAATCTAAATCAGCAGCAATTTGCCGGCTCATGTCGTACAGGATTTGCTGTTGATCGGCGTGAACACGCAGCTCTTGCATTAAACGAGCATTGGCAATAGCCGTAGACACCAATGCGGCAATACCTTCCATTAAAACCATATCCCGATTATCAAACATGTTGCCGGGCGGTTTATAGAATGCCAGTACACCGATGGTTTTTTGATGATGAATAAGTGGAACAGCTAACAGCGCACACGCCGCGCGCTGTCCCGTGCAATCTATCTCGGCATCAAAATAAGGACTCGCGGTGGGGGCATCAGTACATAAGGGATAACTGCTGGTAAACACCCAGCCGATCAGCCCTTGATCTTTTTTTATCTGGCGTGTTGAGGAGCCTGACATATAATTTGGATTTTGAACAAAAGACGAGCTTAACGAAGAAGCCTGTTGGAGATATTCTTCCTCGTCCGAAAGCAACCAAATCTCACCATCGGAAGCGCCCAGTAAAGAAACAATCTGTTCCAGGGTTAACGAGAGGATGTTATTCAAATCCAAGTTTTTATTGATAGATCGAGCCAGCAATACCATGAACGCAGTCTGGGTGGCGTGCGCTTGAATTTCTTCCTGCCAGTGGACCATCTCCAGGATGATACCAATATCCTGACCTAGCAGCGTCAAGGTTCGCCTCTCGGCGCGGGTGATTTGAGGCTTACCGGGATAAGCCAGGTTCAAAACACCAACCATACGTTGTCCACTATGTAGAGGTATACTCAGATGATGGGTTAAGCCGTTGGCCTGCTTGTACTCGGCCTGGACCAGATAGGGGCATTCTACAAGGCGGGGGGTGTTTGCTGCCCCGTCTTTTAGCAGCACCTTGGTGCAGGCAACGGCTTCCTGTCCCGATATATCGCCGGATTGAAACAGCGGCGGCAGATTATACCCGCCGGCCAGATCGATGGTTTCTGTTTCCCGATCAAACAGGAGCAGCCAGGCTGAGGGCGCATGGAAAATTTCAGCCAGATTTTCAATTCCCCTGCTTAAAATATGAGTGGACGATACCCCCTTGCCCATTTGATGCGCCATTTCCAATAAACTATTCAGCCCCCGAATGGCTGAATGCAGATGAGCCGCCAGGCGCGTATTGACTTCATCATGAAGCAAGGGAGTGAGCAAATAATCGTCGGCTCCCGCTTTTAGCGCGGCCTGACGTTGAGCCGGATCGCTGATAATGGCAATAAAGGGAATATCCTTGGGGATATGGCGCCATTGATTGTGGTAGATCGGTAATTTTGAGGGGGTTCTGGCATCAAACAAAATTATAGTTACCGGCTGCCTGGCCGTTGCTTCGTTTATGATTGCCTGTGCCTGAGAAATAGATGGTACACTTATAAATGGAGCTTTAGCAGGCAGCATGCCGGTCACTGTTTCTGCGAGCGTTTTGTCAGAGCTGATAAGTAAAATCAACAGTATGCCTCCCAAATTAACTTCCACACAACTCATTCCGAGGAGTACAGCGACGGCCGCACTGAAAGCGCGCAGAATCTCCGGGGTTGTGAACCTTGCCGGAGAGCTGAACAACCCTGCTCCATATGGGTTACGTAAATAAAGAGGAGATTTTTAACCAACTCCCCCGGTAAGATTTAAGTATACCCTGGATAGCGCGGCTAATCTATTCGTAAAAGTACGGTATTTGCCCAAAAAAAATCCTGTATTTGTCAGTCACGCTTTTAACGTGACCTACCCTCACCCCAACCCTCTCCCAAAGGGAGAGGGAGTAACATCCCCCTCCCTTTGGGAGGGGTTAGGGGAGGGGTTAGCAAAGGGCCGGGAAAAAACAAAGCCCGCCGGGATAGCCCCGGCGGGCTTGATATTCAATTGTCGGGCTAACGGCTAACTCACCGGATCGGCGGGGTTATCGGTGTTCCAAAACGCCACCAGCTCATCAACCGTTTTGCCGATATTGTCCCGATGTTCTATCTCGCCCCGAAACGCGCCGGGCGCATTAAGCGCGTTCTTGATGTCCGCGTCCAGCCGGTGAGAAATGCTGAAACCGCCGTCCAGGGCTACTTTGGGCAGGTAAGTACCCAGCCCTTCAACCTTGGCACCGCGCCCGGAGCGGGCAAAAAAGATCACCGCATCACGCAGTTCCTTGAGCACCATCGAAATAGTGCCCTCGTTCAGTCCGGTGCGGTCGGCCATATAGGGCACCAATTCGTCCATTCCTGCGGTTTTACCTAACTTAATTCGGGGTCGATAAACATTGACTGCTTGTATTTTGGAGGCCATGCCTCCCTCCTTTCGTTGATAAAAAGTGGATTGAATAGAAAGTAACTGATCAGTTACTTCCACTATACCACGAGGTCTGAGCCTGACGAAGACCGTTGGTTTCGACAAGCTCAACCAACGCTGC
>CAZTFF010000012.1:0-16279 GCA_964612485.1 uncultured Caldilineaceae bacterium
GAGCCTGACGAAGACCGTTGGTTTCGACAAGCTCAACCAACGCTGCCCCAGATTATTGAGAAGGTACGGATTCTTCGACCTTCGGTCTCAGAATGACATGCCCAGTGTTCTTATTTGAAAGGTATTGTTTCCAAGAGAATGTCTTTTTGTTCTGTCATTGATTCTCCTGCTCGCTGCGCCACCATTCGATCATAAAAGCGCCAAAAACGCCCACCATCAGGCCTAACACGCCGGCCACGGCCGTATTGCGCAGCCGGCCCGAGGGCAGCGGTTTGGTAGGCACAATGGCCTGGCTGGCAATCTCTACCCGGCCCGTGTTGGAGCCTTCGCTAAAGGAATCGATCTGTGCCTCCTGCACCTTGCGCGAGATCACGGCAAAGGTCTCGGCTTTCACGTCCTGGTCTCGCAGCAGCTGTTCCAGAACTTCTTGTTGGGTGGCAATTTCTGTTTGCAGGGCCGCAATTTCGGCCCGCAGCGGCTCAATTTCCGCCTCGATGGCGCTTTTTCGTCCCTGCAGGGCTTGCTGCATGGCGGCCAGCGCCGCGTCCGGTTCTACCGAGTCAAGCTTGATTTGAAACGATTGCGATTCGCGGATAATGCCGCTGTTGACCATCTCCGCCAATAAGCCGGCGATCAGCACCGGGGAACTGTTTCCGGCGGCGGTTTGCGATAACAGCTCAACTTCCCGCTGCTGTTGCTGTATCTGTACCAGTTGCGCTTCAAAATTGGTTAGCAGATTTATCCGGGATTGTAGTTGTTTTCCCATTAAACCCAGGTCAAGGTCGGTAGTATGGCCGTCATCACCGGCCGAGAAGCCGAAACCATTTTCCTGCCGGAAGCGGGTCAGCGCCGCATCCGCTTCGGCCAACGATTGGCCCACCACGCTTTTCTGCTGGACATAGCGGTCCACTTCGTCGCCGCCGCCATACAGATCGTTCACGGTGTCCACAAAAATTGCAGCCCAGGTATTGGCCACCTCGGCCGCTTCCTCCGGATTGGTGCCGGACACGGTCAGGATTAGCATATTGGGGGCTTTGTCCAGGGTTTCCGCTTTTGTTTGGGTTTTGATTTCTTCAATATCCCAATTTACCCGTTCCGCCACATTTTTCAATAAACTATCCCCATTGGCCAGGGTGGGATAGGTGCGGTACTGGCTTTCCAGCAGGGATTGGATGGCGGTATCCGGCACATCCCGAAAGCGGGGATCAAATTGCAGTTCGTACCGGGATTGGGTCGCCGTTACCAGCGCTTTGGCCTCGTAAGACGCCGGGCGAAGTGAACTGAAGATAAAGGCCACCAGCGCGGCGGCCACAGCCAGGCCCGCGATCCAATAACGGTATTGGATCAATACATTTACATACTGCCGCAGGTCAATCTCGTCGTCAATTACGTAATCTCTTTGCTCCATAGAATGCTATCCTTAACCCCAGCTTATTTGATAAATTTTTAGCAGGCGCGCGCAAAACCGCCCTGCCATATCAGCAGGGCGGTTTATTGTAGTCGTTCAATAAGGATTAGGCAAGATTTACAAACCTGCAACGTAGAGAGGCTCACGTTTAGAACAAGTGCAAGTATGTCTGGCCCTTCCCTAACCTTTCCAGAGGAAAGGCTCCCTCCCAAAGGGAGGGGGATTTTGCTCCCTCTCCCTCTGGGAGAGGGTTGGGGTGAGGGATTAGGGGAGGCCCTCACCAAAGGAAAAGGTAACAACTTTATATTTTGTATTTGTAATGTGATACTCGCACTTGTACTTGACATGAGCCTGTAGAGATTGCTTCGCCGTCAAAGACGGCTCGCAATGACATTTCAGAGAACCGAACAGCCCCAATGGATCCAATTTTGGGGTGGCCTTCGGATATTTCCCCCCCTCGTGAGGGGGGATTGAGCGCCGATTAGTCCTTAAGATTTTCGCTTTGGGCTGCGTCGGCCAGTTGTTCCAAAAAGTCGGCAAAGGCCAGTAATTCACGCTGTGCCGGTTTAAAAGTTGAAGGTAGTTGTTGCACCAGCCGCTCGATTCGTTCAGGATCAAATTCAAAAGCGTAAATATTTCGTACCACATGCCGAAAACGCAGGTATTCGTCCAGCACTTTGCCGGTTTCGGTTGACAGCACCTGGGGGCGCACCTGAGCCAACGCCACTACCATCTGACGCAATAAATCTCGGTGCCATTCATAACCGGTCGGCACGCTTCTATCAACGGTGGCCGCAATTTGATGAAACAAGCGTTCCAGGCCGGCGTAAAAATCATGCAGGTTTAATGCCGCCGAGTCCAGGTAGAGGTCTTGATCTTCAGGCCGTTGTCTGGCGGCAGTAGTGGCTCGTTCTGCCCGATTCACAACACGTTCTAATTCTGATAACTCCTGGCGAATGCGCGCGGCAACCACCCGATACCGTTCACTCATAGCGTTAACCCCTCCTGTTCGATGGTAGCCAATAACGAAGGACGGCAGGCGCTAACATCCACCAGGTT
The DNA here is from genome assembly GCA_964612485.1 of uncultured Caldilineaceae bacterium. Lineage (GTDB taxonomy): Bacteria > Chloroflexota > Anaerolineae > 4572-78 > J111 > JAFGNV01. The sequence continues at coordinate 2,468 of CAZTFF010000012.1, forward strand.
GATCTCTATCTCCCGGCTTAAGGCTAGCACGGCCCCTATTGCCCGAAACGTATCCTCAGGTGAGATACCCCAGGCCGCCAGGTCTACATCGGACCAGGGAGTGAAACAGCCTTGATGAACTAACGATCCGAACACGACCACCCGGTTAGCTCCAAACTGCTCCTGCAACAACGTGGCTGCCTGCCGGGCTAATTGCCAGGCCAGACGCTGCCGGCGCCGTTGGGCTTGCAATTCTGCTTGCCGGCGCCGTTGTGCCGTTGCCCGATAGATGGCCATAGCTTCCGGGGGTAAATCTAAAGCGGTTGACATTTTTTATCCCCTGCCTTATCTGGCATTTAGTTCGGTTCTATGAAAATCGGCCGTGGCTGTCACCACAGCGGCCAGCATATCCGGGGTCAATTCCGGGTAAATGGGCAGGGCCAGGGTTTCCTGCGCCGCCTGTTCGCTGTGCGGAAAGTCGCCGGGCTGATACTGTAGATCGGCAAAACATTCCTGTAAATGCAGCGGAACCGGGTAATAAATCTCGCAGCCAATGTTCCGTTCTTGGAGGTAGGCCAGCAGCTTGTCTCTATGGGCCGAGCGGATCACAAATTGGTTGTAAATATGGCGGCCATACCCGGCATCGTGAGGCAAAACCAGGCTGCCCGGTTCCAGCGCCTTTTCGGGCTGTGTTTTGATCTCCAGGCCGGTTTCGGCAAATAGCTGCCGGTAGGTTTGGGCGTTTTGCCGGCGGCCCGCCGTCCAACTGTCCAGATGTTTGAGTTTTACCCGCAAAATCGCGGCCTGGAGCGCGTCCAGCCGGAAGTTGCCGCCCACCACCTTGTTGTAATATTTGGGCCGGTAGCCGTGGTTGCGCAGCAGCTTCACCCGATCCGCCAGGGCCGGATCATTGGCCGTCACCATGCCGCCATCGCCAAACCCGCCCAGGTTTTTGGATGGAAAAAAGCTGAAACAGCCCAAATGACCCATCGAACCGGCCCGCCGGCCTTTGTATTCCGCGCCAATAGCCTGGGCGGCATCCTCTATCACGGTCAATTGGTGCCGCTCGGCTATCTCCATAAGGGGGTCCATATCGGCCATCTGGCCGTAGAGATGCACCGGCATAATAGCGCGGGTCTTACCGGTGATGGCGGCTTCAATCGCTGCCGGGTCAATATTGTAGGTCAGCGGATCAATATCCACAAACACCAGCTTACCCCCTAACCGGGCCACCGACCCCCCGGTGGCAAAAAAGGTGTAGGGCGTGGTGATCACTTTGTCGCCCGGCTGAAGGTCAATGGCCATCAGCGCAACCAACAACGCATCCGTGCCCGACGAAACGCCAATGCCAAATTGGCAGTGGCAGTAGTCGGCCACTGCCTGTTCCAGGGCTTCTACTTCCGGCCCCATAATAAAACGCTGCGACTCAATGACCCGCTCCACCACCGCCTGTATTTCCTCGCGGATGGTGGCGTATTGCGCTTTGAGATCAAGCAGGGGTACAGCTGTTGCACCTGTTTTTTCATTCATGTTAGGCCCTCCGGCTGACACAATATAACCCTGCCCACTGCGCAGGGCGATTTATTTTAACGACAAGGCAGGGATTGCGCAAACTTTCAATACTCAGTAGATCCAATTTTCAGACCTGACAGGTTTCAGAAATTGATTTAATTGCCGAACTATCTTGAGTATCAGCTTGCTGAACGCCAAATAGTGACCTTGAAAACCTGTCAGGTCTTGCATGCTTGAAGAATTTGGATCCACCGATACGGCTATGTATGAAGCTGATCAGTAAAGCGCCGGTTGCGTTCAGCCGGCGCTTGTGTACTTTACTATTTACTTGTTGTCTCATGTTTAGAACAAGTGCAAGTATGTCTGGCCCTCCCCTAACCTTTCCAGAGGAAAGGCTCCCTCCCAAAGGAAGGGGGGTTTTGCTCCCTCTCCCAGAGGGAGAGGGTTGGGGTGAGGGATTAGGGGAGGGCGTCACCAAAGGTAACAGGTCAGGGCGTGGCCGTGCGGGTGGAGCCGTCGCGCATAATGACGGTGTCGCCGGGGTTTTGTTCCAGCCACAACGCGGCGTAGCCTTCGTCATCCAGGCCGGTATGGGCACCGTTCACAAACTGGCCTTAAAACTCCTGGTTCAATTTGTTACGGATGGCGTTGGAGGCGCGGTACGATACTTTGAGTTTCTTCTCACTATCGCACGATACGGCAAAACTGCCCATATCGCCCAACTGCACCGAATCGCCGTACTTCAGGTGGTTGATCAACCCCTGCGAAAACTTGTAGGCAAAATCGCGGGCATCGCCCCGGTCAAAGCCGGATAGGAAATTGAAGAAGAAAATCTTTCCTGATTGCGTTCAAAATCAGGGGGGAGGTTTTCCTGAAAGGAAAAAAATCTTTTCTTGTTTTGTGGAGGCGCAGGGGATACGTTATAATGAAACAAATTGCCCAGGCCATGGGCGTGTCCGAGCGCACGGTGAGCAATTATTTGCGGCAGGCGCGCCAAAAGCTGGGCACCCGCCGTAAAGCGGACACCCGCCGTAAAGCGGACACCCTGGCCGTGGCCGTTAAATTATTATCGTTATAACCGGGGCTTAAATTGATGGCCTATCCTTCGCAACGCCCCAAAAAAGCAGCGCATTATCGCGTGCGGCTCACGCTCTCGCGGCAAAATTGGGTGGTGCTGCGGGGGCTGGGGCTGCTGGCCCTGGGCGGGCTGGCCTTTTTGTATGGAGCCGGCTTTATGACGCCTGACGTCAATCACCCGCCGCCCGCGCCCCGAACCGTGCTGGTGCGCGTGACCTATGAAGAGATGTTTGTTGATATTGCCGCCCGGCATGATCTGGATTGGCACCTGCTGGTGGGGCAGGCTTATTATGAGAGCGGGTTTGACCCGCAGGCGGTAGGAGCTTATCAGGATACCGGCTTGATGCAAATTATCCCCACCACCTGGGAAGCGTGGGCGCCGCAGGCGGGCGTCACCGACCCGACCGATCCTTACAGCAACCTGTTGGTGGCCGCGCTGTACCTGGCTTTTTTACGGGATCATTTTGCCGAGTTGGGCTACTCCGACGAGCGATGGATGCTGGTGGCCTACAACTGGGGGCCGCACAATTTGCAGCAACATCTGGAGAATGGCGGCACCTGGGCCGGCATCCCTGAAATCCGGCGGCGGTACGCGCTGAATGTGCTGCGGGCCAAACGTGAACTGCCGCCGGCGTGGGCCGTGATGCGCGAAGAACCGGTGATTGTTTCCCGGCTGTTGGAATAAATTACAACCCCCGCTCACCCCGAATATACGGCACACCCAGGGCCGAGGGCGACCCCAGCCGTTTGCGGGCCGCGGCCCGGGACCCCAGCACCAGGGCGACAATGGTCAGGATATAGGGCGTCATTTGCAGGAAAAAGCCCCAGTTAGAGTTAATATACAGCGGGTTGGTGAAGCCAAGGAGGGTGGCCGGTCCTTGCAGGTCTAAAATGCCGCGCCGCAGCGCGCCAAACAGGTACGCGCCCAGGGCGGCCCGCAGCGGATTCCATTGGGCAAAAATCACCAGGGCAATAGCGATCCAGCCCTGGCCCGAGGTGGTCTGCGCGCTGTACCAGCCCGGCGAAACCGACAGGCTGATGGTGGCCCCGGCCAAACCGGCCAGGCAGCCGCCCACAAATACGTAAAAATAGCGCAGGCCGTACACATTCACCCCCATCGTATCGGCGGCTTCCGGTTTTTCGCCCACGGCGCGCAGGTGCAGGCCGGGGCGCGTTTTGTAGATGTAGTACCACGACAGCGGAATGAAAAGATAGCCGGCGTAAACCAGCACGCTGTGATCATCAAAAAAGACCGGGCCAAAGAAAGGGATCAGATTCAACAACGGAATATCCGCCGCAGGCACCAGCGGCGGGTTTTGCCCGGTCAATCCCTCGCCCAGCACCAGGGCCAGCCCGGTTCCTAAAAACGTTAACGACAAACCGCTGACCACCTGATCGGCCTGGAAATGAATTGTCACCAGCCCGTGGGCCAGGCTTAAAATGCCGCCGGCAATAATGGCCGCCAGCAGCCCCAGCCAGGGATTGCCCGTAGCCAGCGAGGTGCTGAAACCGGCCATCGCGCCCAGCAGCATCATGCCTTCTACCCCCAGGTTGAGGATGCCGGAGCGTTCGGCGTAAATTTCACCGATGGCGGCAAAGAGCAATATGGTGCCGGTGGCTAATCCGGCGTGGAGAATGGTGATAAGGTTCATACAGCCTCTCCCTTGAAAATGGTGTTATATTCAAGTGTCAGGTTTCAGTGACTTGTCACTCGTCACTCCTCAGAATTACCGGTTTCGTACTAAACGGACTTTGTAACGCAGTAAAACATCGCTGCTGATGACCATGAACAGCACAATCCCCTGCAACAGCGAGGCCAGCCCCGACGGTTGAATTTCCCGCCCGGCCACAATGAGCGCGCCAAAAAGAATGGCCACCAGAATGACGGCAAAGGGGTTGAGCTTGGCCAGCCAGGCCACAATGATGCCGGTAAAGCCGTAACCCGGCGAGATCCGTTCTTGCAGCCGGTGAACCACCCCGCTGATTTCCGACATCCCGGCCAGCCCGGCCAGCGCCCCAGAGAACATCATCACCAAAACCACATTGCGCACAATGTTGATCCCGGCGTAGCGGGCGGCGTTGGGGTTATCGCCCGCAAGTTTGATCTCGTAGCCCCAGCGGCTGCGCTGCAGCACCCACCAGACCACCCCCACGGCCACCAGCGCGATCAAAAACCCCAAGTGGAGCGTCATCCCGGAAATGCGTTCCAGCCCCAGGGCGGTGAGCAAAGGAACCATAAAGGAGTCGGATGATTCCATAAAGGTGTTATAGGGGCGGGCGTAATCGGTCAGGCGGGGCAGCCAGGCCGATTTTTCAAAGGGCGGCGTCATCTGAAAGCCGGCGTCGCTCCATTTGTTGAAGATCCAAAAGTTGTTCCATAAGATGGCAATGTAATTGAGCATCAGGGTGGTGATGATCTCGTTCACCTGGAAGCGTCCCTTGAGCAGGCCGGGGATAAAGCCCCACATCGCGCCGCCGATCATGCCCATAATGATCATCATCCCGATAATGACGAATTTGGGGCTGTCGAGCGGAACCATGGGGATCAATACCACCAGGCTGGCGGCAAACGCGCCAATATAAAACTGCCCCTCCGCGCCGATGTTCCATAATTTCATCTTGAAGGCCACGGCGCAGGCCAGGCCCACCAGGATCAGGGGCGTGGCTTTCACCAGCGTATCGGAGAAAACGGCCCAGTTGCCAAAGGTGGCGTTAAAGAAAAAAACGGCCACGCGCAGGGGCTCCCCGCCGATCAGTTTGAGAATGATCCCGCTGATGATAAAGGCCAGCACCACCGAGCCAATCGACGTGGCCGCCGGCAGCCATTTGGGAATATCCTTGATCCGTTTTTCAAAGGTAAGGGTGTAGGGCAATTGAAATTTACGCCTGGGGGCGGCAGACGTTGACATTGGCTGTTTATCCTTTCTCAACAGGGGCGGCGGCTGTATCTGCGCGGGCCGGCTCGCCGGCAGCTACCTCGCTGCCGGTCATCATCAACCCAATCTCGTCGATGTCGGCTTGCTCGGCCTCAACGATGCCCATAATCTTGCCGTCGAAAATGACCGCAATGCGGTCGCTCAGGGCCAGCAGCTCCTCCAGCTCTTCGGAAATGAGTAACACCGCCGTCCCGCTGTCGCGCTGCCCCAACAGCAGCCGCTGGATGGCCTCAATCGCGCCCACGTCCAGGCCGCGGGTAGGCTGCACGGCCACCATCAGTTGGGGTTCGGCGGAGATTTCGCGGGCCAGAATGACCTTTTGCAAATTCCCGCCGGACAGGGTGCGGGCCATGGTCTCAACGCTGGGGGCCAGAATGTCGTAACTCTCTTTCAATTTCTGGGCGTAATCGTGAGCCACCGGGAAGTTAATGCTCCAGCCGTTGCCGATGGGTTTATGAAAATAATTTTTCATAATGGTGTTGTCGGTAATGCTCAGGTTGGGCGCGCTGCCCACCCCGGTGCGGTCGGCGGGAATATAAGAGACGCCGCTCTGGATGGCCTTGATCGGCGGCTTGTTGCTCACTTCTTTACCGTTGATCTTGATGCTGCCGGTACAGGGCCTCAGCCCGCTGATCACCTGGGCCAGTTCGGTTTGGCCGTTGCCGGCTACCCCGGCAATACCCAAAATTTCGCCGCTGCGGATTTGCAGCGACAGGCCGCGCAGGGCGGGCACGCCTTTGTCGTTTTCGGCGCGCACGGTGTTAACGTCCAGCACCACCTCGCCGGGATCGTGGGATTTCTTTTCCACGGTAAAGATCACATCCCGGCCTACCATCAACCGGGCCAAATCCTGCCTGGTGACGCCTTCCATACTTTGTCCCTCGGCGGTCACTTTGCCTTTACGCAGCACCGTGATCCGGTCGGCAATGGCGGCCACCTCGTGCAGTTTGTGGCTGATGAAGATGATCGATTTGCCCTGCGCCGTCATCGAGCGCATGGTGTCCATCAGATCGACAATTTCTTGCGGGGCCAGCACGGCGGTGGGTTCGTCCATGATCAAAATATTGGCCCCCCGGTACAGCACTTTTAGAATTTCGATCCGCTGCTGCTCGCCCACCGAAAGCTGCCACACATAAGCGGTGGGGTCCACCTGCAGGCCAAATTGTTTTTGCAAATCCAGCACTTTTTGGTTGTATTCGTTCAGATTCATAAAAAAGCGGGGGTCGTTGAGGCCCAGCAAAATATTCTCGGTGACGGTCTGGGTGGGCACCAGCATAAAGTGCTGGTGGATCATGCCAATGCCGGCGGCAATGGCCTCTTTGGGCGAAAGAAAATTGACCGGCCGGCCGTTCACTTTGATGGCGCCGGCGGTTTGACGGTACAGGCCGGCCAGCACGTTCATAAGCGTGCTTTTGCCGGCCCCGTTTTCGCCCAACAGGGCGTGGATCTCGCCCTGTTTCAGGGTAAAGTTCACGTGGTCGTTGGCCAGCACGCCGGGAAACCGGACCACAATGTCTTTCATTTCAACGGCAGTGGGTGTTTCGGTCATGGACGTCACCTTGAGGGGTTGAACATAAAAATTTAAGCCGGGGCGGTTTTAACCACCCCGGCTTGAAAGGTAAAGTTTATTCCAGCTCCGGCAGTTCGGCAGTGACGTTTTCGTTCCACCAGTACATGCAGGTTTCACATTCGCTGCCAAATTGCGAAAAACCGTCCAGGTCAAGCTGTTCCAGCGATTCGCCTTCTTCCAGAACCACGTTGCCCTGGTTGTCGGTGATGGGGCCGGAGAACACATCAAAGCGATCAAATTCGCCGGCCAGCATTTTGTTCAGGGTTTCCCGGATCAGGGCCAGGTCTTCTTCCGGCAGCTCTTTCACGCCGGGTTGCAGTTCTTCGCCTTCCATAAAGCCGTACAAGCCCATACCGCCGGCATCGGCGTCAAAGTAATCCCAGCCGCCTTGCCAGGTGCCTTCGCGAGATTTTTCAACGATGTTGGCATAGATGGGGCCCCAGTTCCAGTACATCGAGGTCAGGCAGGCGTCAATGGTGCAGTTGCCCACGTAGTCGTAGGTGATGCCCCATTTGCCTTCGGGGGCGGCTTCGGCGGGGGCCGGGGTGTCGGCGCCGGTCATCACCACCTGCGCGCCGCTGTCAAAGAGCGAGGAAGCCGCTTCTTTTTCCAGAATGGGATCGTGCCAGGTGTAAATCCAGCGGACATCCATCGTACATTCGGGGCATGTTTCCTGCGCGCCCAGGGCAAAAGCGTTGCCCAGGCGGAGTTCTTCGGGGATGGGGAAGGTGGCAATGTAGCCCAACTTGGGATTGCCGTCTACTTTGGCGCGGGAGCCGGCCAGCATGCCGGCCAGGTATTTCATATCTTCCATCGCGCCCATCAGGTTGCCAAAGTTATCTTCGTTGGATTTGAAGCCGCTGATGTGAATGATGTCCACATCGGGGAATTCTTCGGCCACCACTTCCGAGGAGTCCATAAAGCCAAACGAGGTGGTGAAGATCACGTCGAAGCCTTTGCGGGCCAGCGAGCGGATCACCTGCTCCGAGTCGGCGCCTTCGGCCACATTCTCTACATAAGCGGTGTGAACATTGTCCACGTTCTTTTCAACATATATCCGGCCTACATCGTGCGCCTGGCTCCAGCCGCCGTCATCGTGGGGGCCAACATACACAAACGCCACATTGTACTTGCCTTCTTCAATAGCCGGGATCTGGTATTGGCCGGCTTCGGTGGCCGACTCTTCAGCCGGCGCTTCTTCGGCAGCGCTCTCCTCGGCGGCGCTTTCTTCGGCAGCCGGTTCTTCAGCGGCGGGTTGTTCCGCTGCGGGGGTCGCGGCGCAGGCAGCTACCAGACCCACAATCAAAATAAGCAAACCAATCCACGCAAAACGTTTCATGATGAAATTCTCCTCCGAGACTAAACTATTTTTAACAATTTGTTTTTAGGAACCACAGCTTTGTGAGCAAATAACAAAGGGGAATTTTAGATTCAGTAGAGTAGGTTTTGTGATTTGCCCGACAAAGCGATTGTCGTAAACGACACTACCAAACATTCAAACTATAGATTTATCGCAGGATTTCGGCAACCACCTCCTTTCCGGGTGCAAAATACGCTTTTCCAGACCAAGAGGTAGAGATAAAGCGTACGAGCAATCCATTAAAAACAAAATGGAGCCGGTAGATTTCCGGGAATTGCTCACACAAGCTTCATCTCGGAAGTTTGTTGAGGCTTTTAAGAAGTAATGTAAATAGACTCAATAGATCCAATTTTTGAGTTGCCTTCGGATATCTACCCCCCTCAATCCCCCCTCACAAGGGGGAGTTAGAGGGGGCATGCTTGAAGAATTTGGATCCACTGATACTACACATAGATTAATTTACCGTCAGATTGAATCATGCTACCACAACCTTGGAATATGTCAAAACAATTCAGATGATGGTTTGTACCTTCTCAATAATCGGGGGCAGAGTTGGTTGAGCTTGTCGAAACCAACGGTCTTCGACAGGCTCAGACCTCGTCCCCCGAAATATTGAGAAGATACGATGGTTTTAAGAAATACGTTCTCAGACAAAAAGTGACACCAGTTTAAATTTATCCACATCCACCAGGCCGCGATCGGTGAGCTTCAGGGCAGGGATGACGGGCAGGGCCAGGAAACTCATGGCCATAAACGGATCGTGCAACTCTGACCCCAGTTGGCGCGCGGCGCGGAGCATGTCGTTCATCGCGTCGCGCACGTGTTCGATGGGCTGATCGCTCATTAAGCCGGCGATGGGTAAGGGGAGTTGGCTTAAGATGGTGGTTCCCTCAACCGCCGCCATGCCGCCCCGGGTATCGGCCACAGCGCGGGCGGCGGTGAGCATGCTTTCGTCGTCGGCGCCAATTACTACAATGTTATGGTGATCGTGGGCCACCGTGCTGGCAATCGCGCCGCGTTTTAAGCCGATGCCGCGCACCAGCCCCAGGCCCATATTGCCGGTGGCCAGGTGGCGCTCGATCACGGCCATCTTTAAAATATCGCGCCCGGTGTCGGCCACGACCCGGCCATCACGTTGCGCGGGCGCTTCGATAATATGCTCGGTAATGAGCTGGCCCGGAATCGCGCCAATGATGCGCGCCTGGCTGCCGTTGGCTTCCATCGTGAAATCTACGCGGCTCCAATCCACATTCATCGAGCTGCGGAGAATGCTGCCGCGAACCTCCCGGTCCCAGGGCAGCATCTGGCCGTTTTGGGCTACCAGTTTACCGCCCCGGTACACCCTCTCGGCTACCGGCGCTTGCAGATCGGAGAAAATCATCAAGTCGGCCCGGCGGCCCGGCGCAATCGCGCCCCGGTCGTGCAGGTGGAAATATTCCGAGGGGTTGAGGGTGGCCATACGGAAAGCCGTCATCGGCGGAATGCCTTCGGCAATGGCGGTGCGGAGCATAAAGTCGATATGGCCTTCTTCCAGCAAATCCGCCGGATGGCGGTCGTCGGTGCAGAAACAGATACGGTGCGCGTTTTCAGCGGTAACATACGGCAGCAGCGCTTTGAGATTACGGGCGTTGGTGGCTTCGCGTAGAAATATATACATGCCCAGCCGTAGTTTTTCCTGTACTTCCTCGCCGGTCGTGGATTCGTGATCGCTGCCAATATCGGCGTTAACATAGGCGGTCAGGCCCTTACCGCGCAGGCCGGGGCAGTGGCCGTCTTTCACCCGCCCTTTGAAAGAGCGAAGCTTGTCCAGCACTTGCTCGTCGCCGGCCACCACGCCGGGAAAATTCATCACTTCGGCCAGGCCGATGACATATTCCTCGCGCAGCAGGGGTTCCAGATCGTACCATTCCAGCGACGCGCCGGTGGTTTCCATATGGGTGCTGGGCACGCAACTGGGCGCGTTCACGTAAACGCTGAGCGGATTGTGCTTGGCCATTTCCAGCATGTAGCGGATGCCTTCTAGCCCCAGTACATTGGCAATTTCGTGCGGATCGGTTACTACCGAGGTGGTGCCCCGGGGCACTACGGCCCGGGCAAATTCAGGCGGCGGCACCATCGAGCTTTCAATATGAACATGGCTGTCGATGAGGCCGGGGGCTACGTAACGGCCTTCCAGATCAACGGTTTGGCGCGCTTCGTAATTACCCAGCCCCACAATGCGGGTGTGGGCAATGGCGATATGGGTATCGATGATTTCACCGGTAAAGACATTAATGACTTTACAGTTTTTTAGGAGCGTGTCGGCGGGTTCGTCGCCGCGAGCGATCCTGATGATTTGGGCCAGTTCCATTTTTATAGAACCTCCTCGTTAGATTAATTTTATCCGAATTCTTGCTATTTTACACCTTACCCCATTTTTATAGTAAATCAGCATAGCACAAAGCCCCCCACGGCCACATGGCGTGGAGGGCGCTTGTGTCTTCAGAGCCTCATCGATCACGGCCCGCCCTGGATCTCCAACTCGTATTCCAGCGGGCCAAGATCGTGATTATATACTTTGATGAAATAGGTCTGCTCTTCCATCAATTGGCCATCCCACACCACCTGCAAGCTGCGCGGGTCTTTGGTTTCATTGGGCGAGGGAGCGCTGGTTCCCAACGGTTTCAGGCTGTCGGTGGTACCGCGCGTCCAGATGTGGAGCTGGCCGCCGGGGTAAATGGCAAAGTCGGCGTGGCGGGCGCGAACATTGTCCAGCGGCGTATTGGTCAGGTAGAATTTGAAGTCGTGTTCCGGCGTGGTTTCATTGTAAGAGTCACGATAATAAAATTTGTACCAGATTTCTTCGCCGGGGGCCAGCGTGCCTTCGGTTTGGCCCATTTTGAGCGGAATGGCTTCGGGCGGGCCGGCGCCCGGTTCCGCAGATCGGGTAGGCGGTGAAACCGTCTGTTGCTGCGGCACTACCCGCCCGGCGGTCTCGGCAGCGCCGTGCAACATTGGATTTCCCAATTCCGCATTTTCAATATCGTTGGGGAAGAGGTAGTAGTCGATCACCTCATCGGTGCCGTTGGATACTTTCACCAGGTAACGGTCGCCGTCTACCAGGGAGCCGGACCACAATCGCTCGCCGGTATCGGGGTCTTCATCGCGGGACACCCACGCGCCATCCCCAAAGTTTTTCATAACATCAGAGTCGCCCCGCTCCCAAATGTGGTATTCACCGGCCGGGAACAGTTCAAAATTAACGCGGTGGCTCTTGTAGCCGGTGCGGGGGGTGAAGAACATGGTCATTTCCATCTCTTCGATCAACGCTTCATCCAGATCGTCCCGCACAAACGCGTACCAATGCTCGCCATAGGGCGCCAGCCGGCCGCTGTTGACGCCTTCAAAGTTGAAATCAAGCGGATTGTTGGGGTAAATGTTGACCGGCTTGTATGCTTCTTTGGGGGGGATGGGTTCAGCCGGCGGCGGGTTCTCATCGCCTTCCTCGCCGGTTTCATCATCATTGGCGCGCTGCGGCGGGCGTTTGACGCTCTGCGGCGGGATGGACAGCCAGCCCATCTGGTCGGCCTGGATGAGCCAGCGGGCGGCGGATTCGGCATCCTGGCCTTCGATGGCCTGGGCGGTGAGCGCCCACAGCGTTTGCGGATCGGCCAGGGCCGGATTGGGCACCGCTTTGGGCGAGGTGCCGTCGGTCACAATCCAGCCCACTTCCTGGGCCTGCTGCATCCAAATGGCGGCGTTGTCGGCGGGCATATTTTCAATGGCCATGGCAGTCAGGGTCCAGGCGGTTTGGCGGGCGTTCAGCGTTTCAAAATTGCCAATCGCCGCGCTGCCGGCGGCATTAAAACTGGCCGGCGAAGCCTGGGAGAGCGTGGGTTGTTCCGGTTTGGCTTCCAGGGTGTAATCCAGTCCAAAGGGGGAGTTGTTGAAAACACGCACGTAGTAACGTTCTTGCTCATTGAGATCGCCGGTCCAGAAGGCTTCGGTCAGGCCGGGGTTGGCGGTTTGCAGCGGCGAGCGCAAGCCAACGCCCACCGTATCTTGGGGCGGCGCGGCGCTCTGGAACCAGGAGCCGGTTTCCCGGCTGAAAATCTCAAAATTAACCTGTTCCGTTTCAATCAAGGCTTCGCTCTCGTAACGCAGGGCCAGCGATACCCAGGCGGCGTCGCCGGCAACTTCAAAATTATCCTGGTTGTAAGTGTACCAATGCTCCTGGCCGGGGTTGAGATGATCCACGTTGAGGCCCTGGCTCAGCGCGCGGGCGTCTTCGGGGGAGGTACCGTTTTTGGTGGTAAAAGAAAAATCCAGCAGCTTATTGGCCGGATTTGTGGTGGCAAAAACCGGGACGGCAATGATGAGCAGCGCAATAATCACCAAACTGTAGCTAAATAACGCTTTGTAGGTTAGCTTTTTATACCGTAATTTCATTGTTAAACCTCCGCAACTTCACTACAACAGACCCCAGAAATGTCGACGAAACCCAGCAATTCCCGATATGAGTTGGATACCCCCCTCTAACTCCCCCAAAGGGGGGGATTGAGGGGGGGCTTTTTGCCAAACCGGGAATCGCTGGACGAAACCCATTTATTTCGCATATATATAGCTTACCATAAAGTAGCTTTCCGGTCAATTTATGTAAAGTTAAGGTCACAAAAAAGCCCGCTCGATCCATTTGGATCGAGCGGGACGCAATTTGGGAGGTGGAGTTTGGCGCAAGGTTATTGACGCCAACTCCTATTTAAGCGGAAACGCGTGTTGTGTTTCCGGCTCAAACCTTATTCTGTTGCCAGACAATCCCAACTCTGGACACCTTCGCCAAAGCTGATGCTGACCAGGATGATGTCGAGGATATCGACCCCGCCATCCCGGTTGATGTCGGTAGCCAGGCCCGGCTCGGTGCTGCCCAGATCCAGGCCAACGGCGGTGGCGTCGGTAATATCCACCACATCGTCGTCATTCACATCGCCGCTCTTCAGCGTGACGGCGGCCAGCACGGTATCCGGCGCGGTCACGTCGGGGGCGGTGCATACCGCGGGCAGGTAGCCGGCGGCGTCGGCGGTGATAGAAGTATACGTGTCCGGGATCACATCGGCAATGCTGAATTGGCCGGTGGTATCTGTGGTATCGCTCTGGCCCGTATCATCAACTACAACCGTCGCCTCGGACCAGTCATCGCCGGCGCGGCCCAGCAGAACCAGTTCACCGGATACGGTGGCCAATCCGGGTTCTTCGGTTGGTTCAGCCGTGGGTTCCTCGGTCGGTTCGGCAGTCGGTTCTTCGGTTGGTTCGGCCGTCGGTTCTTCGGTAGGTTCGGCCGTCGGTTCTTCGGTCGGTTCGGCCGTCGGTTCCTCGGTTGGTTCGGCCGTCGGTTCTTCGGT
>CAZTFF010000012.1:16379-71841 GCA_964612485.1 uncultured Caldilineaceae bacterium
CTTCGGTCGGTTCGGCCGTCGGTTCCTCGGTTGGTTCGGCCGTCGGTTCTTCGGTAGGTTCGGCCGTCGGTTCCTCAGTTGGTTCAGCCGTGGGTTCTTCGGTTGGTTCAGCCGTGGGTTCCTCGGTCGGCTCGGACGTCGGTTCCTCGGTTGGTTCGGCCGTCGGTTCCTCAGTTGGTTCAGCCGTGGGTTCTTCGGTTGGTTCAGCCGTGGGTTCCTCGGTCGGCTCGGCCGTCGGTTCCTCGGTTGGTTCAGCCGTAGGTTCAGCGCCAATGCCCAGCGTGTAGCTTTGGGAAATCAGATCAAAGGCCACCGCTTCGGGATTACCGAGTTTCTCATTTTCAAACGTGAAGGTGGTATCACCGGAAGCATCGCCGGCTACTGTAGCCTCAAATGTTACCAGCACCACGTCCCCGGTCAGGCCCGGCACATCGCCCTGCCGGCTGGCGATCACGCGCAGGTTGCCGGTGCCGTTATCAATGGTATTGACCACCACAAACGGAAAGTCGGCATTAACTTGGGAGTTACTGAGCGTGATTTTAGCAGGATCGTAATTCACTTCCAGTTGAAGCCCGTACACGCCGCCATCACCCACGCCTTGAGTTTCCACCGCTACTGCAACCGTATCATCGGGATTGGCAAAGCCGGGGCCGTTGAAGGCCAGCACCACGGGTTCCGGGGTAGGTTCGGTGGTAGGTTCAGCGGTCGGCTCGGTGGTGGGCGTGGGTTCTACCCCACCGGTATCTTCATCGAGGAAGATCAACACTGCGCCGCCGCCGGCCTGACCGCCTTCGGGGAAGTCGTTCCAGCAGCGGTCGGTAACATAAACCTTGCCGTTGTTGGGATTGATGGCAATTTCAAACGGGTTCTTCCATTGCAGGCTGTCGCTTACCAGGGGAGGATTACCGATAATCGTGTTCGGTTGTTTCCAGATACCGGGCGCGTCGCCCGTCAGCACGCCGCCGTCAAAATTGATGGCGTAGGTGCCGCCGCGCGCGTCGGTGTTGCAGGCGGCTGCGTCGCCATTGGCATCCCGGTAGGGGAAACCGGCGTATGTGCCCAGCATATGGTTGGCGGCGGGGTTATGCACCAGCCCCACTTCGGCGTAATCGCCCACGTTGATGTTGGCGTTGCGCAACAGCATATTTTTGGGGTCTACGGCGGAAAAGCTGTAAACCAGCAGTTTGTTGGGGTTGATGAAATCCGGCTGTACCGGCTCGCTGCGGACGTCATCGGCATAGGTCAAAAAGAGCCGAGGCTCATCTATGCCTTCTTCCTGCCACACCCCCACGGCATGCGGCGATCCACTGGGGCGGGAGAAGGGGCCGTAAGGCAAAACGATGGCCTGATCTTCATAGGCAAAGGGTTCCGCGCTGTTAACGCCACGGAGCAGGAAGGGGTTGGGATCATTCACATTCTCGCTGATGGCGTCGCGCATGCTGACAATGTTGTAGCCTTGCAGGCTTTTGGCCACGGCCACTTCAAAGGGGCTAAAACCAAATTGGTTGGCAATGAGCGGTTCGGCCACAATTTCGGTGCCGCTGATCATCACCACACGCCCGCCTTTGTAGTCGGGGAAGTGAACCCAGCCGGTGAGGGGGTTCACATCCGGCGACGTGGGCTGGAAGTTATCACGGTCGGGTTTGACATTGGCAACCACTTCATCGCTGGTGGCATCAATCACCGAGATCACGCCCTCGCCAAAGGCTCCTACATACACGTAATCGCCGGAAACCGCCACGCCCCACGGTTCCAGGCCAATGCCCTCAGGCCCGCCGGGAATGGTTTGCAGCACTTCGTCGGTCTCACCGTCAATCACGGCCACAAAGGGGTAGGGCTTGCTGGTATGCATGTCGGCAGTTTGGACGGTGCCGGTCATTTCTTCGGTAATCACCGGTCCCTGGAAAGCCACATACACTTTGTTCAGCCCGGCATGCACGGCCACGCCTTTGGGGTGAACCGGGTACACGGCTCCCAGTTCCAGCTCAACCTGTTCTTCCTCGGCCAGGGTCAGGGGTGTTTGGGGTGTGGTGGGGTAATAGCCCTGGCTCGCGCCGTTTAAGCGGAGAAACGGGGTGTAGCTGCCGGCCTCCAGCCCGGAAAAGGTGGCGGGAACAGCCGCGCAGGTAGATTCATCATTCAGACAAGCTTCTACCCCATCCGGGGCGGCGGTATCTTCTGCATCTTCACAATCGCCGTCGGCGTTTTGATCAACGCAGGCATCCACCGTAATGGTTCCGCTGCCGGCCTGGGCGTAAACCATGCCCGCCGTTAAGGCGGCCAGCAGTAAAAGGATGGTTACGATTGTCCATTGTTTGAAAAATATTTTTTTCATGAGTATATCTCCTCAATTCATTTCTGCGCTCAGAGATGGTGTATGACGATTCCTTGGAGCCGCCATCTCATCTCAGGGCAGATTCTTTCCAATTTGTTTGAGTACAGGGAGTCGATTGGCATCTAACCTGAATTCCCGGTGGCTTCCCGGATGGTATGACGGCGGGCTTCTGCCGTGGAATGTTTGAATCTTCATTGTTTCATCCTTTCAACCGGGGGCATAAACCAAAAACGCCCCCTGCGCGCTTTGTGGTTCCAACACAAAGCCAGGGGGCGTCAGATAAACACCACATCATGAAAACAACAAACGTCTCACAAGGTGTTGCTGAATAGCCCAAAGCGCAGGTTAAATTTGTTAATGTTCAAGCTCTATCATTGATAGAGCCACTCTATCATTGATAGAGCCGGTACAAAGACAGGATATTGATGGCACTGTCTTTTAACATTTTAACATATTTGGGGGTGATGACAACAGGGTAATTAGTCCTAATTATTTTTTGTGGTAAATGAGCGTTGACACGCCGACCATAACCACGTCGCCCTCTTCCAGATAGCGTGGATTATCGATGCGTTCGTTATTGACAAAGGTTCCGTTGAGGCTGCCCTGGTCTTCAATGAGAAACTGCCCGCCTTCGTAGGTGAATTTACTGTGCCTGCGGGAAATCTCTTTGTCTTTAGAGAGGGCCAGAATGTTGTCGGTGGCGCGCCCCACGGTGGTAATGCCCGGCGTGAGTTTAAAAACTTCGCCGGCGTGCGGGCCGGTGATGCAATCCAGATAAGCCGCAATTTCATGGGTTTCTGCGCCAACATCGGATTCGGGCAACACAAAGGTGGCGTCCTCTTCATCCGGCGGGAGGGATTCGCTTGATGGTTCAGCTTCTCCCGGTTCCAGAATCATGGTGGAGTCTTCCTCCTCTTCCGCCAAAGGAGGCGCCTCAGGTTCGGGATAGGGTTCGTCGGAAAAATCTATGCCAAACAGATCAGGCGGAATGGTGTCGGATGCGCTATCGGTCTGGGCAACCGCTTCGTCCGGTAATTCCACGGTTTCATCGGTTTCATCCGTTTCCTCCAGTTGAAGCGTATCATCTTCTCTGTCGTCACTGTCGTCTATATCGGGTTTGGTAAGTATTGGGCTCGATGGCTGAACCGCAGAAGTATCTGGTTCGATCTTCTGTTCCGGGTGGCCTTTAATAAAACGGAGCTGGACCCGCGGGATCATATGGGGCGTATCGTCAATAGTCACAAAAATATTGAACGGGTCTTGAGCGATCAAGGTGGCTTCGAGCGTTTTGCCGTCTACAAACTCAAGGGTGATTTGTCCTTTTAATGTCAAAAGTTCATGATTTTGGCTCGTCATAAGTACATCCTTCCCAAAGCTACGCGCAGAAACCTCATCGAATACTCAGTAGATCCAAATTTACCGTAGGAAGGGCATCCCTATGCCCGACCGCAGAGGCATGGGGATGCCTCTGCTACTAAAAATTGGATCTACTTTATTTTATTGCAGGTTGACAATGAGGTCAAGCAATTTATAAAAATTTCTGGCTCAGAGGAGTGGCTGTGTTTTGACAATTTGATTCTTGACGGACTGCCTCAAATTCGTTACACTTTAACCACAAATTTTTCAAACGGGGGGCTTTAACATTGGCTAAAACAAAACAACGCAAACAATCCACCTCAACAATTTCACCCACGCTTATTATTTTAGTAAGTGTGGCCGCTATTTTGGTAGTTGGCGGGTTGATTCTACTGAATAACCAATCCACCGACGTAGATGTTAGCGGGTTTCCATATTTAGGCGATGAAAACGCGCCGGTTGTCATTGTAGAGTATTCGGATTATGGCTGACCGCATTGTCGAGATTTTACCCTCGACACATTACCTCTGCTGGAGGCAGAGTACATAGAAACCGGAAAAGTAAAATACGTTGTTCATCCTTTTTATTTGGGCAACCCGGAGATAGGCCGGGCGGTCGAAGCGGCCTGGTGCGCGCATGATCAGGGCAAGTTTTTTGAGTACCAGCATGCGTTGTACGAAAATCAAGGGATGTCGTTAAGCCCGGAAAATCTGGTGGCCCTGGCCGGAGAGGTAGGGGTAGATCAGGAAGCGCTGGCCCAATGCCTGGCTGCCGGAACGCATCGAAATGATGTGGGGCGGGCGGTGCAGGCTGCCGCCAGTCGGGGGGTGAGTTCAACGCCCACCTTTTTCATCAACAACCGCCGCGTGCGGGGGAATGAACCTTACGAGGTTTTTCAAAGACTGATTGAACAGGAGCTGGCCCGGTCCCAATGAGCGCAGTAACGGCAATAACCACAAAGTTTAAACGATTTTCATTCAATTGGGTGCAAGGGGGTATGATCCTCTTGGCCCTGGCCGGCCTGGGCGTGTCGGCCTATTTGATGTGGGGCTACACCGCAGAAGGGGCGGAATTGGCCTGCGGCGGGTCGTCCGGCTGTGAAGAAGTCAAGCAAAGCGCCTACGCCACTATCATGGGCCTGCCGCTGCCTATTTTTGGGCTGGCTGCCTATGCGGTGCTTTTGGCTTTGATAGCATTACAGCCAAGGCTTGCCCGGCGGAATGAACAACAGGCGGCTTATACAGCCCTGGCTATATTTGGCATTTCTTTGGTGGGTGTGTTATATTCCGCTTATCTAACCTATATAGAAATCTATGTGATCTATGCCATCTGCCGCTGGTGTGTCGCCTCGGCAGTGATCATGGCCGCTTTCTTTATTTTATCAGTAATGAACTTAAATTATGGAAGGGAAGAATGAGTACTAAAATTGTCTGCCGCGCACTCGATTGTATCTTCAACGAGGGAAAAACCTGTATCTCAGAAGAAATTGTGTACGATCCCGAAGAGGGGTGTCTGACGTATGAGGTGCTGGATGACCTGGTTGAACTGGAAGAAGAAGAGGAGTGGGAAGACGATGAGTTGTTTGAAGACGACGACGAAGAGGAATTGGATTGGGAAGATGATGAAGACGATCTCTTTGCCGATGATGATGAATTATAGCGCTTCAACGTCACGTCTTTGTTGAGCGTCGCGCCACTGCAAAATAGACTCTCCTCGCCTGACAGCGTTTGTGAGACCGGAATGTCTGGTAGCAGCGATGTGTTTTGTGTTTAAAATAGAAACTGATAGAGCCAGGGCTGTAGCGCTCTGGCTCATTTTATAACTTTTTAAAGTTTTAAAATTAAAAAAGGCAGGATGATTGTGTCAAAACAAACCGTAGATATTTTATTGACCCATGGGTATGTTGTAACCATGGACGCCGACTCAAAGGTGCACCCCTCCGGCGCTGTGGCCATCAAAGCCAACGAAATTGTGGCGGTGGGGCCAACCGCCGAACTTGAAGCGGCCTACCGGGCCGATACGGTGATCGATTGCCGGGAGTGCATCATCAGCCCCGGCCTGGTTAATGCCCACACCCACGTGCCTATGAGCCTGCTGCGCGGCCTGGCCGATGATCTTCGGCTGGATGTGTGGCTGTACGGCTACATGATGCCGGTTGAACGGGAATTTGTTGGCCCCGATTTCTGCTACACCGGCACCCTGCTGGCCTGCGCCGAAATGATCCGCTCCGGAGTCACGGCGTTTTGCGATATGTATTATAACGAATCGGAAATAGCCCGCGCCACTGTGCAAGCCGGCATGCGGGCGGTCCTGGGCCAAACTATCCTCAAATTTCCCTCTCCTGATGCCTCCAACTACGACGAAAGCCTGGAGTATTGCCGCCATTTTATTGAAGAATGGCTGAACCATCCCTTGATTATTCCCGCCGTTGCGCCCCACGCCCCCTACACCTCCACCCCCGACATGCTAAAAAACTGCGTGGCCCTGGCCACGGAATACGATGTGCCTTTACACATCCACATTGCCGAAACCGCTCTGGAGCAGGAGAATAGCGTGAACCAATACGATACCACCGTGGTGCCCTGGCTCCAGCAGTACAATCTCTTTGAAGCCAAAGTGATTGCCGCCCACTGCGTTCATCTCCGCGAAAGTGAAATGCGCACTATGCTTCAGTACCAGGCCGGAATCGCCCACTGCCCCAGCAGCAATCTAAAATTAGCCAGCGGCGTGGCTCCAATCCAAAAATTTGTAGACGCCGGTTTGCACGTGGGCATTGGCACCGACGGCCCCGCCTCAAACAACGATCTGGATATGTTTGAAGAAACCCGGCTGGCCGCGTTTCTGCAAAAAGGCGTGTTTGGCGACCCCACCCTGTTGCCGGCCAAAACCACCTGGGAATTGGCCACCATTGAAGGCGCCCGCGCCCTGCACATCGACCACCTGACCGGCTCTTTGGAGCCGGGTAAACGGGCCGATATTGCTGTGATCGCCATGGATCATACCCACCAACTGCCCCGTTTTGCCCGCGATCCCGAAGCCGTGTACGCCCAACTGGTTTACGCCACCAAAGCCACCGATGTGCGCGACGTGCTGGTGGAGGGCCAATTGCTGATGCGAAACCGCGAGCTGTTGACCCTGGACGAAGCCGAGGTACTGGAAAAAGCCAACAAAATTGCCCGCCGCATCGATGCCTTTCTGACGGCGCGGGAAGGCAACATCCTCTCCAAATTACTGGCTATCAGCAGTGATTTTGTTCCCCAGGAAACCTTTGAAATTCAACTCAAAATTCGCTTGCCGGAAATGGTTGATATTTACACTATCTTGGCGGAGGCCGGTTTCCCCACAGTTCGCCATTCGATCCGGGATCAATACGATACTTATTTTTTATTTGATGAGGCTGAGACAGGCCGCTTGCGGTTCCGTGAGGATGAAGTGAAGAATGAGAAAGACGAACTGCAAGAAACCTTTTACACCATGACCTTGATGGGGCCGACCGGGGAAAAGGAATTTGAAAACTCGATTCTGTTGACCCGCGCCCGCTACACCGCCTCGGCCAGCCAGAGTTTGCGTTTTTACCGGGAATACTTCAAACCCAAAGCCGAACGCGAGGTCATCAAACATCGCCGCCGCTGCCACATTCATTACAAAGCCACCGATTTTGCCATCAACCTGGATCAACTGAGCACCCGGTCCGACACCGTTTATCTGGAAATCAAGAGCCGCACATGGTCGGCTAAAGATGCGCTGCACAAGGCCGGCCTGATCGGTGAACTCCTGGAAATGTTCCAGGTAAACGCCGAAAGCTTGTTGAAGATGGAGTACATTGACTTAACGCAGCGACCGACCACTGAGCACTGACCACTGGATGTTTCCATAGTCGGTGGCCTGTCGTCTGTCGTCCGTTGTCCATAATCCGTCGTCTGCCAATGGTAACCGCCATCCTTGTTGAGATGGAGTCAATATATGCAGCTATTTTTGTCAAGGAGGACAAATATGACGCGCGAAAATCCGCAAACCATGGGGCAGCAGTTTGGCCGCCGCTCCTGGGCCGAGCCGTGGAAGATCAAAATGGTGGAGCCGATCCAAATGATCAGCCGGGAAGAACGGGAACAGGCCGCCCGCGAAGCCGGTTACAACACCTTTTTGCTGCGCTCCGCAGACGTTTATATTGATCTGCTGACCGACAGCGGCACCAGCGCCATGAGCGATCGCCAATGGGCCGGCATGATGCAGGGCGACGAGGCCTATGCTGGCAGCCGTAACTTTTACAATCTGGAAGAGGCCGTGCAAAGTTATTACGGGTACAAATACCTGGTGCCCACCCACCAGGGGCGCGGCGCGGAACACCTCATCAGCCAGGCACTCATCAGGCCCGGCCACACCATCCCCGGCAATATGTATTTTACCACCACCCGGCTGCACCAGGAGCTGGCCGGCGGCACCTTTGTAGACGTTATTATTGACGAGGCTCACGATCCGGCCAAACGGCATCCCTTCAAAGGCGATGTGGATTTGAATAAGCTGGAAACGCTCATCAAGCAGGTGGGCGCGGAAAATATTCCGTATGTGAGCCTGGCCGGCACGGTGAATATGGCCGGCGGTCAGCCGGTAAGCATGGCTAATGTAAAGGCGCTGCGAGCCTTATGCGATCAATACGGTATCCGCCTTTATCTGGACGCCACCCGCATGGTTGAAAATTGTTATTTCATCCAGCAGCGCGAAGAAGGTTATCTCAACAAGCCGGTGGCCGATATTTTAAAAGAGTTTTGCAGCTACACCGACGGCGCCTGGATGAGCGCCAAAAAAGACCACCTGGTGAATATTGGCGGCTGGCTGGCCGTGAATGATGCGGAGGTTTTTGATCTGGCCCGCAATATGGTGGTGATTTACGAGGGGCTGCACACCTACGGCGGCATGGCCGGGCGCGATATGGAAGCGCTGGCCCGGGGAATTGTAGAGGCGGTGCAAGACGATCATATCCGCACGCGGGTGGGGCAAGTGGAATACCTGGGCGAGTTACTGACCGATTGGCAGATCCCCATTGTCCAGCCGGTGGGCGGGCACGCCATTTTTTTAGACGCCCAACGCATCTACGCCCACATCCCGCAAGACCAATTCCCGGCTCAAACTCTGGCCGCCGAACTTTATCTTGATTCCGGCATCCGGGCTATGGAGCGCGGCGTGGTCAGCGCCGGGCGCGATCCCGAAACCGGCGACCATCGCTACCCCAAATTGGAACTGGTTCGGTTGACCATTCCTCGCCGGGTTTACACCCAGGCTCACATGGATGTTACTGCCGAGGCCGTCAAAGCGGTGTACGATGCCCGTGAGCAAACGCGGGGCCTGAAAATGGTCTACGAGCCAAAGTACTTGCGCTTTTTCCAGGCCCGGTTTGAACGGCTTTGATGTTAAAAATGTATCTTCTCAATAATCTGGGGCAGGGTTGGTTGAGCTTGTCGAAACCAACGGTCTTCGACAGGCTCAGACCTCGTTCCCCCGAAATATTGAGAAGATACTTAAAAATCACATAAAGCCCCGCCGAAGTTTTCATTCGGCGGGGCTTTTTTGATTCTACAGGAAATTCAACGCTTCTTCTGCTTCCCGGCGGACAATGTAGGCTCGATCCCAATCATAATTGCCATCCGTACCTAATATGAGACGGCACAAGGCTTTGATGTCTGCTTTCTCGGAAGGCGGCAGGTGGTTGTAGCGAGCCAGTTTGCCCAAACTACGCACGGTTTTGGCCCGAATACCGGCGTTGGTGTCGGCCAGGTTAGCGCGCAGGCGTTCCAGAAATTGGCGGCGCAATTCCGGCGATAAATCTTCCGCCGGGATGGCTTCGGCGAGTTTCCCCAACGTGCGGGTGGCGGTATCGCGCAGTTCCAGATCAGCCGATTTTGCCGCCTCCAGGGCCAGGGGCACGGCCCGGATGATCCGGGGCGAGTTGATCTTTCCCAACGCGTACAGGAAAAACGATTTCTGCGCAGGCTCGGCGGCTCTGTGATAAGCGTCAATCAGCGGTTCAATCGCATCGGCCCCCATGCGGCCCAGCGCGTGGGCAATGGCCATTTGGGCTTTAAGGTCCCCGGCATCCAGGCTTTCGATAAGAACGGGGATCACCCACGGCCCAAACCCCACCACCAGGCTGATGGCTTCATTGAGAATGGGAGCCAGATCGGGCCGGTCGAGCGGGTCGATGTAAAAAATGGCCGAAACCATTTCAAACAGGGGCCGCGCTTCATCGGTGCCGTGGCGGGCGATTTCTTCTCTAACTCGCTCCAGACCCTGGTGTAAATCGTCGGGGTTGGTGCTGGTCAGCAGCATTTGGATAGAATGATAGTCGTTTTCCGGCATAATTTTTCTCCCTCTGGTTTAGGTGCCATGTACCAGGTGTCAAGTACCATGTGCCGCGTGTCAGATGGAGGGGGCTACTTTTGAGCAGGTGAGGTTGTTGATGAGCGCGGCAGGGGATGGCATTAAAGGTATTTTACCGGGTGAAGCAAGGATTGGCAAGGTGGCAGAGCAGCAAGGTAGCAAGTAGCAGGGTGGCGGGGTAGTAGTTGGAGGAAGTTACTGGATTTAAGGCGATTTCGCAAACAGGCATTTGAGATACGCGCCTTCTTTGAAGTTGATGGGATGATCAAGCGGGTGGCCGGTGCGTTCAAGCTCTTGCAGCGGGCGGCCGGATTGGGCGGCAGCCTGGCGAACGGCGTTGAAAAAGGCATCGCTGGTAATCCGGCTGGAACAGGAAGCCTGCACCAGGGTGCCGCCCGATGCCAGCACACCTAATCCCAGATGGGTCAGTTTTTTATAGGCGGCCAGGGCCTGAGGAATTTGGCCTTGTTTTTGGGCAAAGGCAGGCGGATCGATAATGACCAGCTCAAAACGGCGGTTTGTTTGGGCCAGTTGGTCTAAAGCCGAAAAAGCATCAGCCGCCATAATCTCGTGCGTGGCGGCAGCCACTGCCGGCAGGTGATGGTTATGCGCCATATTGCGGCTGGCGGCCTGTAACGCCGGTGCGCTGCTATCCAGGCTGGTGATGTGCCCCGCCCCGCCCCGCGCCGCGTAAACCGAAAAGCCGCCGGTATAGGCAAATACGTTGAGCACGGTTTTACCGTGGGCCAGGGATTCAACCCGGGCGCGGTTGTCGCGCTGATCCAGAAAGAAGCCGGTCTTTTGGCCGTGAAGCGGATCGGCCTCAAAGGTTAACCCGTTTTCTTGAAACAGGATGGGTCCAGCCAGCGGCGGACCGGCCAGAATCATCCCGTTGTCCAATCCGTGCAGATATTCCGGCTGCGACTGAACGTTTCGGCTCAGACGCAAAATGATTCTGTCTACCGGTTGCCGGTGGATAAAAGCCGCCAGCACATCCGGCAAATGAGGCACCCAGGCCGGGGTGTAGAGCTTGAATACGGCGGTGCCGCCGTACCGGTCGATGACCAGGCCGGGCAGGCCGTCGTTTTCGCCATGCACCAGGCGGTAGCCGGTGGTTGTGTTTAACTGGCGTAGAGGGTCTCGTCTTTTGAGGGCGTCGGAGAGCATGGCCACGAACCACTCCCGGTTGATGAGCGCGGGGTGGTTGTGCTGTAGCAGCCGCACCCGGATGGGCGAGGCGGGATCATACAGGCCGGCGGCCAGAAAGCGCCGTTTTCGATCAAACACAATCGCCAGATCGCCGGGCGCGCCCGCGTGGCTCTGCTGCCGGATAGCCCCGTCAAACAGCCAGGGATGCCCCTGCCGCGCGGCGCGTTCCGCCTCGGGAGTCACTCGCAGGGCGATACGGCGTTCAGCCGGGCCGGGAAGACAGGCCACTATGGGGTGTGAGTCAAACAAAGCCCTCTCCAAAGATTACCGGCAATAGTTTTTTATTCTTGATCCACTTAGCCATAATGTTATCTTACCAAAGTTTGGCGATTGTGACGAATAGGTTTGCTTAATGTTGAGCTTTCTCAGGTCGGCTTCGACTGAGCCATTAGATTTCCAGCAGGCGGGTAGGTCAAACGACCTAATTGAACTAGGACAAATGACCCAATCAAAAATCGGACAATTGCCTCAGTTGGAATTCATCCAACTGCCCGATGTGGCATCAAAGTTTTTGCCGTACAATAGGCATGGTAACAGGTTTCAACGAGAAACGGGGCAACATGCGTATTTTTATTGCCGACAGGCAAACAGCCACGCATTCTGCGCTCAGGATGCTGCTGGCTTCAGAGCCGGATATTGATATTGTGGGTGAGGCAAGTAATAAAGAAGAATTATTGGCGCGGATAGAGTCTGTTCAGCCCGACGTTTTATTGATCGATTGGGAATTAACGGGTCGGATGGCGGCGTTGGTGTCGCGGTTGCGCCAGGCTGCTTCAACAGTAAAAATTATCGCCTTAAGCAGCCGGCCCGAGGCGCAAAAAGAAGCGTTGAGGTTAGGCGTGGATGCTTTTGTTAGTAAAGGCGAGTCCCCGGTCCGGTTATTATCAACGCTTCGAACCATTCTATTGTAGATTCCAGTGTAGATTCCAGGCAGCTACAGACAGGACAGCCATGAACAGCGAACTGATTGTAATCACCTTCGATGATATGGATGAGGCCATGAAAGTTCTCGAAGCCATGGAATCCATGCGTAAAGAGCCGGTACTCAGTTTACAGCAATCGGTTGTTGTTACGCGGGATCGCACCGGCAAAACGAAGCTGCAACAAATCCGCGAGGTGACGGCCCATGGTACGGCCAAAGAAGATGAGATTCTAAATTTGCTAGCCGGTCTTATCTTTGGTGCGCCGCTGGGCACTGTTTGGGGCATTGACGTCCCCCAGACGATTGATGAAATGGTTCAGCGAGGTTTTGACCAAAAATGTGTGGCGGCAATTAATAATTCTATTGATAATGATGTTTCGGCTATTCTCTTTCTCATACCAAGAGCCAGCCGGAGTGATCCTCAGGAAATTCTTAACACCCTGAGCCTGTTCAAAGGAAAAATCTTCCGCACAACGATCTCGCCGGATATTGCGGCCTATCTGGCTCAGCTTTCGGCTCGCAGCCTGTAACTTCGGGGCAGCCCTATGATTTACGTGCCATTAAATGCCAAAGTTCAAGGCACCGGTGGCGCGGGAGGGCGTTCAACCCACATCATTATTATGGCCCAAATCCAAAAGGATGAACCAACAAATATCAAATAGCTTATTTGGAGAATTTATTTATAATGAGCATACTCCCTTTTGTATCATACTGTTGAGCAAAATAGACAAACAACTCCGAACAACAGGATTAAGCAAAGGTTTTTCTTGAAAACAACGCATAGGAGAGTTGATGCCACCTGTTTCTAACGTTCCGCCGGCCTTTCATCTTTTAGCCAAGCCGACCGGGGCCATTTGTAACCTCGATTGTAAATATTGTTTCTTCCTTTCAAAAGAAAAGCTCTATCCCGGCAGCCGCTTTCGCATGTCCGACGAGACGCTGGAGTCGTATATCCGCCAATATGTGGAAGCCCAGCAGGTGCCGGAGGTCAACATCGCCTGGCAGGGCGGCGAACCCACGATGATGGGGGTGGATTTTTTTCGCAAGTCGGTAGAATTTGCGGAGAAATATAAAAAACCGCACCAGTCCCTTCAATACAGCATGCAAACCAACGGTACGCTACTGGATGACGAATGGGGCGAATTTTTGAAGGAGCACAATTTTCTGATCGGCCTCAGCGTGGACGGCCCGCGAGAGCTGCACGATGCCTATCGGGTGAACAAAGCCGGTAAAGGATCGTTTGAGCAGGTGATGCGAGGCTGGCAGGTGTTGCAAAAGCATGGCGTAGACTTCAATATTTTGTGTACGGTTCACGCCGCCAATGCCGATCATCCGCTGGAGGTCTACCACTTTTTCCGCGATGAGCTGCAAACCCAATTTATCCAGTTTATTGCCATTGTGGAGCGCGACAACGACACCGGATTTCAGGAAGGCAGCCACGTTACCGATAGATCGGTAAAGGCCGAGCAATATGGCAATTTCCTGATCCGTATTTTTGATGAGTGGGTTCGGCGTGATGTAGGCCGGGTTTACGTGCAAATCTTTGATGTGGCTTTGGGCGCGTGGGTGGGCGCGCCGCCTTCGTTGTGTATCTTTTCGCCCACTTGCGGAAACGCGATGGCAATTGAACACACCGGCGACCTGTATGCCTGCGATCATTATGTGGAACCCGATTATTTTTTGGGCAATATTCAGGATAAGCCGATGATCGAATTGGTGGCATCGGATCAGCAGCGCAAATTTGGGCAGGATAAATTCGACACCCTGCCGCGTTACTGCCGTGAATGCGATGTGCGTTTTGTGTGCCACGGCGGCTGCCCCAAAAATCGTTTTATCCAAACACCCGATGGCGAAGCGGGATTGAATTATTTGTGCGCCGGTTATAAAGCCTTTTTTCATCATATTGACGAACCGATGAAGATCATGGCCTCGCTTTTGCGGCAACAGCGCGCGCCGGCGGAAATTATGCAAATTCTGGCGGCGCAAGAACAACAGCAGCAAGCGATGTTTGCCAAAGCGCAGCGCAACGATCCCTGTCCCTGCGGCAGCGGGCGCAAATTTAAACATTGCCACGGGCGCGAATAGATGGTTTCACGGATATGGGCGCTAATTTACATGCGGCGGGTAGGGTTAGGATCTGAGGGATTTTGATGAACACAGAATGGAGATTAACCACACGATATATTGTAGGTGCCGGGCTGGTAATCTTTGCACTATACATCCTCTATCTGAGCCGTTCGGTAATTCCCCTCCTGATGATTGGCGCGCTTATTGCCTTTCTGGTCAGGCCAATCATCAGTTTACTGCATTCTCGGTTTAAAGTTCCCTGGGCCATTTCGGTGTTGATCACCTATTTATTGGTTACGGTTATACTTTTATTAGCCCCCCTTATTTTTATTCCTCCCATTGTTGATGCGATTAATTTTCTATTAGGGCTGGATTATCAACTGCTCATTGATAATGCCCTGCAATGGCTGGAAGATACCCTGCTGGCACTGCAAGCCATGGATCCTTCTCTGTTTGGTTTCACCTTTCCCCTGGATGGCCTTGTTGATCCGATGCTGACCGCCATTCAAAGCACGGAACCTTTTATGACCCCTCAACTGCCGTCGCTATCTACAATTGTGAACTCGCTTGGCTCCATTTTTTCGGCCAGTTACGGAGTGGCCGTGGGGGTAGTAGGGGGCGTTTTTGCCGGGATTGTGTCTTTTGTGTTCTTGATTTTATCGGCTGTTTATTTTAATTTGCACGGACACAAACTCTACGGTTGGTTTTTGAATACAGCGCCGCAAAACCATAGGGCTGAAATGGTCGTTTTGCTCAGGCGGCTCAGGTTGGTGTGGGAACATTTTTTCAAAGGCCAGGTGTTGTTGATGGTGATCGTAGGCGCTTTGGTATGGGTGGGCGGTACAGCGATTGGGCTGCCGGGCGCGTTTGCGCTGGGCATTATCGCCGCCTTGCTGGAAATCATTCCCAATTTGGGGCCAACCCTGGCCGCGATTCCGGCGGTGGTGGTGGCCCTGCTGCAAGGATCAACCTATCTGGATGTCAATAATGTTGTTTTTGCCTTGATTGTGATCGGTTTGTATGTCTTTGTCAACGCCTTGGAAAACAATCTCATTGTTCCCAAAGTGTTGGGTGATGCGGTTGATATCCACCCCCTCATTATTTTTATCGGCGTTATTGTGGGCGCGACTACCTGGGGAATTCTAGGCGCGCTGCTGGCCGCGCCGATCATTGGCTCGGTGAAGGAAATTGTCAGCTATTTATACCGCAAAGTTTTGGGCGAGACCCCCTTCCCCCCTGATAGCCCAACTGAGGAGGATGCCGATTCGGAGTCAAAAATAAGTGAACTCTGGCAGCGGATTCAAAAAAGAATTACTGGCCTGACGGCTCCGCTTCGGGATACTCCCGCCCCATCATCAACCGAGTCAAGCCAGGATTAAAGGCGGGCCGGATTCCATTTTTAGAGATGCAAAAAATAGATTATAATAGTGGCTGCCGGAGCAAATATCTTTTAACGAGGCCAGCCATGACGGAAGAGATGAAACAGTGCCCATTCTGTGATGAAGAAATCAGAGCCAGCGCTATTTTTTGCAAGCATTGTAAGCAGTGGATGCCGGGCTATTCTTACGAGTCGGCGGTGCGGGATATGGTGCTAGACAAACAGGCCACCGACGTGCCAGACGTCGCTATAGAATTATCCCGTACCTCTCGCGCCGAACAGTTGGCTGCCGTGCAAGCATGGGCCGAAGGAGATAAATCGCAAAATTTTCACAATGTAGACCTTTCCATTCAGAACTTAAGCGGGCTTGATCTTAGCGGTATCGATTTGAGCCAGGCTGACCTGCGTGATGCCGATCTCAGCGGCGCGAATCTGAGTGGCGCTAATTTAACCAAGACCAATTTATACAGCGCCAATTTACGGGGCGCTAACCTGGAAAAGGCCAATTTTACCGAAGCCTACCTGCGCGAAGCCATTATGGAGAAGGCCAATTTAACCAACGCGGTGTTGTTACGCGCCAATTTACGCGGCGCGTTTATGGACAAGGCCAACCTGTATCGGGTAGATATGGAAAACGCCAACCTCAAAGCCGCCGATTTACGCCAGGCCAATTTACGCGAGTGCTATATGAAGGAGACGGATCTGGGGTCGACCAAAATGGAAGATGCCGTTCTTACCGGCGCGCTGCTCATCTGCACCGATTTCACCACCTCGGATATTACCTCGTTTCAATATCGGCGGGCGGCAACTATCGAAGAGATTATTCTGCCCAATGGGCAGGTTCATAGTGAGTAGGGGCACACCTGGCTGTCAGCGGGGTCTAATTTGCTCGCGGGCATGAAAACAAAAGCCGTGCCAATCCATCACTACCAGCACGGTCTCCTTGACGCCGCTTTCGTGATGAATGGTTTTATATTCCACTGTGGGCGGCTCACCATATTCCGCTTCAATCAAATTAATAGCCGTGAGGGCGTCGGAGGCTTCGACCACATGCTCCGATACCGTTTCGCCATTGCGTGAAACTTCAATTACATACTGGTGAGTCATCATTGAAACCCGCTGTTGATTACAGTGAATATATTTTATCCGTTGATGGCTGGATTGACAAGGAGATGGGGCCTTAGCTTGTTTTCAGCGTCAGCGAAGGTTTGATCAACAAACCGTCCTGGCCGTAACCGCTGTCCCAAGAGAAAAGCTGACGGCCTTGTTTGGGGCCTTCTAATCTGATCGCCAAAAAGCCGCTGGCCGCCGCTTGATTGACCTCCCCCATATCAATCGGGTTTATGGTCAGTCGATTTTCTTTTTTCGGAGCCAGATCGCTGTTTGATAGCGGGGGTAGAAATTTGGTCAGCGCCGGGGCATTGCGTAAAGCTTCAAAAGGAATGGTTGCGGTTGCCCGGCTGCCGCGCAGCGGAGACACCAGCAGCACCGGGCTAAACGTGCCGCCTGAATCTCGCAAATAGGTATCCAGTTGACCCGTCAGCGTCAGTTCGACGCCCGTAATCTTTCGCGCCTTCGCGTCTGCCGGCAGCGTGAACTCGATCAGGCTGTAATAGACCGCATCTCCCCAACTCCCCGCATACAGATCATCATCGCCCCACAAGAGATTGGGCCACACCGACTTGCCCCAGCCTACCTGGGCTTCTGTGGGCGTAAGCGTGATGGCTGTTTCCGCCGCCGGTTCCGGTTCGGGCGGCGCGGGCTGTTCCTCTCGCAGCCGTTCAACCTCTGCCGCCACGCGTTGGCGAAGGGTGGGGATCAACCGGTACAGATTTTCGCCGGGGCAGACGGTGCGCGTATGTTCTCTATGCCCGCTGATGATAGGATAGGCTTTATTTTCAATGGGATGAACCGCCTGGCCCAGCGGGTCTAGCCCCAGATCGTACACAATGGCGCTGAGCAGGTTCACCAGGGCATCGAGGGCTGCCGGCGTCGGTTCTGCCGGCGGGGGATTGGGCGCGCTCGGTTCAAACTGGCCCAGCAGGGTAATGCCTACCTTGTGCGTATTACTGGCTGTGGTCTGGCCGCCCTCCACAAAAATGTTGGCCGGTTTATCGCCGGGGCAGCGTCCCTCAAAGATACGTCCATCCTGCCCAATCAAATAATGGTAGCGAATATCGCCCCATCCCTGGGTTTGGGCGTGATACCGCCAGATGGCCTGGACTGCCTTCAACGGGTCCCAATCGTTGGCTGTAACCGTATGATGAATAACCAGAAATGTGGGCGTATGATACACCGGCGGCCACTGGGGGCTGGCCGGCCATGTTGAACTAAAGTTCTTGCCCCAAATGTCGCGTTTGATCAAGAGAAGTTGGCTTAATGTGTTGGTCATTTTTTTCTCTTCCTGTTTCCCCACGCGGAGAATATACCTGCTGCCGGCAAAGAATTAGTCTATCAGAATCACGCCCGGCGGGCGGATTCCCCCCGACCAGCGAGTAATGGTGATGGGCACGCCCACCGGGTTCCATTCTCTAAGCCAGGCCCCATCTTCCGGCGAAATCCGCACGCAGCCGGCGGAAACGGGTTCTACTCCCAGCGCGTCTAGCCGGTCGTATTTCTTCAATCCGTTGGTCAGGGTATACGGCACGCTGTGAATCAGGATCGAACCTTCCGGGCCGGGGAAAAGATGCCACATATAGTCGGCCCGCCACTGGTTGCGGAACGGCCCGCTGCCCCAGTCGTCGCCCACCGTGCCTTCCCAGGAGGGGGTGAAGCGGTTGGTAACGGGCGCCCCGGTACTCACCGGAATGGTTCGTACCTGGCGGTCGTTTTCAAAAACGATCATAACCTGCTCATCCTGGTCAACCAACAGGCGTCGATCTGCTGCCGGTGTGGGCAGAAGTGTTGGTCCGGAGGCTGTGGTGGGCGAGGCTGTCGGCGTTGAAGTTGGTAGGGGAGAAGCCGTTGCCGTGGGAGAATCGGTTGGAGACAGCGTAGGTGTTGGCGTGCGGGTTGGTGGCCGGGGCGTGGCTGTGATTGTGGGCGTGGTAGAGGGCGGAAGCAGCGTTGGCTCCGGTAGAATGGGGGTGGGTTGGGGAGAGAGTGTTTGCGGTCTTGGTGGCTCGGGCTCGGTTGTGTCAAACGTGGCCGCGTAGCCGGTGGCGCAGCCAGCCAGGGTGAGCAGCACCAGAAAACCCAGGTATAGGCACAAATTTGCCGGCAGGCGTTGAACGCGCATAAACTCATCCACACCATCGCAGGTGATCTTTTCCTACAGAACCAATGGTGGAGCGTATTGTACTATTTGCCATAATGTTTGTCAACGACAGTAGCCGGCTTGCTTTAAAAATCACCTTTCGGTAGATCGTTTTATTCCCAACTACAAATATGCTATACTGATAGTAGGGGGCGGGCTTGATGAGCTGAAAACAAACATAAAATGTACCTTCTCAATAATCTGGGCCCGGGTTGGTTGAGCTTGTCGAAACCAACGGTCTTAGATAGGCTCAGACCTCGTTCCCCCGAAATATTGAGACGATACCATAAAATGGGAGACGCATTCATGACACGCCAACCGACCTCACTGCCCGCTTTCGAAGAAATTGAACATACCGCCGACTGGGCCTTAAAGATTCGCGGTAAAACCCTGCGCCAACTGCTATACAATGCCGCGCGGGGAATGAGTACGCTGCTGGTTGATGAACTGGACGCGATTCCGGTGACGGTGGAAGAACAAATTGACGTTGAAGCCTACGACGCGGAAAGCCTGCTGGTTAACTGGTTGAGCGAACTGGCCTACCGCGCCGAGGCCGGCAGTATGGTATTTGTCCAATTTGATCTGCACGATGTGGCCCCCACGCAGCTCCGGGCGGTGGTGAGGGGCGGGCGTGTGCCAGATCTCAAAAAACATATTAAAGCGGTAACATATCATAATCTGGAGATCATTGAAACGGAAGACGGGCTGGAGACAACAGTTGTGTTTGATGTATGATCAATAATAGAGGAAGGAAGAGGAGCGAGCGATGATAAACCCCGACGCATTGCATAAAATTAACGAATATTTGTACGAAATTCCGCAGGCATATCGATCCGATATGCGCGTGCCGGCGCGTCTCTACGCCGATTCGGTTCTGCTGGAACATATTCAGAGTGATAAAAGTTTGGACCAATTGGTCAACACGGCTACGCTGCCCGGTATCATCAACTATGCGCTGGCCATGCCGGATATTCACCAGGGCTATGGGTTTCCCATTGGCGGGGTCATTGCCACCGAACTGCCCGACGGCGTGATCTCGCCGGGCGGCGTGGGGTACGATATTAACTGCGGCGTACGGCTGCTGGCAACGCACCTGCACCGGGAAGAGGTTTCGCCATATCTGGACGATTTGGCCTCGGTACTGTTTTACAACTGCCCCAGCGGGGTGGGTCAGGGAGGCAGCATCAAACTCAAACGGGGCGAGTTAGAGCGCATTATGGAAACCGGCGCGCGCTGGGCGCTCAAACGCGGCTATGCCACCGAAGCCGATCTGGACCGCACCGAAGAGAACGGCTGTATCGACGGGGCCGATGCCGGCAAAGTGAGCGACCGGGCCAAAAAACGGGGCCAAAGCCAGGTGGGCACGCTGGGCGCGGGCAATCACTTTATTGAGGTGGATGTAGTGGAAGAAGTGTTTGATGACACCGCCGCCCGGCGTACCGGCCTTTTTCCCGGACAAATTGCCGTGCAGATCCACTGCGGATCGCGGGGCTTTGGCCACCAGATTTGCTCCGATTACGTGAACCGATTTCAAAAAGCTATTCACGATTACGGTATTGATTTGCCGGACCGGGAGTTGGTCTGCGCGCCCCTCAGCAGCCCGGAGGGGCAGGATTATCTGGCCGCGATGAAGGCCGCCGCCAATTATGCCTTTGCCAACCGGCAGGTCCTCACCCACCTGATCCGGCGCAGCTTTGAAGAGGTGTTGGCCGGCAAGGTTAAAAATCATCACGTATTTCAGGTGTACGATATTGCCCACAATATGGCCAAAATTGAAGAACACGAGCGCCACGGCCAAAAAATAAAAGTGTGCGTCCACCGAAAAGGGGCTACGCGAGCCTTTGGGCCGGGATCGCTTGTTTTGCCGTCGGCCTACCGCGACATTGGCCAGCCGGTGCTGGTGCCCGGCTCAATGGGCACGGCCAGTTGGGTGCTGTTGGGAACCAAAGGATCGATGAACCAGACGTTTGGCTCCACCTGCCATGGGGCGGGCCGGATGATGAGCCGGTCCAAAGCCAAAAAAACGGTTTGGGGCGGCGATCTCCGCGAAGAAATGGAGGCCGGCGGCATTCACGTTCGCGCCGGCAGCATGTCGGGCCTGGCCGAAGAAGCGCCCATCGCCTACAAGGATGTTGATAAAGTTGTGGAAGTGGTTCATGGGGCCGGCATCGCCCGCAAGCTGGCCCGATTGGTGCCGCTGGCGGTGATCAAGGGGTAACGCAACCGTTTTTGTCAAAAGCAGCGGAAAATTTGCTCATCTGCCCTTTCACGAGTATAACTATTATGTAAGTTAATCGGTATCGCATTTTTCGCCGCTCCGGTTTTACAAATTGGAGCGGTTCTTTTTAAATATCAAGGAGTTTTATGTATTTTTCAGAATTAAATTTAAATAAATCGCTGCAAAAAGCAGTTGCAGCGATAGGCTACAAAGAAGCAACAGATATTCAGGCCCAGGCCATTCCGCCCGCCCTCAAGAAACGGGATATTATTGGCTGCGCCCAAACCGGCACCGGTAAAACAGCCGCCTTTTTGCTGCCGGCCTTACAGCACCTGCTGCGGGATCAACGCAAAACAAAAAATCCCCGGGTTGTGATTTTGGCCCCCACCCGCGAGTTGGTTATCCAGGTGGCGGGAGAGGCGCGGAAACTGGCCAACTGGACTCCCCTACGCGTTGCGGCTATTTACGGCGGGGCCAAAATGCGCCCGCAAATCAACCAATTACGCAAGGGTGTTGATGTGGTTGTGGCCACGCCGGGGCGTTTGCAAGACCATATGCGGCGCAAGAACATCAACTTCAAAGAATTACAGATATTGGTGCTGGATGAGGCCGACCGGATGCTGGATATGGGCTTCTTGCCCGATATCAAAGCCATCGTCAGCCGGATGCCGCGCCAACGCCAGACCATGCTTTTTTCGGCCACGATGTCAGCCCCCATCTTGAACCTGACCCGTCAATTTTTGCATGACCCGGTTAACGTAGAAATTGATCTGGCCCGCCCCCCGGAAGCCATCCGGCAGGCGCTCTACCCCGTGCCCAAGCATCTTAAAACCGAACTGCTCAAAGCCCTGTTAGAGCGGATGGATGTTCACAGCATGCTGGTTTTCACCGCCACCAAGCAGGAAGCCGATATTGTGACCCGCAAGCTCAGCGAGGCCAACATCTCAACCGCCTGCATTCACGGCGACTTCCGCCAGCGGCAGCGTATTGCCGCGCTGGAAGGATTCCGGTCGGGCAAACATCAGGTATTGGTAGCCACCAATATTGCCGCCCGCGGCCTGGATGTGGAAGGCATTTCTCACGTGATCAATTATGATGTGCCGCAGCATGCGGAAGATTACGTTCACCGGGTGGGCCGCACCGCTCGCGCCGATGCCGAGGGAGACGCCATCACCCTGGTCACGGCCGATGACGAAGCTATGGTTGCCAGAATAGAGGGATTGCTGGGCCATAAAATTGAGCGCAAAACGTTGCCCGGTTTTGATTACGATGTGCCTACGCCTTCGTGGGCCAAGCCGTCCGCCGACGCCCTGATCCGCCAATCAACCCAGCCTCGCACCCTGGCCGACCGGTGGCGCGGCATGAGGGGCGGCAGCCGGCGAAAGGGCTGGTAGCGCGCTTCAACCGTTATTTGTTTGTTGGAGGGATCGGGGAAACCATCGTTAAGATTCTTGATTTATGGATTTGACAGCCTATATCTATTCTGGTATAGTTGTAACGTTCTTGGCAGCAGAAGTTCTAGTCTAAAGTAAGAGTTTGATCTGAAATTGATTTTGGAACCTCTAGCATGACCGAAATTTTTTAAGAAAGGAGTTTCCTTAATCATGGCAGATCGTGAATTAGGTACCGTGAAGTGGTTCAATGCCAGCAAAGGCTTTGGTTTTATTGAACGCGAAAGCGGCGACGACGTTTTTGTTCACTACAGCGCAATTAGTGGTGACGGATATCGCAGCCTGGATGAAGGCCAGCGCGTAGAATTCACCGTTGCTCAAGGCCAAAAAGGCCCGCAAGCCCAAGACGTGACCGTAGCGTAAAATCTGATACGTCAATGAAGAGAGGCCCAACAGAAATGTTGGGCCTCTTTTTTGTTTCAAATACAACGGATCGTCAAAGGTGCCGGGTCAATCGTTATGACCCGCCGAGTCAATAATCATGATTCATCGAGCTGGCTGGCACAGAAAACTTTGTCGATTCAGCTTGATTTTGTGGCTTCAAACGCGCTGGTTGCCGGTTTTGGTCTAAATGCGATATGGTTTTTAAGGGCGGTAGTACTGCTCGTAATCTCCTACCAGTAAATGGAGCGGGGGTTCATCTTCCTCAATCTCGGGGAAGCGCCCCACAGGGTTCAAGAAGCGGTTATCATTGAGATCATCATTTACTTTTGAGACCTCGCCAACCAACACCTTGCTGTCAACGGCCCAAAATTCGTGATACAGGTAGTTGGGCAGGGTAATACTCTCGCCCACATCGAGCATAACCATGTGCCCGGCTTTGAAGGTGCGCTGCACGCCATCCATACTGACGGTGACATCGGTATCGGCCAACTTTTCATCCTCCGTAGAATTATAGAGCCTGATCGCCAGCCGCCCGCCGCCCCGGTTGATAATATCTTCCACTTTGTCCCAGTGGAAATGCATGGGCGTCAGCTGATCGACTTCGGATATTAAAATCTTTTCGGCGTATGTTTTTCCCTGCCCGGTTTTTAAGTTTTCCGGCCCACCGTTCCGCACCGTGAAGAGAAACAACCCCAGTTTTTCATAATTTCCCTGCCCGAAATCGGTGATATCCCAACCGAGTTTATTGGTTACAATCTCCTGTACTTCGCTGCCCTTATTTTGCCAATTGTCAGGAGTCCAATAGGCAAACGGCGGGAGATGAAAGCCCACCGACTTCATAAAGGCATCGGCCTCACGGATGATTTGGTTGATTTCAGAACGTTTCATAAGTTTTTGTTCGCTTTCTATCGGAATAGTTATTTCCAAAATGTGCAGTGTATCGCGTATTTCGTAAAATCGCCTACACGCAATACGCTGTACGAAATATGAAATTACGGTATAGAGTCAATAGACACATGCATCATCTATATAAATGGTGCCGGCAACCGGCGATTCGTACCATTCAAAGACAATTTGTATTTTGTTGATATGCGTTAAATCTATCTGTTCTTGTGCCAGGGAGCCGGTGGTGAAATCGACCAGGGGAATATTGACCTGCTGCCATTGATCGGTGATGGGGCGGTAATCGTTAATCGTTCGATAATACCGTCGAAACCCGCCTCCTTCAACTTCTTCCATCAACCATATGTTGGCGGTTTCACCTCCCTGCGTCCCCCGGACATAAAAAGATAAGATATGTTCCTGGCTCAAATCAACGCCTTCTTTGCCGTCGATCAAAATTTCCCAGCCCGCATAGTCGGTAGGGGGATCAAGCTCATATTCAAGGGCCACACCCGATCCGGTATGGCCTACCTCAACCAGTGTGGCCGTGATAATCGATTGTCCAACCTGAAATTTGTTGAACCCGGTCGTGACATCTCGCAAAAAACAGTCGGGGGTGTAAATGTCGGACTGCCACGGTAACGGCGTGGCGTTATCAGCATGCAGGCCTGTGGTGCCTGCTACCAACTCTGTAGAATTTGTGGGGGCCGGGGTGGAGGTGTCAGGCGGCGTGGTTGGCGAGGGTGAGGGCGTGATCGTGGGCGTATCGGTTGGCAGTTTGGTTGGTGATGGGGTCGGCGTTGGTGTGGGCGTATCGGTTGGGTGCGGTGGTTGGGTTGGTACAGGCGTTTCCGTAGCGGCAGGCGTTATCACGATAGGGGGTGTTGCTGTTGAAGCAGCAACCGGCAGATTAGAGGGAGCAGCCTCTATGCCCAGCCATATCAAGAAAATAATCAGGCCGGCGCCAATCATCAGCCCGATAACGCTATACTGTATCCATCGATGGCTGGTGGCTGGGTTATCAGATCGAAATAACGGTTTAGAGCGACCGGCTTCAACGGAAATTGCGGCCAGTTCTGTTTCAAGATCGCGAATTCTGGCTTGCGTTTCTTCAATTTCGCGCGCGGCTTCATCCCGGCCCCGTATATCGGATACTTCCGCAAACGACTCGCCGCCTTTCCTGGCAATTGTTTCTTTGTAGTGATAGAGATTGTCGTAATACACCGGTAACAGGTCCTGTAACCGGGCAAGTTCTTTTTCTAGCATGCCGCGACGATTTTTATCGTTCATCGGTCATCCTTAACCGTTTAGCAAACGTGCCATAGGGATTGAGAAGGAGGTTGGTGAGCCGGAGCAGGCGGGACGATGGGTGAACTATTCAGATTATAACACAGCACCCAACCGGCTGACAAGCGATTTCTAAAATGCCTGAGCCAGAGCGTGTAACGCCTCATCATCAATTTGATAGAGGGTCCATTCATCTTTGGGATGCGCGCCGAGCTTTTTGTAAAAATTGATCGCCGGTTCGTTCCAGGTGAGCACCGTCCATTCCAGCTTGCGCCCGCCCCGGATTTCGACCAGTTTGGCCAGGTAATTTAACATGGTCTGTCCGATTCCCCGCCCGCGCATTTCCGGTTCTACAAACAGATCTTCGATATAAATGCCGGTTCGTCCGGAAAAGGTGGAAAATGTTTGAAAAAACAGGGCAAAACCCACCGGCTCGTTCTCATATTCGGCAAAAATCACCTCGGCTGCGGGCCGTTCACCAAAGAGGACATCGTGGAGCGTGGTTTCGGTGACAACCACCTGGTCGAGCCGTTCTTCATATTCGGCCAATTTTTCAATGAAGTCATAGACCAGAGGGACATCCTGAACCTGGGCAAATCGTAAGTTCAATTCGGGAATTTTGGTTGAAATTTGTCGAAGCATGAAACGCTCTCTTTCTGAAAGTGGGTTTGGAAACGGCTCCCATTTTAACACAAGAATGATGATTGGCTAAAATGGATTTTGTCGATGAGTTGCGGGGAAAGCCTGAAACAAAAAAATCGCTCTCACCGTTTATGATGGGAGCGATTTTTTTAGTGGAGATGGCGGGAGTCGAACCCGCGTCCAGAAAAGCTGGCTGCAAACGTCTACGAGCGTAGGTGACACGCATCATCTCGTTTGGGTTTCGTCGGCCACCGGAGTTCACCCAAACCAGCCGATGGGTCTTGACCGGTGTTTATCGGCGTCGCACCGGAGCACCTCGATTTATCTGTCACCCGGCCCCCTCTCTCGAGGACAAGAAGAAGCGCGGGCGTGGCCTAATTTTGTTAGGCCATTGGATGTTCGCTACTTAACTTACGCCGCGAGGGGCAAAGCGTTGTAGGAACGACCGTTGAAAGCAGGAACTTTCTCGGCAACTATTGTTTTGCCCAGTTTAACGAGTTAGAACAGCTCGGCTCGCAGTTTACATCCTTCCACTTCCCTGTCGAAGCCGTTTCATCCCCAAGCAAAAGGAATTATAGCACAGGCGTGTTAGAATTACAATAGATTCGTTACAGATATTTCGCATAAACCTTGACATGGTTATGAAGTGCGAGTATAATTATTTATGTAAATCGCACAAATGAGCGAGAAAGTTCATACGTTACCAACCTGAAACCTTTAAAAGCTTGTTCTGGCCTTCAGGGTTGTCGTATTAACGGTCGTGCAAGGAGTAAAGATCATGGCTGATAGTCAAGTTCCATTATTTCCCAAAAAGGGTGCTAAAGGTCAATATGGGCCGCCAATCACGCAGATAAAATCTGTAGACTCTAACTCATCGCTGGCCACGGCTACCAGCGCTTACTACGATCATATGGTGCGGCAGGGCTTTTCGGAACACACCATCAAAGCCTTTGCCGGCGATTTGCGCCTGCTGCAAAAATATTTTAGCGGCAGCATGCTTATTAGCAAGCTGGGCACCAAAGATTTGAATGATTTTTTGACTTGGCTGTTACACTATCGCGGCGTGCCGTGCAGCCCCAAATCTTACGCCCGGCGCGTGACCACGCTCAAGAACTTTTTTGGCTGGCTGGCCAGTATTAACGCTATTCCACACGACCCGGCAGCCGCCATTATCCACACCCGTGTCAAAACCCCCCTGCCAACCTATTTGAATGACAATCAGGTGGAAAAATTTCTGGATGCGGCGGAACGCAAACTCAACAGCCCCAAACCGGATCCCCGGCCTTATTTGCTGGCGCATCTTATTCTTCAGACCGGCATCAAAAAATCTGAATGTGTGGGCATTGGCCTGAATGATATTGACCGTTCCGGCGAACAGCCCACGATTTTGATCCGCTACAGCAATCCCCGCATGCAGCATAAAGAGCGCAAATTAGCCTTTGCACCGGAATTGTTGCCCGTGCTGGATCAATACCTGGAAAAATATAAACCCGAAACCAATTTATTTGAATGTACGCCTCGAAATCTGGAATATGTGCTGGCCGACATTTCGGAAGCCGCGGGATTAGCCAACCAGGTGTCGTTTGAGATGCTGCGTTGGACCTCGGCGGTTCGGGATTTTCGTGATGGTATGGATCACGACCATTTACGCAAAAAGATGGGCTTATCAAAAATCACATGGCGCGAAACATCGGAGAAGTTGGCCAAGCTGTCCGATCCTGGTTTGTAGGGGGTTCTACAATTTTGGTTTTTAGCTATAAAACATTCCCCACCAAGGCCATCAACCCCACAAAAATGATCTGCACGGCGAAGAGACCGCCTAACACCATCAGCACAATAATCGCCGGGTTCGTATCCTGGCTGAATGACACCTCTTCCCCCTCAATTATTTGTTTGACTCCTTCTACTGCCTGCTGCGCATAAAAATCCGGAGATTTCCGATCCATCCCAACCCAGCGCCAATTCTGTTCTGCCGAAGGGATGACCAGTTTCAGAGCCGGGCTGGCTTCAACTTCGGCGGCAACCTGCGATGCGGTCAGCGCCTGCCAGGAGCCGATGATGGCTTTTGCGTTTCGTAAGTCGGAAACATTTTGTACCGCATCCTTATTTTCCAGCGAACTGTCACTCCCTACTTCGCCGCCCATGGCCCGGTTGGCGTCCGGGGTGAGGCCGATCGGTTTGATTTGAATGCCGGCCAACGCGTACTGCAACTGTTTGATGATCTTTTGGCCCAATTGCCCGGCATTATCATCAATCACCACCACAGACACTTCCGCCAGCCGTTGGGCCTCGTTGGCCTCTTCCAATTGCCCATCCTGTCGAATAGCCAGCCAGTGGTACACACCCACGCCAACCGCCAGCAAAGTGATGATCAACGCATCAAGAACGAGGGTGATGAAATCGGTAGGCAGGTCGGCGCCCAACAGGGCGGTGAGGATATGGTAGACAAACCAGCCCGCGCTGCCAAAAATAGCCAGCATTGCCGCCAGCAGATAAACGTAGAGGTAAATCTTGCGGGTGGTTGAGCGGCGTTCTTCAATGGCGGCCTGCCGGCTGTCTCCGCCAGTGGTCAGAGCCAAGTTTTGCGAGCGCCGCCACGGCAGCAGCCAGACCGGGATGCCGACAACGATCATCGCCGTAAAGATAGCAACCTCTTCCCGGTAAAAGGCCAGCCCAATCTCGGCGGGCGTGGTCAGCATATCGATCAACAGGCTCAACAGCCCGCCGAGGCCGCCCAATAAAACCCCCAATCCAATGGCGGCCACCAGGTAGGCGTAAATCCGGCGAACCGTGGCCTGTCGCGGTCCTTCGGGAGCCTGGCGGGCATCCTGGCGCAGTACCGTCCAGTGGTAGGCCCAAAACAGGCCGCCTACAATAAGCAGCGGAACCGGCCCGCTTAGCTGGCTCAACAACGGTTCTTCGGCGGGCGGCGCGCCCAGGGCCAGTTCAATCAATCGTTTGAGCAGCCCGCTGGCGCTGGTTACGGTCATCACCAGAAATACAAAGATATTCAAGTAAAGATAGATTTTGCGCAGAATGGAGCGTTCTTCTGAAGGGTCGCCTGATAGGAAACCGGACTGAAGCGGCAGCCAATGCGCGATCCAGACAACACAGCCTACCAGCAGTTGCGCGCCGGCATTGGCAACGGCGGTTTCCCAGTTGAGGCCGGTGGCGGCGGTTTCCATCAAGGTTTGCAGCAGGCTCACCGCGCCCCAGGCGGTCATCACCAGGCCGGTTTGAGAAAAAATAAACAGGTAGATGCGGCGGATGCCCAGGTAATCTTCACGCGGGGGTAATATCCGGTTATCCGTTCGGATTTGTTGGCCGATGTAGAGCCAAACTACGCTCCAGGCGATGATGGCGGCCAGATGTTCGCCTGTGGTCAGATCATAGGGATAGTAATCTTTGGGCGTGCTGCCCAGTAGCGCTAAAAGGGTGTTATCAACCAGCCGGTAGACGTTGGCAATCACGGGGACCGCGCCCAGGCCCATCATCACGCCAAAAAAGAGCCGGCGGATCGTGCCGCCGCGTTCTTCTTGATCGCCGGCGGCCAGCCGTTGGGCGATGAGCCAGTGGAAAAGAAAAATAGGTAATCCCACAATAATCACGGCCAGTAAGCTGGCCAGTTCGGTGATTTGCCCCTGGCCAATCTGCTCGGTCAAAACGAGGCGGGCCAGCAGAATAATGGCCCACACCACCGCGGTCAGGCTGATGGCCGAGACCAGATACAGGTAGATTCGTCGAACAGTTTTCATTTTTGCCTCACTCCTTTTCTTCGTTCCAATTATATCCCCAGTACGGATAGGGATAACCGGTTAGCTTCCATTGTCCCTGGTCATTTTGATGCAGGTAGGCGCTTTCATCCCGTGAATTACGGCCGCTGTCAAAGGGGCCGCCGCCCACATAGGTAATGATAGAAATATCTACCGTGGCCCGGTCGTTGTCGATGGTTGTTTTGCCGATCTTAAGCGAGGCCTCGGAATTACTGTCTACCATGCGGATAAATTCATCCAGATCGGGTTTGGATTTAAGATCGTCGGCCAGGTAGCCGTAGGCTTTGCTGAATTCCTCGCGCTGGATGGCTAAAAAGTAGTTGTGGACCACCCCCTCCGGCGTATCTTCGGCCATATAGGTTTCTGTTTGCCCGCGCGCCAGTACCAACACTACGGCAACGATCACCAATAAAACAATGCCCATAACAATGCCGGTAAGAAATTTGTCGCTCTTCATTGTGTATTTCCTCCATAAAAGATTCCAGCTTCAGTATAACATTGAACACTTTGTTTGTAACCTGTCGAAAGTTAGGTTGGGGGAGAGTTTGAAATGAGGTCACGTTTTTAACGTGGCGTCTCTTTGTGGGAAAATTGCACGTTGCGAGCGTGTCTAC
The DNA here is from genome assembly GCA_964612485.1 of uncultured Caldilineaceae bacterium. Classification (GTDB taxonomy): domain Bacteria; phylum Chloroflexota; class Anaerolineae; order 4572-78; family J111; genus JAFGNV01. Next base: position 46,529 of record CAZTFF010000012.1, read on the forward strand.
CTTTGTGACTGCCCCCCAAGGATGTTACGCTTCATCTGCAAAGCCGCCGTCTTCTAAAAGGGGGTATTCGATGCGGGCGCGGGCGACGGCCAGCCCATCGACGGCCAGGACGGTGAAATAAATGGCATTACGCAGAATGACCTGATCGCCAACCTGGGGCACCCGGCCCAATTCGGCCATGATCAGGCCGCCAATCGTTTCTATATCGGGAAGCGCTTCCTCATCGCCCAGGTCAACGTAATCTTCAATATCGGCCAGCAGCAAATCGCCGGCCACTTCCAGCAAGCCGGGGGTCACTTCAACCAGCGGTTCCTTTTCAAGATCAAATTCGTCCCGTACTTCGCCTACTACTTCTTCCACCAGGTCTTCCAGGGTGACAATGCCGGCGGTGCCGCCAAATTCATCCAGCACAATGGCAAAATGAGTGCGGCGGCGTTTGAAAATAGACAGCAGTTTATCTGCCGGATAATTTTCCGGCACTACGGGCACCGGGCGTAGCAGCAAACGGATATCAAATGTGCCTTTGGTGCGGGCCTGGTAACGCACCAGGTCTTTTACGTGCAAAATACCTACAATGTGGTCTAAATCTTCTTGATAAACCGGCAGGCGGCTGTAATGGCTGTCGGCCATTTGTTGGAGCAGATCGGGCAGGGTGATGTCTTGGGGGACGGCCTCAACTTTGTTGCGGGGCGTCATTACCTGATGCACGTATCGTTCGGCAAAATCAAAAATATTGCGGATGATCTCCTCTTCGGATTTGCTGATGAGTCCGCCTTCTACGCTTTCAGATACGATTAATTCCAATTCTTCCGGCGAGTGCAGGCGGGCGTGTCCCTCGGCGGGGGGGATGCGGAATACGTGCAGCAGGCCGTTGCCGATGCCGTTGAGCAGGCGCACGGGCCAGGAAAAAATCGTTTGCATCAGGCGCATGGGTTGGGCAATGGTCAAAACCGCCCGATCCGGCGCAGCGAGGGCCAGCGATTTGGGAACCATTTCGCCGACAACGATGTGCAGGTAAGTGAGCAGACTTAGCGCGATCAGGTAGCCGGTGGTGGTTATCAGGGTGTCGTGAATATCAAGCCCCAGATATTGGGCCAGGTAAGCTTCGATAAAATGAGCAATTTGCGGCTCGCCGTACATCCCCAGCCCTAGCGAGGCGATGGTAATGCCTAGTTGAGCGGTGGCAATGTAGCGGTTTTGTTTTTCGTTGGACTCAAGAATGGTAAATACGCCGCGCGCCACGCGGTTGCCATCGATGGCCATTTGCTCTATCCGGCTGGGCCGGACGCCGATGATGGCAAATTCGGCTACCACAAACAGCCCGTTGAGAATAACCAGCAAAATAATGATGAGGCCGGGCACCAGCAGCGTGTTCAGACCGGGTAATTCGTCTGTGGTGGCAGCAGTAATCATAAAAATGGGCAGGGGGAGGCTCAGGGCAAATAGCGTGAGTTTGGCCTTAAGCATGATCTGTTGCCTCCCATTCGTGGATATGGGGCGGTATATCGCCGCTGAGTAGCAGCGAAACTTCGGATACGCTGCGCCCGTCGATGGCTTCGATCCGAATGGTGGTGGCCGGGCTATCGAACTTTGCTTCATCGCCAATTTCGGGTAGCCGGCCCAATTGGCTAAAAACCAGCCCGCCCAGTGTATCGGCCTCTTCGTCGGGCAGGGAGAGGTCCAGATATTCATTCACATCCGTTACCAACAGATCACCGCGCAGGTGAATCCGGCCTTCCTGGTCGGAAGAGATCAAAGGCAGTTCATCGTCAAATTCATCCTGGAGTTCGCCAAAAATTTCTTCAACCAGGTCTTCAATGGTGACCAAGCCGGCGGTGCCGCCGAATTCATCCAATACAATGGCAATATATTGCCCCCGGCTGTTCAAAATGGCCCACACACCGGCCAGGGGCAGGGCTTCAGGAACATAGACAATTTCACGCAGTTCCTGGCGGGGGTTTTGTTGATCTTGCAAGCGGAGCCTAAAAAGATCTTTGATATGCACAAAACCAATAATATTGTCGATGCTGGATTCGTAGAGCGGAATCCGGGTGTATCCGGCTTTGTAGGCCAGATCAATCAGGTCTTTAACCGGGGTATCGATCGCCGCCGTCACCATCCGGGTGCGGGGAACCATCACCTGCCGGGCCAGTAATCCCCGCAAGCGAAAGGCATTGCGCAGCATCTGCTGTTCTTCATCATCCAGAACGCCGCCTAGATGGCTCTCGCTGACCAGCAGTTCAATTTCCTGGGGAGAGTGGATGTGGCTGTGCCCTTCGGTGTGGTCCACGCGCATTAATTTCAGGATGATGTTGCTGCTGCCGTTGAGAAACCAGATAAAGGGTTTGAAGATGAACAGCGACCATTTCATCGGCACAACCACCCACAGCGCCATTTTTTCCGGGTATTGGATGGCCACGGATTTGGGAAACAGCTCACCCATCACTACCTGTAAGGTTGTCAATAAAATCAGTACGCCGATGGCCGTGATAGAAAAGGCCACCGGTTCGGCCAGGTTCCCTAATTGAACCAGCAGCGGCGTTAGCAGCGCGGCTACGGTACTTTGACCGTAGGCCCCTAACATCAGCGAAGAGATGGTGATGCCCACCTGGCAGGCTGCTACATAGTTATCCAGCGCGGTGCGGTCTTCAACAAGGGGCAGCAAGATTTTGGCCAGCGGTTCATTTTCTTCGGCCATCTGGGCAATCCGGGTTTTGCGGGCGCTGACGGTGGCAAACTCGGCGGCAACATAAAAGGCGTTGGCCAGGATCATTAAGCTGATGACGATGATAACAATGATGATAGTGGTCATTCTGCTCCTGGATTATTCTATGAGTAATTCGGTCGGTTCCACGTGAACAACCACGTCGGTGAGAGCCAGTTTATCTTGAAGTTCGTCTTGCACCTGGTGTCCCAGATAGTGAGCTTCGGCCAAAGACAGGCCGCTGTCAACCTGAATGTGCAGATCCAAATACGTGGCTTGATCCGTCCCCCGGCTGCGGATTTTATGGCACGATTTAACGCCCTTGATAGAAAGGGCAATATTTTCCACCTCAGCCGGATCAACCACGGCCGTATCGGCCAGGATATTGGAGGCCCGGTGGATAATGTCCCAGCCAACTTTGCCGATCACCCCGACAATGATCAACGCCACGATGGGATCAATCCACGGCCAGCCCAGCCGCACCGCTACCAGGCCGGCAATCACCGATAGGGAAACGTAAATGTCGGAGCGGGTGTGGGCGGCATCGGCCAGCAGAATGCTGCTCTTGAGCTGCTCTCCCCGGCGTTTTTCGTAGGCGGATACAAACCAGTTCAGCCCGATGGTTACGAACATCACCAGAAAGCTGACAATCGTCACGTCGGGGGCGCTGCCTTCGACAATCCGGTTGAAGACGCTTCTGAGAATATTCCAGGTGGTCAACAACAGTAGCAGCCCGATAGCCAGGGTAGCAAAGGTTTCGTATTTGTGATGGCCGTAAGGGTGGTCTTCGTCCGGGGGGCGGCCGGCAATGGTGATGCCCACCAAGCCGATAATGTTGGAGGAGCCGTCCATGGTGGAGTGGAAGCCATCAGCCACCATGCTGATAGCGCCGGTGGCCGCGCCTACCACAATTTTAGCTCCGGCCACCAGCAGATTGAGGCCCAATATTTGCCACAGCACGCGTTTGACTTGTTTTGAATGGGGCGCAGGAGGAGGATGGGTATCTGTTGTCATGAATAGTTACATCTCTCCCACGCGTTTCCAAACGCCTTTGGCTAATTCGGTTGCTTTGGCGGCAATGGTTGCTTCATCCAGGTTGAGAAGCTGCCGGTCTTTCATGAGCAGTTGTCCCCCGGCGATGGTGTGGGTTACGTGGCTGCCGTCCATGCCGAAGACCAATTGCCAGGGATAATTGCCGTCGGTCAGAGGTGTAAAGGGTACGTAATCCAACAGAATAATGTCGGCAAAAGCGCCGGGCGACAGCGCGCCCACAGCTTTGGGGAAGAACAGGCCGGCGATGGTGGCGTTGTTATCAAAAGCCATTTCCATCAGACGGTCGCCGGGCATCACGCGGGGATCTCTTTTGCTGATGCGGTGCAGTAAATAGGCGGTATGGATTTCGGTGAACATATTGTTGGTGAAGCCATCGTTGCCCAGCCCTACGGGTATGCCGCGATCCAGCATTTTTTCAACTTCGGCCACGCCCACGGCATTGTTCATGTTACTGCGCGGCTGGTGGCTGACTTTTGTTTGGGTGGCCCGGAGCGAGTCGATTTCATAAGCATCTACATGAATGGCGTGCGCCACCAGCGTTTTTGGTCCCAAGATATTTTTTTCTTCCAGGCGCTCGGCCACCCGTTTATTGTGTTTTTTGAGGCTGTCGGCCTGATCGGCTTTATCTTCGGCCAGGTGAATGTGAAAACCGGTATCTAAACCGCGAGCAGCATCCAAACAGGCGTCCAGCGTGGCATCGCTCACGGTGAAGGAAGCGTGCAGTCCAAACGAGGCTCCTAATTTTGGGTTGGGATTATTTTGCAGCCGTTTGATGAAACGCACGTTTTCGGCAATGCCGTCGATGGCGCCCTGGGGGCCGTTGCGGTCGGTCACTTCGTAGCAGAGGCCCACCCGCAACCCCGACTCGGTTGCGGCCTCGGCCAGCGCGTCCAACGAACCGTCGATGTGATTGGGGCTGGCGTGGTGGTCAATCAGCGTTGTGGTTCCGTGCCGGATGGCCTCTACCAGAAGAACCAGCGCGCTGTATTTGCTGTCTTCCAGGGTCAGGGCGCGGTCCACCTTCCACCACAATTGTTCCAGGATTTGCATGAAATTTTCGGGCGGCTCGCCGGGGATGGCCATCCCTCGCGCAAACGCGCCATAAAAATGGGTGTGTGCGCAGATCATGCCGGGCATCACAATTTTGCCCTGGGCATCCAATTTCTCCGCGTGAGGATATGTTTTCTCTAAATCGGCGGTGCGCCCTACCTCAACAATCGTATCACCTTCAAAATAGACGGCCCCGTAGGGAATCATCTTTTTTTCGCTGCCAAACGTCAGAACTGTTCCGTTGGTGATTAACATGGTGCCTCCCGATGTTTTTATCGTCGTGTGGAGTGATAAGTGAGGAGTGAGGTATGTCATCACTCCATTTTTCACTCATCACTGTCATTTTAATCCGGTGCGCGCATAAGGTCAATTGGGCCGGATGGGATGGGGTAGCCTGTTCATTTGCTCCCTATCGCGCTTGGGTTATAATGCATTGAACTTTTTGCCTGAGGTAAAAAATGGAAAAGCTTTCTATCGTTATTCCCTGTTTTAATGAGATTAGCACAGTTGAAGAAATCATCCAAAAAGTGTTGCAGGTTGATATTCCACTTGACCGGGAATTGGTTGTTGTTGACGACTATTCCACCGACGGCACGCGAGATTATCTACAGTCGCTCACCCACGATCAAATTCGGGTGGTATTGCACGAGATGAATCAGGGAAAAGGGGCCGCTTTGCGGACCGGTTTTGCCCACGCCACCGGCGATATTGTTATTATCCAGGATGCCGATCTGGAATATGATCCCAATGAATACACCAGGCTCCTACAACCCATTTTAGAAGGCAAGGCCGATGTGGTGTACGGTTCCCGCTTTGTGGGCGGCGAGTCTCACCGGGTGTTGTATTTTTGGCATTCCCTGGGCAACCGATTTTTGACGTTCATGTCCAACATGTTCACCAATCTCAATCTGACCGACATGGAAGTCTGTTACAAGGTTTTTAAGCGGGATATACTCGACCGAATTTCAATCGAAGAGAATCGCTTTGGTTTTGAACCGGAATTTACGGCCAAAATTGCCCGCCTGGATTGCGTGATCTATGAAGTCGGCATCTCTTATTATGGCCGAACCTATGAAGAAGGCAAAAAGATCGGCTGGCGAGACGGTGCTAGAGCGATCTTTGTGATCTTGAAGTATGGCCTGTGGAAGAAGTAGCGGTATCATTCCACCCAATTCAACAATCGTTCGTTCATACCCCAATATTGTAATTCCCATTGATTTTGGATTTCCGGCGCAAAGAGCGGGTGCTGATTGCTGCCGTCGGCGTTCATCACCCAGATTTCCCACCGCCCGGTTCGATCCGTAACAAACGCAATCTGCCCCCCATCCGGCGACCACGCGGGGGAGGCGCTGTTGTATTGCGGATCGGCCAGCAGCGGGGGCTTGGTGAGCCGCTGCCGCGCCCCGGTGGTCAAATCCAGCGTGTAGACCTCCCAATGCAGGTGCTGCTGGTAGGTGAGGGCCAGCTTTTGCCCGTCGGGTGAAAAAACGGGATCGGTGTCGCGCAGGTCGTCGGTGAGCGCCTGGTAATCGCCGGTGGTCACATCCAGTTGGATCAATCCCTGTTCTCCGGCATACACCACGCGCCACGGATTTTGTGGATCCCAGGCCGGATTGTAGCTGTAGGTATCGGCGGGCAGGTCTTCAAATTGGCCGGTGGTGAGGTTGACTTTCCGTAATTTCCAATGCAGATATTCCAACCGAATAAAACAGATGGTGACCACGCCGGTATTGCTCACGTGCGTTTTTATAATTCGGATGCGGCTGTTGGGCAGGCTGATGCCTTCGCCCGGTTTGGCTTTTTTGCATTCAGGCTGAGGGTCGCGCAGCCCACCGTGCTGGAACGAGACAATGATCTCTGTCCCATCCGGCGACCAAGTGGGTGATTTGGCTTGCAGGGTATCGGCCAGAACCGCCCGCTCCGCGCCGGTTTTCAGATCGAGGGTGAAAACGGTGCCCATCTCCGCCCCGTCCCAGCGGGTGAAGGCCACGGTTTGGCCATCGGGCGAGACAGCCGGGTCGATGACGCCGCCGGCCAGGTGTTGCAAACTTGTACCGTCGATATTGATTGAATACAAATCGCCGCCGCTGCCGGTGGCGAAGATAAGTTTTCCTTTGCTCTTGGGGCCGGCTGGTGCCTGGATTACCGGTGGGGTGTCAACCAGCGGCAGTTCGTTCAGCGGTCCCGAAATTTGGGTGTAAGCCGGTTTGCCGGAAATCCAGCCGGTTTGGCCGGCAGCGGTGGTAATCTGAACCCAATGGCTGTCGGACGTGCCGGCAATCTCAAAGGTTTCGCCCGCCAGCGCCACGCCGATCACCGGATAATCAATCCCCGGCCCCTGCCGGATATTGAGCGAGCTGGCCACTATCTTGGCCTGGGTGGTGGCCGGTGTTTCCGGCGCAGGGAGTGTGGGCGTGGCGGTCGGTTCCGATAGCAGCGCCAGGTCTTCGATCATCAACGGCGTTCGGGTTGGCGTGGCGCTGGGGTAGGGCAGGCGGGTGGCGGTGGGGGAAATATCAAGAGTTTGGCTCTCCGGGGTGTCGGAGTCCAAAGGTACAATCGTTGCCGTGGGGGTGCTGTTCCCCATCTGGCACGCGGTCAGCGTGAGGCAGTTCAACAGGATGATGATAAACAGAATGCGAGTCTTTTTCATTCGATTTCCTCTATTCGTATCTTAGCGCGTCAATCGATTTCAGCCGGGCAGCCCGGGTGGCGGGGTATTACACTCCAAAGAACAGGCCCACGGCAGCGGCAAAGCCGGTTGCCAGCAGCACCGCGTTGTTTCACGCCCAACATTTTCCCAAAGTTGCATAAATTATATCCTATATCAATTTATCTTCAACAATTCATCCCTTAACCGGCCAGAGTGACGCCATTTAATGGAGGCGTCGTGATTGCTCGTTCCTCTGATTTGTGGTAACATAGTTACGCATTTCACTAAAAATTGGTTCCGAGGAGGGGCTAACGATGCCAACCAATGATGTTCCTGATATTGTGATCGGTCGATTGCCCGTCTATTTGCGGGCATTGGGACGGATGCAAGAAGCAGGTCAAGAAATCACGTCGTCTCAGGAATTGGGACAACGTTTGGGAATAGGTTCTGCCCAGATTCGCAAAGATTTATCCCATTTTGGCGAATTTGGCAAGCAGGGAACGGGGTATGAGGTTAATTACCTGCACGACCAAGTCGCCAAAATTCTGCATGTCGATAGAAACTGGACACTGGCCTTGGTGGGATTTGGTGATTTAGGGCAGGCGATTTTACACTATGGGGGGTTCCATGGTAAAGGCTTTCATATCAAGGCAATCTTTGATAATGATCCCGCCAAAATAGGCCAGGTGGTTGATGATCGAGAGATCTATTCACTTGAGGTATTAGAAACGGTCATAGCCCGGCAAAATATCAAAATGGCCATTATCGCTGTTCCCGCCGGAGCGGCGCAAGAAGTTGCCGACAAATTGATTGAGGTCGGCATTAAGGCGATTCTGAACTATGCGCTCATTACACTGAGCGTTCCTGATGGGATTCAAGTCCAGTATATTGATCCGATCATGCATTTGCAGCGGATGGCTTACTATCTTGAATAGAGATTGAGCGCAGCCAAATACTTTTTTGAAGAAAAAAGACCGCATCACGTTAATTGCGATAGCGGTCTTTTTTTTATCAATTAACCAATCAATAAACAGGCGGAGCGGCCCGGGCCAGCATTTCGCGGATTTCCAGGCCCTGGCCCGCACCCAGCGCCACACAGGCTACAGGATTATCGGCCACATAACAGGGCACATCAACCTGTTCGGTGAGCATCACATCCAGATTTCGTAACTGTGAGGTGCCGCCGGTCATAATGATACCCCGATCAATAATGTCGGAAGCCAGTTCGGGCGGGGTTTTTTCCAGCACGCTCTTAACTACGCCGGCAATGGCGGCTAACGGTTCGCTCATGGCCTCGGCAATTTCATTTGAGTCGATGGTAATGTTGCGGGGCAAACCGGCCACCTGATCTCGCCCCTTCACTTCCATTTCCAGGGGATTATCTACCGGAATGGCGCTGCCAATTTGAATCTTGATATCCTGGGCGGTTTGTTCGCCGATGGTCAGGTTATATTTGCGGCGAATGTGGTTGATGATGGCGTCGTCCAACTTCATGCCCGCTACCCGGATAGAGTTGCTGGCCACAATGCCGTTCATCGAAACGACCGCGGCTTCGGCAGTGCCTCCGCCAATGTCAACCACCATGTTGCCGGTGGGGGTATCAATGGGCAAGCCGGCGCCGATAGCGGCGGCCAGCGGCTCGGGGATGGTGTGGGCCGGGCGGCGCGCGGCTTTTCGGGCGGCATCTTCTACGGCCCGGCGTTCAACGCTGGTAATGCCCACCGGCGTACTGATCATAACTTCGGGTGGGAAGAGCCGGAGGCGGCCCACCAGCCGGCCAATATAAAAATCCAGCATGCGTTCGGTAACGTAATAATCGGCTATCACGCCGTTGCGCAGGGGGCGGCTGATTTCGATGGCTTCTGGCACGCGGCCCAACATCGACAAAGCCTCTTGACCAATCGCCACAATGCGGTCTTCGTTTTGTGAAATAGCGACCACAGACGGTTCTTGCAGCACAATGCCCCGTCCTTTGACATAAATCAGAATGCTGCTGGTCCCTAAATCAACGCCTATTTTCTTTTCAAACATAAATTGGTTACTCCGATTTTTGAGAAAAACGCAAGCGGCTGAGTGAGCCTCGCTGGCGCGGCATCTAATTGTATCTCAAATTCAAGATTGAGCAAGAAGCTACAGCCCGTAAAAAAGCCAGGAGCGTTAACTCCTGGCCTGGAAAAATCTGGCGTAGGGCCGTTAATTTGCGCTAAAATCTGAGGGTGGGGGGCGGCGGTCTTTGTTGTTTCTCCGGCGTTCGGCTACTTTCAGGCGGACCAAAGAGCGCTGCAGGGCAGCTTCGGCCTCGGAGAAGTCACGTTTTGCTTCCTCGCTGCTTTCCAGCCGGCTTTTCGCCTGCTCGCGGGCAACTCTGGCGCGTTCAATATTAATCTCATCGGCCCGTTCAGCCGAGTCGGCCAGAACGGTTACGTTGTAGGGCCGTACTTCCATGAAGCCGCCGCCAATGGCAAAAAATTGGTCGGGTTGACCCTGTTTTTTTATTTCCAGCTCGCCATAGGTGAGCGTTGTCATCAGGGGCGTATGGCGGGGCAGGATACCCAACACGCCGTCGGAACCGGGGGCGATGACCATATTTACGTTGTCGTCAAACACGGTGCCTTCGACAGTAATGATTTCCAGACGAATCATTTCTTAACCCTTAATCCTCGGCGTTTTCGGCCCGTTCAAATACTTCATCAATGTTGCCGGCCATGTAAAAATGAGTTTCAGCCACGTGATCCAACTCACCGTCCAGAATCTTTTTGAACCCGGCTACGGTTTCTCCGGTGGGCACGTAGCGTCCGGGCCGCCCGGTGAACTGTTCGGCCACAAACATAGGCTGCGAGAAGAAGCGCTGTATTTTCCGCGCGCGGGCCACCGTTAACTTGTCGTCTTCGGATAGCTCGTCGATACCCAGAATGGCAATAATGTCTTGCAAATCCTTAAGGCGTTGCAGCACGCTTTGCACCTCACGGGCCACATTGTAATGTTCTTCGCCGACCACATTGGGATCGAGTACGCGGCTGTTGGAGGCCAGCGGGTCTACCGCCGGATAGATCCCTAACTCTGCAATCGAGCGTTCCAGTGAGATTGTTGCATCCAGGTGGGCAAAGGTGGTAACCGGGGCGGGGTCGGTGTAGTCGTCGGCGGGCACGTAAACGGCCTGCATACTGGTAATGGAGCCGCGCCGGGTCGAGGTGATGCGCTCTTGCAATTCACCCATTTCGGTTCCCAGTGTCGGTTGGTAGCCCACTGCGCTGGGCATCCGGCCCAGCAAAGCCGACACTTCGGCCCCGCTCATCACAAAGCGGAAGATGTTGTCGATAAAGAGCAGCACGTCGCGCCCTTCGTCGCGGAAATATTCGGCCATGGTCAAACCGGTCAGGGCCACCCGCAGGCGCACCCCCGGCGGTTCGTTCATTTGTCCAAAGACCATGCAGAGTTTGTCGAGCACGCCGGCTTCTTGCATTTCCTGATAAAGCTGGGTACCTTCGCGAGTACGCTCGCCCACACCGGCAAATACGGAATATCCGCCGTGCTCGCGGGCCAGCGAGGAAATAAGCTCCATAATGATGACGGTTTTGCCCACGCCGGCGCCGCCAAATACGCCCGTTTTCCCGCCTTTGGTAAAGGGGGCTACCAGGTCAATCACCTTCATACCGGTTTCAAAGACTTCGGTCTGGGCCACCTGATCTTTAAAGTCGGGCGTAGGGCGGTGGATGGGGTAATGGGTTTCGGCCTCAACCGGGCCTTGCCCATCTACGGGGCGGCCCAGCACATTAAAAATGCGTCCCAACGACGCCTCTCCTACCGGTACGCTGATGGGCGCGCCCGTATCAAGGGCCGTCTGGCCGCGCCGCAGGCCGTCGGTGGCGTCCATGGCTATCGTACGGACAATATCATTGCTTCTATGCTGCTGCACTTCCAGAGTCAGCGATTCCCGGCCTTCCCGTTCAACTTCCAGGGCGTGATAGATCTCGGGTAATTGCTCCGGGGGAAATTCTACGTCTACAACCGCACCTAATACCTGTACAATGCGGCCTGCAGTTCCTTTTGCCATTCAGTCCTCCTAAAAACAGGGATCGTTTTAACGCTAAGCCTGGGCCAAAGCCTCGGCACCCCCTGCAATGTCTAACATTTCTTTGGTAATCGCGTCTTGTCGTAATTTGTTGTAGGTCAGCGTCAGATCGCTCACCAGTTCGTTGGCGTTGTTGGTGGCATTACGCATCGCCACCATCCGCGCCGAATGTTCGCTGGCCAGGGCTTCCAAGACAGCCTGGTAAATTTGAACTTCTGTGAAGCGGGGCAGAATTGTATCAAACAGGGTGTCCCGGTTAGGTTCGTAGAGGTATTCAACCCTGCCCATGGTTTGTTCTTCGGTCATATGCCGGCTCATCACTTTGCCCTCGATGGTGCGCGGCTGGATCGGCAGCAGAAGACGCATGGTGGGGTCTTGTTGAAGGGTGTTCACAAAGCGGGTATAGGCCAGGTGAACTTCGTCAAAATCCCCCTCTAAAAACCCGTCTATGGCCACACGGGCAATGGGCGAAATATCGAACGAAGTGGGCCGGGCCGGTAGATCGCTGAATTCAGCAATAACCGTTCGCCCATAGCGCACCATCAGATCGCGCCCTTTTCGGCCTACAGTGATCAACTCGGCGCCTTGCCGATTATTTTCACGCATAAAACGGATGGTATGGCGAATGATGTTGGTGTTATACGCGCCCGCCAATCCTTTATCGGCGGTAATCAAAATAATGGCTACCTTGTTAACCGAACCGCGCGGCGTGAGCAGGGGGTGGGTGCTGGGAACCTGAGATAAATACGTTAATACTTCCCAGGCTTTGTTAGCGTAAGGCCGGGAGGCCAGGGCCTGTTCTTGCGCCCGGCGCATCCGGGAAGCCGCCACCATCTGCATAGCGCGGGTTACTTGCGCGATGTTTTTTACACTTTTGATTCGTCGTCTGATTTCACGAATAGAAGCCACAACGGGTCCTTAGTTTTCCGGAATTTCGTAGCCAACCGTCTGGTTGTACTCGGCCAGGGCCGCTTTGAGCGAATTTTCAATATCTTCGCTCAACACTTTTTGGCCGGCAATGGCCTGCCCAATTTCCGGATGGTTGGCCTGCATAAATTGCAGCAGATTATCGACATAATTTTGGATTTCTTCAACCGGTACGCCGCGCGCATACCGATGCGTAAGCGCGTAAATGGCGATAACCTGATTTTCCAGGTCAATGGGCTGGTACTGCGGCTGTTTGAGCAGTTCGGTCAGGCGCAGCCCGCGGTCCAACTGTTCCCGGGTAGAGCGGTCGAGGTCGGAGCCAAATTGGGCAAAGGCGGCCAGCTCGCGGAATTGGGCCAGCTCCAGCCGCATCTGGCCGGCCACCTGGCGGATGGCCTTGGTCTGGGCATCGCCGCCTACGCGGGATACGGACAGCCCGGCGTTGACCGCGGGCCGCTGGCCCGAATAGAACAGGTCGCTTTCCAGGAAAATCTGCCCGTCGGTGATGGAGATGACGTTGGTGGGCACGTAGGCGCTCATATCGCCGGCCAGGGTTTCAATAATGGGCAGCGCGGTGAGCGATCCCCCGCCGTTGGCCTCCGATAATTTGGCGGCGCGTTCCAGCAGGCGAGAGTGCAGGTAGAACAGGTCGCCGGGGTAGGCTTCGCGTCCGGGCGGGCGGCGCAGCAGCAGTGAAATTTGGCGGTAGGCCCAGGCGTGCTTGCTCAGGTCGTCGTACACTACCAGCGCTTCTTTACCCTGATCCATAAAATATTCGCCAATGGCGCAGCCGCTGTAGGGAGCCAGGTATTGCATCGGCGCGGGATCAGACGCGCCGGCCACCACTACAATGGTGTGTTCCATCGCGCCGTGCTGTTCCAATGTGCCCACTACCTGGGCAACCTGTCCCTGCCGCTGGCCAATCGCCACGTAAATGCAGACCAGGTCTTTGCCCTTTTGGTTGATAATAGTGTCGATGGCGATGGCGGTTTTGCCGGTCTGGCGGTCGCCAATGATCAACTCACGCTGGCCGCGGCCAATCGGGATCATCGAGTCGATGGCCAGGATGCCGGTTTGCACCGGGTCGCTGACGTTGGCCCGTTCAATCACGCCCGGCGCAATTTTTTCTACCGGGTAGAAGGCATCGTTTTGAATAGCGCCCCTGCCGTCGATGGGTTCGCCCAGGGCATTGACCACCCGGCCAATGATGGCGTCTCCCACCGGCACCGAGGCAATGCGCCCCGTGCTTTTGACCGTATCGCCTTCTTCAATGTGTTCGTAATTCCCCATAATGACCGCGCCTACCTGATCGGTTTCCAGGTTCAGCGCCAGGCCCATGGTGCTGCCGGGGAATTCCAGCAGTTCGGTGTACATCACATTGGACAGGCCGCTCACGCGGGCAATACCGTCGCCTACGCTCAGCACTGTGCCCACATCGGTTGATTCTACGGGGGCTTCAAACGCTTCAATTTGTTGACGTATTTGGGCCGTAATATCGTCTAACTTTAAAACCATCTTATCTCCATAATCCGTTTGCAAGGTAATTGTGCAAAGTCTTTGAAAATCAAAAATTTATTGGTTATTGGAGATTGGAGATTTCAAACTCCCAATTTTTAATAATCCACCAATCTCTATTACCAATCATTGGTCGAGAATGCGGTAATTGATTCGTAATTCTTAAGCGGATCGCCTAATTCTTAACGCCTACAGCGTTCCCCAAAGCCTCAAGCCGGGTTGCTACGCTGCCGTCCATTACTTTGTCACCAACCTGAACAATGACCCCGCCGATAATGGAAGGATTGATGTTGAAGACAAATTCCAGGTTGTCGCCATGTCTTTGGCGTAAGGTTTGGCGGAAATTTTCTTTTTCCGCTTCAGACAGTTCAATGGCAGTGGTTACCCAGGCGGTTTGCACTTGCGGCCCGCCGCTTGAAATGCGTTCCAACTCGGCCAGAACATCGCCCAGCATGCCGATGTCGCCGTTTTCCAGCAGGGTGTAGAAAAAATTGCGGACAATTGGCTCGCTGTCAGCCGGAAGAAGACCATCCAATTCCTGTTTCCGCTCGCCAAAGGCGCGGTCAGCATCGGCCACACGCTCGGCCAGTGGCGGATTATCGGCCAGCCGGTCGGCTACGGTTTTGAGCGAGATGAGCCACTTTTCCAGCGCCAGACTGAATACGGCCATCGCATATTTCCGCGAGAGCGTTTGCGCTTTCACTAGGCCTCTCCTAAATCAGCTAAGAATTGGTCAACCAGTTTGCGCTGGGTTTGTTCATCGATGCCTTCGCCCACAATTTTGCGCGTCATTTGCAGCGAGAGCGCGGCGGCTTGCTTTTGCAGGTCAACCGCAATTTGTTCTTTTTCCTGCTCGGCTTCTTTGCGGGCCAGGGCTTTAATGGCCTCGGCTTCTTGCCGGGCCTGATCCAGAATATCCTGGCGCATTTTTTCGGTGGTTTCGGCTGTTTTTCGGGCCTCTTCCTGGGATGATTTGCGCGCTTCGGCCAGTTCTTTTTCAAACTCGGCGCGCTGCTGGGCGGCTTCCTGGGCCGCTTTATCGGCGGCGGCCAGATTTTCGGCAATGCGCTGCCTGCGTTGCTCCAGCATGTTTTTTACCGGATTGTACAAAAAGAGCCGGAGCAAAACAACCAGGAGGGTGAAGTTGATAATATAAGCAACAATCCCGGATAGGGAAATTCCTAATGCTTCCAAATTGTGCCTCCCTTCTTATCTTATGATAGTTGTGGTATGGGTCAACACGGTCTAAACCACAAAGAGTAAGATGAAGGAAATAACCAGCGCATAGATGGCAATGGCTTCAGCAAAGGCGATGCCAATGAACATGACCGTTTGGATTTGGCCTTGCGCTTCCGGGTTGCGGCCAATGGCTTGCAGGGCGCCCATGCCAACCAATCCAACCCCAATACCGGGGCCAATAGCGCCTATGCCAATAGCCAACCCTGCTCCTAAAAATTTGACAGCTTGCGCTAACAGCATGAAACTTTCACTAGTCAATTCCATAAGTAACTTTATCTCCTTAACTTGGTAGAAATATAGGTGTTATCATGTTAATGTTTTGAATGGTTAGTGCTGCTGGTGTTGGGTGGCCAGAGAAAAGAAAACCAGCGATAGAATGAAGAATACAAACGCCTGGATAAGCCCAACAAAAATTTCAAAACCAAAGAAAACAACCACTAATAAGAAAGAGACCAGGCCCGAAATGACGATCAGAACAACTTCCCCGGCAAAAATGTTGCCAAATAACCGGAAGGAGAACGAGATGATCTTGGCAAACTCGCTGATCAACTCGATCAGACCGATAACAAAATCGATCAAGCCCATTAGAAGGCCTTTTTCTTTAAAACCTTTAAACCGGATAAAATTGCCCATATAATTGAAAAAGCCGTGCTCACGGAACCCAAAGTACCAGACCAGGGCCATCGTTATCAGCGCCAGCGCAAAGGTCAGATTTAAATCAGAACTGGGCGCGCGCAGCAGCGGCACAATCAGCACCTGCTGGCCGCTCTCCTCTTCAGCATGGGTGTCGGCTTCTTCGGCGGCGTGGGCTTCGCCTTCACTCTGAGAACTCTCACTCTCTTCTTCGTGATGCAAGGTATTGGCGCTGCCCGTAATGAAGGTGACGTTTTCAACCGGGATACCGCCGTGATCGGTAGGGTGAATTATGCCAAAACTGCCCAACAGCGGCGTGAACAGGCTGAACCAGTTGGCAAAAAGCAGGTAGATAAAAATTGTCACCAGAATAGGGAAAAAGGAAGCGTGCCATTTTTTTGGCGCCAGCGAGGAGATGAGTCCATCCAGCCCCTCGATCATAAATTCAATGATATTTTGCAGGCCGCCGGGTTGTTCTTTGAGGCCCCGGCCCACAAAAAAAGCCACCACCACCAGCAGGATGGATAGCAAAATCGAAGTAAAAAACGCGTTGGTTACAACATAAGAGCCAATAGAAAAAATAGGTTCGGCAGCCACTTCGATGGCAGCCATATCAACCGGGAAGAAAATATTTCCCAGAACGATCACCATGATCGTTATTATCAACCCAAGAATGATTTTTTTGACCATACCTTGTGCCACCTTTATCGGTTGTAAATTCGGGGCTTATGGATTATTTTGATTGGGTTACCGTGCGGTAAATTACAACCATGGCAAAAACTATTCCCAATACCACCAGAATAATCATCAGCCATGGCGCTGTGCCCAATCTTTTATCCAACCACGCTCCCGCGGCCAGTCCCCCGAAGATTGAACACAACCAGATGCTACTAATCTGCAAAAACAAGTAGTAGCCCTTAAGGGGGCCTAGAAATTTTTTCATTTTTTGATGTCCCAGGCAACAAGATGCGATTATACCACGCCAATAACGTTTCTCCAAATAATCTGGAAAAATTCTCTTCAAAGATCAATAATTTCCCGGAATAGGACAAAATTCCACCTGTTTTTTGGGCCAAACAACGCCTTATTTACTTAAAATTTACAGCGTATTAGAAGCATCCATTTTATAATAAAAGTGTAAAGTTGACATGATTTCTTAAAAAGGTTACAGTTTTGATAAGTATGTGCTAAAACTGTTAAGATAAAACAATGAAACGCATTCTCATTGCTTGCGACCCATCTCGTATGGATGCGCCGCTGCGGCGAAGCCTGGCGCATTTGATAAAATCTTGCGAAATCAGCATTGTTCATAACGGGTACGCCGCTTTTGACGAAATAGGGGCCAAACCCTTTGATCTGATTGTGGTTGATTTCCAACTGTCCGGCATCGACAGCCTGGAACTCATCGAGAGTCTCCAATACATTGATCCCGGCGTTCCGGTGATTCTCATGCTTCAGCGAGATCATAAATCAATCAAAATGGCGCCGGGAATCAGAGCGCAGACCATTGTAAGCCCCTTCAAACCGTTGAAATTTCTCCGCCTGGTTGATAAACTGCTGCATCAACAATTGAACCGGTACCGTTATCTGGCCCAAACTTTGCATTCTACCTTGCAAACCTTGTGCGCTCAAACCGGCACCCCCAGCGCGTTTCTGGTGGAAGAGAGCGGCCAAATTTTACTGGCGCACGGTGAGGTTGAGGGCGAATTATTGGAGAAACTGGGCCATCTGGCGGTGGGTGTTTCTATGCTGGATGAGGAATTGGAGCGCCTGTTTGCCCAAGACGAAAAACTGCGCGCTCATTATCAAACCCAAAAAGACCATGGACTCTATGTGATCCCGGTGACAGTCAATCTCAGGCTGGCCCTGTTATCGCCGCTGATCGAAAAACCGCAGCAAGCCGAAGAGGTTTGGGAGCTGATGAATCAGGCCGCTACCGAAGCTCAGGCTGCTTTTGATCGATACAGCCGAGCCGGCCTCGAAGCTGAAGACGCCGGCGAGCCGGAAATGCTGCGCGACCATGTCTTTATCCCGCTTTCTCTGCAAATAAGCGAAGCAACAACATCCGAACCGGTTGCGGTTGAAGAACCGTATATCAGCCAGGAAGATCAGGAAATTGCCGTTAACTGGGAAATTCTTTCCAGTAATTCAAATGTGTTGTCCCGCTTGCAAAATTTCATTCGGACCGACGATTGACGCCTGTTTTATTAATTTGAATTTTTCGCTGCATAAGAGCCATGTTGATGTTCTGTTGCAGCGTTTTTGTGTCGGCGTACCTTTGGGATAATTATGAAGTAGGGCGGCATCCCTATGCCTGCTCGCTATTGAAGGGGTGACGTATGAAACCATTGAAATTATCTTTTTTTGCAATTGTTTTTTTGTTGATGCTTTTAGCCTGCGCCGGCCTGGGCGGGGGAACAGAAACGCCCGTGGCGCAGCAAAATTTACCCCAGGTGACGCTGACGTCGCCTGAGGCCGGCCAGACTGTGCCGGTGAATGAGGAGATCAGGATAGAATCAAGCTCTGTTGATCCAGATCAGGGTATTGTGCGGGTTGAACTGCTGGTGGATAATGAGGTCATCTGGATCGACGCCAACCCTGACCCCCAGCCCAACAATCCATACATTGTAGCCCAGCCCTGGACCCCCCAAACCCCCGGCAGTCACGTGATCCAGGTACGGGCGTATGATGTGGACAATATTATGGGCCAATCGGAGCCGCGCGTGATCGAGGTGGGAACCTCCGCCCAATCTGTGGATGAAACGTTATCACCAACCCCCACTCCGGCCCCTCTGTTGGATGCCACGCCGGCCAACACGCCCCAAACTGCCGCCACCGAAGAATCTGTAACCCCCACCCCGGCCCCGGTTTGCACGCCGCCCCCCTGCCGCCTGGATGAGGGCGAGGTCTACTACTGCTCCGACGAATGTCCCGACGGCTGCGGCACTACCTGCGCCACCGTCACCCCTCTGCCAACAATAACGCCTACCCCTACCGCCACCCCAACCCCCGGCAATTTTGAGCCAACCGGCCTGGAATCGGATGGCCGATTCAAGGACATCTGGCTGGCGGTTGGCGGCGGTGAGAGCCGGTTGGGGTATCCCACCGGCCCCGAAATTACCGACCGTAACTTTGCCCGCCAATATTTTGACCGGGGATTGATGTTCTGGTGGGATAAGCCGGACGAAGAAAACGATTATATTTGGGTCATCGATTCTCCGGCGGAAGATCTAAAAAGCGGTGACAGTTGGAATCGTTATCCCGACACCTGGGAAGAAGGCGATGAATTTTCTTGCGATGCGGCGCGGGTCAACGGCAACTTCGGCCCCATCCGAGGGTTTGGCAAAGTGTGGTGCGAACACCCGGAGCTGCAAACCCGGCTGGGAAATCCCCGCGATTACGAAGGCGGATCGGGCGGCAACCCGCCCTTTGCTCACGTGCAATTTTTCCAGGGCGGCGTGATGATCTATAACCCGCTCAATGTTGAGGTATTTGTTTTGTTTGACCAGGGAGATTGGCTGCGTTTTCTGTATTAGGTGTGCAAGGTAATAAGGTAGCAACCTGTTACTCTGCTACCCTGTTACTCTGCTACCCTGCATCTGACTGCCCGCACTGATGTCTTTGGTGGAGAGTCCTTCGATCATAAAGCTGATGATGCCGGCGATGACTTCCGGGCCAAATTGGGATAGATGGATCAGAATACTGGCGGCGGCAATGGTATCGGCCACGGCTGCCGCATTGGGAAGGGTCAGGTCCAGGGTGAGCACCACGGCCACATGCACCGGTCCGATGCCGCCCGGCGGTCCGGGAATACTCAAGGCCAGGGCCATGGCCGGCAGCATCAGCACCGCAGCCTGCCAGGGAATGGCCGCCCCAAAATCAAACGTTTGCAGGGCAAACCAGAAGGAGATGGGAATCGGCACCCAGGTCAAAATATTCCACAACAACACCGCGCCCCAATCGCCGGGGCTTTTCAAAATAGCCAGGCCGCTGAGAAAACCATCGAGAATGTTCAAGGAAAACTCGGCCAATTTTTGGGGCAGCAGCTTGTTGATCAAGGCATCGGCCCAGTGGCGTTTGGTCATGAACACAACCAGCGCGGCTAACGCGCCGCCATACAGAATGCCGCCGGCCATGCCAAATTGTTGCAATTGGGGGTTGCTGATCCCCAAAATAATCACGCCGACCAGTACCAGCAGCACGGTTAAACCATCGAGAATGCGCTCGACCACCACCGTGGCAAATACACCGGTTTTGGATAAGCCTGTGGAGCGCCCCAGCACGTAAGCCCGCAGAAATTCGCCCACCCGGGCCGGCAGAATGGCGTTGGCCGTGATGCCGATGACCAAGGCGCGGAAGGTGGGCCAGAAGCGCGCGCCGCCCATTGGTTTGAGCAGGGCCTGCGAGCGTAAGGTGCGAAAATAGAGGTGGATCATCACAAATACTGTTGAAGGCAATAACATCCAATAATTGGCTTTGGCAAAGGCCTGGCCTACCTCGGCCAGATTGATTTCGGCAAACACGAAATCCAGAAAAAAGAGGCTGATCCCCAGGTTCAGAATCATATTTTGCCAGTTTGCCTTGAGCCGGCCAATCAGGCTCAACAGCCCGGCAGCGCCAAAAATGATCAGATAGATTGGATAAATGGCGTGGCCCAACTCCCAATATCGATACCCAAAAAAGGCGGTAATGGCCAGAATCACCAGGCCGCGAATGAGATTTTGTTGGTTCATTCAAAATATCCTGCGGGAAAAAGTTTTTTAGACGAGATGATTATAATCACCTGGTGGGGTTATGCAATAACGCCGGCGTGGTTGGAAGCAGATCATTCTTCTACCATTAAATGAATGGCGCTTGGCTTGAGCGATATGTGCCAGCGCTGCCCCACCGCCGGGGCCAGCGATTCGAAAACATGAAGCGGCAGCGCCACGGCCAGATCGTAAGCGGCGCTTGGTTTTAACCGTTGCGCCGCCAGCCGGAGGTGGAGGGTATAGCTCAACCCATCGGTCATAATCGAGACAACTTCTCCCTGCACCACATTTTTTCTTGTTTCTATTGCGCTTTTTGTCTTCAATAAAATAATTTGCTCCGGCCTGATGCAGCATTGCACGCATTGGCCTGCCGCAAACGGGTACGCCGGCGCGTCGAACAGGAACGGCCCGATGGCTATGCGGGTTCCCTGCACGGTAGTTTCTTGTACGACCCCCGTAAAACAATTATGAATACCGGTCAGCTGCGCTACGGTTAGATTTGCCGGGCGGCGCATAATTTCGGCGGGCGGGCCGATTTGTTGTAGTTTTCCCCGGTGGTAGACGGCAATTCGGTCGGCCAGAATATTGGCTTCGGCCAGATCATGCGTGACCAGCAGGGTGGGAATTTCGAACCGTTTTTGCAACTCGCGTAAATCGTGCCGAAGTTGGGCGCGGGTGGGACGGTCTAAGGCGGAGAAAGGTTCGTCCAGCAGCAGCACTTTAGGGCTTGTAACCAGCGCGCGGGCCAGCGCTACCCGCTGTTGTTGCCCGCCGGATAATTCATCGGGGCGTTGGCCGGCATACCCCGCCAGTTGGATCAAATCCAGCATGTGCGTTACGGTCCGGTTGATCTGTTCCTGGGGCTGCCCGCGCAGGCCGTAGGCGATATTCTGCGCCACTGTTAGATGAGGGAATAGCGCGTAATCCTGCATAACATACCCCACATGGCGCTGCTGCGGACTCAAATTCAGGCCGGTGGTGCTGTCGAAGACCGGGATATTATCAATAATAATCCGTCCGGCGTGGGGCGTAACCAATCCGGCGATTATTTGCAGGGTCATACTTTTGCCCGCGCCGGAGGGGCCAAACAGGCCTAGTAACTCTTGCTCGGCTTGCAGCGAGAGGCTGAGATCAAACTCTTTCAGGGAATGGCAGATGGTCAGATCAAGCATGGCGTCTATTTTATCACTTTCTTGGTAAAGCGGCACATCTTTCCTCATCTATCCGCCGGTCGCCAGATTGCACGATCAAATTCTGCTTGTATAATATCTCTCTGTGTTTGAGTTCTGCAAAGAAAGGAAACCTTATGAGCAAGAGTAAAGTTGCCGTTTTGAAAACATCCCCGCCAACAGTTCTGGCCGATTACCACCGGTTGATGAACCTGGCCGGCTATCAGGATGTTGTTGATAAATCCGCGGACACCGCCCTGAAAATCAATATTTCCTGGCACTTCTTTTTCCCCGGCAGTTCCACCACGCCGTGGCAGATGGAGGGCGTTATCCGGGCGATGAAGAACGATGGCTACGATCCCAACCTGATCCACGCCTGCCACAACCGCACCGTGGTAATCGACTCCCACCTGGGCGAGACGGAAAACAAGCAGATCAACGTAGTTGAGGCCCACAACCTGCGCAATATTCACCTGTACGAGGGCGAAGAATGGATCCATATTGAAGATGCGGTGGGCGATCTGGCTAAAGAGTTTCTGGTTCTGAACGATGTCTACAAAGTCGGTTTTATGATCCCCAAACGTTTCATCGGTGAAAACATCATTCACCTGCCCACAGTAAAAACCCACATTTTTACCACCACCACCGGCGCGATGAAAAACGCCTTTGGCGGGCTGCTCAACGAACGGCGGCACTGGACCCATCCGGTGATCCACGAAACGCTGGTTGATCTGTTGATGATCCAGAAAAGAATTCACAAAGGCGTGTTTGCGGTGATGGACGGCACCTTTGCCGGCGACGGCCCCGGCCCGCGCTGTATGACGCCGTATGTCAAAAACGTCATCCTGGCCAGCGCCGATCAGGTGGCTATTGACGCGATCGCGGCCAAAATGATGGGCCTGGATCCGCTATCGATCAAATTTATCCGGCTGGCCCACGAGATGGGGCTGGGCTGCGGCGATCCGCGCGATATTGAGATTGTGGGCGATCCAGACGCCGCCCATGAAAATTGGCATTTTGAGGGGCCGTTCAAGGAAATGACCTTTGCCTCGCGCATGCAGCACAAAATTTACTGGGGGCCGCTGAAAAAGCCCATCGAATGGTCCTTAAAAACTGTACTCGCGCCCTGGTCTTACATTGCCAGCGTGGCCTACCACGATAGTTTTTGGTATCCGATGAAGGCCAAGAAACATATGGAAAAGGTGCTGAACAGCGGCTGGGGCCGGTTGTTCCGCAATTGGGAAACAGTGACACCGGATGAGCAGGGCTTCCCCACTGTGGGCGATGACGGCGCGGAAATCACCCTGACCGGCTGGAAAGCGTTTCTGCGCTCCATCGGCATTCTGGGCACCGCCGTTAAAGAAGCCCCGGAATTTGCCGCCTCTAAACGGCGCAAGAAAACGGCTACTCCGGGACACTAATTCTTTTCAAAACATCGGATTATTGGAGATTAGAGATTTCAGGCTAAAAACCGTACCTTCTCAATAAACTGGGGCAGAGTTGGTTGAGCTTGTCGAAACCAACGGTCTTCGACAGGCTCAGACCTCGTTCCCCGAAATATTGAGAAGATACCTGAAAACCTCCCAATCTCTAATCTCCAATTTTCTAAAGTGGAAATTGTTTAATTTCTAATCCGTAATGGATTGCATCAAAACGGCCGATTTTCAATGGCCGCTTTTTTATCCCGTCACAATTCTGAGCAGTACCAGCAGCAGAAAAGAAATCCCCAGTAAAATCGCGGCCAAAGCCAGAGCCACATTGATGTCGGTTTGTAGCGCGGTATAAATGGCCAGTGGCATGGTTTGCGTGCGGTCCGGCAAATTGCCGGCAAATAGGATGGTGGCCCCAAACTCGCCCAAAGAACGGGACCAGGTCATTATGGCGCCGGCCAGTAGCGCATTGCGGGCTAGGGGCAGGGTGATGCGCCAGAAGGTGCCGGCATCGCTTTCGCCCAGAGTGGCGGAGATTTGTTCCAGCCGTTGATCTACGCCGGCAAATCCGGCCTTGGCTGCCCGCACGTAAAAGGGCGCGGACACAAACATTTGGGCCATGATTACGGCGGCAGTGGTGAACGGAATCTCGATGCCCACTCCGGCCAGGTATCGGCCCGGCACACCGTTTCGGCCAAAAGCAACCAGCAGCGCAATCCCGGCCACGGCGGGCGGCAGCACCATGGGCAGGTCGATTAAAATATCCAGCAACCGCACCCCCCGAAAGCGATAGCGGGCCAAAATATAGGCCACCGGGCTGCCCAGCAAGACCACCAGCAGGGTCGCCAGCGTCGAAGAGAAGAGGCTCAATCTGAGCGCGGCTACTACTGTGGGGCTTTGCCACATTCCGCTCAACAGTTCCGGGACCGCCTGCCACAACAACGCGGCCAGGGGAATCAGCGGAACAAACAGAATCAGCAAGCAGGCCAGCGCCAGCGTCACCAAGCTGGAAACCGACGACAGACGAGAGGTTCCCCGGCGCGGCTGGGGCAGGGGCAATTGCCAGGATTCGGAAGGGCCGCTCATTTTGTCTGCGCTCCCACAGGCGGGGCAACCGGTTGAAAGCCATGTGTTTCCAAGATCATTTGTCCCGGCGTCGATAAGACAAATTCAATAAATGTTCGGGCCAGGTCTGGCATCTCGGTTCCGGTTACGCGCGCCAGCGGATAGTCGGCTATCACGTTGTAGGGTTCGGGAATCGGCAGGATGATGACTTTGTCCTTCACCGCCGGGGTAATATCAGAAACGTACACAATACCGGCGTCCGCTTCGCCCAACTGCACTTTGGCCGCCACGCCTTTAACGGTGTCTTCTTCTGAAACAAGATTTTGCAGCACCCGTTCAGAAAAATCATGGCCCAGCGCCGGGTCATTGTTCAGTTTTTCCAAAGCTTGACGCGCGTACCGCCCGGCGGGAACCGTGGGGCCGGCCAATACCAATTTTGATCCCGGTTGGGCTAGATCGGCCAGGGTGTTGATGCCGGCCGGATTGGCAGCCGGCACAATAACCGCCAGTTGGTTGTGGGTGAAGATGGCAGGTGGCTCGATCAAACCGGCTTCCAGCAGCGCATCGGCATGCAACTGGTTGGCCGAGGCAAAAACATCGGCGCGCGCGCCCTGCTCGATTTGCAGCCGGAGGGTTTGCGCCCCCGCGAAATTCAGGATCACGTCCGTATCTGGATATTGGGCCTCAAACGCTTCAGCCATTTCGGTGAAGGCTTCGGTCAGCGAGGCGGCGGCAAAGACGGTGAGGGTGTTGGGCTGCGCCTGGCCCGTGCAGCCGGTCAAAAAAATGAGTAATACCGGTATCAGATGGATGATGTATTTCATAAGGTTTCCTATTCAGAGGGTAATAGATCATGAAATGATAGTCTTGTTAACCGAGGGAGCAAATTTACCGGAGTTGCTTTGAACCATTTTGCTCTCTCAAAATTCCGGTGCTATACTTCTTTTGTTGCAAGGGCCTAACCAGAATCTTGTCTTGACCTTTTATGAAGGCTGCCCTTCATGAAAGGTGCCCTTCACGAAGGGTAGAATGATTTTTGGTCGAATCCATAT
>CAZTFF010000012.1:71941-109186 GCA_964612485.1 uncultured Caldilineaceae bacterium
CTTCATGAAAGGTGCCCTTCACGAAGGGTAGAATGATTTTTGGTCGAATCCATATTCTGGCTAGTTTGGGTTAGGAACGGGCAAATTCTGATTATAGCATCTGGCTAATGAATTCTATCGTACATAAAATTGCGGTTTGTCTGGTGGTCGGCGCTTTGTGGTTCATCGCAGGGTGTGTGCCCTCGCTGGCAACCGATCCCGAGATCTCGCCAACATCTATTCCGGCTACAAGCGTGTCGAACAGGTCAGGCGTGGTCACACCAACACCCACGACGATCAAAGTTGAAGCGGTTTCAGCCAACACGGCGGCCAATACACCGGCTCCCACATCCACCCCTTTACCCACGCCAACGCCGTCCATTCCGCCGCTGCCCATCCCCACCCCCGACGGCCCGCCCTACACTTATCACACCATCGCCGCCGGTCAAACGCTAGGGTACATCTCGTTATTGTATGATACCACCCTGGAAGAATTGGTGGCGATGAACGATCTGGACGGCCTTTCGGCGCTGATCCAGGCGGGGCAGCTTTTGCGGGTGCCGCTGCGCATTGATAATGTTTCTCCGGCTGCGCCGCTGCTGCCGGACAGCGAGGTGGTGTACAGCCCCGCTTATGTGGATTTCAACATTGCCCAATATGTGAACCGCCGTGGCGGATATTTATCGACCTATTACGAAACGGTAGACGGCCAAGAACTCACCGGCCCGCAGGTGGTAGAACGGGTAGCTACCCAATTTAGCGTGGGGCCGCGTTTGCTGCTGGCCCTCTTGGAGCATTACGGCGGGTGGGTCTCTAACCCAACGCCCACGGACGAGCAGCTTCGGCTGCCGCTGGGATCGCGCAATCCCAAGGGTGGCAGTTTGTACCAGGCCATGAGTTTTACCGCCAACCGGATCAATGCTGGCTACTACGGCTATAAACGGGATGGCTTCTGGGTGTTCCAATTGCCCGACGGCAGCCTGGCGGTTACGCCTCAGGGCGTGAACGCCGGCACGGTGGGCGCGCAAAATATCCTGGCCATTCACGCTGATTGGGAAACCTGGCAGCGTGAAATTGGCCCTGAAGGATTTACGGCCCAGTATCGTACGATGTTTGGCGATCCCTTTGCGTATGCCGTAACGCCGGTGGTACCCATCAACCTGACCCAACCCCCGCTGGCGCTGCCCTGGGCCAAAGGCGAAAAGTTTTATTTTACCGGCGGCCCCCATCCGGCCTATGCCGATGGCAGCGCCTGGGCGGCGGTAGATTTTGGCCCGCCGGATGTGTTGGGCAACTGTTTTTATTCCGAATATCCCAGCACGGCGGTGGCCGATGGGGTCATCGTTTCGGCCCGGCAGGGCGAGGTTTATCTCGATCTGGATGGCGATGGCAATATTCAGACCGGGTGGGTAATGCAATACTTGCACGTGGCCCTGGATTTTGACCAGCCGGTTCAGGTGGGCCAACAGGTGAAAACGGGCGATGTGATTGGGTACGCCTCTTGCGAAGGCGGTTTGTCAAACTCCAGCCACCTGCACCTGGCCCGGCGTTACAACGGCGAGTGGATCGATGCCGGCGGCCCGGTGCCGATGAATTTAGGCGGCTGGCAGGTACAGCCCAATCTTTTTCCTTACGAAGGATTTATCACCAACGGCACCGATGTGCGCGAGGCCTGCGAGTGCTGGGATGATAATTTGAACTCAATTGTACGCATGGAGTAAAAATTAACTATGGTTGTCATCAGAGCCATTTTTCGTTTTATTGTTTTTGTCATCGCCATTGGTGCGATTGTGGTTATTTTGGGAGCCGGTTACTGGGCCTTCACCCAACAGGCCGAGGAGGCCAGCGCCGCCATTTCTATTGGCGATGCCTCGGTAGCGAAATCGCCGGAAAATCTGGAAGAGTTTTTCCTCGGCCTCTATTTGCAAACCCAATCGGAAATCATCAACAGCCCAGCCTCGAATGATCCCTCGACAGTGCCGTTTACCGTAGAAGTAGGCGAAACCGCCTATTCCATTTCTGATAAATTGCTGGAGCAGGGCCTCATCACCAATGCCGATCTGTTCCGGCTGTTTTTGCGTTACAACGGCCTGGATGCCAAATTGGAAGCGGGCGATTACGTGCTGCGCCGGAATATGAACTTCCGCGAGATTGCCGCCGCCTTGCAGGAAGCAAACTTTGAAGAGGTAACGGTATCTATCCCCGAAGGGTGGCGCGCCGAACAACTTGCCGAAAAATTAACGGCGGAAGGCATCATGGATGGCGCGGTGTTCCTGGCCTTTGTGCGGCAGGGAACCGGCATCGAACACCCGCTGCTGGCCGATAAACCGGCCGGTACATCTTACGAAGGCTATCTTTTTCCCGATACCTATCGCATTCCGGCCAATGGCGCGCCCGAAGATTTGATCGTGCGCATGCTCGACAATATGTCCGCCAAATTGCCGCCAAATCCGCTTGAAATGGCTGCCGGTCGGGGGTATACTTTTCGAGACATCTTAACCATCGCTTCCATTGTTGAACGTGAAGCCGTGGTTGCCGAGGAACGCCCCTTGATTGCCAGCGTTTATCTCAACCGGCTGGCTCAGGGCATGTATCTGCAGGCGGATCCCACGGTGCAGTACGCTATGGGGTATCAAGCCGATACCGGCCAATGGTGGAAAACGCCGGTCACGCTGGAAGAATATTCGCAAGTCAACTCGCCCTATAATACGTACATGAATCCAGGGCTGCCGCCCGGCCCGATTGCCAACCCCGGGGCCGATTCTATTTTAGCCACGCTGCAACCGGCCCAAACCGATTATCTGTTCTTTATGGGCTGCGGCGGCGAAGGCGCCCACCTGTTTGCCAATAATTTTGCAGAGCACGAACGAAATGTGGCGGCCTGCGGTGGCGGACAATAAGGTGTGAAAAAGTCTCTCTCTGATGTGGAGAGGAGAATCTTGTCAAAGGAGACAATGATGCCTGATGAATTGCTGGTAATTGGTTCTTCCTCCGGCCAACCAACCGGACGCCGATTCCCTTCGGCCTACGCTTTAACCGCGGCGGGGAAACTTTTTCTGATTGATTGCGGCGCGCCGGTGAGTACTTTATTGTACCGCTACGATCTGGACCCGACCGAAGTTCAAGCCGTATTTCTGAGCCATTGGCATATGGACCACGTAGCCGGATTGGGCCTTTTTCTGACTCAAAATCAGCTCCTCAAGCGCCCTAATCATTTGAATGTTTTTGGCCCGCGTGGTACGCGGGGGAAAATCCGGCGGCTGCTGGCCGCATCTTTTCAAAATTATCAAGAATTCACGTACGATCTCAATATCACCAACGTCAAACCCCCTCAAAAAATTAAAGAAGCCCTGATTCGGGTGAAATATTTTAAAACGCGCCATCTGGAACAGGTGGAATGTAAAGCGGAATATGGCCGTAAGGCCGTGGCCTGCGGCATGGTGATCGACGGGCCTGGCTGGCGGATTGTGTACAGCGGCGATCTAAAATCTCCTCACGAATTGAGCGGCTATGTTGATAGCTGCGACCTGCTGATCCACGAAATGACCCATCATCGGCCCGAAGCTGTGGCTGACTTTGCCGCCACGGCCAACATCCCCCACGTGCTGGTGAGCCACATTGGCCCTGAATTTGATGAAACCCCGGAAAAAATCGCCGAAGCTTTTGAGGGACGTTATGCCGGCAAACTGACCGTGGCCGAAGATGGGACAAAGATTCACCTGGGATGACGCCTGGCGGCTGTGGGGGTCTATAGCCGGTTGTCAGTAGTCCGTGGCCGTGTTTAGAAAAACTTGTCAAATCATAACTTCGTTCGAAGAAATGAGATAAAGGAAAAATCAGCCATGACCAAAAAATCATTGGGATTTGTTCTAACCGAATGGACGTGCCCGAACTGTCAAACCCGCAATCCGGGACCGCAAAAAACGTGCAGCAGTTGCGGAATGCCTCAGCCGGATGATATAAAGTTTGAGCAGGCTGCCCAGGAAGAATTGATTACCGATGAAGCGGAATTGGAAAAGGCCAAAGCCGGCCCTGATATTCACTGCTATTATTGCGGCTCGCGCAATTCCGCCGGGGCGGCCACGTGCAGCCAGTGCGGGGCCGATCTAACCGAAGGCACCGCCCGCCGCCACGGAGAAATTATAGGCGCGCATCGAGATAAACCTGCCGCCAAAATTGTGTGCGATGCCTGCGGGGCTGAAAACGAGGCCGATGCGGCCCGCTGCGTGCAGTGCGGCGCGCCGTTGTCCAGACCAATGGAACCGGAACCTGAAAAAGCGGTGGCCCAGCGCGCCGCCCCCTCTGGAAACCGGTCTAAATGGATTGGCGGCGTCATCGGCCTGTTCTTGGTGTTGTGTTGTATTGGCGGTATTCTTTTTGTGGTACTTTCCAATCGAACGGAAGATGTCACCGGCACGGTCAGCCAGGTGGAGTGGACGCGAACGATTGCCATCGAAGCGTTGCAGCCGGTTGAGGGCGAGGATTGGCGAGCCGATATTCCACCTGAAGCCATCATCGGTACCTGTACGGAGAAGGTTCACCATAACGAAGAGCGTGCTACCGGCCAGCAGCGCGAAGTATGCGGTACGCCCTACACCGTAGACATGGGCAGCGGTTACGCCGAGGTGGTTCAGGATTGCACCACCGAAAACGTGATGGAAAGCGTGCCGGTTTACGCCGATTTTTGCCACTATACAGTTGACGAGTGGCAGCAAATAGAAGAAGTGCGCGAAGAAGGGAATAATTTCTCGCCCCAATGGCCGTCGGTGGGAGTTTTAGGCCGCAATGAGCGAGAAGGAGAGCGAGCAGAAAGTTACCGGGTGAGTTTTACTACCGAAAGTAGAACATACACCTATGCCCCTTCCAACGAAAGCGAATTCAATCGGTACGAACTTGGCAGCCGGTGGATTCTAAAGGTCAATACCTTTGGCGGGGTGAATGATACAGAACGATTGCAATAACGTGAAACTGCCTCTGCGAGGTTAAAAACAGGCCAGTTTTATTTTCCCCATTTCTGTCTAAACTGCTCTGCTGCGCCGCCGACGATTGCCCGGCCGTGGCCAAAACAGGCCACCTCAAAATCCAGGGCGGCTATTTTGGCCAGGCTGCGTTTGCCCGCTTCGAAATCTTCATAAATGATGGCCCAACTCAATCCCAGCATATGGCTGGCTACATCGCCGGCAAAGAGAACGCCCCCGTGTTGGGGCCACAAAAACGCCACCTGCCCGGCGCAGTGGCCCGGCACGTGAATCACTTTGAGGTCGCCGGCAAAGTCCAATTCATCGCCGTCTGCTATTTCGTGTTCGATCTCAGCCGGTTCAATGTTTGTATTTCCGCCGCGCATTAATAACGGCACCATAATTTGAAATAAAAGATGAGGCGGTGGTTTGGCGGGCCGCATCGATTGGCCCTGCCGCACCATCGCCGCATCCAACGGATGCATGAAGGCCGGCGCGCCGGTTTCTTTTTTGAGCGCGGCCAGGCTGCCGGTGTGGTCGCCGTGGCAGTGAGTGACTAAAATGTGCCGGATGTCGGCGGGCTGCCGGCCTAACTCGCGCACGGCCTGGAGAATTTTGCCGGCGCTGCCCGGAATTCCGGTGTCAATCAGGATCAATCCATCATTTGTCTTAAGGACAAAGGCGTTGACCGCAGTCAGAGAGATGGCGTATACGTTGGGTACAATCTGTTTTAGCGCCATTGTTTACTCCTGAACTATTTCTTCTAAGTGGGGGGCGGTGATCCGGTTGGGATCGCCGTTAGAAATATAATATTCTTCCGGGTGTTCGGCAAAATAGGTCAACCAATGATCAATCGAATCTGAAGTTACCTCCATGCGGGATACGCGGTAGGGATCAAACGTATCATCAAAGGGAGACACCGATGGCCCGCCCCAGGCTGCCGCGTTGCCGCTGTAGGTGTACCCAAAATCGCCCCACTGCCCGGCCTTGAGAAAATCAAGCGTGTAGGGAAACTCGCCGTAGGGTACGGAGAGGCTTTGCACTTCGTAGCCGGGGGCTAAATCCTCAATAACAAACTGGCTGACGGCCAACTCCCATTCAATGCGTTCGGCGGTCATCGACCCCAGGCTGACGTGGTTGACGGTGTGGCTGCCCACTTCCATGCCCTGATTGATCAGAAACTGCACTTTGGATTTGGCCCATTCAGGCTGGCCGAATATCGAAATATAGTTGGCGTTGTCGTTGCCCAAAATGAAAAAGGTGGCGCGGGTAGGCCAGTCGGGGTGCTGGTTGTGGAAATTCAGCAGGATGCCGACCACGGTGTCGGCGTCGATGGTGTGGTCTTCCAGCACGCGGAAGTGGCTGATGTCGGAGTCGTCAAAAGTCAAAACAACCGGTTTTTTGCCGGCGGGAACGTTGGGCAGGCCGTGGACCAGATCGACAAAATTAACGGGATAGTAACCGTTATCGTACAGGCGCTGCAGGTCGGACCGAAAATTGGCGGGGCTGCGCTGGTACCGTTGGTCGGGATAGCCCAGGCGGTGGTATTCTAACACCAGCACTTTGCCCAACTCATTGGCCTCGGCAAAATAAGCGGGGGCTGCATCCGGCTGTTCCGATCCTTCCGGCTGGGCCGAGGCGCGAGAGCGCATGCTTTCGTTGAGGAGGGGCCGGGCCGGCGGCGTAACCGTTACAAAAACAATGTTGGGATCAGGCGTTTCGGTGGTCGGAAAAAGGGGAACGGTGCCGTAGGGAGTCATCAAGCTGCATCCCAACAGGGTTAGCCCCAGTACGGCAAACAGCCATAACGGTTTGGAGAGGATCATAGAGGGTTGCCCAACCTCAGGATGCCGTTTCACAATGATTTACTTCTCCTCCGGCCCGGCAGATACGTAATATTGGCCGGGATTTTCGGCAAAATAGGTGAGCCAGTAATCCAGTTCGGTTTGGATGGCCTGGGTGCGCCGGATGTAGTAGGGGTTGAAATCGCTGCTGTGGGGCGAGGGGCCGGCCCCGCCGCCCACCATCACTACATTGGAATAGGTGTAAGGTTCGCCCTCCCAGGTGCCGGCGGCTACCAGACTTTCATTCAAAGGATACGCGCCGTAAGGCACGGACAGCGACTCCACGGTATACCCCGGCAGCCGCGCTTCCAGTTGGCGCTGGCTCATGGCCAGTTCCCACTGCACTTCATCATCCGATCCCTGACCCAGGTTGAAATGGGTCAGGGTGTGGCTGGCCACTTCAAAACCGTTGTTTACCAGCCATTGCAGTTTTTGATCGGCCAGCGCTCTTTGCCCAAACAGCGCGTCGGGCAGCACATAAAATGTTCCTTTCAACGGCCACTCGTTGCTGTATTTTTCGTGCATCGCCAGCAACATTCCCACCGCCGAGTCGGGATCAATGGCGCCGTCGTCCAGGTAGCGAAATTGGCCGGCGTAGGAATCATCAAAGGTCAGCACTACGGGTTTTTTGCCCGCCGGAACGTGGGGAAAACCCCGCGCCAGATCAATGATGTTGGCCGGGATGTAGCCGTTCTGGTAAAGGTAGGCCATATCCTGCCGGAAGTTGTCGGGCGTGCGCTGCCAGCGTTCTTCCGGCTCGCCAATGCGATGATATTCCAGCACCAGCACCTGGCCCATCTCGTTGGGTGGAAGCGTGGGCCGGGGCGTGGCTGTGGGTGTATCGGTGGGTTTGGGCGTTGCGGTTGGTGCCGGGCTGGGAGTCTGGGTTGGTGTAGCGCTTGGCTTGGGCGTGTTGGTGGTGGTAGGCGTACGGGTCGGCGTGTGGGTGGGAGTTTCGGAAGGGAGCAGGGTTGGCGAGGCCACAGCGGATAGGTCGGTTGGGGATGGCGTGTTATTCCCCCCGCAGGCAGCTAGAACAGCGATCATCATCAAAATGATGATCCAAAACATACATCTGGATGTCAATTCGCTTCGGTCTCCTCGTTGGCCGGGATTGTGTCACGCTGGGTTTGATCTTCATCGCCGGTTTGTTCGGCCCGCAGATCGGCCAGCGCGTCTTGCATTTCCTGAACCCAGCCGGCATGTTCGTTTTTGACAATCTGTTCGGTGTGGTTGACCAGTTTGTCGATATTTTTTTGTGACGCCTGGGCTTCGGCGGATAGGGCCAGCCACCACGCTTTGACATTGGCCAGATCGGTGGCGCTCTGGTTGTAGGTAACGAGGGTTCTTTCGATGCGGAGGTAGTTCAGATAGGTGGTCAGCGCCGAAACCAGCGCGGTAGTCACCGCGATCCACAGATCAAACCCCAGCGCGGCCAGCAGCGTGCCCAGACCGCCAAAGATATAAATCAGCCACTGCAAATAGCGCAGCGTTCGGGCCAGTTTTAATGTCTGCCGGCGGTAAAAATTCAGCTGATCGTCCAGCCGGTGGGTGAGGTATTCAGCCGTTGACAGGAACGTCAGCCCGTTATCGCCTTCGGCCAGGATGTGGGTGGGCGGCACTTTATACGGATGGGCCTGTAAGGCCGCCAGATTGACATCGGTCTGCATCAAATGCCGGCTGATCATTTCGATCTTCTCCGACAGTTTGATTTCGGCTGAGGTGCGGGTGGTGGCGGCCTTGCTGTAAATTTCGGCCTGCGCCCGGTACCGGAAGATCTCGCGTTTAATAGCTTCGGCGCTGCCGCGCAGCAGCACCCATTTATTGCCGGCGTTAAAATAGTTGGCCGCGGCAATGAGCGCGGAAATAGTGATGGGCAGGGCCACAATCAGATAATGCAGCCCATTTCTGACCCAAAAGATATTGAACCACAACCCAAGGGGGCGCACCGTGGCCTGAATAACTACCAGAAGGGTAGCCAGCACGCCCAACCCCAGAATCCAATATTGGAGGCGGTTGAAATTCTGCTGCTGGCGTCCGGCGTTGAAATCGTAAGTAGAAAAACGATCCCAGGCCATTTCCAGGGTCAGCGTTTCCCGGGTTTGATCGTTGATCAAGCGGCTCAACAGCCGTCGGATGCCGGGAACTGTTCCTTCCAGGGGAAAGAGGTGGATGTTGCCCTCGGCGATGATCTCGGCCAGAATAGGGTCGGGAATAAAGTCGGGCTTTTCCTGCCACAGCCCGGCAATCTCATCGGCCAGACGCCCGCTGCCGTTAATCACAACGATGGGCCAGCCTTTGCGCACGCTGCGCAGAATTTCCTGTTTGGCAATCCCGCCGCCGTTGACCAGAATGGTTACAATCGGCGTTCCTTGGGCCAGCACGGCGGCCACGCCAATCATGGTGTCTGTTTCCCCGCCCCACTGATCGGTGTCAACCAGCACAAAATGGGAGTGGTTGGGGTCGAGCGGGGTGTGGCCCTGTTCGTCTTCCGCCGGGCCGCCCGGATAAGTTACCAAACCGGCGGGGGAGACCCCTAACAATGGAGCCTGGTGCTCGTGATCGGCAATGGCCCGCCCCATGATCTCCATCACGCCCGACTGTGTGCCGCCATCGATGACCAGTGTGCCGGTTTCAATGGCTACTCTGGCTACTCCTCGGCTGAACAACTGTTCCAACCGTGGTTTGTATGTTTCATCCAACAGGCCGGCCCCGCCCACGGTGTAGAGAATGCCCTGCGGTTTCTCCAGCCCCAGGGCGCGGACCATCTTGGCCGGTGGGGTTCCGGCCTGAGGCGTTATCATTTTTGCTGTCTGACCGTTGGCAAAGGTGATTTCTTTGGGGGCAATCGTTTGGTTTGTTGGTTCAGCCACGAGCAACCTCCGGATTTTTTGAAAAATGATCTATTTGATCCATTATAAACCGGACTCAGTCAAATTACAACTTTATGTTAAGGACTCCTGGCCCGTAAAAATTCAAAGCTGTAAATGCCCGTGTTGTGGCCGTCGGCCCAAAAGAATTGCAGGGCGTAGCTGCCCACTTTGGTAACCGGTTGTTCGGCCCGCAATTCTGCGGTAATAACCGCCTGGTCGTCAGGCAGAATGCAGAGCGGGTCCTGGTTGGCTCGCAGCTCGTCGCAGACCGCGCAGGGGCAAATCTGGCGGAGATAATCGAGAGAGTAGATGCTGCGGTAGCCATCGGCCCAGGTAATGCGGATTTCGCGCTGCCGGCGGTCGATGTCGATCTGCATCGGTTGTTTTTGTTCCCTGGTGAGGGGTGGGCTGCTCATTATACGCTCCTGAAGGTTGAGATTTTACCTGATCGTTTTTCCCGGGGCAGGTGGTGGTCAGGCGGTGGCAACTGTGCTACAATGCTGCTTGAGGTTGAATTAACAAACAGAGGGTGACCCAATGTCCAATCAAAATTTACCGCAAATGCTGCGGCAGATTGCCCAATCCGCCGTCACCGATCTGTCTCTGGCGCAAAAGGGCCTGGCTGTTTTGCCGCCGGAAATCGGGTTGCTGACCAACCTGGCCCAGCTAAATGTTTCGGAGAATAAACTCACGGCCCTGCCGCCCGAAATCGGCTACTTAACCCAGTTGACCCGGCTGGGCGTGTATTCCAACCGGCTCAATACCTTTCCGCCGGAGCTGGGCCGCCTGCGCCATCTGCGCGAGTTGTTTGCCTGGAACAACCGCATGACCCATTTGCCGCTGGAAATTGCCCAGCTTTCCGAGTTGCGCCAGTTGATCTTGGCTAAAAATCAGCTCGAGGCGCTGCCGCCGCAAATTGGCCGGTTAACTCAGCTAACCCGGCTGAACGTCTATCACAATTGTTTGACGGAGATTCCTCCCGAAATTGGCCGCTTAACCCATCTGACCGATTTGAAACTCTCGGAGAATCAACTTAAATTTTTGCCGCCCGACATCGGCCTTTTAAGCCACCTCCGCGAACTGGACCTGGCCGACAACCAATTGACCGCGCTGCCGCCGGAAATTGGCCGGTTGACCCGGTTGCGAAAATTAAACCTATGGGGCAATCGTCTGACCCACCTTCCTCCTGAGATCGGTAATTTAACGCAGCTAACCAAACTGCGATTGGGCCGCAATCCAATTATCGAACTACCCCCGGAGATCAGTAGTCTCCCCAACCTCAAATCGCTTGAAGTTTAGAGACGATCACCGACCACGGACCACCCACAACCGGCTCTGATTCTCCAAGAAATTGTTGGTGGTCCGTCGTCGGTCGTCCGCCGTCAGGCATTTTTCAGAACGTGCAGCAATGCCATCCCGTACGTTTCGCTGACGCCAAAAGCCTCAAAGTCCAGCATCTCTCCCTGAAATTTGATTTCGCAGCGGTAGCCGTCGGCGGTGCTAACCAGCATAAGGGCCGGTTCCGGCTGGCCTACCAGCCGCTGCTCCAGCAATTCGCGGAGTTGGGTTTCGGTGGGGAGCCAGACCAACTCAGCCACCATGATATGGTCTAAAGCCCATTCCAGCGCGCCGTGAAAATGTACGGCCAGTTGGCCGCCGATTTTGGCTACGTAAACGGTCATATCGCTGATGACAAAAATGGTGTCGTCAAATCCCCGGTCGGGGATGGCAAAAAAGTCGTTTTTGGCCGGCGTCCATTCCAGGCCGGCTTCTTTTAATTGCTGCGCCACGCTGAGAGAGATCATAAGCTTAGGCCTCCTCGGTCTCATCGTCTGTTTTGGATTGAGCGATCAAGACAAAAAATAATCCTGTGGCAATGAGTAAATCGATCAAAATGATGCTCATCACCACGCTTGGCCCGGACGTATCAAATAGTTGACCGATGAGCCAGGGGAGAACCATCGCGCCGCTGCTGGCTCCCACAAAAAACCAGCTCATTACATTGCCGGTCATGACCATCCGACGTTCGGCCAGGTTGATGGTGGTGGGAAAGATAGTGGCCATAGAAAACCCTATGCCTAAAGTCCCTAACCAGACAGCTGCCGGACTGCGCCAGAGCAGCATCAGCGCCAGGCTGATGATACAGCCCAACAAATCGCCCAGCAAAATATACCGCGGCCTGGCCCGCATGGCAATTGGAATTCCCACCAGCCGGCCTACGGTCAGCATGCCCCAAAACGCCGAGGTGAGATAGGCGGCCATGGTTTCATTGCTCAATTCCAGGGTGACGGCGTAGGTGAACACCCAGCCGCCAAAGGCCACCTCCGCTCCCACGTAAAGGAAAAAGAAGAGGAAAATCAGCGCCACCAAATAATGGTTCACTTCTCCGGCGGTTCTTTTTTCCGATACCCGCTGCGGCGTAGGGCTGGGAAGTTGCAATACCCACAGCGAGACGGGCACAATCAACAGCGCCAGGGTCCAGTAGGCCCAGTAAATGTCTCCGCTCATGGCCACCGCCTGAGCAATGATAATGGGGGCAATAAACGCGCCCACGCCAAAAAAGAAGTGCAGCGCGTTCATAAATGGCCCTACTTTTTCCCGGTGAACCCAGACCAGCATGGTGTTTCCGCCCACGTCAACCATGCCTTCTCCCAGGCCCATGGCTACCAATACAATTATCAAAATCCACAGCAACGGAATTACGGGGGTCAGGCCCATCGTTACAGCCATCACCACCAGCGTGGCCGCCATCAGGTAGTGGCCCGGCAGCCGGTCGTAGACGCGCCCGGCTAGCAGCGACCCCAGCAGGTAGCCCAGCGAGCGGGCTGTAAAAAGATAGCTGATCTCGCGCAGCGTGCTGCCGGTATGTTCGGCCAGGCCGGGCAGCGTGGGGCCGAGTACGGCCGCAATCATACCCAGAGAAATAAACGCCATAAAATAGCCGGCGGTTTTGGCGGTCTTTCGTTCATCAGTTTGGATGAGGGTTGTTTCTAGGGAACTCATAATCAAATTCTCCGTTTAGGGCCTAACCCATGAAAATCTTGTTTTTTGTGCAAGGATTTTCGTACCAAAACCTTTTTGGCTCCGGCTTGTTCGGGTTAGGGGGTAGTGTTATTTTCTTTCACGATCATCGGCAGTCCGGCGACCATAAAAATGACCCGGTCCGCATGCTGGGCCAGCAGTTGGTTGGCGCGGCCCAACATATCACGGTAAATGCGTCCCAGGGGATAGTCGGGCACCAGGCCCAGCCCCACTTCGTTGGAAACAACGATGAGTGGAAACTCTAATTGATTTCGTGTAGCCAGTAATTTATCAGTTTCTATCTTGACGGTTTTTTCAATGTCGGCTGGCGGTTGATCTTCCATCGCCAATAGAATATTTGTTACCCACAGCGTCAGGCAGTCGAGCAGAACCACGTCTGGAGAACTGTTGATGGTTGATAGCGCGTCTCCGACGTTATGGGGCGCTTCAAGTGTTTGCCACGTGTCGGGGCGAACGGCGCGATGAACGGCAATTCGTTCGGCCATTTCTTCGTCACCAGCCTCGGCGGTGGCAAGGTAGAGGACGCGCGGGCCGTAGGTGGCAGCCAGTTTTTCGGCATAGGTGCTTTTTCCGCTGCGGGCGCCGCCTAAAATGAGAGTCAGTTGATCGTTCAAGGGTGTCAATCTCCTGGCCAAAATTATGTCTTCTCTATATATACGAGTAAGGACAGAATATTGTTTTACTTCTACAGAAATTGGATTCGTTGATAGGGGATGATTATAACCATACCTTTCGCCAGATACAATATTGGCCCATAAGAAAACGGAGCCGGTTGTCCGGCTCCGTTGGATTTGAAGCATCCGTCTCAATTTGATTTTAGAGGCGCGGCCCCGCAGCGTTGGCAATGAAATCATAGGGGTAGGGCAACTCCATTTCGCTCACTTCATTCAGACGAGACATCTGATCCTCGTTCAAGGCCCAGCCGGCAGCGCCCAGATTATCTTCCAGGTGTTCCAGGGTGCGGATGCCGATAATGGGCGCAGTTACGCCGGGACGCTGCAATAGCCAATTCAGGGCTACCTGGGCCGGCGTTTTGTTGACCTCTTGGGCAACCTCCAGCAGGGCATCAACGATATTCCAGGTTCGTTCGGTATTGTAGGTGTTCCATGATTCGCTCCACCCTTCTTTTTCGGCCCGGTCAACGCGGGAGCCGGCGGGGGGTTGGTCCATATCGCGGGTATATTTACCGCTGAGCCAGCCGCCGCGCAGCGGACTCCAGGGCATAATGCCCAGCCCCTCATTTTGGCAGACGGGCACCAGTCCCCACTCAATGTAGCGGTCGAGTAAATTATACAGGGGTTGCAGCGAGACAAACGGTTCCCAGCCCATTTGTTTGCTGAGATCAACGGCTTTTTGCAATTGCCACGGCGCATAGTTGCTGGCTCCAAGGTAGCGCACTTTGCCGCTCTGCACCAGGCCGTTAAGCGCGCTCAAAGTTTCTTCCAGCGGCGTACTGGGGTCCCAGCAATGCACTTGATACAGATCAATATAATCTGTGCCCAACCGGCGCAGGCTGTTTTCTACACCGGAAATAATATGTTTGCGGCTCAGTCCTAGATCATTGGGGCCTTCGCCCATAGGGAAACGCACCTTGGTGGCGATCACCAGATCATCCCGCTTTTGGTTTTTGAGCCATTTGCTCATTACTTCTTCAGAGACGCCCCGGCTGTACACATCGGCGGTGTCGATAAAGTTGCCGCCTGCTTCTACAAAGCCATCCAGAATTTGGTGGCTGGTTTTTTCATCGGTTTCACGGCCAAACGTCATCGCGCCCAGGCAGAGTTCGCTTACTTTTAGGCCTGTTTTTCCTAAATAACGATAATTCATCACAATCTCCTTTCAACTTAACTAATATTTTTCCCAGTGAATAACTTCTTCCAATAATTTTTTTTCTTTGGTGGGCCAGGCTGCCGGCACGCCAATGGGCACCAGGGTTAGC
This sequence comes from uncultured Caldilineaceae bacterium, assembly GCA_964612485.1. Lineage (GTDB taxonomy): Bacteria > Chloroflexota > Anaerolineae > 4572-78 > J111 > JAFGNV01. The sequence continues at coordinate 86,577 of CAZTFF010000012.1, forward strand.
AGCCGTTTGTCGGCAGGCACCTCCAGCAGCGTTTTCAGGTTTTCCTCCAGAGGCAAGGTGTATCCCTCCAGCCAGCACGCGCCGTAGCCCAGGGTGGTACAGGCAATGAGTATATTTTCTACGGCGGCGGCTCCGTCCTCCAGCCAGAATTTGCTGTCGGGGTCCAATACGACGGCTATGATGGCGCCTGCTTTGTCCATCCATTGGGCCGCGATGGTCAGTTCTTTGATCATTGCCCGGTTGGTGACCACCACAAAATCCCAGGGCTGCCGGTTATAGCCGGTGGCGGCCAGCCGGCCCGCATCGACAATGGTTTCCAGATGCTCGCGGGGAATTGGCTCGCCGGTGTAATGGCGGATACTTCGGCGCTTACGGATTGCTTCTAACGCGTCCATGGCACCTCCCTATCATCTCTCTATAAAACCAGATCGCAAGCCTCGGCAGGCATCCAGTGCGGGTCCTGATTTTCCCACTTTACATTGCAGCCGATGGGATTGGTCAGCGGCACGCTCACCGGCTGGCCGGCCAGATGTTCTTCCAGCGCCCGATCCAGATCGTTGACGGTCATTTGGCTGGTATCTTTAGGGTTATCAACGCCGCGTCCGGTGTAAACCAGTTTGCGTTCTTTATCAAACACGTAAAAGTGAGGCGTGCGCAGCGCGCCATAGGCCAGCGCAACATTTTGTGGCTCATCGTACAGGTAGAGCCATGGGAATTGATGTTCTTCCATCCGGGCCACCATATGGTCAAAATCATCTTCGGGATAGGTGTTTTTGCTGTTTGAATTGATGGCCACAAATTTAACCCCTTGCGGCGCAAATTTCTCGGCGGTTTGGCGGGTGATTTCATCGGAGCCGAGGACGTAGGGGCAGTGATTGCAGGTAAAGAAAATCACCAGCACGTCAGCGTCATCAAAATCTGACAATTGGTAGGTGTTGCCGTCGGTGGCCGGCAGGTTGAAATCCGGCGCTTGTTCGCCAATTTGTAACGTAAAAGCCATAAAAACCTCCTTGGTTATGGGTTGATATTCAATATTTGAGCCAAATTGCCGCCCATCACTTGGGCTTGTTCTTCCTGGCTGTGATCGCGCAGCAGCGCCCGGTATTTGGCTACTTCCACGTGCATAAAACGGAAGGGGCTGTCGCTGCCAAAGCAAACGCGATTTGCCCCCAGCGTTTCAATGGCGTTAAAAATAGCCGGGGCCGGAATCGCGCTGCCAATGATCGAGATATTGGAATGCTGCTGCATTGTCTCAATGGCCGAGCGGTCCAGCGCGGGCAGGGCGGCCCCGCCCATATGGATCATAAAAAAGTGGGTTTCGGGAAACCGGGCCGCGATGTTACCCAGCCGGTAGGGGTGGGTGTTTTCGTAAAAATCGCAGCCAATGTGAAAGGCCAGGGGTTTGCCGTATCCGGCAGCGGTCTCAATAAACGGCAGGATGGAATCATCATCAATCACATAATCATCCTGCGCGCCGTTGAATTTGATGCCCGCAAAGCCATATTCTTCAAAGCATTGTGTGATGGTGCTGGTGGCGGTTTCCCGGCCCAGCCGGGGATTGGTCCAGCCGAAGCCAATCAGCCGATCCGGATATTTTTGGCTGGCCTGGTAGACTGTTTTGTTTTCCGGGGCAATATCTTTGTTGTAGGGCGGCTTGAGCCACACTAAAGCTCTATCCACCCCGGCCCGGTCCATTTGTTCAACCAACTCATCCGCGGTGATAGCCAGGTTGTCGAATTTGTGAGATGAGATGTGACAATCGGCATCGATGATCATAGGAATTCTCCCTCGAACGTAGATAATTAAAGAATGAGAATTAATTAACTTACCCAATTCATCAAGAGATCAGGGAATGGAGATTAGAGATTTCAGGCTAAAAATCTCCCATCTCTAAATCTCCCATTCCCTAAAGGGCAAAGTATTTAATCTCTGATCTCACGTTGATGAATTGCGGCGTTTTGTATTAGACAAACAACGGTTCCATCCCGGTTTCTTCCACCATTGATTCCATTTCTTCCGGGGCGGGAGATGTGGCTTCAAGCCGGCTGGCCGCATCCAAAACCTTGGGCAGCAGGTGAATATCGCCCACGGTGTTCAGGAAAAGGCCGGGTTTGGCCAGCGCAAACTTAACGGCCCGGTCGATGTCGGCCTGCTCTTCCAGCGGTTCGTACCAGCAGGCGCGGGTTTGCTTTTTATCGCCCCAGGGGCCAACGGCCAATGTTTTGATGGCTTGCACGGCCACATCCCGTTCACGGCAGGTCTGGTAAAGCTTTTCAAAGTCGGCAGCGTATGGGGCGTTTTGCATCATGGTGTAGTTGTAGGGCAGCAGCACCGAATCGAAATGAAAATGTTCCAGCGCGTGCAGGTGCAATTGGGCAATCTGGGTGCCGTGGCCGGTAATGCCGATAAAACGCACCAGTCCTTGCTCGCGGGCTTCAATAAAGCCTTCCAGCGCGCCGCCCGGCCCCAGCGCGGTTTCCAGCGGCTCCCGCTCGGTGATGGCGTGGATTTGCCACAGGTCAACGTGGTCCACTTGCAGCCGGTCCAGCGAGCGCTGCAATTCTTCCAGCGCTTCCTTTTTGGTGCGCTGCTCGGTTTTGGTGGCTAAAAAGAAATCCTGGCGGTGTTTTTTCATCCAGGGGCCAATGCGGAGTTCGGCATCGCCATAGCTGGCGGCGGTGTCAATGTGGTTGACGCCGTATTCGAGCAAAACCTCCAGCGTGGCATCGGCTTCCGCCTGGGTTACATTTCCCAAGGCTGCCGCGCCAAAAAGGGTACGGGTACTGTGATGACCGGTTCGGCCAAAGGGTAGTTTTTCGATCATTTTTTACTCCTTTGTAATAGTGCTGCTCAATTTAACGTAATTGTTCAGGTCATGTCATTCTGAGCGAGGAACGAGTGAAGAATCTCCATGTAACTCTGCAAAAGCGAAATCAAGTTATGCTGGATGGAGATTCTTCAGCCTACGGCCTCAGAGCAACTGTGTCTGCTGGCTAAATTCAATTTAGCTTTTTAGTAAATTATCGTGTTCCATCAACCAGGCCACAGCCTCATAAACTGCTTGCAGCGAACTGTACCGGGGCTGATAATTCAAAAGGCCCTGCGCTTTGGCGATGCTGCAATTGGGGCTGTGGGCAATATGATCCCATGTTTTTTGCGCCTCTTCCTCTGAGACCGTGGTTTGCCACTCTTCCCAGGGAACAAACCGCAGGTTGGCCGGTTGGCCAAACCAGGCGGCCATGGCCTCGGCGTACCCGCGCAGGCTCAGCGCGGCGGCGGAAACCACATGAAAGCTTTCGCCCACGGCCTGGCTCCAATGGGCTAGGGCTTGCATAAACGCCTGGGCCACGTCGTCGGCGTGAACGTGATGCACGGTTTCCATACCCAGGTTGGGCAGCGTCACTTCCTGGCCGCGGGCCAGTTGGGCAAAAACTTGCGGGTTAAAATGCCCCGCCGGATTTAGCGGCGCCCAGCCGGGGCCAACAATATGGCCGGGATGCAGAACCGTGGCCGGAAAGCCGCTGCGCCGGGCTTCGTTCAAAAGGTAGGCTTCAATGGCCGCTTTTTGAATGCCGTACTCGCCAAAGGGGCGGCGCGGCTGCATTTCTGTCGTAGGAACTTCCACGCTGGGGCCATGCACCCAGACCGTGCCGCACGATAGAAAATGCTGAACCGTGCCGCGCAGTGCATCGACCAGGTGTTGGGCGCTCTCCGGGGTAAAACAAATCATATCGATGACAATATCCGGTTCCAGTTCGTGAATCTGTGGCCCAAAGGTGCCGGCTTTTTCTGCTTTGGCCCGGTCGATATTGATCGTTTGAACAGCCTTCCAGGCCGCGTGAGGTTGGTAAGGGTCTCGTCGGCCTCGGCTGACGTTGATTACTTCGTGGCCGGCCTCAACCAGCCGGGGCACCAGATAGGTTCCCACGTGGCCGCTGCCGCCGATGATAACAGTTCGCATCACTGCCTCCTCTATTCCTGACTATTGGCATTTACTTTGGTCACAGAGTTCTACGGATACAGCGCAGAGGACCACAGAAAAAATTAAAAAACTCCGTACATCTCTGTGTATTCTCTGCGAATCTCTGTGTCACCTGAATAGTAATCGCTATTGTAAAAAAACAACTCCTCCCTTTACCATCGTGGGTGAACCTGGGGCCGGATTTTTTCATCGTAAATTGCTTTGATCTTGGCCATCGTCTCGTCGCTCAATTGCGGCAGGTCGGCGGCTTGAACATTGTCAGTGGCCTGCTGCCGGTTTTTAGCGCCGGGAATGGCGCAGCTTACCGCATCAAACATCAAAATCCAGCGCAGGGCAAATTGGGCCATGGTCGCCCCAGCCGGCACCAACGTGCGAATTTTTTCCACGGCGTCCAGCCCGGTGTCATAATCGACGCCGGCAAAGGTTTCGCCCACGTCAAAGGCTTCGCCGTGGCGGTTGAAGTTGCGGTGATCGTCTTTGGCAAAGCTGGTGTCCCGTTTCATTTTGCCGGTCAGCAATCCGCTGGCCAGCGGCACGCGGGCCAGAATGCCTACTTTGTTTTCTTTTGCCAGATCAAAGAACATCTCTGCCGGACGCTGGCGGAACATGTTGAAAATGATCTGCACGCTTTGCACGTTGGGGTATTGAATAGCCTTGATGGCCTCTTCCACCTTTTCCACGCTCACGCCGTAATATTTGATCTTGCCGGCCTGCACCAGATCATCAAGCACGCCAAAGGTTTCGGGCATGTAGTACACCGGGGTGGGCGGGCAGTGAAGCTGAACGAGGTCCAGCGCCTCAACCTGGAGCAGTTTGAGACTGCGTTCCACAAAGTTGGTTAAATTTTCCCGGTTGTAGCCTTCGGCCACATGGGGGTCCAGCCGCCGTCCGGCTTTGGTGATGACATACACATCTTCCGAGCGCTCTTTGAGAGTCTGGGCAATGATGCGTTCGCTGCGGCCGTTGCCGTATACATCGGCGGTATCAATCAGGTTAACGCCGTTATCGATGGCGGCGTGCAGCGCGTCCAGCGCATCATCCTGGCTCACTTTGCCCCAACTGCCGCCGATGGCCCATGCGCCAAAACTGATCTCCGATACTTTCCAGCCGGTTCTACCAAAATCTCTGTATTGCATGAAATGCCTCCTTGTTTCTAGTTGAATCTTGGTTTTTTCTTTGTTTTGAATTGATTGATCAGGGTCAACCCCACGCCGATCAACAGCATGCCCAGGATCATCCCCAGCGTGATCTGCTCGTTGAGCAGCAAGACGCCGCCTAAGCCGGCCACCACCGGAATAATATACTCGGTCATCGCGGCGGCGGTAGCCCCAAAGCGTTTGACGTTGTAAAAGGCCAGAAACATCCCCAGGAAATTGCCGGCCACTGCCGCGTAAATCAGCGCGGCATAGCCTTGCTGGGTGGCAAATTGCAGATCAATGCCGATAAATATCACGGCCAGCGGCATAATAACAACGGCGGCGGTCAGCATGCGGACGGTGGCTACATCAAAAGCGTCGAAACTTTGCATAAAGCGGCGGACGTAGATATTCATTCCGGCGGCGGTTGTCATCGCGCCTAGAACCAGGATGTAGCCCAGCGGGTTGACCACATCCACGCCGGCCAACCCATTTTCGCCCCGGAGGGCAATGAATAGCGTGCCGGCTACAGCCAATGCTACGCCGGCGCCCTTTTTCCAGGTAAGGGGTTCATCAGCCAGCAAAAAGTGGGCCAGCAAAATGGTGAGGGCCGGGTTGGCGGTGATCAGAATAGCTACCACGCCCGAAGACAAATATTGTAAAGAGCTGACCACGCCCACCATCGGTACTGCCGTGCCAAAAATGCCCAAAACGATGGCGTGTCGCCATAGCTGCGGGTTACGCGGCCAGGTGCGACTGAGAGGCCAGGCGCGCCGGCTGCCAATCGCGTAAATCGCGCCATAAGTAAAGGTGGCGACGACGGTTCGCAATCCAATATAGATAACGGGATGAAATTGTCCCACCACAAAACGCGAGGCGATCAGCGAAGAGCCAAAGAGAAAGCCAAGCGTTAAGACATAGGGTAAGGCTTGAAGCGCCACTATAAAAACTCGCTTGTTGTTTGATGGAACGATCTACACCCATCAAAAATTATAGCATAATTTACGCCGGCGGAATAGGGACACCCCGCCCCGCGCTGTGGGGACAAATGTCCCGTATTTTTAATCATTTTCATCATCCAGGTTAGCGATGCCCTGGCGCAGGGCGTAAAGGGCGGCCTGAATCCGGTTGTTGACGTGCAGTTTTTCAAAAATGGTGGTCAATCGATTGCGGATAGTTTTTTCGGATAAGCCCAATTGATCGCCAATATCACTGTTTTCCAGCCCCTGGGCCACCAGGCGCAAAATATCCAGCTCGCGGTCGGTCAGGGGGGTGATGCCGTTGGCGCGAGGTGTCTCGCCCTGCAAACGCCGGAATTCATCCATCATTTTTAAGGCGATGGTTGAGTCGAGCAAGGCTTCTCCGCCGGCTACCAGCCGGATGGCGCGCAGTAATTCGTCGCTGTCGGCGTCTTTGAGCAGGTAGGCCCGCGCGCCGGCTTTGATGGCCTCAAATACGTGCTGGTCCTGGCGATACATCGTCAAGATAATTACGCCCGTTTGAACTTGTTCCCGGGTGATGTAGCGGGTGGCCTGTACCCCATCCAGGATTGGCATGTTGATGTCCATCACCACCACATCCGGCTCAACCTGCGCGGCCAGTTGGCACGCTTCCTGGCCGTTGGCCGCCTGGCCCACTACCTGCATATCGTCTTCGGCGCTGCAGATCTGGCTCAGGCCTTGCCGAACCATGGTGTGATCGTCGGCAATTAAAATGCGAAGGGGACGGGTCACAATCAACCTCCTTACAATGAAATTTCGGCGCAGAGCGTGGTCCCCTGCATGGGGGTGCTTTCAATTTCAAATTGCCCACCCAGCATCGCCACCCGCTCGCGCATCTGGCGCAGGCCCATCCGGCTGCCGTCGTCAATCGATAGGGTTCCCGTATTGAACCCCATACCGTCGTCCCGAATGGTCAGTTTTCCGGCCCGGTTGGAAGAAATATCTAACGCGATCCAGGCGTGTTTGGCCTGGGCGTGTTTGGCAATATTATTAAGCCCTTCCTGCACCAGCCGGAAGAAAATCGGTTCCAGGGTGGTGGGCAGGGTCGATTCGTCTCCGTTGATGGACAGGACAACCTCCAGCGCCGCTTGTTCGCCAAACTCCTGGGTATATTTGCGCAGGGCCGGGCCAAAACCCAATTTATCCAATTCCACCGGACGCAGCGAGAAAATGGTGCGGCGGACCTCGTTGATGTTGGTTTGTACCGTTTTCTTGAGGGCGCATAACTCGCTGCTCATTTCTTCCGGCTCGCCCGCCCCTTTGATTTTTTTGCACAGGTAATCCAACTTCAGGCCGACAAAATAGAGGTTTTGGGCTAGGCCATCGTGCAGGTCGCGGGCAATACGCGCCCGTTCCTCCTCGATCACGGCCTCGCGGGTTTTGCGCTCGGTGATGTCGCGCACGATCATGGTCACTTCCTGCTCGTTGCAAACCACAACGCGGGCTTCGTAATCTCGCATGGCGCGGTTTCCCGGCAGTTGGTATTCAAACACCTGGGTCTGCCCGGTTTTCAGCGTAAGTGCAATGCTATCGAGCGTTTGTTGGGCCACCTCGGCAGGCAGCATTTGAGCCACATTTTTCCCGGCAAATTCTTTGGGCGCGGCCCACAGATCAAAGTTTTTGGCCGGTTTGATGCTTTTGTAGACCCCTTCCCGGCTGACCTGGGCGATCATATCGGGGATGGCGTTCAAAATGGCTTGCTTTTTGGCCTCGGTTTTGCGCAGCGTTTCTTCCACCTGTCGATGTTCTATCCGGGTCCGCAGGACCACAATGCCGTAAGCCAGATCATCGGCCAGATCGGTGAGCAGATTGACTTCGTTTCCATCAAAGGCATTCGGCTCCCGGGCATAGATGGTCAACGCGCCAAAGGGTTTGTCATCCACGGTCAGCGGCAGGCCGATAACCGAGGCGTAACCTCGTTTGCCGGCTTCTTCTCGCCAGGGCGCAAAATCGGGATCGGTGAGCACGTTGCGCACCACACAGGGTGTACCGCTGCGGATCGCGCTGCCGGTGGGGCCGCGCCCGCGCTCGGCATCGGCCCAGGTGATGTTGACCGATTCCAGGTAGCCTTCCTCGTACCCCTTTTGCGCCACAACCCGTACTCGTTTTTCGGGGTTATCTTCGGCAAATCCCACCCAGGCCAGGTGATAGCCGCCAATGTCTACAATGATCTGGCAGATGTTGTGCAGTAATTCTGATTCTTCGGTGGCTCTGACCATGATTTCGTTGCAGGCGCTCAGGGTTTTCAGGGCGCGGTTTACCTGTGATAGCTCTTTCTCAACTCGCTGCTGCCCGGCCAGCAGGCGCGCCGCCACCACCCCCAGCAGCAAAAAACCGGTCAGGGCAATCAGGCCCGTATACAACGAGTGGCTGCCAATTCCTGCGGCCAGCAGCCCGGCATCCACCGCCCAAACGAACAGGCCAAAAGCCAGCGCCAGCGCAATGATTTTTTGTTCCGTTCTCATTTTTTTTACCATGGGATCAATCCATCCCTATTGTAACACTCAACGGCGCGTCTGCATAGGGACAACGGGCCGGGCCTGGCGGGACATTTGTCCCGTGTTGCCCGCATTTAGCCCATCTCTATTTAGCGCCATCGCTTTGCGTCAATTCCATCGTCGTGTTAAGATTTTATCGAGAACAGGCGAAATAGAAGGAATCTGGCAATAAAACGTATAATATTTGTTGCCGGCAGCGATAGAAGGGACGCATTGTGACAAACGCATTTCATCAGCTGCCCGGTATTTGGGTAGGCCATGCTCAAGATATGGAGGCCCAAACCGGCTGTACCGTTGTACTGGCCCCGGAGGGCGCGGTGTGCGGCGTTGATCAACGCGGCGGCGCGCCCGGTACCCGCGAAACCGATTTACTGCGCCCGATGCACGCGGTAGAAAAAGTTCACGCCGTGTTGCTGACCGGCGGCAGCGCTTTTGGCCTGGCCGCGGCAGACGGTGTGGTGCGGTGGCTGGAAGAGAACGAAATTGGCTACGATGTGCAAGTGGCCCGCGTGCCCATTGTGCCGGCGGCGGTGCTGTTTGATCTGGCCGTAGGCCGCGCCGATGTCCGGCCTGATGCGGCGATGGGCTATGCGGCCTGTCAGGCAGCCGTGACCGATGATTCGATAGACACAGCGGGCTGTATCGGGGCCGGAACCGGCGCGATGGTGGGACATATTCTGGGACCGCAAGGCCGGATGAAGGCCGGTTTGGGGCCTGCAATGATCGACCTGGGTAACGGCCTGTTGGTGGGCGCGTTGTTTGCCGTGAACTGTTTTGGCGATGTGATCGACCCTAATTCCGGCCAAATTCTGGCCGGAGCGCGAACCATGCCGCAGGGTGATTTTGCCGACACCTTGCAAATTTTAAAACAAGCTGCCGGTGCGGGTGAACCTCAAGGTAATACGGTTATCGGCGTGGTGGCGACCAATGCCACTTTGAGCAAAGAAACCGCCAACAAAGTGGCCCAGATGGCCCACGATGGCCTGGCCAGAACCATTCGCCCGGCGCACACCATGTTTGATGGCGACACCATCTTTGCCCTGGCTACCGGCCGGCATCCGGCCACCGACGTCAACCTGATTGGCGCGTTTGCCGCCGAAGCAACCGCCCAGGCTATTGTGAATGCCGTGAAACAAGCGAATGAACTGCCCGATTAAAGCAGGGGTTAGAATTTTTTTGCCAATAATATCCCAATCTCTAATCGCCAATTTTCCAAATAGAGAATCGTCATAGTGAAAATCACCATCTTTGGAGCTTGAAAGATTCATTCAATGGAAGATATTCAACTGGAAAAATACACCGTCGAGACTGAATTAGGCCGGGGCGATCTAACCATTGTTTACCGCGCCCGGCGTAACGCCGATAATGCAGCAGTGGCGCTCAAGGTTGTTGCGCCGCAATTTACCTTTGATGAGGTTTTTGTGTATCGATTCAAAGACATCGCCCAACAAAGTATCCGGCTGGAACATCCCAACATCGTCCGTACCTACGAGGCCGAACAGGAAGGCGATGTTCTCTATCTGGTGCGCGAATTGATTGAGGCGCGGACCCTGGCCGATGTTCTGGCCGAAGAAGGCCCCCTGTCTCCCCGACGGATGTTGACCATCGCCCGCCAGATTGCGGCGGCGCTGGATTATGCCCATCAAAAATCAATCCCCCACGGCGACCTATCGGCCAACCGCGTTTTTGTGGGGCCAAACGATCACGTGATTGTGGCCGATTTTGGCCAGACCCAGGCCATGGCCGGCACCAGCCTGGTGAAGCAAGGGTTTGCTGTGGGCGCGCCTGAAACAATGGCCCCGGAACGGGTTCACGGCCAGTCACCTACCCGCCAGTCGGACCTTTATTCCCTGGGCGTGTTGTGCTACCAAATGCTGGTCAATAAACCGCCTTTTTCGGGAACTCCGGCGGCTATTTTGCATGCCCAGGCTTACGAACAACCCAGAGAATTGCACGTGGTTAACCCCGGTATTTCCGTTGCCCTGAGCGAGGCCATTGGGCGGATGCTTTCTAAAGGGTTGGAACTGCGCTACAATACCGGCGCGGAGTTTGCCCGCGCTCTTTCCGTGGCGGTCGAAGGCACCGCGCCGGTTCGATCTCCCATCGCGGCGGCGGCTAAAATCAGAGAAGCCGGACTGAAAAAACCCTCTGTGTGGCGGCGTCCGTGGATTTGGGTTTTGATTACGCTGCCAGTGGTTATTTTGTTGTTGATTGCCGGATTTTGGGGCGTTCTGACGTGGTGGGCCGGCCAGCCCGCGGATTCAGCCACGCCGGTTCCGGCAGATTCCACCGCCCTCCCTACGCCAACAACTGCTTCAGCATCTCAGATCGAAGCAGCGATTTCACCGGCAGCGCCCAGCCCAACCCTCGCGCCTACCGACGAACCGGCTGCTGCCCCAACCACCCTCCCCAGCAACACGCCCACCCCGCTGCCGACCCCGGCTCCGGTATCTTTGCCTACGCCCGGCGCGCCGGTTGTGGCCGAAGACAGCCCTTTCACCAATTTGCTTTTGGCTCGTGGCATTACCGGGGACAATCAGCCCGAAAATATAAATATCTCGTTTGTCTCCGGCCCCCAACCGGTTTATCTTTTTTTTGACTACCAGGGCATGACCCCCGGTGTTTCCTGGGTACATCGCTGGACGTGGGGCGATACGGAACTGGAAGCCTATCCAGACACCTGGCCGGAAAGCTATAACAGCACCGGCACCGCCTGGGTTTATTTTAGCCCTATCGGCGGGTACCAGCCCGGCCCCTACCAGGTTACGCTGGAAGTTGAGGGACAAACCGTTGCTACCGCTACATTTGTCATTGTGTCGCCTTAACGTGAGTGGTTTTTAGAAACCTTGGCGCTATTGTTTTAGTTAGAGTCCAATGGTATAATCTAAATATACAACTCATAGAAATGTGGCGGGAGAAGTTTTATGATGGAAGAACGGGTCCTCATCGTTGATGATGAGGCTGATGTTCTTGATCTATGCCGACGAATTTTGGTTTCAAAAGGATACCGGGTAAAGGCAGCCAATAATGGTGCCGAGGCCATTGCCCTGGCCCAGCATGAAGATTTTGATTTGCTGCTTACCGACATCAAAATGCCGGGCATGAACGGCCTGGAGATTGCCCAGGCTCTCAAAAAAGCGGACCCCAACATTGTTTGCGTAACGATGACCGGCTACAGCACCATGGATATGGTGCTGGAAGCGTTAAAACTGGGCATTGATGAATTTATCCTCAAACCTTTCACCCCCGATGAATTAAGCGCGGCCGTAGCTAAAACCTTAGAAAAAGAGCAACTGCGCAAAGAGAATTTCCGACTTCGCTCGTTAATTCCCCTGTTTGAACTGAATAAAACCCTGATGGGTACGGTGGAAGAAGATAAGGTACTGCGTCGCCTGCTTGAGATTTCCCAACAGGAAACCAGAGCAGACCTGGCCGCGCTTTACACCTTTCAGAAAGATGGCCTCGCTTCTGAACTGCAATATTTTGGCGATGGTGCCGATGATGTTAATAAACAACGCTGCCATCAATTGGCGCGGCAAATACTGGATGATGGAACCCAGTTGACTCTGAACCACGCCACCGCCGACGAATCGGAAAAAACGCTGTTGGAGGAATTGGGAATTTCTTCGCTGATTGCCACGCCCCTTCAGTTGAAAAAGGCCGATCCCCGGGTGTTGATCTTGGCGCGTCAGGAAAATGCGTTTGCGCCCAGCGACAGCGATTTTCTGACGGTTCTGTCCGGTCAGGCCGGCATTGCCCTGGAAAACGCTCGTCTCTTCACCGAGATTCAGGAAGCCTACAAAGAACTGCAAACGTTAGATCACATGAAGAGCGAGTTTATCAATATTGCTGCCCACGAACTGCGCACGCCGCTGGCCATTTTGATTGGCTATGCCACAGTGCTGGAAGAGGAAATGCGGGACCCCTCTGTGCAGTATATCTCCATTATCACCCGGAACGCCATGCGGCTGAGATCGTTGATTGAAGATATGTTGAATTTGAAATATTTGGAAAGCGGCGTTCCCTCGCTGGCGCAAGACCGGTTGAATTTGCAGGAGATTATGGATGAGGCGGTGCAGGACATCTCTTTGCTGGCTCAGGAAAAATCCTTAAAAATAGAGGTTGATATTCCTGATGATTTCCCCTTGCTTATCGCCGACCGGCAGAAATTTGATCTGATCATTATGAACCTGCTTGACAATGCCCTTAAGTTCACGCCTGAAAATGGCCGGATTACATTCAAGGCCAAGGTCAATGGACAATTTGTGGTCATGACTTTGAGCGATACCGGGATTGGTATTCCTGAAGACAAACAGGATCGCGTGTTTGAGCGCTTTTTCCAGGTTGAAGATTCATTGACCCGCGCCTACGAAGGCATGGGCCTGGGTCTGGCCATTGTAAGGGGTATGATCAATGTGTGCGGCGGCGAAATCAACATGGTCAGCCGGGTGGGCGAAGGCTCTACCTTTACGTTTACTCTGCCGCTGAATAACAGCCACATCGAAAGACGCCCCCTTCAGTTGTAGTTTCCCAAAATATTAATTCAATATCATTAAGTTAAGGAGTTTGGTCCTCTCCCAGCGGGAGAGAGAACGTTCCCCTCCCAAAGGGAGGGGTTAGGGGAGGGTAGATCAAGATGAGCGTACTCATTGAGTATTAGCTTTTACCGAAAACGGTTGTATCCGGCTGGAAAGCAGCCCAGGCAAACCAGAAGTGGGTGTGGGTGATAAGGGCTTCAAGTTCTTCTCCCGCCAGTTCACCGCTGATGGCCTGGCCAAAAACGTTCCATTCGCTGCCGGTTTCATTGTCGATAATCACGCCGTTGTCGTAGGCAAAGGTTAATTTTTGCCCGTTGACTTCGGGAATAAACATTGCTGCTGATCCCACCTCTCGGGATAATTCAATCCGGGATTGGTCCAGCGCCGAAGCCTGGCCCGGTTCGTAAAAAATTACCACATCCTGTCCGTCAATCGTATCTTCAACCACACCCTTTTCGGCCAGTGTCGAGAGCGGATAGGCAATAGCGGTATCACCCTCGCTGTACCCCAGCACCCGTTCCATCGCTTTCAGGCGGGAATCGGGTTTTTCCAGATAGAGGAAGGGCTGAACCTGGGAATCGTAATTAACATAAGGGTTATTGCCGTAACTGCGCCCCTGGCGGGATAAAACACTCCCTTCGGGGTAGGCGTCTTTGAAATCTTGCCAGGAAACCATCTGGGCGGGGATAATATCCAGTTGGGTGCCCACCATCTCGCCTACAATGGCCTGCCCGGTGAACTGCTGCCACCAGGAGAGGGTTTTGTTATCCCACATGATCAAGTCGCTGTTGCGCAGATTGCCGGATACGCCAAAGCGCAGCACTTCGCCCTCTACCACGCGATCAAACACAATGCCGGCGTTACACAGCGGGCAGAAGGTAACGGCTACAGGATTGCCCGCAATTTCGTCGTTCACAATCTCGTGGCGGGTGAGAATAGCCAGTGGATAGGCGCGGGCTTCATCCTCTACCACCAGGCTGATGACCGGCTGGACATCGGCCAGCCATTCATCGCCGGCGGCAATTGGTTCAAATTCAGGGTTGTCGATGGGTGGAATGCCATCGGGCGGGACGCCGCCGGAAATGATCTCTTCGTAATCCACACTGTGCAGGCAGAAATTGGTTTCCAGACCGCTGTTGGGATCAAGAATTTTGTCCTGCGTAAAGTTGTCCAACCCTTCCGATGTCCAGCGTTCGGTGTCGAACCTTACATTGACTCCGGCAAACGGATCATCGCAATTAGCGGAATTTGCGCCGGGTTCATTTGTTTCCGAGTTCATGGCTACGTCACGTTCTTCTTCTGATTCAGGTGTAGAGGCTTCTTCGGCGGGAGCGGGGGTGGGGTCTATGGTTGGCGTTGCTGTTTCTTCGGCGGGTTGCGCTGTTGCTTCTGTCTGGGCAACAGCGGGTTCTTCTGTTGGTGTTGCTTCTACAGCCGCAGTGGTTGTAGGCGTGGGGGAGGGGGGAGCGCCACATTGAGCGGCCAATACGGCCAGGCTGATGATGATCAGTCCAGCGCCAATAAAATATTTCATTTTTACTCTCCTTTGACATAGGGTCTCTTTTATTATAGCGGATCGAAGAGGGAATATATGTAGGCGGCCATACAATTTGGGAGGTTTGAAGCTATAGAATCAAAAACGGCGGACAGCAAAGGCTGGCTGCCAGCCGTTGAAACTCAGCAAATGTTGCTCAGATGATGGCTTTCACCAGTTTGGGGATCAGGTACCAGCGTAACACCGCTTCGCCGGGTTCCAGGGTGGCCCATTCAAAAATATTTACATCCAGGCAAAGCAGCCCGGCGGTGGGGATACGGATGGCCCATTCATCCCGCCACTCATCTTCTACGTCGGCGGAGAGCAGCAGCGCGGCCACTTCTTCCATGGTAGGGTTGTGGCCCACAACCATCACGCGTTCTATTTTATCCGGCAAATTTTGTAAAGCGGTAAAGGTCTCATCACTTCCGCCGGTATAAAAGCCTTCGACCCATTCGATTGATCTTGAATATCCGCAGGTATCGGCCACGATTTCCGTGGTCTGTTTGGCCCGTTCTGCCGGCGACGACAGAATGAGGTCCGGCACGTGGTCAAATTTTTGGATAACTTCTCCCATTCGCGGCGCATCTTTGAGGCCGCGTTTGGCCAGCGGGCGGTCAAAATCGGTAAGCGACGGATCACCCCAATCTGATTTAGCGTGTCGCAGCAGAAGAATGGTTTTCATAATTTGCTCCTTTTTGTCTCGTTACTATTATACATCAGGTAAAGAAGTTCCAAAATTTCTTTCCAAAAGGTACAGTGTATTGCGTATTTTGTATAGGCGATTTTACGAAATACGAATTTTGGGGTGATTATTTTTATGGAATTATCTAATTGATCTAGACATGTTACCCGGTTGCGCATGGAATACTTCATTATTTTTTTGATTGCATTTTGTCTAACGCTCCTGATGACTCCGTGGAGCGCCCGCCTGGGCCGGCGTTGGGGGTTGGCCGACCGGCCCGGCGGTCGGCGGAAACATGCCGGCGAAATTTCCCGACTGGGCGGCGCTGCGCTGTTTGTAGGGTTTATGGGAGCCGGGCTGCTGGTATTTGGCCTCGGCGCGGTTGGGCTATGGCCGTCTCTTGGTGCCGAAGACCGCAAATTATTAACCGGCGTGCTGCTGGGCAGTTTGGTGATGTTTGGCTTTGGCCTGTGGGATGATTGGCAAGAATTACCGCCCTGGCCCCAATTTGTTGCTCAATTGGGCGTGGCCGTGCTGGCCATTGGGTTTGACATCATCATCGAGCGGGCCACGCTGCCTATCTGGGGCTTTAGGGTTTTTCCTTTCTGGATCACCTATCCGTTGACTATTTTCTGGGTGATGGGCATGATCAATACGGTCAATTTTCTGGATGGCCTGGATGGCCTGGCTGCCGGGGTTACAGCCATTGCCGGTATTCTGTTTGCGGTTCATGCCTATCGTTTGGGGCAAACAACGGTGGCGTTGTTCCCGCTGGCGCTGGCGGCGGCGTGCTTGGGATTTCTACCCTTTAATTTTTCCCCGGCGCGCGTTTTTATGGGTAGCAGCGGCAGCATGTTTTTGGGCTTTGCCCTGGCATCGCTCTCTATTTTGGCGCCGGCCAAAGTGGCCACCGCTTTGCTGGTGTTGGGCATCCCCATTGTTGATGTGGCCTGGGTGTTGATCAACCGCTGGCGGCAGCGAGGCAACCCCATGGCCGCCGGGCGCGACCATCTTCATTATCGTTTATTTGACCTGGGGCTAAGCCAGCGGCAGATCGTGATCCTCTATTATATTTTTTGCGCCACGTTTGGCCTGCTGGCTTTGCTCATCGAAGTGAGAATTTACAAGCTGCTGGCCTTGGGTGTGATGGCGGGGTTGACCCTGGGCTTGTTGTGGTGGTTGGCGAGTCAAGGTAGCAAGGTAGCAAAGTAGCAAAGTAGCAAGGTAGCAAAGTAGCAAGGTAGCAATTTTTAGTTGCAGTAATGTTACTCTGCTACCTGTTCCCCTGTCACACATACCCTATCGACCGGTACCAGGTCAGGGTTTTTTGCGCGCCTTCGGTAAAGGGGGAGGACTCAAACCCCAGTTCTTTTTTGGCTTTGGTCGAGTCAACCTGCCAATTATTAAAGACATACGGTTTTAAATTGCGGGGATAAAAGGGTTCTTTGTTGGTAAAAAAGGCGATGTCTTCCAGAATTTCGGAAAATTGCACCATCATCCAGCCGGGGAAATTAATGCGCCAACTGCTGCGCTTGGCCAATTGGCTGACAGTTTTATTGGCCTCTTTGTGGGTGATACTCTGGTTGGAAACGTTGTAGATTTCTCCTACCCGGCCTTGGGTGAGCGCGGCTTCGATGGCCCGCGCCGCATCGCCCACGTAACAGGGGAAAATGAGGTGGCGTCCCTGGTGAACCTGTACCCGCCAATTTTTGAGAAACTCCTCAAAGAACAGGCGGTTAAAGGCGTAATGCCCGTAAGGGCCGTACAGCGCCCCCAGCCGTAAGGTGATAACCGGCAGCCCTTTAGGAACGTAGCTTTGGGCCAGCCGCTCTCCCAAAAACTTTGTTTGGGCGTAATTGTCGGTGAAATAGGGGCGGCAGGGCGTTTCTTCGGTGATGATCACGCCTTCTTCCTGCGGCCCCACCACAATGATGGTGCTGATGTGAACAAAGCGCTGCACCCCGGCATTTGAGGCCGCTTCCAAAACGTGATAGGTTCCGTCCACATTGGTCTGGATGAAGGGTTCCGGCGCGCCCCATAACCGAAAATGAGCGGCGGCGTGGATCACGTGGTCGCACCCCTCCATCGCGGCCCGAACCGAATCGGCATCGGTCACATCACCCTGGGCAATGTCTATCTTGAGGTCTTTGAGAAAAGCGGTATCGCTGGTGGGGCGGGCCAGGGCGCGCAGGGCATACCCCTGGCTTGCTAAATGCTCGCACAAATTTCGGCCCAGAAAACCTGTTGCTCCGGTGATCAGTATCAATGGTTGGTCCTTGTCGTCGTATCGAAATTTTAGCAACGTTATCCAGACCTCAAAGGTTTTAAAAACCTTTGAGGTCTTATAGCAAGTTATTCATTCTCTACCAATGAATTCAAGGCCTCTGCCGCGGGTGTAAAGAGTGGATTGTATTCCAAAGCGGCTTGAAAATCGTCTTTGGCCCCGGGTTGGCCGGTGGCCAGCAGGGCCAGCCCGTGGTAGTAGTAGGCTTCTTCCAACCCTCCGGTTCCTTCGAGGGTCGCTTCGGTCAGATCGAGAACATCCTGGTACCGCCCGGTTGAATAGTAGGCCTCAAACGGCGTAAATTGGTACCAGAGCCGCCGCCAGTGCAGCCCCAACTGCCGCGCCCGGTCAAAGGCGGCCACCGCCTCTTCGTGGCGGCCTAAGCGGGTTAGGGCCTCGCCCTGGTTGAAGAAGGCAACGGCATCATCAGGATCAGCCGCCGCGTTGTTTTGCACCCGGGCCAGCACGCTTTGGTACATTGTTTTGTTATCGATGTCTTCGCCAATGATCGATTTTACCACATCGCCCACCATAGGCGGGTAGAGGACAATGTATAACCGGTTGAAAACGCGCCAGTCGGCATCAAATTGGGCGTAATCCACCGGGGTGTCCGGTCCTTTCAGCGAGTCGAAGGTGTTGAATTGCCCGGCGGCGTCATCGTAGCCGGTCAGCAGGCGGTAATGCCCCAGCCCATCGCCATCGTGAACCAGCCAGGTTTCGGCAATCACGGGAATATCGTGGTTGAGAAACTGTTTGAGCTGGTCCATGCTGCCGCCCCGGCGGACAATGGCCTCCAGCCCGGTCGAGCGGGCATAGGCCGCCAGTTCGTGCGGGCTGACGTTTTTATCATCTTGATTGGGTTTCAGCAGTTGGGCCGCCTCTTTTTGCGTTTCGGTGCGGCCAAAATAGCTCATCCCCATGGTTACGGTGGCCGGCCCGCAATTATTCCACGTTTGCCATTGATGCGCAAAACCGGTGAGTTGAACCTGATTTTGTAACGGCTGCGGCGTGACCGGCGTTTGCGCCGGCGGTGGGTTGATTTCTTCTTCCAGCTTGAGATTGGCCGGTAAGGTATCGCCGGACGCGGTGTTGGCTCCGGTGCCTGTTTCTCCCGGCTCGTTTTGAGCCGGCACTTCGGGCAGGTTAAGCCGGATCTCATCATCGCCGGCAGCGACTCCGGCAGATGAAACCGTGGGCGCGGGCGTGGGCAGGTATTCGGGATGGGGAATTATTTTGCGATAAGCGGTGCGGGCGTGGTAGGATAGGTTGGTCAAATAGGGGTAAAGATCGGGCAGAATAACGCCGATGGTGATAGCCACCGAGGCCATCAATGCGCCCAATCCCAGCCCAAAAACCAGGGCGCCGCCTTTCGACACCGTCTTTTTTTTATAAGGACGTCTGGGTCTTTCTTCTGTCAGCATAATTTACTCATCCATCTTGTAACGCGTTACCGTAAAACGAAATAATTCCGCCGGTTCATCGGGGCCAAGGCCGGCTTTGCGCCGCACCAGTTCCAACTGGCGGGCCACGCTGTCAACGGCATCAATATCGGGCAGCAGCAGGGCGCGGCGATAGCCCGATCTGATGACCACGCCGTAAATTTTTTCATCCAGTTGGCCGGCATCTTCCACCGGCTCCAAATCGCTCAATACA
The DNA here is from genome assembly GCA_964612485.1 of uncultured Caldilineaceae bacterium. Taxonomy (GTDB): domain Bacteria; phylum Chloroflexota; class Anaerolineae; order 4572-78; family J111; genus JAFGNV01. The sequence continues at coordinate 105,888 of CAZTFF010000012.1, forward strand.
TCCACTTTTATATCCAGGCCGTCCAATTCGCTGTACGACATCGGCGGGAAGCGCGGGTCATCCGTAGCCGAGGCAATGGCGGTATTGATGATGGCTTCGGCCAGCGTCGGTTCGATGGGCGTGAGGGTGCCCCGGCAGCCGCGCAGCAGCCCCTCGGCGGTATGGAGGGAGACAAAGACCGCCCCAGGCCGGGCCAGTTCTTCCGGCAGCGGGGTGGACGGTGTTAGAATGTGGCCGGTTTGCAGATATTTTTCGATGGCCTGATAAGCCAGGGTAACAAAACTATTCACAAATATCTCCCTCTGGGGCTGTGGTAGGACTTTTCACCTATCTTATAAAGTTGTTTTGCGTTTGTCTATTTGGTATAATAGAGCCAGAGCGGTAAACTTAACGTTGGTCAAGGTATATTTCTCACTTCCTCCGCTAAAACTTAAAGTTTTCTAATGTGTAAAGGATAATAACGGATGCCCTCACAGGCGCAAACGAACGTGCAGCAGCCTCCTCCGGTAAAAGCGCAGCAGCAAGGCCAAACACCGTCCCAACCCCGAACCCCGCGCGGCACCGGCCAAAAGCGGAGCGGTCCCACTCCCCGCAGCTTGAGCCAGGTTCTGAAAGAGGCCGACCGGATGGTGGTTCAGGGAGAACTGGATGAATATTTGCCCATCCCGACCGGCTTTGATCAGATTGATCGTTTGATCGGCGGCGGCCTGCGCCGCAACGAGCTGGTGCTGCTGGGCGGCCCGCAGGGGATTGGCAAAACCATCACCGCCGTGCAAATGGCCCGCAATCTGGCGCTTAACGAAGCCACCTACGCGCTCTATATTTCTTACGAGCACAGCGAGGTCCATCTTTTAAATCGACTCATTTGTCAAGAAAGTATAGACCCAACCACGGGAGATACAAGTGGAGGCATCCGGTTGAAGGACCTGCACAACATTGTTGTGAGCAAGCGGGCGCGGGAATGGGTGCGCAACGAAGGTAACGTGGGCCTCCATCAGATTCTATCACAGCATCCCCGGACTGCCAAAGCGATGGAAACAATTAGTAAATATGCCGACCGTTTGATCATGATGAAGGCCAGCCCGGCCACCACCACGTTGAACGGCATCCGGGAAATCACCCGCCAAATCTGCGAAGCCACCCACGGCAAGCTGGTGTTGTTTATCGACTACCTGCAAAAAGTGGCCATCTACCCGGAACGCGCCGCCGACGAGAACGATAAAGTCACCATTATTGTGGAGGGGCTGAAAGACATTGCCATGACCCAAAATATTCCGGTGGTCTCCATTGTCGCCGCCGACCGGGAAGGGCTGCGCAGCAAGCGCATGCATCTCTACCACCTGCGCGGCAGTTCCGCCCTGGATTACGAATGTGATATTGCCATCTTGATGAACAACAAATTCCACATTCTGTCCAAAGATCACGTGTCTTTTAACCCCTACAAAAGCGAAAGCTACCGCGATTGGGTGGTGTATACGTTGGAGAAGAACCGGGCCGGTCGAGCGATGATCGATGTGGAGTTCCAACTGCGCGCCCAGCATTTTTGCTTCAATCCCAAAGGTAACCTGGTGGAGCAGAAGTTGATCGACGAGAAGATCATTGTAGAATAGTACCCCCTTATGCCCTTCCAAGGCTGCCGGCTGAGGAATCCCTACCTGTGCAAATGGCTTGTATTTGTGGAAGCAGGACAACAACGAATGGGGAAAGCAACGAATTGAAGGTAAAAGTTCAGTGAAGCCGGTGTGTATCCTCGGCAACACTACAGCGGATTTAGAAAACAACGGATAAAACGCGAAAAAATCCGTTCCTTTCCCCATCCGTTGTTGTGTTGACGAAGGAACGGACTCATCCCGCCTTTACGTGCCGACAAGCCCCTCTATGGCGCAGGTCGAGAATTTTCAAGGATATTTGCGTTATTCGTTCATTCGCGTAATTCGTGATTAGAAATATATGCAAGACCACGTACGGTTGGAGGGGGAAGGGTGCAGGAGTAACCAAAAAGCTCCGCCCAAATGAGAGAAGCTTTGTTTTCTGACCATTCCTAAAATTTTAAGGTCTATTTAACGATAACCTGTAATGTGTCAGAAATAGCGAAACCAAACAGTTCAGCTATGGTTAGGGTAACGGTATAAATGCCGGGTGCTTCATAGGTATGTGTTGTAGTTAAGCTGTTAATAGCACTACCTCCATCACCAAAATCCCAACTGATCTGGTAAGTGTCATTTGGGTTGATGTCGGTAAAAGAGCCGACAAATGTAAGTGGTTGGCCAACCTTGCTCGACATATCGGGTCCGACTTGAACGTCTGGGGGAGAGGCAAACTCGGTAACAGTTTTGGGAATGCCCATTGTAATTGTTTTTACCTGACCAGCTGTAATAGTTCCCGTGTATACAAAGGGTCCAACAACATCCATACCCTCACTAAAGGTTGCTAATAGCTCGTATTCTCCCTCCTCAATACCGGTAATGGTGACTGTAATCGTGGTTCCCCACGCTTCCAACGGCAATAAAAGGATCTCCCGATAAAACGGGCCATCCGAACTTGAAGAATATCCACTAAAATTCAATTTCCCGTCAAAAAAATCATTCACCTCCTCACCAACCATTGGATCATAACCCACACGCCGTCCTTGAGAGTCGGTTAACATTATTTCAGCAACTTCGGGAAGAAGAACAATATTTGCTACGCCTTTTGCAAAGAGTTGTTCAATAAAGGCAGCATCAGGGTCCAGTTGTTTTGTCGGCCTCGGTGTAGGCGTTGATGGTAGGACTTTGACAGGGGTTGATGTTGGCAGAGCGGTCAAAGTTGGTGATGGTGTCCATGTAGCTGTTGCCGGTAGGGAGGTAGACGTAGCGGGAAGGGAAACAACTAAATCAGAAGTTGCTTGACAGCCTGAAACAATTAATAACAGGCCAACGAAAAAGAAACAAGATACATAGATAAATCCATTACGATTATGAATCTTTTGCATTGGATACACCTTCCTGAAAAAATTTGAGAACACGGAAACCTGGGAACAACTCCACCTCTATTCTCGTTGATTGGTGATGAATCATCAAACTCATAAAAGTTGCCCAAAGATAGACAATCCAAACAATGGCTAAAGAATTTATGGCGCAGGCGTTGGCTTAGTTTGCCGATACTCCTCCGGCACTTTTAATTATAAAGTAAACCACTACCTCTGGTAGTGGAACAAAAAACGGTTTTACCAGAGTAGGGAATATGACGGGTATCATGTATCCACCTAGAAGGTGCGAAGCTAATAGGAGATACATAATGACCCGTCAATTTAAGAAGTT
>CAZTFF010000013.1:0-108379 GCA_964612485.1 uncultured Caldilineaceae bacterium
TTCAATTAGAGCAAATCCCTGTATATCAGGAACTTATTTTTGGATAATTACTTAGGAATGAGAATTAATTAACTTCCCCAATTCGTCGTGATATTAGAGAGTGAAGATTAGAGATTTCAGGCTAAAAATCTCCCAATCTCTAATCCCTGGATTAGACCTAATCTCCAATTTTCTAAACGCAGAAGTTTATTAATTTCTAATCCTTAACACCATCAGAGAAGTGTTGACGCAGAGAGATAAAGGTGTAAATTTTATCGTTGCGCCGCTGCATCCTCGCGTCTTTGTGTTTTTCCGTACCTCATCCTCGCCAAACGGCCAGGGCCAGCAGCAGCCACGCCGAGATAAAGGCCACGCCGCCCAGGGGGGTAATGGCCCCCAACCAGCGAAGACCGGTCAGGCTCAAGGCGTACAGGCTCACCGAAAAAAAAATGATCCCGGCCAGCATCAACCAACCCGACCATTTCACCAGCATCGACCCCGGCAGCAGCGAGGCCGCCAGCGCCACGGCAAACAAGCCCAGAGCGTGGTAAAAATGGTACTGCACGCCGGTCTGGTAGGTGTTCAACAAACTTTCCGACAGCCGGCTCCGCAGCGCGTGCGCGCCAAACGCGCCCAGCCCCACAGCCAGCGCCGCGTTGAGACTGCCCAACAGCAAAAATAGTTTGGTTACAAGGGTCATTTACGCCGTCCTCTTTTTTGAACTTTGATGATAATACACGATCCCCGCCCTATCTCAAAACATCCTCATCAGCCGGCCACAAACGACTGACAGAATTTTCCGGCTCAAAGCCTAACACCGCCCGCGCCCGGTCAATATTGAACAAGGTTTCGGGGCCGGTGAGAGCCTTTTCCCAGGTTTGCACTTTCGGGTACAGCAGCCCGGCCAAATCCCGCGAAGGCAAGCCGGCGGAATTGTGGGAGTCGGTCACAAAGAGGGGATGGCAGCCTCGGACATCGGTTTGCAAGGCTTTCTCAACGGCTAAGGCGGCATCCCGCACATCCAGAATAGCCCAGAAATCGGCATATCCAAACAGCAGCATGGCGCCCGGTGTTTTTTCCAGATGGTCGAAAATGTCTGAAAAAAGGATTTTACCTTGGGTAACTTGGCGGCGGCGTTGAAGATAGTCGGCTTTGAAAGTTTCTACCTGTTGGCGGCGGGCGGATTCCGGCAGGGCCAGCAACGTTTCGTAAGCAGTTTGAACCTGTTCGACATGCTGCCGCATCCACCCTGCCGGATATTTTGCCGCGTCAAACACAAACGGAAAGCGCAGGCAAAAACTGGAGATGCCGGCGTACCGCCAGAAATAGGCGGCAATTTTCTCGCCTATTGTTTTGGAAAAGGCGTACACGTCGGTGGTGTAACCGGGGTGGGCTTCATCGATGGGTAAATAATGAACTTTGATGAATCGTTGGCCGTACCCGTTGCCCAGCACGTTGATCGAACTGGCAGAAACCACCCGCTTGATGCCGGCCTCGGCGGCAGCTTGATATACGTTGAACGTGCCGCCGGCGTTGATGTGAAAAATTTCGGCGCTTTTGGACTCCAACGGCTGGGGGATGGCGGCCAGATGCACCACTGCATCAATGTTTTCGCAACAGACGCGCGCCCGTTCAAAATCGCGGAGGTCTGCCTGCCGGTAATTGGCGGCGGTAATCTCAGCGCTCACATCTTGTTCGACCAGGGTGTCTATCACCCTCACTTTGTAACCGCGTTCAAGCAGCCGGGTTGTTACCACCTGACCAATTTGCCCCAGACCGCCGGTAACCAAAACATGCATTTTTGCTGCTCCAATCTGATTTCTTTTTTGAATTTATTCACTGCCGGCGCACATCGCTGACGCCTTTAATGTCTGTTTAAGCCAATTGGGATATTATAATTGTGATTTTTAGAACAAGCAATATTGCTTCAACAATATAAATTCCGATGCGACAGGCTGTGGTTAACAGTGAACAATCACAGCCTCATTGTAAATAATGGGGGAACCAATGGAAAACAAAAAACTTCATCATGTGGTAATTATCGGCGGCGGATTTGGCGGGCTGTACGCGGCTCAGAGCCTGAACCGCGCGCCGGTCGAAATAACACTTATCGACAAACGAAACTTCCACCTGTTCCAGCCGCTGCTGTACCAGGTGGCCACCGGCGGGCTGTCGCCGGGCGATATTGCCTCGCCGCTGCGGGCGGTGTTGGCCAAACAAAAGAATGCCACGGTACTCAACGCCGAAGTCGCCGACATCGACGCCGAACGCCAAACAGTAAAATTGCGTGATGGTGAGATTGCTTATGATACGCTGATTGTAGCCACGGGCGTGAGTCATCATTATTTTGGCCACGATGCGTGGGCCGAAACTGCGCCCGGCTTAAAAACCATTGAAGATGCGTTGAACATCCGGCGGCGGATTTTGCAGGCGTTTGAGGCCGCTGAACGAGAGCCTGACCCGGACAAACGCCGGGCCTGGATGACGTTTGTGATTGTGGGCGGCGGTCCCACCGGCCTGGAATTGGCCGGCGCGCTGGCCGAATTGGCCCAGGCCACGCTCAAAGAAGATTTTAAACATATCAATCCGGCGGAAGCCCGCATTTTGCTGCTGGAGGGCATGGCGCGCGTGCTGCCGCCTTACCCGCCGGAGTTGTCGGAAAAAGCCAAACAATCGCTGGTTGATTTGGGGGTAACGGTGCAAACCGGCGCCATGGTCACCGATATTCAGCCGGACGGCGTGACGGTCAAACAGAATGGTCACGAGGAAAAAATTCCGGCTCAAACCATCGTGTGGGCCGCCGGGATGAAAGCGTCTGGGATGGGGCAGGTGCTGGCCGACCGCACCGGCGTTGAACTGGACCGCGCCGGCCGGGTGATGGTCGAGCCGGATCTCACGATCAAAAATTACTCCAATATTTTTGTCATTGGCGATCTGGCCCACTTTGCCCACCAAACGGGCGAACCGCTGCCCGGCGTGGCTCCGGTGGCGATGCAGCAAGGCAAATATGCGGCCCAAACCATCAAAAAAGGGCTGGCGGGGAAAACGCTGCCGGCGTTCCAGTATGTGGATAAAGGCAGCCTGGCGGTGATTGGCCGCAATGCGGCGGTAGCCGATCTGGGTATAGTGAAATTCTCCGGGCTGTTGGCCTGGCTGGCCTGGTTGTTTGTGCATATCTGGTACCTGATCGAGTTTGATAACAAGTTGATGGTGATGTTCCAATGGGCCTGGAACTACTTCACCCGCAAGCGGGGCGCCCGCCTGATTACGGGTGATGATCCGGTGCCTCCGGTTGAAGGGGTGCCGGCGGGCCTGGACCAATCTTTGGGCCAAAAACAGGCTCACCCGAAAGGAGGCGATCATGAGACCCAAACCCATCCAACCCGGTCCGGGGCAGGAGTCGGTGTGGGATTATCCCCGTCCGCCTCGCGTTGAGCCAAGCGGCAAGCACATCCAGGTGATTTTCAATGGGGTGGTGATTGCCAACACGCAGCAGGCGCAGCGCGTGCTGGAAACCAGCCACCCGCCGGCGTACTATATTTCGCCGGACGACATCAAGATGGAATACCTGACCCCAACCTCGCGTACCAGTTGGTGCGAGTGGAAGGGGCAAGCGATCTATTACACCATTTCCGTGGGCAACCGGCACGCGCCCGATGCAGGCTGGGCTTACCCACGCCCTACTGCCGGGTTTGAGTCGATCAAAGAGTGGATCACTTTTTACCCCGGTTTGATGGATACCTGTACCGTAGATGGGGAAATTGTCCAACCCCAACCCGGCGGCTTTTACGGCGGCTGGATCACCTCGGATGTGGTGGGGCCGTTCAAAGGCGAACCGGGCACGATGGGGTGGTGAAGAGTGAGTGATTTTTTAGTTAGCCCTTAAAAATTAATCGCTCCCCCTTCACAAGGTATCATTGAAATGATAATCATTATGGCCTGGCTGGACGCGCGGGCGCATCTCTATCCAGACCGGGTTTGGTGATATCGGGCTTTGAGTCCAGAATGTTGTTGAATCCGTTCAAGCCTTCCTGCGCCCGGCCCATCTCACCTCGCACAATCTGAGTGGTGATATTGTTTACCGAGCCGGTAAGCTGCTGAAGTTGGGGGCCGCCGTGGGCATTAAGGCTGGCCGTGGTATTGGCGGCCAGTTGGGCCAGGTTGGCCAGTTCCTCCGCCGATACCTGACCATCAGCCATAGCCTGCTGGCCGTGTTCGGCAAAATTGCGGGCTATTTGCACCGTTTCGGGCAGATCGCCGGCTACCTGGTTGGGGGAAAAGGATAAAGTTGTTTCCATCCCCAATTGGCTCAACGTTTCTTGCGCTTGCGGTAAATTACCTTGATTCATTTGCACGGTTGCATTCTCGACCAGCCCGGCCAGTTGGGCCAACTCCTGCCCGTTCAAACCGGCCTGGGTATTGGCCGCTTGCTGGGCCAGGTTGGCCATTTCTTCCGGCGATAGCTGGCCGTCGGCCAGGGCGGCTTGGCCCATTTCCATAAAGGCCAGGGCCTGCTGCAGCGCTTCGGTGGGGTTGGCGGCCACCTGATTGGGATCGACGTTGGCCAGGGTTGAAACACCTTCTTCGATCTGGCTTTGCCGGATACCGGACCATGTTTGTGTTTGCTGCTGAATTTGCGCCGCGTTCTGGGCCGCAAGCTTGGTGGTGGTTTGTAATTGATCAATGGTTTCTTCGGTGAGTTCAAGACCCTGCGCCAGCGAATCATTGATCTCGGTCAGGGTTGTGTTCAGCTCGGTCACAGAGTCGGCCAGGTAGTCCAGCGTTTGGTTGATGTCTTCTACGGCCGCTATGGCTTCGATGGCGGTAGCGCCGTACAGGTCGGCATAAAGGGTGAGCAATTCTTCGGCCAGGGCAATGGCTTCTTCGGCCTCGGCCACGGTTATGGTAATGGTTTCAACTTCTTCGGTAGTGACGGTGCCGTCGGTGGTAGCGGTAGTAGCTACCGCCGCGGATTGTTCGGTGGCGGCCACGGCTTCGGCCACTGTCTGATCGATCAAGGCGGCCAATTCTTCTTCAGACAATGTGGCGTATTCCTCTGAAGCAACCGGCGTGGCCGGCTCTTCTGTGGGGAGTGCGGCCAACGCTTCCGCCGTCTGTTCCGCAGTTTGGGCGGCATCGGTGGCCGCAACCGCCGCATCGATGGTGGCCTGATTGGCTTCCTGCGCGGTATCTGTAGCGGCTACAGCGGCATCAATTGTGGCCTGGGTATTGAGCGGTTCGGTAGTGGGCGCAGGGCTGCACGCCAGAAAAGTAAATGAGACCACAGTGACAATAAAAGTTGAAACGATACGTGAGTTTGGCATTGGAGCCCTCCTTTTTGAGTTCTTCCGTTTATTGAGGATCAACTCTATTATATCAACATGGCTGTTTTCGTGATATAGCACCGGAGAACTAAGCTTGGCCATAGCTCAGGCAGAGCTGGTAGAGCTGCTCAACCGCCTCTTTGTCTTGCCCAAAGCGGCACGGTTCCTCGCGGCGATGGGCAAAGTATTTGCCGGTTTCCTGCTGGCCGGTAGGGTGGGTGGCCAGCCAGGCCGGGGTATCCGCGCCCTGGTCGGGCGAAGCGCTGCCGCCAAAGCCCAGGTTGTTGCTGAGCGTCGAGTTGACATCGCCGGGATGGCAGGCGTTGACCGCGATGTTGTGGGCTTTGAGCCGTTCGGCAAAAGCTACAGCCAGCATGCGGTCGGCCTGTTTGGATTGGCGATAGGCGGTGCCGTTGCGATAAGAACGGCGTTCGAACTCCGGGTCGCTCAAATCCAGATCGCCGGCATAGTAGCTGGCTACGTTGACCACCCGGGCCGGGGCCGATTTTTTGAGAATCTCGATAAAGGCTTGGATCATCCAAAAGTAGCCCAGTACATTGGTGGCAAATTGCAATTCAATCCCCTCGGGTGTTTCCTGGCGTGAGCGGGGAGTGACGGCAGCATTATTGACCAGCGCGTGCAGCGGCCCCTGCCATCGACCGGCCAAATCCTCAACAGACTTTTGTCGAGAGACATCCACTAATTCGTACCGCACGGCCTGATTGCCCGTAGCTCGAACAATATCTTGCACGGCTTGTTTGGCTTTTTGCTCGTTCCGCGCGGCCAGGACAACCTCGTAATCCTGTTCGGCAATTTGCCGAGCAATGGCTTGGCCAATGGCGCCGGTTGCGCCGGTAACTAAAGCGATTGGGTTTTTGTGCTCCATGTGTCTCCTTTCCTGCGTGACGACCACCGACCACTGAAATATGTGCGGTTGCCGACGTCAGTGGTCGGTGGTCGGTCATCCGTCGTCGTTATTTCTTCACCTCTCCCCAGCTATCCCAATACGTCAATTCACGCGCCGGGATGCGTTTGGCCGGTTTGAAATCGTCGCCGGTGAAGTAGGCCACCGGCAGCAGCGCAACCTGCATAATGGTTTCCGGGATATTCAGAATCTCAGCCACTTCTTGCTCGTAGCGCAGGTGGAGGGTGGTCCACGAGGCTCCCAGCCCCCGCGAGCGCAGCGCCAGCATCAGCGACCAGGCGGCGGGGAGTATCGAGCCAAATTTTGAGGCTTGCGCCAGCACATCGTCGGTGGGCTGCAAACGCCCCTCGATGCAGGGGATGATGTGGACCGGCACGTGGTGCATATTTCGGGCCAGGTAGGTGGCCGATTTGTACACTTTCACCACCCGTTCGGCGCGAGGGTCATCTTCGGCGTAAGTGGGCCTGTTTTGCCGCTGGTACTCGGTGTAAAGCTGGTAAGATTTTCGGTAAAGTTCGCCAATTTTGGCGCGTTTGGCGGCGTCGGTAATCACCATAAAGTGCCAGCCCTGCCGGTTGCTACCGGTGGGGGCTTGAACGGCCCGGTCCAGGCATTCCCGGATGATTTCCGGTTCAACCGGCCGCTTCAAATCCAGCCGTTTGCGCGCGGAACGGGTGGTGGTGAGCAAGTGGTCAACGGTTGATAAATCCATGAACAGTTTCTCCTCGCTTAAAAAAAATCCCTGCCGGTTGCGAGCAGGGATTCAGGGTGGTTTGAGTCATGCTAAAGTTTGGCCTGGATCAATTTATAGATCTCGCCGGGATTGGCATGGCGGCCGGTAGACATTTTTGAATAGATCGGCTCGCCGTTGACGGTGACTTCAAACCGTCCGCCGCTGGAAGGGATGATCTCTATCGACTCTATTTGCGATTCAATGGTTTTGTCTTGCATCAGTTCGTTGAACAGGCTCACGGCCCGAGGGGTGTAATTTCAAACCCGGCAATACTCAATGGAAATGGTCAACATAGAAAAGCTCCTGACTGTTTTTATGATTTTTTTCGGCGCGTTCCGGCGGCGGCCGGCGGCCGGCGGGTGGGTTTGCGAGCGTAATCGGTGCCGCCTTCTTGCATAAAAGATACTTTGATCTTTCCCATCCTCACCAGCACAATGAACAGGCCAAACAGGGCAAACAGCGCGGCCAGAATCAGCGAGGTGCTGACCGGCAGGCCAAAGAAACTGGGCTGGTCGGGCCGGAAATAGGTTTCCAGCAGCGCCCGGCCGGTGCCGGCCACCAGCAGGGTGGCTCCGGCAATCACGCCAGTTTTGATGGCGTCGCCTTTGCTGACAATAAGATAGAGCAGGATGCCGGCAAAGAGCAGGTTCCAGATCATCTGGTAGGCAAAGGTGGGGTGGAACAGGGTGGTCTCAACCGGGAATTGTCCCAGGTCGTTCCAGGGTGGGATACGGTTGGCCGCTTCAATGCGCAGGCCCCAGGGCAGGGTGGTGGGGGGGCCATACAGTTCCTGGTTGATGTAATTGCCAATGCGGCCAATGGCCTGCCCAATCAAAATACCGGGGCCGACGGCATCGGCCAGCAGCCAGGGGTCTATCTGGTTGCGTTTGGCAAAGTACCAGCCCACAATGCCGCCCACAATCACGCCCCCCAAAATGTTGATGCCGCCCTGATTAATATATAAAATGGTGGCGGGATCGTCAAGGTAGCGGGTGTTGCCGCCGATGATGTCGGCGATGACGTACCAGAGACGAGCGCCAACCAGGCCCGAAATCAGGATCCAGATCAAGGCGTCCCAGACAATTTCGGGGTCGCGGCCCCGCCGTTTGATATACCATTGGGCGTAAAAAGCGGCGGCCAGCGTGCCCAATACGATCAAAATACCGTACCAGCGCACAGGAATTACGATAAAACCAAGGTTAATGGTGAAGGCAATCGGGTCTATCATTGATGAAGTGTTCCTCCTGAGTTTACTTTTTATTCAATATAACCCAGCGCGCGGAGCTGCCGGGCAATGTTTTCGTCGTTTTCAATATCCACCGAGGGATTGGCCTGCCAATTTTGAGGCTGGCGGGCAATAGATTGGGCCACAAACTGTTTGAGCTTTTTCGACAAATCGGCGGCGCGTTCCGGCTGCTGCCGGCTGAGGTTGATGGTTTCCGCAGGGTCGGCGGAAAGATCAAATAGTTCATCTTGAACGCCTTCAATGCGGGCCAGTTTGTAGTGATCCTGATACGCCGCCCATCGATTCTGGTGACAGTGAAACGTTTCGGCCAGGGGTGGGTCCAGCCTGTCCATCAAGTTGACGGCGGTCTGCGGCGGATAGGCCTCCACAAACACGGTGCCCTGTTCGGGATCGCGGCCCTGGGTGGTTTGGGCCAGGCTGTATTTTTTGACATCCATGGCCGGGCGCTCTTCGGTTTCAAAGACCCGCACGTTGGCAGCGGCCAGGCAGGTGTGGAAGATACGGCGGGTGGAGACATTCTGGCTAATGCGCTCTCCGGCGGCCAGCCCATCGGGGAATTTGATCATCAGCGGTACGTGAACCAGTTCTTGATAGGCCACAAAAGAGTGGCCCATAAAGTTATGGTCGCCAATGCCGTCGCCGTGGTCGGCGGCGATGATGGTGAGGGTGTTGTTGGCCCGGCTCAGGTGTTCCAGCAGTTGGCCGAGCAGGTGATCTTGATAATTCACCTCGGCATCGTAAATATCGTTAAACACAGCGTCTTCCAGTTCGCTCAAGGGTTCGTCTACGGGGAAGAGCCAGCGATGGGTGTCGGCGTTGTAGGCGCGCAGAATATCGCGCGCTTCCCGGCTTTCTTTGAAATAGGGCATAAATTTATCGATGTGGTCGTCGGGCGGGCCGTAAGGCATATGGGTTTCCATCAGGTTGAGAAAGACAAAATGAGGATCGCCCGATTTTTCGGCATGTTCCAGAAATTGCCAGGTATCGCGGATGCTGTTGGCGGTGTGCCCTTTGTAGTTGCCCACTTTAGACCAGGTGCGCACAAACGCCGGATGCAGCGACAGTTGGAACAGCAAATCGGATTGGGCAAAGGCGTTTTGCACCGGGTAAGATATTTTCCGCAGCTGCTGGGTGTACCATTCCCACGCTTTTTTGAAGGGTTTGGGCAGCCGGTTGGATTGTCCCGGCACCGAAGGCACCACGCCGCAGTAGTTGTAAAATTTGTCAAAGCCGCGCTTGAGGCCGTTGTTCAACACGCCTACCAGCGGATTGTTGCAAAACCCGGTGGTGCGGTAGCCGTTCACTTTGAGCAGTTTGGCCAGTGTATCAAAATTGTTACTCAAGCTGCTGTATACTTGCAGGGTTTGGTGAACGGTGGGATATTCGCCGGTGAACATGCTGGCGTGGGAGGGGATGGTCCACTGGGCGGCGGAAACCGCGTTGTCAAAGGTGGCGGCCTGCCGGGCGAAATCATCAATATTAGGGGAAGTGTTGCGATGGTAGCCGTAGGTGGATAGTCGATCTCGCCGGTGGGTGTCTAACACAATGAAAACGATGGTTGGGCGTTTGGGTTGGATCATAAACTATGTAACCTTTATTAGAGTGAGTGCGGAAAGTTTAGCTTAGTTGGAAAATAGTGGCAAATTGCCTGGATTTATGTAACTATTCATGACGTGTCATTTCAAGTCGTCAATGCGTGATTATACTGCAATAACTTTGCCCTGCATATCGTTTGGCACAGACTGGCCCATCAGGCTTAGAATAGTGGGCGCAATGTCCATCAATTGTAGCCCGGCGAGTTGTTTGCCGTGGAGATTCTGTTTGGGATCGTAATAGATAATCATGCCATCCTGGGCGTGGTTGGCGTCGTCGGGGCCGGTGTCGTTTTCAAAGGTGAAGACATCGGCGTGGCCCAAACTGCCCACCGAACGCCAGTGCAGGTTGCCAAAATATATGATGAGATCGGAGGGCACGTTGCGGACGTCGCGGTAAATCTCTTCCGGTTTATAGCTGATGGTGTTGAGCGGTCTGCCGTCGGGGTCGGTGAGATCGGCCAGTTTTTGGGCAATTTCGTTGCGGACGTTTTCCACCTCGTCCGGGGGAATTAATCCCTGCGGCTCGCGCCCCTGGATATTCAGCCACAAGCGGCCATAGTATCCGCCGGCGCCCCAGGCCGTGGTTTTTTCCCAATCAACCTCTAAATCTTCAAAACGCTTGAGTTCCCCGCTGGGAAGGTTGTCTTTGAACACCAGGTAGCCCTCGCGGTGCAGCCATTGGTTGAGGCAAAAACCGCCATCCATTCGTTTGGCCCCGTGGTCGGAAACCACCAGCACCACGGTATCCTCATCCACAGCTTCCAGCAGGCCGGCAATTTCCCGATCCAGATACTGGTAATACTCTTTGATGGCAAATTCAAATTTGTTACCCGGCTCAAATTGGCGGTGTTGGGGATCGTGGAATTTCCAGAAACCGTGGTGGATCCGGTCGACGCCCATTTCCACCACCATAAAAAAGTCCCACGCTTTTTCGCGGATGAGATAGTTCAGCACTTTAAAGCGTTTTCCGGTCATTTCGTAAATTTGCTGGAGCAGGTTGTCTTTGTCGTCGGTGCGGAAATTGCGTACGTCAACCTCATAGTCGCGGCCATCCAGCAGCCGGTTGATCTCGTAGCGCAGCTCGTTGGGGTGGGTAAATTGCTTTTGGGTGGTGGGTGTCAGAAAACTGCTGATGAGATGGCCGTTGATGGGTTTGATGGGATATGTTTGCGGCACGCCCACCACGATGCTTTGCTTGCCGGCCTCGCCCAGCAGCTCCCAGACCCGTTTTTCTTTGACCGCCGTGCCGGTGGCAATGGTCATATTGTGATAGGAGTGATCTTTGCGGTTGCGAAAGCCGTAAAACCCTAAAACACCGGGGTCCTTGCCGGAGAGCATCGAACTCCATGCGGGCACGGTGATACAGGGGATCGAACTGGTGAGCGGGCCATAGGCGCCGCCGTCCATCAGTTTGCGGAAGGTGGGCAGGTCATCGCGCCATTGATCGAACACCAACGAAGGTTCGGCGCAATCCAGGCCAATTACCAAAACTTTGCGGCTTTTTTTCTTGCGGAAGAAGTTGAACATAAAGCCCTCTCTCTATTCAATGATTACAAATAAGTGACGAGTGAGGAGTGACGAGTTGACAATGATCCATTGTTCATTCTTAATTCTTCATTGTTATTTCGGCGGGCGGCGCTTTTGGGGCTGGGACGCCGGATGGGTGATCGGGCTGGTGGCCAGGTGGGGATTGCGGCGGCGGTAAACCATCAGGCCGATGCCGGTCAAGATCAACAGAATGCTGACCAGTTGGGCCACGGGAATGCCGCCGGCGGTCCAGGCGTCGGGGCGCAGGCTTTCGATGAGCAACCGTCCCAGCGGGTACCAGATCAAATAGAGCGATGTCACATCGCCATCAAGCAATTTATCATAATATTTTCGCGCCACCCACATGATCAGCGCAAACCCTATCAAATTCCAGAGCGATTCATATAAAAACAGCGGGTGGAAGGTGGTGGTCAACGGAAAAGCGGTCAGATCGTTGTAGGGCGGGATGCGCTGGTTGACTTCGGTGATGAGAATACCCCAGGGCAGATCGGTGGGCGGGCCGTAGAGTTCCTGGTTAAAATAATTGCCCCAGCGGCCAGTGGCCTGGGCCAGCAGCATGCCGGGCGCAACGATATCGAGCCAGCGCCACAGGTTCAGTTTGTGGCGGTAAGTGTAGATCAAAATCCCCAGTACGCCGCCCAGAATAGCCCCAAAAATGCCGATACCGCCCTGCCAGATCAGCAGCGCGGTGGGAAACGGCACGGCAGCGCCAAACAGGTTGAGCGTGGTAAAGGGGTGCTCGATAAAATAGTAGGCAAATCCCCGGCTCGATCCGGCGGGCGAGGACAGCACGTGATACAAGCGCGCGCCAATGATGCCCAGGATCAAACACCAGATCAGAATATTCCAGACGTGTTCCGGGTCTTCCCGGCGACGTTTGGCCTCCAGCGTGGCAATATAGGCGGCGGCCAACGCGCCCACTACAATCAAAAGACCATACCAGCGTATGGCCAGCGGCCCGAATTGGAACAAAATCGGATCACTTGGTGATGGCATGGTGCCTCCTCATTCCTGAAGATTCCCTGGTCCAAAAGGGGTTGTATTATAACATACTCTCACGTATAATCACAATAATATTTTACCGGACATGGCAATCGGCTTTTGTAAGGATTGTTACCTACCTCAGCCGGCAGGTATGTTAGAATCAGTTCATAACTTGAAAAGGATAAGGTAGGTATGACCTCGACATTAAAGATATTTGTTGCCAAAGATTGCCCCGGTTGCTCGGAAGCGCAGGCCATTGCGCTGCGCATAACGCAGAATTATCCCCACTTGAACGTTGAAGTTGTTGATATCAACAACGCTGCCGCGGTGATCCCTGAACGTGTTTTTGCTACGCCTACGTACGTCTTAGATGATCGGATTGTATCGCTGGGTAATCCCGGCCCCGATGATATTGCGCAATGGGTCACTGAAATGAGCCGCCGGCAGCGCTAACAGGTGACAAATGATCGTAGACGCTAACCAAAAAATTGAATATCTCCGCATGGTAGACATTTTTCAAGATCTTTCCCGGGCTGAAATGAAAGAAATGGACCGCACCACCACCATGAGTACCTGTCAAGCGGGGAAAATCTTCTACCAGCCCGAAGATACCAGCGAGGTGCTGTTCATCCTCAAAAAAGGGCGGGTGCAGCTTTATCGGATTTCGCCGGAAGGTAAAAAACTGGTGGTGGACACCATCGAAGCGGGTTCTATTTTTGGCGAAATGGCCATCATCGGCCAGCAGATGCACAATACCTTTGCCGAATCGCTGGAAGAGTGCCTGCTGTGCGTAATGAGCCGCCACGATGTGGAGCGGCTGATTCTGAGCAAACCCTCTGTGGCCCTCCGCATTATGGACCTGATGGCCAACCGGCTGCGCGAAGCAGAGGCCCGCATGGAAGATATGGCCTTCAAGAGCATCCCCGCGCGCCTGGCCGCGCTATTGCTGCGCCTGCGTGAGAACCAGGGCGATAAGATCTTTGGCTACAGCCATCAGGACCTGGCCGACGCCGTAGGCACGTACCGCGAGACCACCACTCAAACCCTCAACAAATTCAAAGCGGACAAGCTCATCAGCATTGGCCGCAAGCGCATCGACATCCTTAATGCCGATGGACTGGAACTTTTGGCCGCTGATTGAGTCTCCCCCCTGCCCTCCACAACAAAAATATGGTATAATAAGGGCTAAGATTTGTGTAAACAAACTTCTAGCTTTTATGGGGCCATAATCACCGTTGACAATTGATCTGGCGACGCCTCAGAAACTCAATTTATTCAATCACTTTATCCAACGCTGGCAGAAAATTGTGGGGAGCAAAATAGTATTCCTGTCCCCCAAAGGGAAGGTAGTGGCCGGCTCAAACGGACTCCCCTCCCATCAATGGGGCGATCTCATTGAACAATCCTCGCTCGATACTGACTCTACTTTTTTGACGTACGACCATCAAACGATATTTATCACCCCCCTGATAACCAGCCACCAACAAACCATCGGGTATTTGCTGGCGCTGGATGTTGACGAGCGTATGAGACCGCTCCTTGAGTGGGGCAGCGAAATATTGACCGGACGCCTTACCGATGAACTGGCCTTGCAGGATATGACCGATGAATTGATCGGCGCCTGGGACCAACTTGAATTGGTCTACCGCGTGACCCAAAGTTTGACCATTACCTCGGACCTGATCGCCACACTGCACTCCATTTTACAGGAAATTCGTAAAGTGGTAGACACCGAAAACGGATTTATTTTGCTCAATCAATCCGATACCCTGGAATGTGTCTCCTGCACAGACGATATTAGCCGGGATATTGGCCACGAAATACTGCTGGATAACCTCATTGCCCAAAACAATGTGGTTTTATATAACACGCCAACAGCCTGCCGCGAAATCTGGCCCGACGCCCCGACTTATGTGGAAAATATGCTGGCCACGCCCCTGCCTATTCTGGACGAAGAAGATACAAAAGTTGCCCTGGGGTTGATTAACAAAGCCAACAAAAATTTTACCGCCGGCGATGTTAAACTTTTAGCAGCCCTGGCCCAGCAGGTGGGCGCAATCATCAAAAACTTTCTGACTCATCAACGGATCATTGTGGAAGAGCGTTTGAGCCGCGAGTTGGAAATTGCCGCCGAAATCCAGGAGAGCTTCTTGCCCACCCAACTGCCGCAGATGGGCGGTATTTCTATTGCGGTGGTGTCTATTCCCGCCTCGGAGGTGGGCGGCGATTTTTATGATTTTATCACCGTAGACGAGCGAAACCTGACGCTGGTTATTGGCGATGTAGCCGGCAAAGGGATTCCGGCGGCGATGCTGACCTCCGTTACCCGCACCATGCTGCGGGTTGAAGCCATGCGCGGCGAAGCCCCCCACGCTATTATCGACCAGGCCAACAACGTGCTGTACCAGGATTTAAGCCGCATCGATTCCTTTGCCACCGTTTTTGTGGCCGCTATCGATACCTACGCCGGAACACTCAACTACGCCAGCGCCGGCCATACACCCGGAATTCTCTGGCGCGCCCAAAGCCGCGCCACCGAACAATTGCGGGCCACCTCGCCCCCCATCGGTATCTACGGCTACCGCAGCGAAATTATGGAAACCGTGCAGCTTTATCCCGGCGATACGCTGGTGCTGTACACCGATGGCATCACCGAGGCGCAAGCCCCCAACGGCAACTTGTTTGGCTTGAACCGGCTGATCTACCTCATCGAATCGCGGGCCAACGAATCGCCGGAACAGTTGCAACAGGCCATCCAGGCCGAAATATCCAACTTCCGCCGGGATGCCCACGGGCGGGATGATGTCACCTTGCTTATTATCAAAATGTTGCCCGAATCAAAAATGAGGCTGCCCCAGAACATCTCCACCATCATTAAAACAGAAGATTTTTCCTGTCCGGCGGATGTAAAATATTTAGGGGAAATATCTCAAAAAATCACTTCCCTGTGCCGCCAGTTACCCGCGTTACCGGCCAACCCCCACGCCAATGATTTTATCTATCAGGTTGAATTAGCTATTTCAGAAATCTGCACCAACATTATCAAACACGCCTACGGCAGCATTCAAGGCGATATTGACTGCCAGATCACCCTGTTGAACAACGGCATACAGTTAGATTTTTACGATACCGGCAAGAGTTTTAACCCTAATACAATCCCCTCTCCCAAGGCCGATCCCCATCAACTGGAAGAAGGCGGTTACGGATTGCACATTGTGCGCCAAATTATGGACGTTGTCTCTTATGAACACGACACAGAAAATGGGAACAATCACTGGCATCTCTTAAAGTTATTGCCCCCTTCGTAAAAACTTAAACAGCACACTGTAAATTGCTTCATCTTTCTTTAATGGTTACAATATGACAATGAAGCCTTTCCCACATCTTTAGCGTAGCTGGAGGAAATCAATGGAAATCTCAACCAATTCTGTAACACCTGCCATAAGCATTGTCTCATTCAACGGCGCCCTCAATGCCCGTTCGGCAGAAGAAGCAAAACAAACCTTTAGAGATCTGGTAGATCAAGGGGTCACTCAAGTTGTGGTCGATTTGCAAGAGGTCCCGTTTATCGACAGTTCCGGCCTGGCCGCCCTGGTATCGGGGCTAAAAACTCTGGGCGGCGAGTCTACCAACCTTAAACTGGCTGCGCCCCAATCACAGGCCCGGCTGCTGTTTGAATTGACCATGTTTGACCGGGTCTTTGAAATTCACGATAGTGTAGACGACGCCAAGAACAGCTTGGAAGAAGCGTAAAAGACGGGCATGATGGATATACTTTCCCAAACCCTTGAGGGCAATATTATACTGCTGCGCCTCAACGGGCGGCTTGACGCAACAACAAGCCCGCAGGTGCGCGAGACCCTGCAAACCTTACTGGAACAAGACCGACCCAAAATAATTATTGATCTCCAAGATGTGCCGTTTATTGATAGTTCGGGATTAGCTTCACTGGTATCCGGCTTGCGTATGGCCCGCGAAAAAGACGGAATTATTGCCCTGAGCGCCATTCAACCGCAGGCGCAAACCGTTTTCCGGTTGACCATGCTGGATCGTATTTTTCCCATTCATCCCACCTCTGCCGAGGCCCAACAAAGTCTGGTTTAGTTAATGCTGAGGGAGAAAAACGGTGGCGGCCACAATCTTAATTATTGACGATGCAGTCCATATCCGGCGTCTGGTAGCCAGAATGTTAGAGCAATCCGGCTTTAAAACCTTGCAGGCGGAAGATGGCCTGGAAGGGCTGAACCTCTTACGAGAACATAAACCGGATGTGGTAACTTGCGATATTTCAATGCCGTTGATGGACGGTTATCAATTTTTGGTTGCGGCCAAAAAAGACCCGGAAACCCGGCATATTCCAATTATTGTAGTTACCGCCATCGGCCAGGAAGATGAAGTGGCGAAAGCCAACGCCATGGGGGCCGATGCCTACCTGACCAAACCCTTCAGCTCCAGCAATTTAATTGAAACCATCCACAGCCAACTTAAAAGCGAACAGGCTCAAGGGTAGTTTTGGATCACGTTGTGAAAATGAAAAAATAAAAAGACCGGACAGATGTCCGGTCTTTTTTGTTTGTTTTGCTCTCTTTTTTGACGTTTCAGGCTAGGCCATAGCTTCAGGCATCGGCGAAGCAACTTTGTCTTCGGTTGGCGAAGAATCGATAACTTTGAAGACAATTTCGCCGTCTTCCGCATCTGCCTGCACGGTATCACCGTTTTTGAACTCGTTAGCCAGAATACCTTCGGAAATGGCATCTTCAATTTTATTTTGGATCACGCGGCGCAGGGGGCGCGCGCCAAAATCAGGATCGTAGCCTTCTTCCGCAATCAGTTCTTTGGCTTCCTCGGTTACCACCAGGGTCATTTCCCGTTCATCCAGCCGTTCCCGCACGTCGTCCAGCAGCAGATCAACAATTTCTTTGATCTCTTTTCTGCTCAGGGCGCGGAAGATGATGGTGCTGTCGAGCCGGTTACGGAACTCCGGGCGGAACATGCGCTCCATCTCGTCCATGACCTGTTTGCGCATTTTCCTGTAGGCTTCTTCTTCGCTGAGTTCTTCAGCCCGCTTGATGTTAAAGCCCAGGCTTGTTTCTCGCTTGATCAAATCTGCGCCCACGTTAGAGGTCAGGATGAGAATACAGTTGCGGAAATCAACTTTTTTGCCTTTGGCATCGCTGAGTTGGCCGTCTTCCATTACTTGCAGTAACGTGTTGAAGGCTTCCGGGTGCGCCTTCTCAATCTCATCAAACAAAATTACGCTATAGGGCCGGCGGCGGACGGCTTCGGTTAGCTGGCCGCCTTCTTCGTAGCCCACATAGCCGGGCGGTGAGCCAACCAGCCGGGCCACGTTGTGCCGTTCCATAAATTCGCTCATGTCCAGTTTAACCAGCGCGTCTTCGCTGCCAAACATGAATTCGGCCAGGGTTTTGGCCAGTTCGCTTTTGCCCACGCCCGTGGGCCCCAGAAACATGAACGTGCCTATTGGTCGGCGGGGGTCTTTCATACCGGCTCTGGCCCGGCGCACAGATTTAGAAATGGCTACAATCGCTTCATGCTGCCCCACAATGCGTTGGTGCAAGGCCTCTTCCATCTGCAAGAGGCGTTCTTTTTCTTCGGTAGCCAACTGGCGAACCGGAATGCCGGTCCACATCGAGGTTACTTCAGCTATATCCTCGGCCGTCACCTTGGGCTGGTTCGGATCGGGTTTAAAGCTCAGGTCCAGGTCTTCGTTATCAAAGATGTCGGCCTGATCTTCCAGCAACATCATATCTTCTATATTGTCCGGTTTATCCGCTTCGGGCGGTGATTCTACCGCTTTTTTCATTTCAGAAGCAAAGGGGATCTTATACAACCGAACACGGGCAGCAGCCTCGTCAATCAGGTCAATCGCCTTGTCCGGCATAAAACGGTCGGTCACATACCGGGCGGCCAGATGCGCCGCCGACGACAACGCTTCGTCGGTAATTTCCAGATTGTGGTGCGCTTCGTAGCGGCTGCGCACGCCCTTGAGAATATCGTAGGTTTCTTCGATGCTGGGTTCTTCGACCATCACCGATTGGAACCGGCGCTCCAGCGCGGCATCGCCTTCGATATGCTTGCGATATTCGTCCATAGTGGTGGCGCCAATGCATTGTAACTCGCCGCGCGCCAACGCGGGCTTGAGAATGTTGGCCGCGTCTACAGAGCTGCCGGCGGAACCGGCGCCCACCAGCATGTGCAACTCGTCAATAAACAGAATGGCGCCTGATTCTTTGATTTCGTCAATCACGCGTTTGAGCCGTTCTTCAAACTGGCCGCGATACATGGTTCCGGCTACCAGCGAACCGACATCCAGCATGACCACCCGTTTGCCCAGCAGGGTATCGGGGGCCTCATTGTTGACAATGCGCTGGGCCAATCCTTCGATGATGGCGGTTTTGCCCACGCCGGGTTCGCCAATCAAGGCCGGGTTATTTTTGGTGCGGCGGGAGAGTATCTGGATGACCCGTTCAATCTCGATTTGCCGGCCCACCACCGGATCCAGCTTGCCTTCGATGGCATGGGCGGTCAGGTCGGTGCCCAATTGGTCAACCAGAGGGGTGTTTTTATTGGGGTCTTTACTTGATGAAGTGCCAGAGCCTGTTTGTGATGACGTTTCCATCATCACCCGGGCCGTTTGAGAGCGGACTTTATCCAGGCTCACGCCCAGCCCTTTCAACACATCCACGGCCACGCCTTCACCGGCTCTGACCAACCCCAGCAGCAGGTGTTCCGTGCCAATGTAATGATGCCCCAGCCGGCGGGCTTCATCAACCGCCAGTTCGATCACTCGTTTGGTGCGGGGCGTTAAGCTCAATTTTCCGTACATAGCTCGCTGGCCGCGGCCAACGGTACGCTCAACTCGCTCGCGGATTTGGCGGGGATCAACCCCTAAATCTCGCAGCACGCGAACGGCTACACCGTTTTCTTCACGGACCAGCCCCAACAACAGGTGCTCGGTCCCAATGTAATTATGGTTCAAGCGTTGGGCTTCTTCCTGGGCCAGCGTTAACACGCGACGCGCGCGCTTGGTAAAACGATCAAATTTATCAGACATTTAAATCCTCACAAAATCTAACTTCGATAACTATGTAGTACCTTGTCCAAGCCTAATTGTCAAATCCGGTAAAAAATATAGCCGGAAAACACGATTTGTCTTCTCAAATTTATCGATCTTTTTCTCAACTTTGCCATTTATACCATGGCCCCAGCATCTGCTGGGGCCACCAATCAACACTCTAGTTACCTGAATTAGATCGAACTACTTAAGGTTACTCGTCCGTGGTTTCATCCACGGCATTTTCGCTTTCATCTTCAGCAGTGCCCGGCTCGGCTTCAGCGGTATCCTGCTCAACCTCAGCTTCCTCGGCGGGTGACTCCTCTGCCGGTTCAGTTTGGTCGTCTTTATAATCCAGCCAGTCCTCGTATCCCTCAACTTGCTTCAGGCTTAACCCCATGCGTTTGCGATCGGGATCGATATGAATAATTCTCACCTGGACATCTTGCCCTTCGGATAAAACATCTTTGGGGTGGACAATATTTCTATCGCTGATTTCAGAAATATGAATCAACCCTTCGATGCGGTCGTCGAGGCGGGCAAACGCGCCAAAATCGGTGAGTTTGGTGATCACGGCATCAACCACCTGGTCGATACTGTAATGCTCAAAAACTTCGCTCCAGGGTTCCGGTTCCAGCCGTTTCAGGCTCAACGCCACCCGCTGCTGTTCCTGATCAACGTTGAGGATATACACCTCAATTTCATCTCCTACCTTGAGCACTTCACGAGGATGCGAGATGCGGGTCCAGGATAATTCAGATAAATGAATCAAGCCATCGACCCCGCCAATATCAACAAACGCGCCAAAGTTGGCCAGGCTGGTCACTTTGCCCATGCGGGTGTTGCCTTCTTCCAATTCATCCAGGAATTCGGCTTTTTCCTGAAGTAGATCTTCTTCCGCCGCTTTTTCCGACAAGATCAAACGATTCCGGTCCCGATCTACTTCAATGATCTTTAGCCGTAAGGTTTCGCCCGTCAACTGGCTCCAGCGATCAGGGCGATTAGGCCCGCCAAACTGCGCGCTGATAAGCAGAGAACCGGGAACAAACCCTCTGATCTCGCCAAAGCTAACCAACAGGCCGCCTTTATTGTTGCCCACTACTTTACATTCAATAGTTTCTTTGGATTCAAAAAGACGTTCGGCTTCGTCCCAGTCTTTTTCTATTCTGGCCTGGCTTAGAGAAAGACTGATCCGGTCTTCTTCCCCTTCCACACTCACCACAAAAACAGGGATTTTATCGCCTTCCTTAATCTCGGCCAATTCTTCAGAGCTGAGATTGCTCAAATCCTTCTGGTCTACAATACCTTCGGATTTAGCGCCAACATCAATCAATATTTCATTTGAACTTTTTTGGGCCACCGTGCCTTTGACAATGTCGCCGGGTTTGAGAACCCGAAAAAGTTCCTCCTGTTGATCCAGGAGTTCAGCCATGCTCATCATATCTTCTTCAGAGCCGGCCGGCTTGCTTTCATTAGATGGGTTATAACCCTCCATATTTATTACTGGTCACCTCACTATTCGTCTGTGTTACACATAGTCACATTATACTTTGTTTCTGAGCAAAAATCAAACAGATTTGCAGCCGTGAATTTTATGCCACGGCTACGGCTTCAATCTCTACTTGGGCACCCAGCGGCAAGGCGGCTACCTGCACCGTGCTGCGGGCCGGCGGGTTGGTAGAGAAGAAACCGCCATACACCTGGTTTATGGCGGCAAAATTGGCCAGGTCGGTCACATAAATGGTGGTTTTGAACACCTGGGCCAGATTACTGCCGGCAGCTTCGAGCACGGCGGATATGTTTTCCATCACCTGCCGGGTCTGGGCCTCGATTCCTCCTTCTATCAGTTTGCCGGTTTCCGGCACCAGGGGAATCTGTCCGGCGGTATAGACAAAATCGCCCACCCGCACTGCTTGCGAGTAAGGGCCTACCGCAGCAGGGGCCTGGTTGGTTGAAATAATTTCACGTATGACTGACATGGTTTATGCTCCTCTTTCGGGATGGGGTAAATTGTATGCCTCATTCCTTAAAATAACGTTCATTAAGCTTCATTGTAGCACAGTCATCCCCTGTGGGCCAAAGTGACCGGGACAGTATTTTAAGGTGATTGCCGAAAATAATGGCGTAAGGTAAAATCTCCTTAACAAACTATCGGCTTCATACAGAAAGAAAGCGTGGTAAAGCTATGAAAATTCGAGCAACCAAAGGATTAACTTTTGATGACGTTTTGTTGGTTCCCCAACGATCATCTATTTCCTCGCGGCAAAATGTTGACACCTTCACCCGGTTAACGCCCGCCATCCGGCTGTACCTGCCCATTATGAGCGCCAATATGGATACGGTCACCGAAGCGCCAATGGCAATTGCCATGGCTCGGGTGGGCGGAGTCGGCATTATTCACCGTTTTATGACGATTGATGCCCAGGCCCGGCAGGTGGAGCGGGTAAAACGCGCCCAGGGCTTTGTGGTCGAGCGCCCCCGGTCGATTGCCCAAACCGCCACCATTGCCGAAGCGCACCGCATGATGGAGCAGCACGATGTGGGCGGGCTGGTGGTTACCAACGGCGGGGAAGAACTGGTGGGGCTGGTGACTCAACGGGATGTTTTATTTGCCCCGGATAACCTGGCGCCTGTTGGCTCGGTGATGACGCCGCCCGATCAAATAATCACTGTCAAACCCGCCGTTTCTCCCGAAGAAGCCCGAAAATTACTGCACCGGCATCGATTAGAGAAATTGCCCATTGTGGACGATGAGGGGCGGTTGGTTGGATTGATCACGGCGCAGGACCTGGTGAAGCATCAGAAAAATCCAAATGCTACGCAGGATGAGCGGGGCCGACTACGCGTGGGCGCGGCCCTTGGCGTGCAGCCGCACGATATGGCGCGGGCCGAAGCCCTGCTGTCCGCCGGCGCGGATGTGCTGGTGTTGGATATTGCCCACGGCCACGCCGACCACTGCCTGACGATGATTGAGAATTTACGGCAAACGTTCCCCCAGGCCCAAATTGTGGCCGGCAACGTAGCCTCCAAAGAAGGCGCGCGCGAGCTGGCCGAGGCCGGCGCCGATGCCATTAAAGTGGGCGTTGGCCCCGGCTCTATTTGCACCACCCGCATTGTGACCGGTTTTGGCGTACCCCAACTGACCGCGATTATGGATGCCGTGGCGGGCGTGGCCGAAACAGGACGCGACATCCCCCTTATTGCCGACGGCGGCATCAGAGCTTCGGGAGATATGGTTAAAGCGCTGGCCGCCGGGGCCTCTACGGTGATGATCGGCAGCCTGTTTGCCGGCTGCGAGGAATCGCCCGGCTCTACCGTGATCCGCAACGGGCAGAAGAACAAGATTGTGCGCGGCATGGCCTCGCTGGGCGCGGCCATGGGCCGCAAAGCCGTGGAGCAGCAAAAAGATGAAAGCGCCGAAAGCCAGGAGGATTGGGCCAAAGTGGTGCCGGAGGGCGTGGAAGCCGTGGTTCCCTACCGGGGGCATGTTAAAGAGTTGGTTTACCAACTGGTGGGCGGGCTGCGTTCCGGCCTGAGTTACGGCGGCGCAGGGACCATTGAGGAATTACAGGCCAACGCCGAGTTCATCGAAATTACCCCCGCCGGCATGCAAGAAAGCCACTCGCACGATGTGAACCGGGTTTGAATCTCAGATATCAAAGAAATAACACAAAGTTGGCGGCATGCGCTCGCTCCTGCCAGCCGGCTTTTTTGTAAAACCCGCGCCGGTACGACTCTCTGTTACGCATGTTCAGCAGCGACAGCCTGTAACAGCCGCGTTGTTTGGCGTCTGTTTTCACGGCTTCCAGCAGCAGGCGGCCAATCCCCTGCCCCTGGGCCGAGGCCCGCACAAACAGCTCCGAAACATAACCTTCCGGCCCCTTGAGCAGCAGGTACGGCAACCAATGCACCACCGTGTAGCCGTCCACCCGGCCATCGGCGTTTTCCGCCACGTAAACGGTGTGGCTATCGCTGGCCGCGCATAACCGGAAATGGCGACTGATGCGCTGCTCCGTATCCGAGAGGGATTCTTCGTTAAGATGGGCAAATTGTTGGAGGTCCCGGAGAAGGGCCGCAATTTCGGGGACATCATCCTCAGTTGCGCTGCGGATTTTTATTTTTTGATGATGGATCATAATTCAAGTGCCCAGCGCCTGCCAAACCTCTAATTTTGATTTGACGCGCCGGATCACCTCATCCGTGAATTCGGTGGTAGAGCTGGTGCCGCCCAGATCGGTGGTGCGAAGGCCATCATACACCGCTTCAAATGACGATTCATAAATAGCTCGCGATATTTGCGCGGCTTCGGGCGTGTCCATATAGCGGTACAGGGCCGCGCCGGCCAAAATCATGGCCAGCGGATTGGCCAGGTTTTTGCCTTCCAGAGCGGGCGCGGTGCCGTGGGGCGCTTCGGCCATGACCACCTGGTGGGTCCAATTGTCATCAAAAGAGATCAGCAGCGATTCCGCGCCGCCAATAGAGCCAAACATTTGCAGCACCAGGTCGCTCAAACAATCGCCGTCCCGGTTCAGCGAGGGGATGACCATGCCATCCCCGGCATTGGTCATCAGCAGCGCGTAGGTGGCATCGATCAATTGCGGTTCGTAACGGACGCCGGGATACTTTTCGGCGGCGGCGTCCATTTCTTCTTTGAGCATGCCTTCATACACCGGGCTGACCGTATATTTTGGCCCGCCAAATACTTTGACCCCCATTTTTTCGGCGTGCTGAAAAGAAAACTCGGCCACCGCCCGGCAGTGACGGCGGGTGATACGCTCGGTGCGGAAGGCGATTTCATCCAGCCCCTCGCCTTCTCGATGTTCTTCCGCGCCGTAGGCATCGCCCACGGCCATCCGCACTACCGCAATGGGCGCATACGCGCCGGCTACGGGCCGCACGCCGGGAATGCGCCGCCCGGTGCGCACAATCACCGTTCCCTCAACCGCATCACGCAGGATGGCGTTGGGGCTGCCCACATCGCCCGCGCCTTCCGGCGTGATGGTGGCTGCTTTTAGGCCCAACCCGATTTCTTTCATCGCCTCGGCGGCATCGCACACAATCTGGTTCTCTGTTTTGCGCCGATTCTCCAGGCTCAGGTCAAATTTAACAAATTCGCAATCCAGGCCGGTTACATTGGGGTCTAACACCCGCAGCGTTTCCTCCAATAATTCCTGGCCGGTCTGGTCGCCTTCCAAAACAACTATTTTTGTGGTCACAACAACACCTCCTCGTGAATGATTTGCGTGGCCGCTGTATACCAAGTGTACGTTAAAACTTGAGAATCGCCAAGCGGAAAATAAAAAGGAGCGCATAGGCGCTCCTCAATTGCCGCCTGATGGAATTTTAATAGCAAGAATAAAATTAGGGGCGGCAGCCTGTTACTCTAATGATGGTCGCTCCATCCGCGTAGAGCCGGCAGGCACGTAATACTATACACGAACATGCACAGAATTGCAACTTGATCTTTTTTGACGCGACTTTCCCGGCCTGCTAAACTTTCTGTGCACCTGATCACGGAGTAAATGTCAACTTATGCTCAAAAAACCATCGACAAAACAAAAGAATTTTCACCATCCCGATCTGGTATTCTGGGCTTGCCTGCTTGCCTTAAACAGCTTGCTGTTCCTGCCGCTCTACCTGTTCAATCGGGAAACCACCACCTTTCTACCCTTTCAAGCCGGCAGCCTAACCGAAATAGTCCAACAGTTGGTTGTGTGGCGCAATAACCTGGATATGTTCCGGCTGAATGCCGAAATCCCGCTGCTGACCGCGTTTTGGGTGCTGGTGCCCTGGCTGCGAACGCCGCGCAAAAGCCGTTGGTTCCGCCGGCTGTTTCTGGCGGTTTACGTGGCCGCATTGAGTTACTACCTGTATGAGAGCATCATGCTCTCGCTCTACCAATCGGACCCGGTCTTTTACAGCCATTACCGGCTGGTGGTTGACGGCTTGCAGATGATCGCCCACAGCCTGAAGATACCGTTGAGCGTGTACGCCATCGGCCTTGGCGGGCTGATGGTTGGCCTTCTGCTGATTGGGTGGCTGGTCCGAACCCTGGTGGGCGGCATTCCGGTTGAGCAACTGAGCCGCGGCTCGCGCATCGGACTGGTGGCGCTGGCCCTGGTAATGGGCGTCTATCTGCTCACCCAGCAAACGGCCCTGGCCAGCCCCAAAATGGTCATCAGTAGTTTTGGCTATAAACTTCAGAAGAATTTGCAAGAGTCGGTTCGGGTTCGCCGGCAGGTGACTCATTTTGATGATACGTCTCTGCAAACCATCTACAACTACAACGGCTACACCTTGCTAAAAAAGCCCAACATCTATCTGATCTTTGTAGAATCTTACGGCAGCGTGCTGTACCGGCGTCCCGATTACAAAGACGCCTATCTGGCCCTGCTGGCCGAGTTGGAACCGCAACTTCAAGCGGCGGGCTGGCACGCGGCCTCCACGCTCAGCGAATCGCCCACCTGGGGCGGCGGCTCCTGGATGGCCTATACCAGCGCCTTATTTGGGCTGCGGGTGGATACCCACCCCCAATATCTGGCCCTGGTTGATAAATATCAATCCGAAACCTACCCGGATTTGGGCCAGTTTCTTCAAAGCCAGGGGTACGATACCACCTGGCTTTCATCCATTTCGGAAGAACTGGATGAGGCCAAATGGCAGGCCTACCAAAATTTTCATAAAGCCGACCACTGGCTGCACTACAGCGATCTCAATTACACCGGCCCCCATTACGGCTGGGGGCCGGCCCCGCCGGACCAATACGCGCTCAATTTTGCCCGCGAGACCGTGATCAACAAATCAGAAAATCCCTCCTTTTTATTCTTCATTACCCAAAACTCCCATTTTCCGTGGGTGCCGCTGCCGGAACCGGCCAGCGATTGGCGCAGCTTTAATGAAATGATGGGAGAACCGGAGATACCGCCGGTGCCCACGCACCAGGCTAAACGGCAAAACTATCTGAACGCTATTAATTACCAGTTAAGGTTTCTCACCGATTATATTTTACAGACGGGAGATGAAGAGTCGATCTTTATCCTCATTGGCGACCACCAGCCACAGCAAGTATCGCGGCGCAACGACAGTTTTGACACGCCCCTCCACATCATCAGTAAAGATGCCGCCCTGGTCGAGGCCTTTCTGGCCTATGATTTTGTGCCGGGGTTGGCCGTACAGGATATGGCTACCGTAACCCCGCCTACAGCTACCATGCGCCATGAGGGGTTATATTCAATGGTTGCGCGGGTGCTGGTGGCGCAGTACGGCCAGGGGAACAAAGTATTACCGCCCTATTTTCCCAATGGTATTCCGCTGGAGAAAGAGTCCGCAAAGTTACGCGAAGGCGCGCAAAGAGAAAATTTTTAGCGTATCTTCGCGTAACTTCGCGGACTCTAAACAGAATGTATTGGCGGATTTTAAAACCCTTACGGGTTATGAGGAGAGACATCAATGAGAAAAGCCTTGATATTAAATTTAATGATGGTTTTTGTGCTGCTGCTGGCGGCCTGTGGGGGAACGGCGGAACCAACTCCCACCCCAATCCCGCCCACGCCGGTGCCGGACCGCGAGGCGGAAACGGGCGATACCGCCGGTAGCACCGGAGGCGCGTTGAGCGGCCTGCACACCTACCAGATCGTGCCGTCCGAATCGACGGCGGCCTATATTGTCGATGAACAATTTTTTGAGGGGGCCTTAGCCAAATATGGCATCGAGACCGGGCTGGTAGACACCATCGGCAAAACGCAGGAAATCGAAGGACAATTCACTATCAATTTTGATGACCTGTCGGCGCTGCAAGGAACCAACCAATTTACGGTCAAACTCAACACCCTGGTCAGCGATCAATCCCTCCGGGACAACTGGATTCGGGAAAACGGGCCGCAGTTCAGCCAATACCCCCTGGCCCAATTTACCGCCACCGGCCTGGAAAGCGCGCCCCAAACCTACACCGAGGGCGAAGAAGTTCAATTCAAACTCCTGGGCGATTTAACTATCCGGGAGATCACCCAACCGGCCACCTTTGACGTCACCGCCACCGTTCAAGGCGATACCGTAACCGGCACGGCCACCACCCAGCTAAAAATGACTGATTTTGGTTTTGAACCGCCCAGTTTTGCCAATACGCTTACGGTGGAAAACGAGTTTATGGTCAGAATTGAGTTTACGGCCAGAGAGCAATAAAAATTTCTGTATCTTCTCAATAATCTGGGGCAGAGTTGGTTGAGCCTGTCGAAACCAACGGTCTTCGGCAGGCTCAGACCTCGTTCCCCCGAAACATTGAGAAGATACAAATTTCTAACATCAAAAAAGGAGCGCAAACGCGCTCCTTGGTTGTTTTTGTTTTTCAGAAAGAATCCGGCTTATACCGGCCTCGATGGGTCGCAGGGCCAGGGATCATCTACGGAACCAATAATGGTCAGCACGCTCTCAAACAGGTCGGTGCAATCGGGGCAATTTTTAAGATGCTGCTTGACCACCGCCATCACCTGGCAGGGGGCGGCCCCTTCAACAATCAAGTCGGTGTATTCGTCCAATAGATCGTAACATTCCTGGCAAGAAATCTCTTTTTCTTTGGTTTCCAAAGCCGATTGGATCAGTAGTTTTATCGTTGGCTTGCTCATCGCTTTTACTCCATCGCTCACGCCGTCTTTGCTTTTAGACGCCGTAGCTTCCCCAATCTTACCCATTGTCGCTAAATAATTTCAAAATATAGTGGGGCGGCAAATCCAACGCTTCCAGACCTGATTTTAGCTTGAGCCGGGCGTCGTGCAGTAGTTTGTAAATATTGTTGATATTGGTGTCCAGCAGGCGGGCCACTTCGGCCATGGGAATGTTTTCTATCCGAACGGCCACCAGCACCTGGCGCTGGCGGCCGGTCAAATCATTGTTGATCACGTGGTTGATGGCGTCCCATACCTGCTTGCGCTCGTTCTGAGCATCAGGATCGCTCGCCGCCGATGCGGCATCATACTCAAAAATCTCTTGCAGCGAAGTGCCGGAATCAGTGATGGCATCCAGCGATAGATCGCGCCATTTGGCCCGACGCAGTTCGCTGATGGTGTGGTTGGCCGCAATTTTAGCGGCCCAGGTAGTAAATTTACTCTTTCCCCGAAACGAGTCCAGCCCTTTTTGAATTTTCAGCAGCGCGTCCTGGGCAAAATCCTGGCACATTTGCTGCAATTCACTTTCGGCCAGGTACCGCAAATCGCTGCGGGAGTGAAGGTAAATGATCACGGCTCGCTGCAAATATTGGTTCAAATCTTCAATGGCGCCGGCTTGCTGGGGATGGCCGTCGCGCAACTGTTCCAGCCACATCTCATTGGTTCGTTCCATTGGCTCATTCCTTATGGGGTCTATTCTACTAAAATCGGCCAATTTTCCAAAATCACGTGATCGTTCACAATTTCTCCGGCTTCGATAACCGGCAGGCGGCTGAAATCGTTAGGATCATACAACCCAATTTCCAGCCGGTATTCGCCGGGCGGGCCATCGGCAGGCAGGTGCAGCGTATAAGGGTCGATGATGTATTCCTCCGGCAGCCAGCCGGTGGTGGGGAAGCGGCCCGCGCCGGGAACTTGGTCTTGCTGGGCCACAATATCACCTTGCTCATTCAAAAGATGGACAAACACAGTCCAGCTTTTATCGGGCGTGGCCTGCGCGCGCCAATGAAGCGTAACCGGCAGGGCATCGCCCGGTTGCAGCGACGAGGCGGCGGTATCCAGGCCCACCAGTTTTATCTGATTGTTGAAATTCACCGCCAGCTCGATTTGAGGCTGCGGCGGCTCAAAGTTATGCGGTCGATCCACCGTGGTGAGCGTGGTCAGTTCAACCTGTTTGCCCCCCGACACATCCAGCAGCGTTTTGTCCGGCGTAAGCAAACCAACTACCAGGTGGTACGTTCCGGGCGGCAGCGTGGCCGGCAGCGAAACATCGTGTGGATCGCGCAGCAGCGTGCCGGGCAACCAATCGGTGGTGGGGCGAATGGGCGGCTGCTCGTGAATGACCACCGGCTGCCCGGCGTTGTCTTTCAACTGGATCGACACCAGCAGCGGCCCCGGCCCCGCCGCACGCGACTCCCAAAAGAGGGTGAGCGGCAATGTTTCGCCGGATTGAAAGGGGGCGCTGCCCAGGCTGTAGCCAATCAATCGGGCTGATTTACCAAATGTGGCATCCATCGTCAACTGCACCGGCAGGGCGGCGGGGTCAACGGGGGGATCAGGCTCTTTTACGGTGATTTGGGCCAGCAGCAGTTCTACGCCCTGGGGCTGGCCGTCGGCATCCAGTAAATTCAGGGGATGGGCGTCGCCGGTGCGGCGGACGCTGAGCAGCAGGCGGTAGGTGCCGGGCGGTGCGCCGGCGGCGATCAACAGGCCGTGGCGGTCAACCAACCGATCCCCCGGCGCTAAATCGGTGAAATGGGCCTGCCCGGCCTGGGGATGGCTGTCGCGGATGGCCCAGGTGCGGCCTGCGGCATCGGCCAGGCGCAAACTGACCAGATAATTGCTGCCCAGGCTTTTATTTTTGCGCCAGGTCAAATCGATGGGCACTACGCCGCGCCCGGCTTCAAAAGGCTCTGCGCCGATTGTAGCCGCCAGCAGCGCCAGCCGGTTTTCAAAATTGCCGATTGGCCCTTTAATGGTGGTGGCAGCCGGCGCGCCGGCCAGGGTGAGTTTGGTTTGGGGCGAGTACCATTCCAGCAGGGCCGGGTAGCCCCGGCGGGCAATGGCGGCTTCGGCTTGGTCTTCCCAAAAATGGCCCAGTGCCTGGTGGGCCGGAAACCACAGGCGCGGCGAAGCGGCAAAAATTTGGGTCAAATCCTCTTCCAGTTGAGATTGCCCGTTTGCGCCGGCCCAGCCCTGGCCCCAGCCGGGCACCTCAAAGAGGCGCGGGCGCGGCGGGGGCAAATAGGCGTGGTAAAAGCCCAACTGCCACTGGTAACTGGCCAGCAGGGTATCGTTGGGCGTGGCGCGGGCGGCAATATCTTGCAGCAGCGGGCGGTAATCCTGGCGCGGGTAGCGGGGCGTGCTGTAAAAACTGAGCAGGCTGATGTTGACGATCAGCAGCATGGCCAGCACAAACGTGCCCACCAGCAGGTATTGTCGATCCCACAGCCAGATAATGCCCGCACCGATGAGGATCCAGTAGGCGGGCGCGGCCAGCAGCAGCGTGCGTTCAAAAAAACGGGGCGTAAAAGGAAAGGCCAGATTGACTACATAGCCCATCGCCAACGGGGTCAGCAGGTAGAAGAGCAGCAGGGAGGTTCGGGTGGATCGCATCGACAAAACCGCAATAAATCCCAACACGGCCACAAGAATAAACGGGAGCGCGGTCCAGATGTATTGCTGCAAGGCGTCGGAGATGTGGCCCACGCTGAAGGCCACAAAATGATCGCCAAAAAAGCGGATAGAGCTTAACGGAAGGTAGCCTTCGACCACGCGCTTGTTTTTAACGTAGGTGGTTAATCGCGGCCCCAGGTAAATCAGCCAGGGGAGATAAAGCAGGCCCACCCAGAATACAGGGCGCAGGCGGGCGATCAAGATTGAAAGCGAATTTTTCCCGGGGGAGCGGTGGCGAAGTCCGTCAAGCAGCAAATAGAGCGCCTGCCCCAGTATCAGAAATCCGGCATAGTAGTGGGTGTAGAGGGCGGCGGTGGTCAGCCCCACGTAGGCAATCAACTCCTGCCGCCGGCCATACGCTTGCCAGCGTACCAGGCTAACCATCGACAAAACCCCCAGCAGCGTGACCAATTGGTACATCCGCACTTCTTGCGAGTAATAAATGGCCAGCGGCATCACCGCTGCTACGGCTGCGGCAGCCGCGCCCATGCGAAGATCGTTAAACAGGCGCCGGCCTAACAGGTACAGCGCCGGAATCAGCAGCGTACCGGTCAATACGGAAAGGAACCGCCCCGTTTCCGCGCCCACCCCGGCCAGGCCAAACCACGTTTTTAGCAAAATGTAATAAAGTGGTGGGTGAATATCAAGGGCGGTCAGGGCCAGCAATTGCGGCAGCGATTGCACGGCAAAGTAAATGCTCCAGCCTTCATCGCCCCAGAGCGGTTGAAAATCGAGCCGCTGGACGCGCAGCCCAAAGCCAATCAACGTAAAGAAAAGCACCCAGAAGATTTTGATGCGGTTGGTCAAGGATGGAGTTGGTTGGCTCATAACGCTTCCGGTGCCATAAGAACCTTTGCAAGTATCTGAAAACTTTGCGTTTATTCTAGCCAACTATGTTGATAAGGCAAGGGATGAGGTTTTAAAAAAGTAGACCGCCGACAGAAACCCCAAACCGTGGTGATGGACACAAAACAGTCTGAGGCCGATAGTCGACGGTCTATTTTTGTTTCAAACGTTGGTTGAGGGAAACGCTTTGTTACGCAACCTCAACCAATTCAAGATCAAAGATCAAATCCTGGCCTGCCAGGGGATGGTTGGCGTCTAAAGAGACGCTTTCGTCGGAAATTTCGGTAACGGTCACGGCCACTGTGCGGCCATCCGGCTGGTGAAGCTCCAGGCGCTGGCCGACTTCCGGCTGGATGTGCTCCGGAATCTGCTGGCGTTCCACCGACAGCACCAGTTCATCGTGATGCGGGCCGTAGGCTTGTTCCGACGGGATGGTGACGGTTTTGGTATCGCCCGCCTCCATGCCATCGACCGCTTGTTCAAAACCGGGAATAACCTGGCCCGTGCCCAAGGTAAATTCCAGGGGATCGCGGCCTGAGGAGCTGTCAAACTCCGTACCATCGTCCAACCGGCCGGTATAGTGTACCTTCACAACATTTCCACTTTCTGCTTTAGCCATTTCCATTTCACCTTTCTATATTGATTGTCCATTGTATGATCTCAAAGATGAGATCGTTTGAGTGAAACGCGTCCTCCGGGTTTTGTTCGGCGGCAAATAAAAAGCCGCAATAATGACCCGGCCAAAACGCCTCACATGTTGCGGCTTATTTAATGCTGACTATGGGGCTGGTAATCCATCTGATACATCATCATTCGGTGCTTCCGGCTGCCTTTTTAGCATTCCATTTGGCTGCGCTCAACAAGGGAAACGCCTCCACAAAAACACCAAAGATTTACAGATGTCTTCCGGCAAAACTAAAAAGCATTTGTTATAGAGTCAACATAGCATGAATTGGGGGATACGTCAAACCGGAGTCAAATTGACGATTGGCGTTATAAAAATCCTCACAGGATGGCCTTAATTTCCCTTCACAAAAATCGATACATCGTACCAGCCGGATTTATCTTGCTTCAGCAAAAGGGTGCCGTCCGCCAATCCCACAAAGATTTGATCTCCAAAGATTTGCAGGTGTTGGATATTCGGCCGGGGTGGCAGCCCACGGTTGAGAGACCGCCAGCGCTGCCCCTCAGCGGCGCTTTCAAATAGTCCGCCCTCTCCGGCCACTAAAAGAATTCCCGCTGGGGTGTAGCTCATAGCGTTTATGTTGCTCAAGCCCTCCGGGAGCGTGTTGTTGATGATTTTTCGCTCTCCCGATGGAGAAACTCGCATGAGCCGGGTGGGGAATTCTGACGCCGCCATCAACGCGCCATCAGGCGATACCGCGCCCGCAGACACGGCAAAATAATCGTCTGAAGGGCCGGGAACTTCCTGCCAGGTTCGCCCGTTGTCGCTGCTGATAAACACCGCATCGTGATAATCAAACCAGATGTAAGTGACATCGCCGGAGGGGGCAAAGGCCAAAATTCGGGCCGCGCCGGCGTCTTGCGGTCGGGCCAGCACGTTTTGCCAGCTTTCCCCCCGGTCGGTGGAGCGCAGAATGGCGGAAGGCGTGCTGATGAGCACAGTGTCATCCTCGGCAAAGTGGGGAGACAAAGTAACGTTTTCCGCCGGAAGATTTTGCCCCTCCCGGCGCAGGTGCTGCCAGCTTGCCCCGCCATCCACGGAGCGGTGCAAGCTGAAACCGGTGGCAACATACAGCGTTGGGTCGGCGGCAACGTTGGGAGCAAGCGCCAGGCGGTAGCCTGCAAAGGAGGTGCTGCGCACCGGAAAAGACGCGCGCTGCCACGTTTGCCCGCCATCGGTGGTGGTGAAAAGTCCGCGCGCGTGGCCGACGGCAGACAGCATTTGTACTCGATTTTTGCCGGATGCGACGGCCAGATCATCCATCGGAAAGCGCGATTCGGGCCGTTGCGGTTCGAGCCAGTCGATGTCCGCAGGAGAGAGACGCGTGATTCGGCCCTGGCTGTCGCCCAAGAGAAAATCGCCTGAACTGGTTGAAGTGACGGCGGTCATCAATTTGTTATCAGGTGGGCCGGCCCACGGCTGCCACATTTGGCCGCTGTCGGTGGAGCGATAGAGGCGGCCCGACTCGTCGCCGCGAATGTGGGTCAGGAAAAAGTAGACGGTCTGATCTTGGGCAAAGTTGGGCGAAAAAAGAAACCGCTGCGCCTGGAATTGCTCCAGATCGCTCAACCCGGTTCCCCCCGGTGTCCAGGTGCGGCCCGCATCGGTTGATTGCCATATGGTGGTGCCAAATCCCAGGGCGGTTTGACCGTTGGGAGCAAAAGCCAATACGTTCAGGGGATGACCCAACACCGGCTGCCAGCCGTCCAGCTGCTGGCCGGGTTTAAAAGTAGTGCGGAAGAGGCCGTTCATTTTTTCCAGACTCTGGCTGACCAGAACGGTTCGATCCGGGCTGACGGCGGCGGCGCTGACGGTTGACAGCGGCGCGTCAAAATCCAACTCGGCCAGCGGTGTCCAACTTCGGCCCCGATCTGTTGAGGCGTGCAGCCCGGCGTAGGTGGTCGCGGCCAGCCACAGGTTTTCATCGGGCGAGACAAAGAGTTGGGAAACCCACAGATCGCGCAGGCCGGACATCGCGGCTTCCCACGTTTGGCCGCCGTTGGTGGAGCGGTAGAGGCCGCCCGTGTTGCCAAAATAATTGAGACCGGTCAGAAGCGTTTGATCATCGGCAAAATCGGGAGAAACGGCCATGGCCTGCGCATCAAAAGGCGGTAGTGTCCGGGTTAAATCCTGCCAGTTTTGGCCTTCGTCGGTGGATAAAAATAGCCTGGGGGTGCCAAAGCCGTCCGGGCCGGTGTTGATGCGCGCCAGCAGGTGGCCGTTAGCGGTGTGTTCCAGTTGCAAAATCGCGCCGGTGGGGCTTCGCGTAGTAGGCGAAACCGCATTTGCCGCCTGCAACGTGGCCAGCGTTTGGGTTCGAGAAACCGGCCGGCTGCCCTGGGCTACGAGCATCTGCCCGTCGAACCCGGCCAGATAGAGCCGTTCGGTCTGTGAGTTCAGCGCCTTTACCTGATAATCGTAATTGGAGGGCAGTGGCATCTCGCTCACCACGGCCAGGGTATCGGCATTGAGGGCCAGCAGCCGGTGGTTGTCGCTGAGATAGAGCCGGCGGCTGGCCGGGCTGTAGGCGCTCTGGCCCGCCACGCTCAACAATCGATGCGTGTAGGCTGCGGAATCATCGGCAAAAACAGACAGCAGGCGCAGTTGTTGGAACGTGTGGCGCGTCTGGCTGACAAACGCCCGCCGCCGGGCCGGATCGGGCAGGACCTGGCCAATGCTGATGTTGGTATCGGTGAAAATGAGGGTAGGGCCGGCCAGATCGTACACATACAAATAGTTGCCGCTGTTAGAGCCGGGGGTATTGTTGGGTACCAGGCTGTAAAGCAGCCGGTTGGCGCTGTCCAGTTGGCTGTGGCCCACGCAGGGATTGGGCGAGAACTGATCCTCACGCGGGCCGCTGCCCGGCAGCATTTCGGTGCCGGTGAGAGTGCCGGCGGCCAGAAGGGTGACGCCGCAGTTGCTCAAGTAGACGCGGTTGCCGGACGGATCGGGGGCAACTTGCCCGCCGGGTTGCAGGGTGGTGAGAACGTTGAGCGTGCCGGCGTCCAGCACAAAGGCCGGTTCGCCACTCACGTAGAGGCGGTTGCGGGTTTTGTCCAGAGCCAGTTCGCCGGTCCAGCGGCCGGTCTGGCCGCCCTGAAGCGGTGTATCCAGCCGGGTTTCGGCCAGAGGTTCAAACGTTTGAGCATCCAGGCGGCGGACGCGGTGGGCGGTATCGGTTACAAACAGGTGGCCGGCTGTTTCATCAACCAAAATATCGCGGATATTGACGGCAGTGTAGGTATTTTGGACCGCGCTACTCTGCAAATCGATCACGTACAGTAAGTGGTCAAATGGATACACAGCAAAGGCCTGTTGAGTTTGAGCATCGACCACCACCTCATTGAAGTTGGTCAACAACGGAATGCGCCGGTGCTCGGTTAGATCAGCCACATTCAGGTCGATGAAGGCCGGGCCGGTGTCGTCGCCGGATGGGGGATCGAGGGGGCGAAGCTGCCCGCTGTTGAAATAGAGCGTAGCTCCATCCGGCGAGAGGGCCAGGGCGCTGCTTGTCAGGTAGGGGCCAAGCGGAGTAGGGGATGAGAGAGGGCGGCCATCAATGGAGAGCGGCTGCAACAGCCGGGTATCGCTGTGGTGTTCGACCACAAACACGCTGCCGGCGGCGGGATTGGGCATGATGTTCAGAATGGGGCCATCGGATGGGTAAGTGTCCACCAAGGTGAGCGTATCGGCGGAAAAAATTTCAAGCACGGGTGAGTCGTTTTGCTCACGGGCCAGGTAAAGCCGGTTGGCGGCCAGGTTCACGGCCATCGGGCCGTAGGTGTTGGCAGGAGGGAGATCAACTTGGGTTTTTGGCGTAAATCTGTTTTCTGCGCGGGCCCACAGGGTCAGTTGATTCTGACCGGCGGTAAAAAGTTGGCTGTCAACCACGGCAAAGGCATCAACGTGGGGAATTTCCTGGACAATTTGCAGCGATTGGGCCTCGACGATGGTCAAAGTGCGGGGCTGCCGGCTGCCGTATGCCGGGTTCCACAGGGCAAAGAGCCAGCCGCTGGGGGCATCAAACTGCAAATCAAGCGGGCGGGGCGATCCCCGGTTGATGCGGGCCAGGGCGGTGAAGGTGCGCGATTCAATATCAAACTTGCTGATGCTGTTGCCTTGCTTGAGCACCGGCACGCCCTCGGCGAAAATGTAGACCTCGCCGGCTTCAGCGTTCAGGGCCAACCGCTGCGGCGCGGTGCTGTTGCCCGCCGGAACGCCAAGGTTGATGATCTGTTCAAACGCGGGTGGGTTGGCAGAAACAGTAACAGTGATCGGTGGAGGGGTGGGGGTGGATACCGCCTGGGGCGTTAAGGCAGCGGGGGCCGGGGTAGAGAGCCAGGCGGCAAGGGCCAATCCGGTCACGCTGAAAAAAATAATGAGGGGTTGCAGGCCTCGGGTCACAAAAATGCTCCTTTTTGAGGAAATTATATCACAGCGTTTTGAGGGCCACAAAGCCAAAAATTTTAACAGACTCATTGCAATCTGACATAATATATGCTAAACTTAATCCACCCTTTTGTAGTAGTTCATCATGACTGACGAATCTACCGCCATCAACAAAAAATTAAAGCTGGGCATTGACGCAGCGCGGGCCGGGAAGAAGAATATTGCCCAGGTTCATTTAAACGCGGTGCTGCAACTTGATGCCCACAATGTGGCTGCCATGTTTTGGCTGGCCTATGTTTCGCCCTCGGCGCAGGAGAGTATCAGCCTGTTTGAGCGTATTCTGGAGCTGGACCCGGCCAACGAACGAGCCAAAGCCGGCATGCAGTGGGCCAGAGGCCGCTTGAGCGCCGAAGCGGCGGCCCCTGCCGAGAGCGATGGGGCCACGGAAGGGCAAAATTTACGGCAGCAGGTGTTATCGGGCAAAATTCAGGAAAAGGCTCGTAAAGGCGTGCTGGCCCATCGCGCCCGGCGCACCATCGACTCGATGACGGTGCTGCTGGTGTTGATTGCAGCGCTCACCCTGGTGGCGCTGGGGCTGGTGGCGTTTACGATGGTGCCCACCGATACGCTGGCGGCCTGGCTGCCGGTCACTCCTCCGGCGGCGGACGACTTGCCGGCATTAGAGCCGGCTCCGGCGGTTGTGCAGCCGCTGCCAACCGGCACTGCGGCCTCCGGCCTGACCTCGGCGGCGGATACCGTTCAATTTGATCCTACTCCATTGGTAGAGTTGGAGGTTGATAACATCGAATCCACAGAGGCCAAGCCTGAAGGTGCTGTGGAAGCTGCTTTAGCCGTACCGCCTGCGGAAACGGATTTTATCTTTAATCTCCCCGATTTGATCGGGCCGCAGTTGCCAGTTGAGTCGATTTCGCCGGAAGTAGAAACGGAAACAGAGCCGGCGGTGGACCCTGCCGAACAGGCAGCGCCGGAATCCATTGCTCCGGTGGAAAATGCTGTTTCTGAATCCCCACCTCTTGTTGTCGATAACCTGCCCCTGGCGCACCAGCCGGCCTATCCCGGCGAAAAATGGATCGAGATCAATGTGACCACCCAGCAAGTGACCGCCTGGGAAGGGGATACGCCGGTATTTACGTTTATCGCCTCAACCGGGTTGCCCAACACGCCTACGGTATTGGGCGAGTATAACATCTACTGGAAGCTGGAATCTACATTGATGAGCGGCCCCGGCTACTACCTGCCCGACGTCCCCTACACCATGTATTTTTACGGCGGCTACGCCCTCCACGGCACTTACTGGCACGAGAATTTTGGCCAGCCGATGAGCCACGGCTGCGTGAACCTAAAAACGGATGAGGCCCAACGGCTCTTTGAGTGGGCCGATCCGGTTCTGCCCCCCGGCCAAACCCAGGTAACAGCCACCGCCGATAACCCCGGCACGCTGGTGGTTGTGCATCAATAAAACAACGCAAGATTCCCCGCCCAAATAACTTGACATCCCCCGCAAATTGCCGTTTAATGGGGTTACATCCTTTTTTGATGATGGGAGGTCCAACCCATGCCGCTGCCCGAAGATACTGTTTTGGAAAACCGTTACCGTATTGATCGCTTGTTGGCCCATGGAGGCATGGGCGCTATCTACCGGGGCTTCGACACCAAACTTGATATCCCGGT
Source organism: uncultured Caldilineaceae bacterium (assembly GCA_964612485.1). Lineage (GTDB taxonomy): Bacteria > Chloroflexota > Anaerolineae > 4572-78 > J111 > JAFGNV01. The sequence goes on from CAZTFF010000013.1 coordinate 38,358, forward strand.
AGCCATCAAAGAAAATTTTTTTCAGACCCCGCAGAGTATTCGCCAGTTTGAGCAGGAAGCCCGCATTCTGGCCCGGCTGCATCACAATAATTTGCCCAGGGTGATCGACCATTTTACCGCCGACGGCCAGCAATATCTGGTGATGGATTACATTGACGGCACTGACCTCTGGGAAATGGTAAAATCGCAAAAGCGCCCGCTGGAAGAGCAGCAGGCGCTTAATTATTTGGTCCAGGTCTGCGATGCGGTCAGTTACCTGCACCAATACATCCCGCCCATCATTCACCGCGACATCAAACCGCAAAATATCAAAATAACGCCCGATGGCCGGGCCGTACTGGTAGATTTTGGCATTGCCAAAATGGTTCAGGACGACAGCCGGACCAACACCGGCGCGCGCGGCATCACCCCTGGCTTTTCTCCGCCGGAGCAGTACAGCGGCACCGGCACCACCCCGGCCTCCGACATCTACTCGCTGGGGGCCACGCTGTACGCCGTGCTTACCGGCAAAAAACCGCCCGACAGCGTGAGTTTGCTGGTTGACCAGGCCAGTTTTGAACCGCCCGATAAACTCAACGAAAAACTGAGTCCACAGGTGTCCCAGGCCGTGATGCACGCCATGCAGCCGCAGCCGCAAAACCGCCCCCAATCGGTGGCCGAGTGGCAGCGACACCTCCAGGCCATTGAAGAACCGACGAGGCTTCGAGAAGATGAGGATACAATCTCCGCGCCAACAATGCTTTCTACGGCCTCGCCTGAGGCCCCAAAAACAGGCCGGCGCAGGCGGGTGTGGATCTGGGCGGCCATTGGAATTGCGCTGTGCCTTTGTTTGACCCTGCTGGTGATTGTTGGCGGCGAAAAGCGGGGATCGGAGCGGATCGCTTTTACCTCCGACCGGGATGGCGGGCCGGAAATCTATGTACGCAACGCCGAGGGCGCGGTCATCCGTATGACCAACAACCAGTCGGATGAGGATGATGCCGTCTGGTCGCCGGATGGGTCCAAACTGGCCTTTGCCTCGGACCGCGACGGAAATTGGGAAATCTACGTGTTGGATGAAGCCGGCGTGGTACAGCGAATGACCAATCACCCGGCGGAAGATCGCGACCCGGTCTGGTCGCCCGACGGCTCAACCCTGGCTTTTGCCTCTGATCGGGATGATGATTGGAACATTTACACCCTCGGCCCGGATGGGTTGAATCAAATGACGGCCAATTCCGCCGATGACCGGGACCCGGCCTGGTTTCCCGACGGTTCCAAACTGGCCTTTGTCTCCGACCGCTACGATGATTTTGAGATTTTTGTGCTTGATGCCGATGGGGGATTGAACCGGATGACCAACCATCCGGCCTCGGACCGGCAGCCGGCCTGGTCGCCGGACGGACAAAAACTGGCCTTTTCCTCTGACCGGGCGGGGAACTGGGACATTTTCACGCTGGATGATGAGGACCTTCAACAATTGACCGACGACCCGGCGGATGATGTCGCGCCCGTTTGGTCGCCGGACAGCGCGCAGATTGCTTTTGCCTCGGAGAGAGACGGCGATTGGGACATCTACCGGATGGACGAAGACGGGTCTGAGCTAACCAATCTGACCAACAACCGGGCAGAGGATATGAATCCGGCCTGGTCGCCGTGATTTTTTATTGCTGAGGGGAATCAAAAAGAGGAGGTTTTGGCCTCCTCTTTTTTTATGAGAGTTTACCGCTCTATCACTTCCACGCCGGGGGGTACCTCGCACACGCGGGGCAGCGTAAAGGTGAAGGCCGTGCCTTTACCCAGTTCGCTTTCAAACGTAAGTTCGCCGCCGTGGCTTTCGATCATATTTTTGGTGATGGATAAGCCCAACCCGGTTCCTGGTTCGTCGCGGATCTTCTGGTCTGCGGAGCGGAAGAATTTGGTAAAGAGCTGCTCCTGGTCTTCCTCAGACATCCCGTAGCCGGTATCTTTGATGGTGACAGCAACACCTTCTATATCTCCATTGGTATAAGATTTGGCGATAATGGTGATGTCGCCCCCTTCCGGCGTATATTTGTAGGCATTGCTGACCAGGTTGGTCACAATCTGAACCATGCGTTTGTGGTCGGCGCGGAGTAGGGGAAGATCGTCGGCCATCTCCACTGCCAGGGTCTGTTTTTTGCGGTCGATCTGGGTTTTGACGGCATTGATCACCTCATCGATGACCTCATCCATAAACACATCGGTCACTTCCAGGCGAATTCGCCCGGCCTCGATGCGACTGACATCGAGCAAATCTTCCACCAGGCCCGCCATCCGGTCTACGCTGTTGGTGATAATGTTCAAAAATTCGGTTTGCTGCTCCGATAGCTCGCCGCCGGCGCCCATTTGCATCAATTTGGTATAGCCCTTAATGCTGGTCATCGGGATTTTTAGCTCGTGCGAGGCGATGTTCATAAATTCGGTTTTGGCCTCGTTAGCTACCCTGACCTGGTCGAACAATTGGGCGTTGTCGATGGCAATGGCGGCGTGGCTGGCCAGCAGTTTGACAAAAGCCACATCTTCGCTGGTGAAGTAGTCGGGGTCGGTGCTTTCCAGATCGATCACGGCAACCACCCGGCCTTCGCGCAACACCGGCACAACCAGCAGCGAGCGGGTGCGATGATTTTTGGGAATATAACTTTCAGCCTGAGAAAGATCGTTGATCCAGGCAATTTCGCCGGTTCGGGCCACCCGCCCCAACATCCCTTTGGTGAGCGGCCAGGGGTCTTTTTTGTAGCGGCCCATTTCGGTGGGCATGCCGTGTTGGGCCAGCAGGTAAATGCCTTCATCATCCTGCTGATCTTTTATCACCCCCACCAGTCCAATCTCTATACCCAGCGAGTCCATCAAATGGGTCAGGGTAATATCCAGCACCACGGCCAGGTTCAGCGAGGTTTGCAGTTCCTGATCAAACATTTGCAGGGTTTGCAGTTCCTGAATGCGTTCGGCCAGGGCCTGGTCGGTGCGGGTAAAGATCTGCGCGTTTTCAATCACAATGGCGGCCTGCGCGCCAAAGGAGAGCAGCAAATCGGCATCTTCCTGGCTAAAGGTGGTGCCGTCTTGTTTGTTGATGAGTTCAATCACGCCCACTTTTTGGCCGTGCGCGATCATCGGCACGCACAAAATATCTTTGGTCTTAAATTCAGTGGCCTCATCAAAGGCCATATTGAAACGAGAGTCGCCGGCCACATCATTGATAATGAGCGGATCCCCGGTTTCGGCCACCGTGCCCACAATGCCTTTGCCCACGGGGGTTTTGACACCTTCCAATTCTTTGCCGGTGGGGCCAAGTACTACTTCAAACGTTAATTGCTCGCCTCTGGCATCCAGCAGCAGCAGGGAGCCGGCTTCGGCGTGCAAAATCTCAACAGCTCGGCTCATAACCTGTTGCAGCGCGTCATCAAGCTTGAGGGTAGAACTCATCGCCACGCTGACTTCCCGGAGGGTGGCCAGTTGGGTGGCCCGGTTTTGGGCTTCTTTGAGGAAACGGGATTTTTCCAGGGCGATGGCCGATTGGGTGCCAAAAAATTCCATCAGCCAGACATCATCCTGGCTGAAGCGCTGGCCTTTAGGCCGGTGAACCAGTTGCAGCACGCCGCGCGCTTTACCGGCCCAGCGCAGGGGCACGGCCAGGGTCGCGCCAAACCGGGCCTGCTTGAAATGTTCCGAATGGCTGTGGAAGTTATCATAATTATCCACCGCCACTGACTCGCCACTTTGCAGCACCTGGCCGGCAATATCCTGGCCGGTTTCGATGACGCAGCCGGAGTAATCCTTATCCAGGTTGTGGCTGACCACCACTTTAAGCGATTTATCGTTGGCTTCCAGCAAGAATACCATACCACCTTCGGCGCGTAACAGGCGGGTGGCCTGCTCTACCACCGAGGTTAGCAGCAGGTCCGGTTCGGCCTGGGCCTGGATTTCGGCGGAAATTTTTTGCAGCGCTTCCAATTCTTCGGCGCGGCGGTTGGCTTCTTCCAGCAGTTGGGCATTTTCCAGGGCAATGGTGGTTTGGTTGGCCAAGGTTGATAAAAAGACCAGGTCGCTGCTCAGGTAGGGTTGGCCTGATTTTTCAAAGCCCAGGGCCAGCCAGCCCAATAAATGGTTGGACCCCAGCAGCGGCACGCAGAGCGCGATGTTCAGCATATTGAGCCGGGCCAATTCTTCTTGAGAAATGCCGGTATGGGTGGAGGTTTGGCCGCCGGGCGTGAGTTGTAAAATATTTTTGGTTTCTTTCATCCAGCGAGCCAGATCATCGCTGAAGGCAAAGGGAACTTCAATACTCTGGGTGGCGGTTTTGCCGTACCTGGCCCGGATAACAAATAATCCCTGGGCTGTATCTCGTAAAAATACCAGCGCGTGCTCCGGGTTGAGGGCTTTGCCGGTTTGGGTCAGGAGCATATCTAATATTTGGTCGGTATCAAGCGGCGTGGCAATGAGATCGCGCCCGTAACGTTCCAGAAACTCGCGGGAGTCAAAGGTGTCGTAGGCAAAAAAGTGGTTCACCAGGCCCTGTATTTTATCGCGAATAGGTTCCAGAAAAATAACCAGCAGCAAGACAAAAAGGGCCAAAATAATGGGGTTTTTATACAGGTCCGTATCCTGCAATAGCAGCCCCAAGAGGCTGACGGTGAGAAAATAGCCCAGCGTGACCGCCAGCGTGAGCAACGTATAAACCACGCCTCGGCTGAACAGTATATCCAAATCCAGCAGCCGATACCGCAGGGTGGCGTAGGCCACGCTGAACGGAAAGGCTATGAGCGGGGTAAAAACAAGCGTGAGGGACGTTAAGGAGAAGGGAATATTAGCTCCCACCACATTGGCGATCATCCATACAGCCATTGGGCTAAAAGCAAGGATACTGCCCCAGAGCAGAATGGTCGTCTGTTGGCGCACCAGGGTAGAAATGGTTGAGAGGCGGGCATCCCACAGTAAGATCAAAAAAAACAGGACGGATAATCCAATAAAAATAAAATCCCAGATCCGAACGGTAAAATAAAGCCGGGGGTCGGTAGAAAAATAGAAACTGAAAAGATTAACCGCTCCTAAAACCAGGGCCGCGCTATAGGGCAAAAATCGTAACCAGGGCCGGCGGCGGATCAACCGCGTTTTGGCGGGGAAGACAAAGCCAAGATGAAGCAGGCCGGCCCCCACCAGCGGAAAAACAAAGGCCCAGGCGGGGGTCAAAAAATGGAAGGTGTACAGATCAAACACCCCCCCCACCAGCATCGAGACAAAAATACAGAAGGTGATGAACGTGGTGCCCACCTGCTCGCCGCCTCGCATCCGGTAGGCAATGATGCCCAGCACCAAATAAACCAGGCCGACGGCAAACGGCAGCCAGAAATATACAAATACATCCAAGAAGGCCCACGGGCGCAGCGGAATGGTTAATGACGTTTCGGCCAGAGAGCGGGCGCTCTCCACAGTGAGCGCCACGGAATCGCCCGCTTGTTTTTGCCGCAGCACCGCGTACAGATCGCGGCCCGAAGCAATTGTTTCGCCGTCAACGGATAATAGTCTATCGGCGGGTTCCAGGCTGAGTTGGTGGCCGGCCCAATCAGGATCATATACATCGGCGGCAATGGATTGAGGCAGGAAAAGCATCCCCGGGAAGGGCTGCTGCGCCCAGATAGAGGCAAAAATAGGGGCTAAAATATTAAAAATAACGGCGAGAAAAATGAGAAGCAGAACAGCTATTTGGGTGAACTTTTGCGAGCGTTCACGATTGGACGCGTCGGTGACCATTTTCATTTAAGCCATCTGATCTTATGGTAATTTACAAAGTGCAGGCGTTAAATTTTTATCACCTTTCCCAATGGAAAGGTGATTTGCCCGGGATCTTTGATTTTGTTGAGGAAGTTAAGTGATTCTCAACCTTGAAAAACTTCAATCGTATCGTTAAGAATTTGATACCTCAAGTTTAACATGTGGTTTAAGGCGAGTCAAGGTAATTTATTGGTACTTTTTGGGGTAATCAATAAAGAAACAGCGGTTTTTGATTAACATGCCGCACTTTGGGACGGTACGCCGCCCGATCATACAACTCATCCACATCAACCCGCTTGATGCCCTGCGAGATAATATCCGCCGGCACGTCCGCGTAGCGTCCTTCTCTCAAGGCCACCAGCCGTCCAAATTTTTTCCGATCCACCAGGTCCATGGCCATATTGGCAAAATTAAACCCAACCATCAGATCCACAGAATCGGGCGTGCCGGAGCGCATGAGGTAGGCCACCTGCTGGTAAATAATATTCTGGCCGGTGATTTTTCTGAGAATATCGCCGGTTTTAGCGCCAATGCCGCCCACACTTCCGCGCTTTTGCCGATCCAGCGATTCGGATTGTTGGCTGCCTTCCTCACCCATCACCGACGCGCCTTCGGAAATGGTCATGATCGCGTAATTGCTGGGGTTTTCTTGTTTATCTTTCATCAGTAAGGCGGCCAGTTTTTCCGGATCAAAAGGAACTTCAGAAATGATGGCCCGGTCCACATCGGCCAGATAGGCCGAGATGAGGCAGGTTTCGCCGGAATTGCGGCCAAACAGTTCGATGATGCCAATCCGTTCGTGCGAGCCAACATTGGTGCGCAAACTATGAATAAAATTCACGCTGCGCGTCACCGCCGTAGAAAAGCCGATACAATAATCGGTGCCGTGCACATCGTTATCCATTGTTTTGGGGATGGCGATGAGCGGCACGCCCTCGGTGTGCAGCCGGTGGCCGTAACTGAGCGTATCGTCGCCGCCAATGGGGATGATCACGTCGAGGCCCAAATGCTCAATATTTTTGAGGATATGGGGCGTAAAATCATAGATACTTTTGTTATCCGGCAGCGTCTCCCCACTTTTGAGGAAATCAGGCGTATCGGCGGTGGTGGCCCGGCCCGGATTGGTGCGCGAGGTGTGAAGAAATGTGCCGCCGGTCCGGTCGATGGTGCGAACCACCGATTTATCCAGCGGCATCACCCACTGTTGGCTGCCCGCTTCATCCTCACGATTGTAGTTGAGCAGGCCGCGCCAGCCGCGGCGAATGCCAACCACGGAATGGCCCTCTTCCAGGGCGCGCATCACCACAGCTTTGATACATGGATTGAGACCGGGGACGTCGCCGCCGCCGGTCAAGATACCGATTTTCATCATGGCTTCCTTATGAGATGATCATTCGTCGCGGATGGTTCCGGCTCCTAATACCCGCATAAGTTGCTGGCGCAACCGCGCGCTGTCTCTGGTGGTGTGGTTTGGAAAATCTACCCGCGTGGTTTTTTGCCCGCTGGGAATATACAGGCTGAAATGATCCTCGCCGGGCGTTTGGGTGAGCAGATCATAAACGGTTTTGAGCCGGTGTTTGTCCTGGCTCAAGCTGCCGGCCCGGGGAATGGTGATGTGCAGCCAGCCGCTGCCGCTTGCCGCTTTAGTTTCCGGCGATGATTCCGCCGGAGCAGAGGTCTCTGCCGGAGCAGAGGCTTCTGCTTCAGCAGAGGGGGCGGTTTGATAGGGGCTGCCGGTTTCAACCAGTTTGGTCTGGCCCGATGGCGGCTTGCTGCCGTGGCCGTTGGTTTTGACCGGTTCCGGGGGAAAGGCCGGCGGTGGTTCCGGTACACTATTTTGAGCCGGCGCGGGCGCTGCCGTGGAGGGCGCCGCCGTAGTCGGCGGTGAGGCCGATTTTTCTCCACTGGCCCGGTAGCTGGTGATCTCATTAGAAATGGTGTCGGCCAGAATTTTGGGCGCGCCGTTTTGGGCATCAACCTTGCCGGTGACCATAATGAGGTTGCCGATGACCAGCAAATCTTTGTGCTGCTCAAAGGCTTTGGGGAAAACAACAATTTCTCGCGCGGCCTGGATGTCTTCAATTTCTACAAAGGCCATCGGCTTGCCTTTTTTGGTCTGGTGGAAGCGCACAAAATTGATCATGCCCACCACGGCCACGTGATGCCCGTTCATGCTTTCGTCCAACTCGCCCAGCATCGTGGCATTGCTGGCTTTAATGGCGGCCAGATGTTTTTGCAGCGGATGCTCAGACATGTAGCTGCCGGCCAATTCTTTTTCCCAGGCCAAAATCTCTTTTTGTTTGATCTCTTCCACTTCCGGCGGGGGGTAAAGAATGGAGCCGGTGCGCGGGGCATCGAAGCCGCCCATATCAAACATGCTCAACTGGCCCACGTCGGCGGCTTTGTGGGTGGAACTGGACAGGTTGATCATCCGGTCAACAATAGCCAGCAGGGTCGGGCGCGGGGCGTAATTGGCGGGAAGCGCCCCCACTTTAATGAGACATTCCAGCGCGCGCCGGCCCACCCGCCGCAAGTCTACCCGGCTGCAAAAGTCATCCAGATCGGCAAATTTGCCCTCTGCTTCGCGGGCCTCAACAATAACATTGATGGGGCCTTCGCCCACGTTTTTGATGGCGCCCAGGCCATAGCGGATGGCGGGCGGCTGCCCGTCTCGATCCTCGATCACAAAATCCACAAAACTGTGGTTGATGCTGGGCGGCAGCACCTCGATGCCCATGGCCCGGCACTCGCCCACCAGCATACCCACTTTTTCGGTGTTACCGCGCTCCACCGTGAGCAGCGCGGCCATGTATTCAATGGGGTAGTGGGCTTTAAGATAGGCGGTCTGGCACGTAACCAGGGCGTAATCGGCGGCGTGGGCTTTGTTGAAGCCGTAGCGGGCGAAGAATTCAATATCACCGTAAATGGCTTCGGCCACGGATTTTTCGATGCCGTTGTCTACCGCCCCTTTGATGAATTTGGCCCGGTGCTCCTCGATCTTGGCCTTGATCTTTTTGCCCACCGCCTTGCGGATCTGGTCGGCGTCGCCCGGCGCATAGCCGGCCAATTGCGAGGCGATCTGGATGATCTGCTCCTGGTAGACGATGATGCCGAAGGTGTCGCCCAGGATTTTTTCCAGCAGCGGGTGTTTGTATTCTACCGCTTCTTTGCCATGCATGCGTTTAATGTAGGTGGGAATGTATTCCATGGGGCCGGGGCGGAAGAGCGAGATGGCGGCCACAATGTGCTCGAATTTGGTGGGTTTCATTTCGGTGAGCACGCGCCGCATGCCGCTGCCTTCCACCTGGAACACGCCGGTCACATCGCCGCGGGCCAGCAGTTCAAACGCTTTTTCCGGCGGGGGGAAGTCGGGCAGGTTTTTGAAGGCGTCGGGATCATCCATCGGAATATTGTTCAGGTTAAAATCCAGCCCGTGCCGTTTTTTGATCAGTTCGGCGGCGCGCCGCATCACGGTCAACGTAGACAGGCCCAAAAAGTCAACCTTGAGCAGGCCAATCGATTCGCACACCGGGAACTCAAACTGGGTAACGGATTTGGTGATGACCGATCCCTGCGGGCGCATCACCGGCACGTAATCGGTGAGCGGTTTGTCGGTGACGATGACGGCGGCGGCGTGCACGGAACCATGCCGGGCCACGCCTTCCAGGCTCTGGGCCGAGTCGACCAATTCCCGCACGTGTTCCACATTGTCATACTGCATTTTGAGTTCCGGCGAGAAAAACTCGTGTTCGGGATCGAGCGTATTTTCAATGGTGGCCGGTTTGCCGGGGATGGCGCTGATCTGTTTGGCCAGGACGTCTACTTCGCTGAGCGGAATGTCCATGGCCCGGCCCACATCGCGGATGGCGGCGCGCGCTTTCATCCGGCCAAAGCTGACGATCTGGGCCACGCGGTCGTCGCCGTAGCGCTCGCGGGTGTAGCGGATCATTTCTTCGCGCTGGTCGTCGGGGTAATCCAGATCAAAATCGGGCATCGAGATGCGGCCGGGGTTGAGGAAGCGCTCAAAGATCAGGTTGTGGCGCAACGGGTCAATCAGGGTGATGCCGGTGGCGTAGGCCACAATGGAACCCGCCCCGGAGCCGCGCACGTTCCACCAGATATTCCGGGCGCGGGCGTATTCGCACAGGTCCCACACGATCAGGTAATAAACGGCAAAGCCCATGCCGTTGATGATGTTGAGTTCGTGCTCTTTGCGTTCCTGGATGTCGGGATCGTTGGCCCGGTCGCCGTACCGCTCCGGTAAACCTTTTTCGGTGAGGTAGCGCAGCGCGCCTTCGTAATCTTTGGCCTCGATGTATTCCGGCGGGATTTTGGTCAACGGGTCAACAAAATCGGGCGAGTCCAGCAAAGAAACCTCATCATCAGATGAGGCCTCATCATCAAGTGAGGCTTCATCATTAAATGAGGCTTCATCGGTTGACGCGGTGAATAGGGTGAGGGCAGGCTGACCGTCCGGCTTCTGGCCCAGGCTATCGGCGTTTTTAAAAGGATCGGGCAGGTGGAACTCTTCGTCTTCCAGATCAACATCGCACATCTCGGCAATTTTGAGGCTGTTGGTGAAGGCGCTGGCCGGCAGATCGGCCAGGGGGCGGAAGATGGCCTTCATTTCCTCTTCGCTCTTGAGGTAGTAGCTGTTGTCCGACATGCGCATGCGGTTTTGCTGCTTCACCAGGGCCGAGGTCTGCACGCAGAGCAAGGTATCGTGCGCCTTGGCTTCATCGGCGGTCACGTAATGCACATCGTTGGTGGCCAGCAGGCCAAGATCGTACTTTTTGGCCCAGGCAAAGAGGGTTTTGTTGATGCGAGTTAGTTCCGGGATGTTGTGTTCTTGCAGTTCGACAAAAAAGCGCTCGCGGCCAAACACCTCCAGGTACCACTCCAGGCGCTCCATGGCTTTTTCTTCTTGGGGTGGGCGGCCCTCTCCGCTATTGAGCAGCCAGGGAATTTCGGCAGCCATGCAGCCGGTGGTGCAGATGAGGCCCTCGGCGTGGGCGGCCAGGTAGTCGGCGTCGATGCGGGGGCGGTAGTAGTAGCCTTGCAGTTGGGCATCGCTGCAAATTTTGAGCAGGTTTTTATAGCCGGTCATATTTTGGGCCAGCAGCAGCAGGTGATGACGCACTTTGTCTTTTTGAGGATCACGTTCGGTCATAGGCCTGCCGTGGGGCGTCATATACGCCTCCACACCGATGATGGGTTTGACCCCTTCTTTTTTGCAGTTGCGGAAAAACTCGATGGCCCCGTGCATTACGCCGTGGTCGGTGAGCGCCAGGGCGGGCTGGCCCAGCCGGGCGGCCTCTTTGGCCAGATCGGCCGTGCGGCCCAGGCCATCGAGCAACGAATATTCGCTATGGCAGTGAAGGTGAACAAAATCCGACATGGTGCGCCTCAATACTTCTCAAACGTAAAATCTACGAAATACGGAGTACATTTTTCACAATACCACAATATACAGACACTATATAAAGGAAAGGCCCTACATCTAGTAGAGGGAATAAAAAATAATCAGAACAAATGTTTTATCAGGCTATTTTTAATTATACCACAGATTTAGCGGTTTGGTAGCAACTTGAGGGGTTTATGCAGGCTGGTTGGCAGAATTTTAAGGTGGCTTTGTTCCATTATTAATCGCGGCCAAAATTAAAGTGAGCCAGCATGTGGTACATCACAATGCCCACACTGGTGGCCAGGTTGAGGCTGCGCACGTGCGGATTTTTCATGGGGATGGTAAAGCAGCGGTCCGGGTTGGCCCGGAGCAGCCATTCGGGCAGGCCGGCGGTTTCCGGGCCAAAGAGAAAATGATCGCCCGGTTGGGGCCGGATGTCGGTGTAAGGCCGATCAACTTTGGTAGTGAGCAAATAGGCCCGCGATAGATCGAGTTGTTGGTAATAGGCCGCTACATCGGGCAGGTGCTGCAAACGCACGTAGTCCCAATAATCCAGCCCGGCCCGTTTGAGGTAACGATCGCTCAGTTTGAAACCGGGCCGCCCCACAATAACCAACTGCATTTCGGTGGCGGCGCAGAGGCGGGCAATATTGCCGGTATTTTGCGGAATTTGAGGCTCGACGAGCACGACGTTGAACATGGTGGCTGTATTTTACGCCAACTGATGGCGTTCGCCAAGTGGCAAGAAGATTTCACAGCAAATTTACAACCCTTTGACTCTCTTAACAATATATAGTATTCTAGTATTTGGGACGATATTTCAGCAACCAATCGATGAAATTCTCCACCCCAGCTTAATCAAAATTGAGTTAAAAGCGCACAAAGTTGTATGCAAATAAAAGAGATAAGCCAACGTTTTGTTCAGTTTTATAATCGGCTAGGCTTTAAGACTTTGCCCTCAACCTCGCTGCTGCATCCCTCCATTCCGATGACGTTTGTGATGAGCGCGGGGCTGGCCCAGGTTGAAACGGCCCGGGATCAACTCAGCGAGCGATCCAAGGATCATACCTATGTGTTGGTGCAAAACTGTTTCCGCCATTTTGATGTTGACCGCATCGGTAAGAGCGCCCACCATCTCAGCCTGTTCGAGATGCCGGGCGCTTTTTCGTTTGGGCAGATCGACCGCGCCGTAGCCATCGAACGGATGTGGGAGCTTTTGATCCACCAACTGGGTATCGATCCTGGCCGCATCTGGGCCACCTACTTTTCCGGCGACACGATTTCGGGCCATTTTTTCCCCGAAGATTCAGACAGCCGCCGGGCTTGGAAGAATATGGGGCTGCCCGACGACCGGATCATTGGATTGGGCCGGGCGCACAACTTCTGGAAACAGGGCGGCGGCATCGACGGGCAAGAACCGGACCGGAAGTGCGGCCCCAATACCGAGCTATTCTATGATCGCGGGCCGCACCTGGCCTGCGGCCCGCAGTGCCGGCCCGGCAGCTGTAAGTGTGGCAGGTTTGTGGAGTTCACCAACTCGCTCTTTATCTATGCCCAGATTGACGCCGAAACCAACGCGCTGCAATTGATGCCCGACCCGTTCACCGAAACGGTGATCGGCACCGAGCGTGTGGCGATGATTTTGGCCAACCGGCCTACCGTTTTTGAGATCGACAGCATCAGGCCCCTCATGGAAACATTAAGGCGCTATTATCCGGGCCGGGCGCAAGAAACATTTTTTGATTCCGGAGCCAGCGAGCGCATTCTGGTGGATCACCTGCGGGCGCTGCTCTTTCTGACCGCCGACGGCGCGCCGCCGCCCGGCAAAGGGGGACGGCGGCGGTTGATGCGGATTTTGATCCGCCGGGTCTTAACGCAGATGCGGCTTTTGCAGATTGACTCGCCCCATTGTTTGCCTGAGTTAGCTGAGCTGGTTGTTACGCTTGAAGGATACAAACATCCAGAGCTTAACCAGGGACGCGTCAGGTTATTGGAATATATTGATGAAGAAACTGCTGTTTTTGAGAAAACATTGGGCCGGGGCTACCATCACCTGGAACAGTTGCTACACAAAAACGAAGGCCGCCGCTTAGAAGGAAAATCCATGGTCAACCTGGTTAAACAATTTGGGATGCCGGTGGCTTTGTTGAGAGCCGCGCTGATCCGCCGGGGGAGCGAATTCAACGAGCAGGCCTACCAGCAAGCCATCGAGCAATGGCAGCGCAACGTATCATTAAAGGCTGCCGGGCATTGAGTTATCTACACCAGGGCCATCAATCACCCTGGATGATCGATAGGGAGGTATCCAAGTATGAGCAGTCTAAATAAAAATTATAACGGATTGGAAAGCCAGCTTCTTAAAATTGGGCAGGCTATTCAGGAACAAATTACCACGACACCTCAAGCGGTGTATCAATTAATTGCGGAAGCTGTCTGCCAATCAACCGGGGCCGATTGCGCCGTTATTTACCCCTACGATCCTTCTTTTGGCGAATTTTATGATACATCCAATGTTGCGGCTTGCGGTTTGAATCATAAGTTACCCGTAGAGAAAGATGCCGACAAGAAACGGCGGTTAAAATCGCGGGTTCATCAAAAAGGTGAGTTTATCTGCGAAGATACCCACACCACCGAGGCCAAAGATGCCGTCCGGTCAAATTTTGTCGAGCGGGAGGGTATCAGGGCCTTTATGGGGCTATCGCTGAGAATCGACAAAAATATTCTGGGGATTTTGTATGTTGACTATAGAGCACCCCATCACTTTACGGAAGAAGAAAAACAACGGGTTCGCCTGTTTGGGCAGCAGGCGGCCTCGGCTGTTTTTAATTCCTGGTCGTTCCGGCTGGCCAGAATTCGGGGCAAAACGGTATCCCAGCTTAAAAAGGTGGGGTATTCGTTAATTGATGTTGGCGAACCGTCCACCAACCTTGATGAATTGTTATTGCAGATCACCCAAAGCGCAAAAGACGTGCTGGATGCGGATATTGTTGATCTATACCGCTATAATCAGCAGCACGATCAATTTATTCTGCCGCCAATTTTTGTGGGGGATAGACGGTATCCTGCCCTCGTTCCCCAAATCATTCATCAGGATGATGTGGTGGTCAAAGTGCTTCGGGCCGGAAAGTCCGCCTACTTTGGAGAGGCGCAATCCGAACCGCTGCTGGTGGGAGAATTTGAACCACACGAGCGCGCATCCAGCCAGCGGTTTGTTATTCGAGAAGAAATCGACTCGGTGGCCATTATTCTGCTCTCGGCAGTTAACGAGACGGTGGGCGTGATGTTTATCAATTATCGCGCGCCCCAACTATTTAGTTTGGAACAGCGTGATGTGATCGAAACGCTGGCTGCCCAGGCCGCCATTGCCATCCGCAACGCCCGCCTTTTTCAGTTGGAACAGGCGCAGCGGCAATTTTCCGACACCCTGCGCGATGTGGCTCGACATGTGAATACACTTGATCTGGAAGAGGTGGTTGATTCTGTGCTGGATCATTTAAAGAAAGTGATCGATTATTCCAGCGCCTCGGTTCAACACATTCAAGGTGGCGAGTATCGAACCTTACTTGGCGGAAAAGGATTTCGGCAGAAAAAATCCGTTCCCCAACTCTTGCGTAAGGTATCGGAAGACCCGTTGGTCAAATGGATTGTGCAGGAACAGCGTCCATTGGTCATCAGCGATGTTAACCAAGAGCCGCGATGGGAAGAATTTGAAGAAACCGCCCACGTACAGTCGTGGCTTGGTGTTCCGCTGCGGGTAAAGCAGGAGGTGATCGGCCTATTAACCATAGATCATGAGAGAGCAGGGTTTTACACCGACGACGATGGAAATACAGTAGCCATTTTTGCCGATCAGGTTGCGTTGGCCATCAACAACGCCGATCTTTTCTCGCGTGAGCAGCGCCACAATAAAGACCTGAACACCTTGAACGAGGCGGCGCTCGGCCTGAGCGAAATTAGAGATAAAGATAAGATCTACCACGCCATTGTAGACGCCGTGGTAGATACGCTGGCCTGCGACTATTGTACGGTTTTCCTGGTTCAAGCTAACAAATTGGTAACCCACATCTCAGGCGGGCGAGAATTCAAGCGCGCGCCCAAGCTGCAATTTGCCCCCGGCGAAGGCCTGGCCGGCTGGGCCTATCAAGAAAATGATGCTTTTATTGTCAATAACACGGCGGAAGACCCTCGCTATATTTCCGGCCCTCTGGATAAAAAAGGCATCAAGCCTCGCTCGATCATGGTCTGCCCCATTCTACAAGAAGAAAATGTAATGGGTGTGGTATCGGCCGACAAGCATAATCCCTATGCGTTTACTGAGAATGATTTACGGTTGCTAAAAACCCTGACCCTGCACGCCGGCACCGCCCTGCAAAATATTGAATTTCTTGAGGATTTCAAGATTTTACATCGGGCAGCTAATGAACTACCCAGTCAGTCGTCACAGGAACAGATTTATCAAATAGCTGTAGAATCTGCCCTACAGACTTTGCATTGCAGCCATAGCACCATTTTTATCCTGAATGAAAATTCCGGAGCTTTGGTAGCCAGAGCTAGAGTTGGTACTACCCAAAGTGCGTCTGATGTGAGGCCTTTCAAACCTGGCGAAGGTTTAGCCGGTGTGGTGCTTAAAGAAGGTCGTTCGCTAAAGATTGATGATGCCGCCGGTGATGAAAGATTTATCGAAGGGAAAGTGAAGCCTCGTTCTGTTCCCCGCTCCGTCATTCTGGCGCCTATCAAGATTAAAGATGACGTGGTTGGCGTTATTTCAGCCGATAAAGACGAAATTGGCGGTTTTACCGAACATAATTTGCGCGTGCTAGAAATGCTGGCCCTGGATGTAGGGGTGGCCCTCAACGTGCGTCAACAATTGCAACAACTCAGCGACCAGGCCCAGGCTTTGGGTGAACTGAGCGAATTATCTTCGCAGCTTATCTCTATTAAAGAATCTCCCCAGGAGACCGAAATTCTATTGGTGCAGATTGCCGCCAGCGCGCAGAAAGTTTTACGGGCCGATCTGATCGAACTCTACGAATATTGGCCTGAACGCAATGAATATCGGCTGCCGCAAATTTCTGTTGGTGAACGACGAGGCCCGGAAGTTCTCAAAGAAAAGATACACGAGGACGACGCGGTGTTCAAGTTGATCCAACGCCAAAGCCCCCTTTACGTGGCGCAGGCGCAAGGGGACGCTGTGCTGTCCGGCCCCTATAGTGTGGAACGAGAAGGCCGGCCCGAAGATCGATTTGTGGTGCGGGAAGGGATTCAATCCAGCGCTGCCATTCCCCTCAGAACCGGCGGTCGTCCGGTGGGGTTGATGTTTGCCAGTTATCGCGCGCCGCAAGCGTTCAATGCGAAACAAAAAGAAATTATCGAATTATTTGCCGGCCAGGCGGCCATTGCCCTGCAAAATGCCCGGCTGTACCGGCAAAGCGAAGATCGGGCCGAGGCGCTGGATGCGCTCAATGAAGTGGGCAGAACCCTGACTTCCGGGATACGCTTGCAGGAAAATGAGATTTTGGAATTGATTTATGAACAGACACAAAAACTGACTAACGCTCAAGATATGTATATTACGCTATATGATGAGAAAACAAATGAGATTCGATTTCCATTAGCTATGAAGGCAGGAAAAGCAATAGAGATAGCCAGTCGTAAAGCAGATATGGCGAAACGGGGCAAAACAGAAGAAATCATCTTCACCAAAGAACCGATTTTGCATAAAACAGAACAAGAAGCCAAAGACTGGTATGATCAACCGAGTCATGAGGAATTTATGGGAGGTGATATTTGGCCCTCGTGGCTGGGAGTACCGATGATTGTAAGTGAGAAAGTAGTAGGTATAATAGCTGTTTTTAATTTTGAAAAAGAATATGCCTACGATGAAGACGACCTACAAGTCCTCTTATCTATGGCCAGCCAGGCGGCCATTGCTCTGGATAATGCCACTCTCTACTATGAAGTCAACCAGGCGCTTGAACGGCGGATTGAGGCGCTCGATGCTTTGTATGAAGTCGGGAATATCCTGACCTCCGGTATTCGTTCAACAGAAGATGAAATTCTGGAATTGATTCACCAGCAAGCCCGCCGGTTAACAGGCAGCCAAGATATGTACATCGCACTGTACGACGAGAAGACAGGCATTATTAGATTTCCATTTATGTTGGAGAAGGGCAAAGAAGTAACCTTTGAACCGCGTTTCGCTGACATGGAAGAACGTGGAACAACAGAAGAAATTCTTTTTACCCAAAAACCAATTCTTCTCAAAACAGAGTACGAGTCCGAAGCGTGGTACGCCTTACCGGGACATAAGGAACGTTATGGTAAAATGCCGCTCTCCTGGCTGGGGGTGCCTATGATGGTGGGTAAAAAAGTGTTAGGGGTGATAGCCCTATGGGATTTCGAGCAAGAATACGCCTATGATGAGTACGATCGGCAAACTTTAATGTCTATGGCCGGCCAGGCGGCCATTGCCCTGGATCTTCAACGCCGGGTTGAACACATTCAAACGGTGCAAGCAATTACCAACGCTATCAAAACCTACGCCGACTTGCCGGACCTCTTGCGATCCATTCTTGATGTCTCTCTCCCCCACCTTCACGCTGAAGTTGGTACCATCCAACTCCTGGAGGAAGAGAGTAATGAATTGGTGATGCAGGCCGCCGTTGGCGAAATTAAAGAGAAAGAATACCATCGTATTTCGCTTGAGCAGGGCATTACGGGTGAGGCGGCGCGGTCGGGAGAGGCCATTTATGTGCCTGATACGGAACATGATGATCGTTTCATAAAATATCTGGGTCAGATGCACTCTGAACTGGCTATTCCTCTCAAATCGGGCGAGGATATCATCGGCGTATTTAACATTGAAGATCCCCAACCCAACGCCTTTGATGAAGCGACCCGCGAATTGGCCCAACTCATTGCAGATCAATCCGCCATCGTCATCCAAAATGCCCGGCGGCGAGAAGAGTTGATTGCCAACCGGCAGTTGGCGGCCCTGGGCACGGCCACGGCGGCCATTCAGCACCGCATTAACAATACCTTCAACATTATTGTGCCCAATGTGGCCCGGCTGCGCCGCCGGGTGGATGCCTCGGACCCGGTAATTGAGGAGGTGTTGGATATTATCGACCGGAATGCGCATTATACCTCAACCTACATTCAACGGATCCAGGAACCGCTGAAGGAAACCGACGTTCAGATGGTAGATATTAATTTGAGTTTGCGGGAAGCCTCGGCGGATATTCAGGCCCAATATCAAGATAGAGCCGGTTTTGGCCCGGTGAACATTGAACATAAGCTGGAGGAACCTTTGCCGTTAATCGAAGCCTCACTGAGCCAGATTACCGAAACATTCCGTAACTTAATTGAAAATAGTTACAAAGCAATGGGGGCTGAGGGCGGCAGCCTCACCATTATCAGCCGGCGGGTTGATGATGAGTTGGAAGTAAAAATTCAAGACACCGGCCCCGGTATTCCAGACAAGGTGCGGAATAAACTCTTTAACAAACCCGTTCCCTCCCAGCAGCCTAGTGAGGGGTCAGGATTAGGGCTGTGGCTGGCAAAATTGCTGCTGCAACAATATGCCGGTGAGATTGAAATTGTCAAAACCGGGCCGGAAGGGACCACCATGCTGGTGCGGCTGCCCGTTAAAGAACCGGCGTAGAAGATGTTCATCGCAATGATAGGTTTGTAAATTTAGGGTTACTTCGCTATGACACGCGAAAAAGATAGAAAAAGATTGCTCAAGATTCATCATCAACGCTTGCAAATCCTTAAAGAACAGCAGGCGCTATATGGTTCATCTGTTGATCCCAGAATTCCGATTGAGATAAAAAATATCAACGCTGAAATCAAGAGCCTGGAAGATGAATTAGATGAATTGCAGGAAACATCTGACGAAATGGGTGTGGCGCCACCCTGTCCGTATCCAGGTATGGTGCCCTTTAGTGCGGTAGATGCGCGCTTCTTTTACGGCCGTAAAAAAGAAATTAACCAGTTGTTGCAACGGCTGCGCTATCATCGGCGTTTGTTTGTGATTGGCCCGTCCGGTTCCGGTAAATCTTCGCTGATATTTGCCGGCGTGCTGTCCAAACTGCCCGGAAGCAATTATTTTCGTAACCAATCCTTTCTGGTACGGTCAATGCGGCCAGGAAGTGAGCCTCTTGTTACCCTGGCTCAGACGCTGGAGGGAGATTTAGATGAACCCGCCCAGGCTGTCAATAATCTGTTAGCCAAAGCCGAACCATCATCCGCACAGCACCTATTATTAGTAATTGATCAACTGGAAGAACTTTTTACCCAGGTCGAGCGAGTTAAACAAAGTGAATTCATATCTGCTTTGCACATGTTGAATACAGTTGAGAAGTGTAAATCAATTATTGCTCTCCGGGCTGATTTTTACCAGGATTTGATGAACTCTGACTTTTGGCCGGTAAATGAAAGAGAACGGCTGGAAATTGCACCGTTGCGGGGTGATATGTTGCGCCAGGCAATTGAACAACCGGCTGCGGATATGGGTATCAAGCTGGAAGCAGGTTTGGTAGCGCGGTTGGCAATTGATGCCGCCGATGAACCCGGCGCATTACCCTTGATACAGGAAACCATGGTGCAGTTGTGGGAAACAATGGATGATCGCGTACTGTCGTTGAACGCCTACGAGCAATTAGGAAGTGATGGACAAAGCGGGCTGGCGGTGGCCATTGCAGACCGGGCGGAAGCAATCTTGGATGATTTTTCGCCAGACCAAATTGCCATCACCCGACGAATTTTTCTGCGACTGGTTCAGTTTAGAAGGGAGCGAGCTGACACCCGCCGTCAACAGCCCGTTGCGGCCTTACGCGCGGCCAATGATGATCCAAAATTGTTTGAAAAAACTCTCTATCACCTGGCCGATAACCGTTTGTTAACCTTGAGTGGGCATCCGAGGAGCCGTGATAGACAAGTTGATATTGCCCATGAGGCGCTTTTCAGTGGCTGGCCCACGTTACAAGGGTGGCTATCTGAACGACGAGAGGCAGAACGGACCCGGCGGCGGTTAACAGATAGGGCAACCGAATGGGTAGACTTAGGCCGAGGTCGTGGCGGTTTGTTAGATGAGATTCAACTACGTGCCGCAGAAGATTGGTTGAAAAGCCCCGATGCTGTTGACCTGGGATATGACCAGTTATTGGCTGAATTTGTGCAGGTTAGTCGAGAAATAGTAGAGAAAACTGAGTTGGAAAGAGAAACTGCTCGTCAAGAATTAGCGACGGTAAGGCAACTGGCTATTTTGGGTACAGCGATGTCGGCGCTTCAGAATCGTATAAACAACACTCTGAGTATCATTGTGCCCAATATAATCCGGTTGCGTCGGCGAGTTGATTCATCAGATAAAACCATCCTGGAAATCCTTGAGATGATCGAACGCAATACCCGATATACATCAGATTATATTCATCGGATTCAGGATGCGCTTCAAGAGACAGAGGTACAATCTGTTAATATTAATGCTAGCTTGCAGGAAGCTCAACTCCTGGTTTGGCAAAAATATCAACCACAAACCAAACTTGGGCTTGTTAAAGTTGTTTATAGTCTGGACGACTCATTGCCGATCATTGAGGCTTCGGTAAGCCAGATCACCGAAATATTTCGCAATCTAATTGAGAATAGCTATCGGGCAATGAGCGTTGAGGGCGGAACCCTTACTATTATTAGCCGTCAAGCTGGTGATTGGCTTGAAGTTGAAATTCAAGATACCGGCCCAGGTCTTTCATCCGAAATTCTGGATAAACTCTTTGATAAACCGGTACCTTCCAGTGATCCGGCCCAAGGAACTGGACTGGGCTTATGGTTATCAGCCTTGTTATTGCAAAAATATACCGGAGAGATTGCTATCAAAAAAACCGGCTCTGCCGGAACCACAATGTTGGTCAGGTTGCCTGTGGGAAGTACGTAAAATTTTCGCTGTTGAAGTCTGGCTCCTTCTCTTTTACTACTACATATAGTAGTTTTTGGGGCAATGCTACTATATGTAGGGGTAATCTATTTAGGATAATTTGATTATTAAAAAATTATCAAAATGTGGTAAAATATCAGTAGAGGACCGGCCTTCAGCGGGTGACCCGTAGAAGGGGGAGAAACCTATGAAAACCCGCATTTTAATTATAGACACCGAGCCGCGATGGATTCAGTTTGCCCAGGATGATCTGGGCGCAATGTTTCATGTAGACATTGCAGCCGATTTAAAGATGGCCCTGGACAAACTGAAACTGGCCCAGAAAAAAGGGAAGCCCTACGCCCTTATTATTGCCAGTTCACGCCAGGCAGATGTTCTTGAGGCAATTAGTAAAGAATACCCGGAGCGTCCGATTGTTGTGGCTACCGGCCAGCCCACAACGCGTGAGGCCATTGACATGTATCGTCTGGGGGCGCGAGATTATTTTGCCAAAGACCTGCGGCGTGAGGTTGTCTCGGAAAAAATTCAAGAGGCTATGAAAAAATTGCAAAATCCCGAAGAAGTATCGTTTAGCGACAATTAGGGGGCACATGTCATGCCTGAGCGTATTTTGGTGGTAGATGATGTTAGAGATTGGCGATTAACCCTTTCCGGTTTGTTAGAAGACGAAGGCTTTGAAGTTGTGGCTGTTGGCAGCCGCGACGATGCGTTAACAGCAGTTAAAACAAACAAATTTCATTTAGCTGTTATTGATATCCGCCTTGATGAAACAGACGAGGAGAATGCGGAGGGGCTTGATCTGGCCGGTGAAGTTAAAGACTTCCAGAATGATCTGCCGGTGGTCATCATTACCGGCTACGAAACTCCACAGTATATTGCGCGGGCCAGAAGACCAGATAAGAGCGGAAAAACCCTTGCGGCTGACTTTGTGCGTAAAATGGACGCCGAAGAGTTGGTAGACGTGGTAAAAAAAGCGCTGGTGGCGTCCTCAGCGTAAAGTTAAGATGGAGGCGGTGGAATGTCGAAGGGCCGCATATTGGTGGTAGACGATTTGCCTGACTGGCGGACAACGCTGTCGGGCATTTTATTTGATGAAGGGTATGAGGTTCGCGCTGCCGGCAGCCGTGAAGATGCGCTGGAAATGCTCCAAGCCGAACAGTTTCATCTGGCGGTTCTTGATGTCCGGCTGGACGAACAGGACGAGGACAACCGGGAGGGATTGACCCTGATGCGCCAAATCAAGGATTTCGATCCCACCATACAGGTGATCATCCTTACCGGCTACGCCGACGTTAGAATGGTTCAAGAGGCGTTGCGGCCTCACAGTGATGGCCGCCGGGCTTACAGTTTTGTTGAAAAACAAAATTTTCGAGAGCTGCTGGCAGATATTGAACAGGTGTTTCAAGAAGAGATAAAGATCAACCGGGATTTGTCTATCCGTGCAGAGGATGATTTTTTGCAGCAGATGCCGGGCAAGTTACGATTTACAGAGCAAACCAAGCCCCCTATCGCACAACTGCAAATAGAAATTGACGAATTATTGCGCAAACTATTTTATACCTGTGATAAGATCATACTCCAACCGGTAGATCAGGGCTTTAGCGGAGCCGTAGTCTTTCGTGTTGAACCCCATTTCTACCAGCGTGGACAGGGTGAGGTGGTAGTCACTAAAATTGGTGAATGGCCGCTGATTGCACAAGAGGAACAAAATTTTGATCAGGCCGTACAGGGTATTGTAGGTGGTAATCGTTTACCCCAACAACTAGAACGAACCAGAACCCGATCTCTGGGTGGATTGGTTTATTCATTTGCCGGCTTGGGTAATCCCATGAGCTTTATAGAATTCTATACTCAATCAACCCCTACTGATATCACACCTGTTTTGGAGAATCTATTCTTAAAAACATGTTTT
Organism: uncultured Caldilineaceae bacterium; assembly: GCA_964612485.1. Lineage (GTDB taxonomy): Bacteria > Chloroflexota > Anaerolineae > 4572-78 > J111 > JAFGNV01. The sequence continues at coordinate 61,377 of CAZTFF010000013.1, forward strand.
CCATGGGGGCGGGCAAACAAAGTTCATGCACATAGTTTTGATTTCACCAAGCATTACTTTGAGCACCTTCATCTTAATGCCGACAAACTTCGCCGGGCATATTCAAACCTGTTTGGTAAACGCCACGCGCCGGATTACATCAACAAGTCCAATTTTCGGTTTCTGAACCAAACATTAATTAATCCCATTGAATTTATACTGGAAAAACCGTTAAAAGGCGATGTATATCTCTCCCCCGTGCATGGCGATCTCACCGGTTATAATGTTCTCCTTGACCATCATCTGGAAACCTGGTTAATAGATTTTGGCAGAACCGGCCAGGGACTTCTCTTACAGGATTTTGCTTCGTTTGAAAACTTTGTAAAATTCTCTCTCCTAACAAATGTAGATCATCACGCATTCTATGAATGGGAAAACGCGCTGGTTAACACGCCTGCATTACAACCACCAAACCAACTACGCGATCGGGCTATCCCCAATTCTCTTTCCAGAATGCATCAGACGATTTTAACCGTCCGTCAATTAGCATACCAGGTATCCGGTAACGACCATTGGAGAGAATACCTCATAAGTTTACTGTTCCATGCCCTCAAATTAATAACTATTATGAACTTAAAACCCATCCAACGCGATCTGGCCCTGGTGTCAGCCGCCCTCATTTGTCAACAATTAAAAACCAGGTATACTTAAATGCCAACTCTTACCCTCACCGATGGATGTTTTCGCCAATATTGTTGAAAATACAGTACATTGTCTGTTGCAAAAGTTTATGACTAATAAATTTCTAATAGAGTTCTATTAAAATATTAACGTTTTTAAGGTAACATGAAATTTGGTAAAATGTTCAATTAAAATCATGCTTATAAGATGCTTCAATCTCAGATAATTTTCTCAAATTAACAACCTGTTTTTGGGGTTTTCAACTGGCAAATATTGAGATAAACTAAAAATAGGAAATCTATAATGTTCGGTTTATTAGAAAATATGCTGGTAGGACAAAAATCAACTTCTCCGCGAATACTTATTGTTGATGATGAACCAAGATGGCTTGATTTTTTTTCCCATGATGATCTAGACGCAATGTTCGACGTTGAAATCGCAACAACATTGGAGGCCGCTTTAGAAGAATTAGGGAAAGAGAATCATTTTGAACTCATCATCGTAAGTTCACGCTGCCCCGATGTATTAGAGATGCTCCAAAAACAACATCCGGATAAACGCGTTGTGGTGGCTACTGGCCATCCGACCACGCGTGAAGCCATCAAAATGTACCGCCTTGGCGCACTTGATTATTTTGCCAAAGATCTCCGCTACGAAGTTGTTTCAGAAAAAATTAATGAGGCCCTGCAAAAGCCTGCCCCGGCTTTAGCATGACTTCCGCAAAACTTTTCCCCAATTCATCCCCTTCAAGAATCAAAACATCGTCAATTTAATTTTCATTGTCTCCTGTACCTCACCGGTTAGTTAGCCTCAACCGGTTGTGTTGTGCTACAATAACCGCAGCGATTCTCTAGAAACGGCTGCGTATGCTGCTGATAGATTACAAACCCGTTGATTTTCCCCCACAATCCAACGCTGAATTGAACCGGCCCCACACCCTGCGCTGCACCTGGGCCGATCTGGTTTGGCCCGCTATCGCCCCGCAACCCGCAGAAGAAACGCGGACAACCATCGGGCCTGACGGCGTTTTCGCCCGGCTGGGCGAGGCGTGGCAAGATAGCAAAATGTATTTACCCCCCCAGGAGCGACCCAAATGACCCATTCAAATTGGCTGCTCTACGGCGCGTACGGCTACACCGGCGCGCTCATTGCGGAAGAAGCCGTCAACCGCGGCCACCGGCCGGTGCTGGCGGGACGTTCGGAGAAAAAGTTAATTCCGCTGGCAAAACGATTGGGGCTGGATTACGTGACGCTTGACCTGCAAGATTCCGCCGGTTTAACCCGGACCGTTTCTGATTTCGAGCTGGTCTTCCACGCCGCCGGCCCGTTTGTGCATACCCACCGGCCCATGGTGCAGGCCTGCTTGATGGCAAAAGCCCATTATCTGGATATTACAGGGGAAGTAACCGTTTTTGAAGAGAACCTCAGTTACGACTCACTGGCAAAAAAACAAGGCGTGGCAGTTATTTCCGGCGCGGGTTTTGATGTAGTGCCCACCAACTGTCTGGCAACCTACGTGGCCCGGCAAATCTCTGATCCCCTCGAATTAAAAATTGGCGTGGCCGGTCTGTCCGGCGTAAGCGCGGGCACAACCAAAAGCATGTTGGAACACATATCGGGGGGTATTGTGATGCGTAAGCACGGCAAGCTGGTGTCCTACGCCGTGGGGCAACTGCCCGGCATCCGCATCCGCTTTACCGATACCGGACGGAGGGTTTACCCGATCACTTGGGGGGATGTAACCACGGCCTATCAAAGCACCGGCGTCCCCAATATCACTGTCTATGTGGCCTATCCTCGCGTGATGGCGTGGCTGATGCGCTGGGGCGGGCCGTTAAGCATGGGCCTGTTTGTCAGCCCCACCCTGCGGCGCATCGCGCAGAAGGTGGTGGAGAAAATCATCAAAGGGCCGGATGAACAGACCCGCCACACCGCGCGCGCCCAGATATGGGCCTGGGCGGGTAATGACGCCGGGCAAGAGTTTGAAGCCTGGCTGGAAACGCCGGAGCCTTACCACTACACGGCGTTAGCGGGCGTGCGGTGTGTCGAAAAAACATTGGAACTGGAACCAAAAGGTGTTTTAGCCCCGGCCCAGGCCTTTGGCACCGAGTTCCTTCTCGATATTCCCGGCACGCGCCGAACAGACCAACTTCCTTCTTTCTAAAAAATGATCGGCCAGACAATATGCCAGATCAGATAATTTGATAATCGCCAGGTAACCGGGGCCAGAAAGCCGTACCGCCGGAAAAATCGGATAACATCATTGTTTCCTTTCTTCAAACGTCTTCTATTAACTGAACCAGCACCAGCGTCAGGTTCATATCTCTAATTTTGTCCAGCACGCTGTGCAGTGCGGCCTGGTCGGGCAGCGGGCCGGAGAGCGTGGTAGTGCCATCGTCATCGTGGGTAAAGACCATGCCATTGAACCAACCGGACCACATTTGATCCAGATGCCCCCTGACTTTTATTTGATATGTGGCCTCCATAGTCCAACGTCCTTTTCCTAACAAAGATGTATCTATCCTATGCTTTGGCCGGCGCAAGTTGCCGCGCCAATTCCCCGGCCCAGGCGCGGATGGCGTCCCAATCGCGGCGGTCTTCCTCTTCGGCCTTCATCATTTTGGCGATGGATCGGTGCAGAAACGACAAGTTGCTGTAATTGATCCGCCCGGCAAAAATGCGGTTGCTGACCGGCTGGAGGCGCGGCTGCTGCTCCGATTCGGTGAAGTGGGTGGCGATGAGTTGTTGAAATTCTTCGGGCCGGTCAACCATCAACATGCTCACGGTAAAAGTGGCCAGCGGCATTTCGCTGAGGGTTTGGCGATGTTTTTCTACAAATTTGGTCGCCTCCGACATCCAACCGCCCATATAAATGGCGCTGCCCAGCACCACGGCGCTGTATTCACTCAGGTCGGTCACATCTTTGGCCTGACGAACATCCACCACTGCGCCGGTTTCGCATAAAACCTGGCCGATAGCGTCGGCAACTTCGCCGGTGGCTCCGGCGCGGCTGGCATAGGTCACTAAAATTTTCTCGGTCATTGTACGCTCCTTGAGACAACTTGATTCTTTAAATTCAATTTCAGGTTGGACAGTGGCTAACACGCCCAGCCCGCTGCAAGCGATAAATGTTGTTCCCACCCCAACGCCGGTTCGGACCAAAAATTGGCGGCGGGTGAGTTTTTTGTGTTGTTCCATTGTTGGGTCTCCTCAACTGTTTGATCACAGTTTAGCAGACAGGCAGGTATAGCCGCATCTATCGATGGATATAGGATGGGGATATATTTTCTTGAGGGGAAAACCCACGAAAATTAAAGGAGGTTTAATTCTTTAGCTTTGGCTACGGCCTTCACTCGGCCACTCACACCGAGTTTGCCGTAGATGTTATGCACGTGAACTTTCACCGTGCCGGGGGTGATGATGAGTTGTTGGGCAATTTCCGGGTTGGACAGGCCGTCGGCCATCAAGTGCAAAATTTCCAACTCGCGGTCACTCAACGGCTCAATTAAAGGTTGAGGGCTGAAGGATAACGGCTGAATCGGTTCAGTTGTTTCAAACGCGTTAAGCAGCACCGCAACATATTTTTTTATCCTGTCGTCTTGCGCCTGTATCTTTGGCAATAGCTTTTTCATTGGTTGACCTTCATCCACAAAAGTGCGGATATAGCCTTCCGGCTCGGCCAGCAAGAGCGCGCGGTGGAGGGCGTCAAGCGCCGGCTCAAACTCATTTTGGGTTTGATGCAGTAACGACCGCTGCACCAAGATTTGAATTAATCGCCCGGTACGCGCCCCTGCTTCTGCCGACTTTTGCAAGCGGTGGGCCAGGACCAGCCCTTCCCCTTGGCGCCCCTCGGCCCGCAGCCGGCGCAGCCAGGCCAGATGAACCATCTCAATGGCCTGGCCAGCTTCATCTTCCAGGCCGATACCACTCTCCTGGAGAACATTTTCAACTGTCCGCAAATCCCCCCCGTGCAGGGCAAGCTCCACCTGCCGGTTGATGATTTCCGGCGTCACCCAGGCGGGCGCGCCCGCTTGTTGCAGCAGGTCAACCGCTTCTTGCAGCGCGATGGCCGCGTCGGGTTCTTTACCCTGGGCCTGATACACCCGCGACAGCGAAACCAAAGAGAAGCTCAGCGCCGCCGGGTGGCCCACCAATCGGCCCCAGGTGAGTCCTTGCTGCAAATGATCGTGGGCGGTATCCAGCCGGTTCCATTCGTAATAAATCATGCCCAGCGTGGCGTAAATCCCTCCCAAGGCCGGGGTGCGGTGCTGCGGCTCGAGGGCGTCCAATACCTGTTGGCACACCTCAACGGCCAGATGAAGCTGCCCCCGGGCATAGGCCAGCATACTGAGATTGGTGGCGCACAGCACCGCGGCCATCCGATTTCCGGCGGCCTGGCACAAGGGAATGGCTTGCCGGTAGGCGGCAATCGCCGGTTTCGCTTGCCCGGCGTAATTGTAGGTGGTGCCCAGGCTGAAATAAACCAGCCCCTGCAAATACACGTTCTCGGCAGGCGCGAGTTCGATGGCTTCCAGCACCAATTCAGTGCCCGCTGCCGGATCATCTTGCAGCGCGGTGAGTACGCCGCGCAGGGCCAGTACTTCACACTGGATGTCGGTGGCTTCGGTCTCAACTTTTCCCTTGGCTTGCCGGGCCGCAGAGGTTTTAGCATTTTGAAGATAGCCGGCTACCTCGCTGTATTGGCCCCGCAGCAGCAGCATCCAGGCAAAGGCCAGGTTGGTGCGGGGGCCGATGGATTGCCATTCCGGCGGCAGCGCCCGCAGCCAGCGCTCCATCGTCCGCGCGTGGCCCTGCAAAATGGTGGGCATGGCGTGGATTTCCAGTAAACGCACCACCGCTTCATAATCTTCCACTGCCAGCCAATGTTGCACGGCCTCGCCGGCCAAATTTTCAGACTCAAACCACCGGGCCGCCCGGCGATGCAGGCCCGCAATTTGATCGCCGGCTTCGCTCTGCAAACGCTGGCGCAAAAAATCGGCAAAGAGATGGTGGTAGCGATACCAGCGGCGCTCATCGTCCAGCGGCACCAAAAACAGGTTGGCTGCTTCCAGCCGGGCTAAAATCTGCCGGCTGTTTGAGATTTGCAAGGTGGCGTCGCACAGCGGGGCGCAGAATCGCTCCAAAATGGCCGTTTGTTGCAAGAATTGCCGGATTTCGCCGGGTTGGTGGGCCATCACCTCTTCCACCAGATAATCAATAACGTAACGATGGCTGCCGGAAAAGGCGTCAACAAAGGCTTGTTTGTTTGTGTGGCTGGATGGCGACTGCATTGCCAAGGCAAGCAGTTGCAGGCTGGCAATCCAGCCTTCGGTGCGGGCATCCAGCGCGGCGATGTCGGCGGGGGAGAGGTCAAGATCAAATAGATCATTGAAAAATTGGGCCGCCTCATCGGGAGTGAACCGCAGGTCATCGGCCCGAAGTTCGGTGATTTCGCGCCGGACGCGCAGGCGGGAGAGATGCAGGGGCGGGTCCGCCCGCCCGGAAATGACCAGATGCATGGCGGGCGGCAGGTGATCCAGTAAAAAATCGAGGGCGTGGTGAATAGCCTGATTTTTGATGACGTGATAATCATCCAGAACCAGCAGCAAGGGTTGGGCAGCGCTCACAATATCATTGACCAGCATCACCAGCAAAGTTTCGGTTGGCGGCAGCGTCGATGTTTGCAGCGTGGGCAACAGCGCCTGCCCAATATGGGGATCAACTTGTTGCAGCGCGGCAATAAAATAGGTGAAAAAACGGGCCAGATCATTATCACCCTCATCCAATGATAACCAGGCAATGTTGGAAGGGTAAAGGGAGGCTTGTGATTGATTCTCCGCGTAAAGCCATTCGGCGAGCAAGGTGGTTTTTCCAAAGCCGGCGGGCGCTGAAATCAGGCTCAATTTGCCGGCCAGGCTGCTGTTGAGGCGTTCAACCAGCCGGAGCCGGGCCACCAGCTTGGCCTGCGACGGCGGGCGGTAAAGTTTGGTAGTAAGCAGGGGCGCCGGCATGATGCTTTACGTATCTTTGGCAAAGAGCCGGGCAAAGCCGGGGTACGGCCCCAGGGGGATGACCTCAAACTTGATGAGACCGGCGCTGACCATGGGGAGCGTGTTTAACACATTATGGGCTTCCGCCACCGTTTCACACTCCAGCATGAGCACCGTCTCGGAGCGGTCCCGGCGAAAGTAGGTTTCCCGCACAATGCCGGCCTGATAGAGTTCCCACACTTTGGCGGCTTCGGCTTTGGCCTGGGGCTTAAAGTCGTCGGCGGTGAGGCCGGGGATTTCCTGTTCAATCGCCAAAATTTTCATGCATTCCTCTATTCCAGCAGCAGCGCCATCAAAATGCTGTCGATATACCTTCCGTTGCGGCGGAAAGCGTTGCGGCGGCAGCCTTCGATTTCAAAACCCAACTTTTGGTAAATGTGGATCGCAGGCTTGTTACCGGCAAACACCTGTAATTGAAGCCGTTTTAAAACCGGTACGCTTCGCGCCCAGGCCAAACCGGCCTGCATGAGGGCGGTACCCACGCCTTTTCCGCGCCACTCTTTCCGCACCGATACGCCCAGTTCGGCGCAATGGTCGGTCATTTTGCGGGTCATGGGAAAATTTTCTCCGCTGCAATTGAACGCGCCAATGATCTCGCCCCCGGCTTCGGCCACCAGGTAGGTTGAGTTTTCCGGCTCAAGATGGTTGCGCAGATACTCCAGTTCCTGATCCAGCGAGAGCGTGACACAGCCGGGCGTCAGAGGCAGGGAAATATCCGGCTCGGCGGCCAGATCGGTCAAATAAGCCAGCAATTTTTCGGCGTCATCTTCGGTGGCTTCGCGGATAGTGTAAGAGGGCATGGCAGCGCTCCGTTAGCATAAATTTGAGCGCTATCTTAGCACAGTTTTGGCCGGGGTTCAAATAAGTTACCCTGCGGGCGTACTTTTGAAAGTTTTTCTTTCCATCTTGACAAGGCGGGTTGTTTGATCTATAATTAGACTAACTGGTCTAAATTATTGGTCTAATCGTATAGTCTAAAAGGAAAAAGTATGCCCCGTCCAAGATTTCAAAAGCTATCGGAAGAAAAGCGGGAACGAATTATGGAAGCCGCTGCCAAAGAGTTTTCAGCCTACGGGTTTGAACAAGCGTCATTAAACCGCATCCTGGACGAGGCCGGCGTCAGCAAAGGCGCGGCCTACTATTATTTTGATGATAAGGCCGATGTGTTCGCCACCACCGTGCAATATTACAGCCGGCCTATTCTGAGCGAGATCAGCGGATTGGCCGTAAATCAATTGGCCGTCGATACCTTTTGGCCGTCACTCACCCAAATTTACCACCGGCAACTGCTGTACACCTTTGAAAGCCCTTGGGCGATGGGGGTGTTCAAGGCGGTGGGCAAGGTGTCGCCGGAACTGCTGGCGGGCAACGAGCCGCTGGCAACCATGCTGGAGCAAATACAGGGGTGGCTGCTGTCGTTTTTGCAGCGCGGCCAGGCCATCGGCTTGATCCGTCGGGATCTGCCGGATGATCTGCTGCTGAGTTTGTTTTGGACTCTTGATGATGCCCACGACAACTGGCTGCTGGCTCATCAAGCCGAATTGACGCCGGACATCATTGAACAAGATGTTTTACCCCGGCTGATTGAGTTATTTCACCGCTTGTTGGACCCGGCGGAAGAGGACAAAAAATGAACATAGCCATCGAAACTCACCATCTCACCAAACAATACGGCGATGTGACCGCTGTTGATGATCTCTCTTTGCGCGTTGAGCCGGGCGAGGTCTACGCTTTTCTCGGCCTGAACGGGGCCGGCAAAACCACCACTATTCGCCTGCTGCTGGGCATGGTTCGGCCCACCGCCGGAGACGCGCGCGTGCTGGGCGCAAAAATCAATGACGGAGAAAAGAAACCCTGGGCCTCGGTGGGCTACCTGGCCGAAACGCCGCACGCCTACCCCGAACTTTCGGTGCGCGAAAATCTGGACGCTGTGCGCCGGCTTCGCCCCGGAGTCGAACGGGAGGCGGTTGATCGCGTCATCGAACAATTACGGCTGGCTCCCTATGCCGACCGGCGGGCCGGCACGCTCTCTTTGGGAAATGCCCAGCGTCTCGGATTGGCCAAAGCCCTGCTGCACAATCCCCAACTGCTCATTTTGGATGAACCGGCCAATGGCCTGGACCCGGCGGGGATTGTAGAAATTCGCCACCTGTTGGCCAATCTGGCCCGGGAACAGGGGGTTACGATATTTATGTCGAGCCATATTTTGGGCGAAGTCTCGCGCCTGGCCCAACGCATCGGGATTATTCATGAAGGGCGGCTGCTGCAAGAACTTGATGCGGACGAATTGCAACGCAATCGACGCCGCCGGCTGCTGGTTCGGGCGCGGGATAATGAGGCCGCGCGGGCTGTGCTGGGTGAGGCCGGATTTGCGGCGGAGATTGGCTCCAATGGAACCCTTACGGTAAACCATGCCGCAGCCGTAGCGCGGCCCGATGACCTTGCCGCCCATCTGGTCAACGCGGGCCATCCGCCCACCATGCTGGATGTGGAAGAAGAGGATCTGGAACATTATTTTTTGCGGCTGGTCGGCCTGGAAGGAGAACATCAAAAATGAACAATTTGAGTCAAGCAATCCGGGTTGAAACCCTCAAATTTCGCCGCTCCAAAGTGCCGCTGCTCACGGGGCTTGGCTTTTTGCTGGCTCCGCTGATGGGGGGCTTTTTTATGGTGATCTTGCAAGACCCCGAATTTGCCCGGCAGGTCGGTTTGATCAGCGCCAAGGCTCAACTGATGGCCGGCGTCGCCGATTGGCCCACCTTCCTGGAGCTTTTGGCCCAGGCTACCGCCATTGGGGGCCTCATTCTGTTCAGCCTCATTGGCAGTTGGATCTTTGGCCGGGAATATTCGGATCACACGGTGAAGGACCTGCTGGCTTTGCCCACAACTCGATCAACCATTGTGTTGGCTAAATTTGTGGTGATCGCGGGCTGGTCCATAACATTGATTGTGATGATCTATCTGGTTGGTCTGGCCGTGGGCGCAGCAGTGACTCTGCCGCCGGTACCGCTGCCTGTTATCCTGCAAGGCGGGGTTATGGTGGCGATTACCGCCGTTCTCACCATCGCTGTGGTTACGCCGATCATTTTCTTTGCCAGCGCGGGGCGCGGCTACTTGCCGCCGCTGGGCGTGGCGATCCTGGCCATATTTTTGGCCCAGATGGTGGCCATTGCCGGCTGGGGCGATTATTTTCCCTGGTCTGTCCCGGCCTTGTACTCCCAAGGAACGAACATTGGGCCGGTCAGCTACGTCCTCGTCATTCTCACCGGCGTGGCCGGCATAGCCGGTACTTTTCTCTGGTGGGAACGAGCGGATCAGTCCGATTAATGGTGAATTGTGAATGATTAATTATTAATTGCGAACGAATATTGATACCGGATTTTCATTAATCCCTCACCATTTATCCGATGCCTGAAAAAATCGAAGCCGAGCAGCCGATTTAAAGATTATGCTGTTTCAATCTATAAGAACGCCTCTGTTTTGGCAGAGGCGTTCTTTGAATGTCTTCTCAATAATAGGGGGCAGAGTTGGTTGAGCCTGTCGAAACCAACGGTCTTCGACAGGCTCAGACTTCGTTCCCCCAAAATATTGAGAAGATACTTCTTTGATTTATGCAGCAACAGAATAATCGGAATGTTATTTGACAACTGACCCAAAGTCAATTATAATGTGCCTGCAACTGACCTTGGGTCAGTTGCAACAAGGAGATAAATGGTTATCAAACAACGCGCCATCAGCAGCGAACAAAAAGAAGAACGCCGCCGGGCGATTTTGTCGGCTGCCTGGCAGATGTACCGGGAAACCTCTTACGAGGCCGTCAACATTGCCCAGGTAGCCAAAAAGGCCGGCATTGCCAAAGGTACGGTTTATCTTTATTTTAAGACCAAGGAAGAGCTGTTTTTGGCCCTGCTGGCCCGGGAATTTGAGGCCTGGTTTAATGAGGTGCAAAGCAGTCTGGAAAACATCCGGGCCGCGCAAGGCACCTGTACAATTGACGACTTTGTTGATGGCCTGGCGGCCACGTTGGAAAACCGATCCACCTTGATCCGCTTGCTGGCCATTTCCCACGCCGTGCTGGAACAAAATATCAATTTTGAGACCGCTTTTTCTTTCAAACGGGCGCTGCTCAACCGGATGGCGCAAATCGGCGTTCTGCTGGAGTCGGTTTTGCCGTTTCTCCACGCGGGCGATGGAATGTATATTGTGGTCAACACCTATGTGCTGATGATGGGCGTGCAGCACCTGGCCGAACCGGCGCCGATTGTCCAACGTGTCATCAAAGAAAAAAATCTGGCGGCGCTTCGGGTTGAGTTTATGGACTATTTTTTGCATACACTGCGTATATTCTTGCGAGGTATTGAGGCAAGCCGCGTTGGCCCTTATTAATGGAGGTTTTATTTTTGATGGAACATCTAAAAAACAACAGCGCAACTTTCAATTACATTCTTGGTGCAACTTATATTGCCCTGGAAACATTCCGCAAAAACGGCCAGGGCGTGATCACCCCGGTGTGGCAGGCGGCGGAAAACAACAACCTGCATGTTTGGACCGAAGGCGGTAGCTGGAAGGTCAAACGCATTCGTAATAATCCACAGGTACGCGTTTGCGCCAGCGATTACAAGGGCACGCCAAAAAGTGATTGGCTGGATGCCCAGGCGCGCATTCTGGACAGCCGGGAAGCGGAACAGGCGCAGCATAAACGGATGGCCGCCAAGTATGGTATCCAGTTTTGGATATTCTATTTTTTAGCCAAATTACGGCGAAGTGAATATGTGGTTCTTGAAATCAGCTTCAACCAAGGACTTCAAGAACAATGAAATGAAAGGAAACAGAAAATGAAAGACAAGTGGACAAGTGAGGACATCCCTGATCAAGCCGGCAAAACAGTCATTGTCACCGGGGGGAATAGCGGGCTGGGCTACGAAACGGTGAAGGCGTTGGCGGCCAAACGCGCCCACGTGATCCTGGCCTGCCGCGACACCGCCAGGGGTGAGGCGGCCCGCGATCAAATTCGTCAACAAACGACGGAGGCCTCGATTGAGGTGATGCCGCTTGATCTGGCCAGCCTGGACTCGGTTCGGCACTTTGCCGAAGCATTCAAATCGAACCACGATCAACTGCATCTGCTCATCAACAATGCCGGGGTTATGGCCACGCCGCACCGCACCACCGCCGATGGCTTTGAGTTGCAGTTGGGCACCAACCACCTGGGTCACTTCGCCCTGACGGGGCTGCTTTTAGAAGTGTTGGTGAAAACACCCGACAGCCGGGTGGTCACCGTGACCAGTATGGCCGAGCAAATGGGCCGCATTAATTTTGATGATCTGATGAGCGAGAAATCCTATGAGCGCTGGACGGCCTATGCCCAGAGCAAACTGGCCAACGTGCTGTTTGCCTATGAACTCCAGCGTAAATTGGAGGCAGCAAACGCATCAACCATCAGCCTGACGGCGCATCCCGGGGTGGCGGCCACCAACCTGCGGGGCAAACTCATGACGCGGGAAACACCCCTTTTGCACCGGGTACAGGGCTACTTTTGGGAAATGATCAGCCAGAGCCTGGAAAAGGGCGTTCTGCCGCAGCTTTACGCGGCTACGGGCCCCAACGTGGAGGGCGGCGAATTTTATGCCCCCGATGGTTTCTTGCAGCGCGCCGGTTATCCTAAAAAGACACGGTCTTCAGGCAAATCCTATGATGAAACGTTGGCCCAAAAATTATGGGCGGTGTCGGAGGAACTGACAGGGGTGGTGTATAAGGTGTTGGCCCAATGATCTCACATTGAGAGAAAAAACAAGTGCCTCTTTCATCAAGAGGCACTTTCATCAAGAGCCTCTCTAAAATTGAGGCTCTTTTTTGTATCCAATCCCTGCCGGTTGTAAGATTACTTTTGCAAGTTTGTCCTATTTTTTCATCCGGCGGTGTTTTATACATGAAAGCACACAGGTTAACCAACCATCCTTATCAGGAGTCTGGCCAGACAATGTTAACGGACGCGCAACATCTTCTGCGGCTGCAAGCCGGGGATGATGCCTCAACTACGGAAGACTCGTTTGAGGCCCTGTTCCACCGCCACTACAGCCGGGTGTACGGCATTCTTTATCGCCTGTTGGGCAACAAAAGCGATGCCGAAGACGCCGCCCAGCAGGTGTTTCTGAAGTTGTACCACGCGCCGCAGCGCGTCCGGTTTCAGGACGACCGGGTGAACGTGGCCGGCTGGCTCTATCGCGTGGCGGTGAACACGGGCTACAATACCTTGCGCAGCCGCCAACGCCGGCAAAAGTGGCACGAGGCGCTGGGCCGGTTATGGCCGGTTGACAATCAGGCGGCAGACCCGGCCACCATTGCCGAAGGCCGCGACGCCCAGGCCAGGGTGCGGCAGGTGCTGACTCAAATGAAACCACGCGAGGCCAAATTGCTGCTGCTGCGCCACAGCGGGCTGTCTTACAAAGAGCTGGCCGCCACGTTGCAGGTAGCGCCCGGCTCCGTGGGGTCTTTGCTGACCCGCGCCGAGCGTGCTTTCGCCCAAAAATATCGATTGGTCGATCCAGAACAGGAGTAATCTGATGCGACTCACCGAACAAACCCTCCGCGCTTATCTTGACGGGGCGCTCTCCCCCACCGAAATGGCGCAGGTAAAACAACACCTGTCCGCTTCAGCCGAGGCCCAGGCCATACTGGCCCGGCTGCGCGCGGAACGCGTAGATGTGGCTCCTTACCTGGATGCGCTGGCGCCTTCAGCTGCCGCGCAATCGCCTGCGCCGCAGGCCTGGCGGCGTTTTCAGGCGAGCCTCGCCGGCCAATCAAACAACCAACCTTTGGATAGAAAAGAAAGGATCAGCCAAATGTTCAATAATTCATCTTTCAAACGCTACCAACCCGCTCTCATCACTCTGACGGTGATCGTGGTGATTGCGGTCTCGTTGAGTTTTGCCCCGGTGCGGGCTGTGGCCGGCAATTTGCTCAGCGTATTCCGGGTACAAAACATCAAACTGGTACCGGTGGATGAAGCGCATCTTGAATCGATGAAGAACAATCCCCAAATTGATGGGATTTTAGATGAACTCGAAGCGCAGGTAAATGTAATTTCAGACGGCGGCGAGCCGGAAAGCGTTGACTCGCTGGACGAGGCCGATAAAAGGGTAGGTTTCTCCGTAACCCGCATCACGGCCCTGCCGGATGGTCTGGACGATCCCACCGGCATTGAAGTGGCCGGGCAAAAGGTTATCGAATTCAATCTGGATAAGGAATTGCTGGATGCCTTGTTTGAGGCCGCCGAAATCGAGGTGGACCTGCCCGACTCGCTCGATGAAGAACCGCTCATCATCACCCAGCCCGATACGGTGATGCAGGAGTGGAAGCAGGCGGAACACCGGTTGGGGTTTGTGCAGATGATGTCGCCCCTGGTTGAGTACCCCGATGATCTGGACCTGAATGCGCTGGGCGCTGCCGGGCTGCAACTGTTGGGGATGTCGGAAGAGGAGGCCCACAAGCTGGCCGACTCGATTGATTGGGCCAACACCCTGATCTTACCGGTGCCGCGCGATAACGACTTATCGGTCAGCGAAGTGTCGATCAACGGCAGCCAGGGTTTTGTCTTTACCGGCGAAGACGACGATGAAAACGCGATTATGTGGACTGCCAACAACATGACGTTCTTCATTGCCGGCAATTATCCCGCCGGCCAGCTGGTTGAGATGGCGGAGTCGGTGCAGTAAAAAAGCATCATAGAAGTGACGAGTGAGAAAGTGACGAGTGAGGGATAACACGTCTCACTCGTCACAAGTGCGTTTTCTACTCATTGGAAATCCACCACATATTTCAAATCGTTCTGCACAGACCCAAAAAAGGACCATAGATGACCGATCTTGCCATTGAAATCCGCCGGCTGCGCAAAGAATACGGCAGCAAAGTAGCCGTGCAAAACCTGACCCTGCAAGTCCCTCGGGGTGAGGTTTTTGGCTTTTTGGGGCCAAACGGCGCGGGAAAATCGACCACTGTTAAAATGTTGTTGAGTTTGGTTCACCCCACTGCCGGAGAGATCAAGGTGTTGGGGCAATCGCCCAACCACGCGCCGGTGCGGGCGCGGGTTGGTTTTTTGCCGGAACATTTTCGCTACCACGATTGGCTGCGGGCCACCGAGTTTTTGATGTTCCACGGCAAGTTGTACGGGATGCCAACCGCCCGGCTCAAGGAACGTATTCCTGAACTGCTGGAGTTGGTGGGCCTGGCCGACAGCACCCAAACCCGGCTGAGCAAATTTTCCAAAGGTATGTTGCAGCGAATTGGATTGGCCCAGGCCATGATCAACCAACCGGAACTCATTTTTTTAGACGAGCCGACGTCCGGCTTGGACCCGCTGGGCCGGCGGCTGGTGCGCAACATCATCAGCAAACTCAAAGCCGAAGGCACAACCATTTTCCTCAATTCTCACTTTCTGAGCGAGGTGGAAGTGACCTGCGACCGGGTAGCGTTTATCAAAAATGGGCAGGTTGTCCAAATTGAGACCATGGCTGACTTGATGAACCAGACCACGGAAGTCATCCTGCGCGTTGATAATTTTACCCCGGATTTTCTGACCGCGCTGGAGCAACTGGGCGCGCGGGTGCAGGTCAACGGAACCAGGGCCTCGCTGCTGGTAGAAGACCCGGAAATTTTACCCCACATTGCCCGGCTCACCCAGCAGCACGGACTCAACCTTTACGAACTCAGCCCCCGGCAAAAATCGCTGGAAGACCTGTTTGTCAGCATCATCGAGGGGAGCGGCGCATGAGGCTGTTGACCATTACCAACCTGACCATTCGGGAAGCGTGGCGCAAGAAAATATTCTGGATGGCCCTGGTGCTGGGCGTTGCGTTTTTGATTTTGTTTGCCGTTGGCTTTCACTTTATTTTAGAAGAAGTAACCCAGCACAGCCGCAATGGGGCCGGCGGACCGGCAGCGATGAAAATCCTCCGGCACGAGATCAGCGGGGTATTTTTGATCCTGGGCCTGTTTGCCGTGAACTTTCTCATCGTGATGATGTCGGCGTTAACCAGCGTGGATAACATTGCCGGCGAGATCAGTTCCCACACCATCCAGACGCTGGCCATCAAACCGCTTCGGCGCTGGGAGATCATTCTGGGCAAATTGGCCGGGCAAAGCGTGATGCTGGTGGGCTATGTTTTGTTCATGACCGGCGGGCTGATCTTGGAAATGTATTTGATGACCGGCTACCTGCCTCCCAATATTTTGCCGGGGATCAGTTTGATGGTGATGGAAGGGCTGGTGGTTTTCAGCATTACGGCCGTGGGCGGCACTTATTTTTCCACGCTGGCCAACGGGGTGCTGGTTTTTATGCTCTACGGCATTGCTTTTGCCGGCAGTTGGGTGGAACAAATCGGGGCCGCGCTCAGAAGCGAAACCGCCATCCAGGTGGGCATCATCGCCAGCCTGATCATGCCCAGCGAGGCCCTGTGGCGCATGGCGTCGGATATGATGCAGCCGGCGCTCGTCAAACAAACCGAATTTCCTCTGATCACGGCTTTCAGCCGGCCCAGCGCGGCTATGGCCGTGTATGCGGCCATTTATATCCTCGCACTTACCGTCCTGGCCCTGCGCCAATTTAACAATCGGGATTTGTAGTTTTTGTCTTCAATTGTTTGATGTTATAATGCCTCCCGGATAAGTCAGGCATAATCAGCCTCAAACTAAAACGATCCGGGAGAAAGACATGTTTTTACCAGAAAACTGGCAAGCTATTGTAACAAATTTCAGCATCAACCTGGTTTGGGCGTTACTGATTCTGCTCATCGGCTGGTGGGCCGCCGGTTTGGTGCGGCGCTGGGTTCGGAACCTGATGGGCAAAACCGATGTGGACGAGAGCCTGATCAAATTTACCGGGCACGTGGTTTATATCGGTGTTTTGATCTTTGCGATTATGGCCGCGTTCGAGCGATTGGGTGTAGCCACCACCTCGTTTATTGCGGTGTTGGGCGCGGCCGGGCTGGCCATTGGCCTGGCCTTGCAGGGCGCGCTGGCTAATTTTGCCGCCGGCGTGTTGATCATTCTGTTCCGCCCCTATCGCGTGGGCGATACCGTGGAAGTGGCCGGCGAGTTTGGCACGGTGGAGGATGTTCAAATTTTCAATACGGTGCTTGGAAGCCCGGAAAACAAAACCATTATCATCCCCAACGGCCAGGCGACCGGCGGAACCATCACCAACTATTCCACCAAAGGCGTACTGCGGGTGGATATGGTGTTTGGCATTGGCTACGACGATGATATTAAAAAGGCCAAACAAATTCTGGAAGAGATTCTGGCCGCGGACGAGCGTGTCTTGGCTGACCCCGCGCCCACGGTGGCCCTATCAGAACTGGGCGACAGCAGCGTGAACTTTGTAGTACGGCCTTTTGTCAAGATTGAAGATTACTGGGGCATTTATTTTGACACCACCGAAGCGGTCAAAACCCGTTTCGATGCCGAAGGCATTTCCATCCCCTTCCCGCAGCGGGATGTGCATTTGTTCGAAGAAGATAGAGTAGCAAAGTAGCAAGGTAACAGATTAGCGAATTTGCTACCCTGTTACCTTGCTACCTTGACCCAATAGCCAGTTCATCCAGTCGTTGGGCCACGTCTTTAAAATCGGGCTGCTCGGCGAAGATCCGTTGGAACGCCTTATTGGCCCGCCCGATGCTGCCCTGCTCCTGGTAGACAATTGCGCGCCAGTAACGGGCGGCTAACAAAAGCTGCGGGTCTCGATCTTTTTTGGAACGCAGGGCCTTGTTGAACACCGTTAAAGCGGCTTCAGCCAGGCCCTTTTGGCGCATGGCCCGGCCGTAAAAGATCACTATGGCCAGGCTGATATCGTCTTCCGGCTCAACCCCCTGTGCCCGCTCGATGATATTGTCCCACAGGTTGCGGCTGGCGTACAACTCGCACAGCGAGAGCGTGAGCGCCGGTTCTCCGGCCAGGGCCTCCAGCTCTTCCAGCAGGGCGATGGCTTCTCTGACCCGCCGTTCGGCCTGGTACAACTCTACCAACAGCAGCGGCGCGGCCAGCCCATCCAGCGATACCGACGCGGTAAGGGTGGGCGTGATCTCAATATCAATGTGGGCATCGGGTAAATATTTTTGCATCAACTCCGTGGGAAATTCCTCGTCGCTTTGCACCACCGGTTCTAACAATTGGATGGCTTTATATTCCTGGTACGCCTGTTTCGACAGAATAGCGGCCGCTAAAATTGCCGCGCCCGGCTCGTCGGAGGCGGCCAGAAAATGGTCCAGGGCTTCATCGGCCTCATCAGCCTGCAAGGCGTCCAGCCCTTTGGCCAATTCTTTTTCTTCTTTTGAGGCAAAAAAGCCCGGTTCCGGCTCTTGCGTTTCTTCGGGGGGATCTGCCGGGGCAGCCTGCGCCGAAGCCGGAGGGGTCTCTTCTTTCTTTTGAGAACGTTTTGACTTGCCCCCCAACTTTTTGCGATAGCTGATGCCGGTACCGGGCAGCCCCAGCGTCAGAAAACTGCCTCGAGGCCCAACGCTAACGCGAAAGCCGGGAAACCCGGTACTCACGCCCACGCCGCTTTTGCTGATATTCAGCCGGATAAATTTACCTAATTGGATCCTTCGCTGGAGTCGAAAGCCCATAATCTGTTTTCCTCGTTAGAATTCTTAAATCAGAACGGTTGTTCTTATTATAAAGAAAACAAGACTCAATGCAAATACTATTTTGCTCACCAAACAAGCTCAAGGTGACGCTTGCTCGGTTTGCAGATGCATGCCAAAAGCAATACTATCCTTGTACGTTTTTATCTTATGGAACCCAACCCGTTCGTAAAATTTGATCGCGCCCGGATTTTCCCGGCTCACCCCAAGATGAAGGGCCGGAACATTGAGCGCCCGAAGTTGGTTGAGAAACGTATCCATCAACTTTGTGCCTAATTTTTTTCCTTGAGCCTCCGGCAGCAGGTCGATGTGCAAATGAGCGGGATAATCGGCCAGGTCATCATCCACATAAATTCCGGTATGAATGGCGCGAATGATCTGGGCCGTTGGCGTTTCGATATTGGGGTCTGGCAGGGGGTAGCGCTCCCGCAGCGGTGGAAACCACGCCTGCTCGCAGTGGGTGGCGAAGGCGGCGGTGTCCCTGGCCCCCAGAATAAAACCGCAAGGCATCCCGGATTGCGTCAACACAAAACAAAGCTCAGGCTCAAATACCGCGTAAGGCGCCGCGTAATAATGCCCCAGCAGATCGGGGTCCTTGTAAAGCGGGCTGGCGTCTTGTCCATTGTTGCCGGTCAACAGGCAAATATGGTACAGGCGGGTCAGGTCGCTGGGGTGGTAAGGGCGGATCTTAAAGTCCATAGGTTTCCTCTCTTTATCTGATTTTTGATGATGGATTATGGCACATCTATGCCTTTATGCCTAATTTTATGTTTTTGTCCGACATTCACTCTGAAATCTTGCCAACTGTTTGCCGGTACCGTTATGATTGGAGAAGGTAAAAAATTATTGAGCAAACGCTTCTGTTTTGATAGTTTGCTGAAACTTTTTGGTGCTGGCCTTGTAGTAAATAGGTAGAGAGTGCTGATGCTACCCGAAGCCAACGAACCGAACGAGCAAACGTTAATTTTCCAAACGCTGGCCGGTGATAACGATGCCTTTGCGGTGTTGGTACGCCTGCATCAAGCCAGGGTTTACAATATTGCCTATCGTATGGTAGGGCAGTCAGGCATCGCGCAGAATCTGGCACAGGAGACATTTTTGCGAGCCTTTAGAGCCTTGGACACCTTTGATTCGAAGAAGCCCTTTGCGCCGTGGCTGTATCGCATTGCCACCAATTTGAGCATCAATTGGATCAAACGCGCCAAACTGCCCGCCATTTCGATGGACGTGCCGTATCCATCGGATGAAACAGAGGCCGAACCGCTGGAAATTCCCGATACTTATGCGGAACCGGCCACGCGCTT
This sequence comes from uncultured Caldilineaceae bacterium, assembly GCA_964612485.1. Classification (GTDB taxonomy): domain Bacteria; phylum Chloroflexota; class Anaerolineae; order 4572-78; family J111; genus JAFGNV01. The sequence continues at coordinate 81,027 of CAZTFF010000013.1, forward strand.
TGCCCAAACCGAATTTCAAAATTGGATTCGGCAGGCAGTGTTGGATTTACCCGCAGCGTACCGGGTGATGGTAGAACTGCGCCACTTTCAAGAATTGAGTTACGAAGAGATGGCGGCCACCCTAAACCTTCCGCTCAGCACCGTCAAAACACGGCTGTTCCGCGCCCGGCGGATGCTGCGGGATCAATTGGAAGATGAGTTGAGCGCGTAAAATCATCGCAGGTGTTTAATGATGAACCATTTGACCGAAGAACAATTAAACCTTTATCTGGATCAAACACTTTCCCCGCCGGAACAAAAGGCTGTAGAAAAGCATTTAGCCGCATGCTCCCACTGCCAGGCTGAATTTCGCAAATTGGAAAATCTTTTCACGGTGTTAGCGGCACTTGAACCGATTCCGTTGGCCGCAGACCTGTCAAATGCGGTGGTGGGTGATCTTGTGGCCGAACGTAACCAACAAAAACGGCGCTGGTACGCGGCGTGGCTGATTGCGGGCCTGCAAGCCGCCGGTATTATTTTGGTCGGCTGGTTAGGCTGGCTGGCATTTTACAGCCAGGTTGGCCCCTACCTTATAGCGGCCTCAGAAGCAGCCGGCCGGGCCGGCGCGGTAATGTTTTGGCAGGGGCTGCGCCTGCCAACGCTCATGGAACAGATTCTGGCCGGCCTTCGATCTTTTATCGATTTGAGCATCGAACTCTCTCTGGTCTCTACCACATCAACGCAGCTCCTGGTCATTGTTTTAGCGGCGGGGCTGCTGTGGCTGGCCGGCAATTCCATCATTTTACGACAAATTTTGTCTGATCAAAATCACCATAGAACATAGGAGTTTTGCTGATGAATAACCAGCCAGTTGTAGCGTTTTTCTTTTCCATCGGTATGCTGTGCGGCCTGCCCATGTTTTTGATCTTAATGACGGCCCTTTTACCCCGTCACATCGAACGCGCCGGCACAACATTGATCCAACATCCGCGCCAGAGTTTCTTTTTGGGGTTGGTCAATTTTTTGTTTTTTTTGACCATCGGCGTGTTTTTGGCCGAAGCAGCGTTTCCCCTGCTCAAATTCATCGCCCTGGTGAGTTTGTTTATTGTTTTGCCGGTTATCATTGTCACCGGCCTGGCCGTGGGCGTTGATTTTATCGGCGCGCGCGTTTTAGCCCTGTTCACCCGGCAGCCGGGCCGCCACATCCTGCGATTGATCGTAGGCATTGTTTTTTTAGGCATCAGCGCCCTGACCCCGATTGTTGGCTGGGCGGTTCTGCTGGTGGTCATTGTGATGGGCTTTGGAGCCGCGCTCGTATCCGTTTTTCGCCGCCGTCCCCCGTCGCCGGCAGGTGATGATGATGACGATCCCCTCAACCTGCGTGGCGCATCAGAAGGAGAGTCATAGAGTCGTGAAACTACTATGGCAGCGACTCTCGCTGGCCGGCGCAGCCGGGTACATCATGTTTTGTTTCTCGGAAAGTTTCTTCTGGACCCGGCCCACCGAATCGAATATTGGGGGATACGTGGCCGGCTGGCTGCTCTATTCTTTTTTGACCTACGCCCTGTTTACGGTGATCAATTATTTCAGAGTTAGAACCATCTGGGCCTTGTTTCTGGCGGGGAGTGTTTACGGCTGGTTGATCGAAGGCGTCATCATGCAAACCATGTACGATAGCCTGCCCTGGCAGCTCTCGTTTACGGGGTTATCGTGGCACGCCATGATAACGGTGTTGATCGGCTGGTTTTATACCCGAAAAATCCTTTTTGAGAACAAAGCGCATCAAACCATCTTGCTGGGCCTGGGGCTGGGTTTGTTTTACGGGGTCTGGAGCCTGAACGCCTGGGTACAGGAAGACGGCGGCATAACGCCCCTGCCGGCTTATGCCACCTTTGCCCTTGTCTCGACCCTGGTGTTGGTTATCAGTTACACCTTGTACGACCGCATAGACTTTGCCGCCTTCCAGCCGAGCCGCATTGAAATTTGGATTCAGATTGTCTTTTTTGCAGTCTACTACCTGTTCGTAACCCTGCCTTCCCAACTGCTGGCCCTGGTGATTTTACCGCTGCTGTTGGCCCTAACCTGCCTGGCCCTGAGAAAAAATCGCCGCGCCGAAACCCGCCCCGATATTTTGGTATCGCACCGGGGGCGGGCAACATGGTGGAACTATCTGCTGTTGATGACCATTCCCCTGGTGGCTATCCCGCTTTATGCCCTCGCGCTGTATGGTGATTTCATGCGGTACGCCGATTTTATTTTCCTGGTATCCGCCGGTATTTATATTGTCACCGCCTTGATGGGCGGGGTGGTGTATCTATTGAGCTGGGTCAAGGTGTGTAGAGGGTGTGTGCCAATCACTATGGAGAAGAACAGCGATACTACGGTGGTCCACCAATCTTAAGGTAAATAATGAAAAAAATTGTAAGGTCAGTAACATAAATGACAAAAAAAGCCTGAAAATGAAACGGCTCATTCTCAGGCTTGAGTCAAACGAGGTATCGTTATTAAAGCGGCCAATCGCGCAAGATGCGCTCTGTCTCTTCTGAATGGCCCATTTCGTCGCGCACCATATCTTCAATCTGAACCACCAGCCCTTTATCACCATAGGCTTCGGCTTCTTCTGCGCGCTGGGTATAATCTTTGCCCGCCTGGATCTCCGCGGCCAGCACGGCTTCCAGCATGGCCCGATTGCTATCTGCCGCCGGGACGGGGGCCGCCTTGGTTGTCGGCTCGCCGCCCAGGGCCACAATTTTGTTGGCCAAAAATTGGGCGTGCATTTGTTCATCCGCCACCTCGGCCAGGAAAAATTGGACCAATTGCGGACGATACGGACCGGTTGCTTTGGCCGCATAGGTAATATACTGAATGATGGCGCTTAGTTCATTAGCCAGGTCTTCATTTAAGTGATCAATCAGGGTTTGCTTATCCATAATTCGTCTCCTTTGGTTTATAAATGGTTGGATACGTTGCTAATTACATTCTACACTTAATTATTTTAGATGCAATTTATTGGGAAAGGTTACAAAAAACGTTCTTCCCAAGCATAAAATTATGGAACTCCCCTAAAATTTCTAGTCATGAAAAGTAGACAGGCTCAACAGGATTTACAAGATTTCTTATTAATTTTATCGTGTTAATCCTGTTAATTACGCTAATCCGGTTAGCCTAAATCCTGTCTAAAAACGCGTATTTTGAACCACGAACTTTTTTAGTCCTGAACGGCCCTACTTGGCGTCTATGTATCCCAACCATCAGAAAGGAATCGGTTTACCACAGCAACCCGTTATGCAGCCTGTTCCAATTTTCCCTCCCGAAAATAGAGAAACAACAGCAGCGCCAGCGACAGGCCCACGGTTAAATTGAGGGCCACATACATCCACAGATGGCGTATCCCCAACCGCCGGCCTTCCACAAAGGCAAAAATTATTAAAAATCTTTGCGCCTTTGTGTTTTATTCTGACGTTTCTCAATAGGGACTGTCGAGGTCTTCTTTACCGTCCTGAGGCGATGTCGGGGTTGGCGTGATTTTCAATGCTTCGGCCTCAATACCAGATAGATCAGACTCCGGCTCCACATACGTGGGGGCCCCCACATCCGTGGTGGCCCCCACGTAGGTGGTGGCCCCCACGTAAGAAGGCGTGTAGGTAGAGGCAAAACTTTCCTCGCGCGCTTCCGGCATTACTTCCGGGTTTTGCCGCATCCGGTAAAGCGTCAGCCCCAGCAAAATAAAATAAAAAACGCCGACAAACAAAAAGAGTCCCGTTGGCCCCAGTTGGCCCATCGTCAAACTGGCCAAAAATGGGCCAAAAACTGATCCGATCCCAAAGATCAGCAGCAGGGTTCCGGCGGTGGAGAGGATGTCGTCGGCAACAATTTTATCATTGACGTGAGCAATGCAGATCGAGTAGAGCGGCTGGCCAAGACCGCCCAACAGAAACGCCAGCGGCAGCAGGATGACCAGCGACGGTACGGTCCAGGCCCATAGGGCCAGGCAAACCAGGCCATTGACCATGGCCACAAACGCAATTACCCAACGCCGGTCAACCTGATCGGAAAACCAGCCAATGGGCCACTGCAAAAACAAAGTACCTATCATCATTGCGGCCATAAAAGCGGAAATTCCGGCGGTGTCCAGGCCAATGGTCTGGGCAAAGGTCGGCCCCATGCCCACAAAGGCGTTTATCGTCAGGCCGGTGATCAGCGTACCCATCACGCCCAGCGGAGAGAGGGCATACAGTTGTTTGAAATTAAAGTGGGTAGGTCGGGTAACAGGGGGAGCGGTAAAGCGGGTCAAAGATACAGGAATCAGGGACAGAGAAATACAAATCGAGACCAGGCAGAAGAGAAAAAAATCGCCCGGATCGGCGATATTCAGCATAAACTGGCTCACGCCGATGCCGCCCATCGTCAGGATGCCGTAGATCGACAGGATTTGACCGCGGCGTTCGGGTGCGGCGTGGCCGTTCAGCCAGCTTTCGATCACCACCGACAGCCCGGCGATGCAAAAGCCGTTGATAGCCCGAAAGATCGACCAACTCACCGGTTCGACAATTAACAAATGGGCCAGCGTGGCCGCCGACGCCAATGAGGCCAGGGTGGCAAAGGTGCGGATATGCCCCACCCGCTGCACAAATTTGGGGCCAATGATGGTGCCCAGCACGTAGCCCACAAAATAGGCCGACATAATGACTCCAATGGTTTCCTCTTGCAGCCCCTCCAGCCCGGCCCGCACCGCCACCAGGGTTCCCTGCAAGCCATTGCCCAGCGCCAACACAAAAAGCCCCATCAATAGGGCCGAAATCGGCGCGACAACCAGGGGTCTTTTGGAAGCTGCATGGGTTAAATTGTTTTCATGATTGACAAATCGTCTGATGGGATTCACCTCCATGGATCAAGTTATGATTTTAGAATCGATCAGGCCGTTTAGGAGACTTATCATTATATCGCAAATCGAAAAAAAAGCGAACATTTTGCCAACAATCGGATAGGTCAGGTTGACAACCCGCCGGTTGGTGGTATGATGGGGTTCGCTAATTTTCTTACGCGGAGTCAAAAAAATGGATTACACCTCTGAAGAAAAAGCCAATCTCAAAAAGATCAGCGATACATTGAACGATATTCGGGATCAGTTGTGCGAATTGCGCGAGGATTATGCAGAGGATTTATTTGCCGAGCGTCTATTTTTAGAGGGCCTGGAACGGGCCATTGCCGGCTACCTGTACGAAAAATACGCCGATGAAGAGGTCTTCGACGACGACACGTACCAGGATTTTACCAACCAGATGCATGCCGAATACGACGCATCTGGGTCCGATGTTTGAGAATTTAATAACTTACCTAATTTGGAGATTGGAGATTATTAGCCTGAATCTCCAATCTCTAATCGCTAATATCCTGGCGAAATGGGTAAGTTATCTATGCACCATTCCTAAGCTGCTAGTGCCGCGTATGTTCTGAAACTGCCGGCGCTCCCCGGCTCCACAACAGGCAGGTAGCCAAGCCAATCACCACCACGGCGATGCTGCCCCCTACGCTGAGATGGGGATTGCCCAGCACATTGCCCAAAGCGTACACCGGCGCGCCCAGCAGCATGGCGGCCAGAATGGCCACAAATACGGCGGTGCTGTTGAGCTTTTGCCAGAAGAGGGTCAAAACCGTGGGGATCATGGTGGAGGCGCGGAACGTGCCGTAAAAAAGCCACAGGTGCAAAATTTGTAGGCCGGGGATCGAGGCCACGCCCAGGGCCAGTACCACCAGCAGCCCCATGCCCCAGCGCGCCCGGCTCACGCTGCGGCGCTCTGCTTCTGCTTCGCTTTCTTTGGTTTGGACGAAGAAATCATTGGCCACCAGCGAAGAAGAAGCGCTGAGTACCGAATCCAAGGTAGAACACAACCCCGACAGCAGCATCACGCTGAACACGATCATCATAAATGGCGGCAGCACGTTGGCCACGGTGAGGGGGCCGATCATCTGGTGCTGGCCCGGCACAAGGCCCCATCCGGCAGACACCACCGGATTGGCCGCCACAAACCCCAACAAAGACAACGACAGCGGCACCAGAGCAAACAACGCCGCCCCCAGCAGAAAAGTTTTGACCACATCCCGATTATGGCGCAGGGCGTAGGCGCGTTGCCAATGCTGTTGGTCGCCAATGGGGCCGGCCAGCAGCCCGATGGTGGCCGGGATGCCAAACGAGTAGGCCACCCAGGGATCGAATAAATTGGTGAACTGGCCGCTGAATCCGCCCAGGCCGCCAATCACGGTCGGCCAGCCCCCGGTACGGGCCACCACCCACGGTACCGTGATCGCAATCGCTCCAAAAATCAGCCCCATTTGCAGCAAATCCGTCACCACCGAGGCGCGGAAGCCGCCAATCAGCGAGTAGGTGACAGCAATGCCGGCCAGAATCAGCGCGATCAGATGAAAATTCAGGCCGGTCAACAGGTGGATGAGCGAGGCGCCGGCCAGAATTTGCACGGCAAAGGAGCAAACCTGCAAGCCAAAAAATTGCACCAGGTACAAAATATGGACGCCGCGCCCGTGGCGTTTGCGCATCAATTCCGGCAGGGTAAAACCGCCGGGCATAATTTTACGGATTTGCAGCGCCAGCGGCGCAAACACCATCAGTGCCAGCATATTAGGAAACGAAAACCAGAAGATGCCGGGCAGCCCCTGCTCAAAGGCTTTTTGGGCGCCCACAAAAAGCGCGGGCGCCCAAATCCAGGAGGCGGCAATTGACATCGCGCCAATAAACACTTTGATGCTGCGCCCGGCCAGTAAAAACTCGGTTTTGTTGAGCAGCCGTCCCCGGCCTACCCACACGGTCAGGGCGATCATGGTCAGGCCGTACAAAGTCAGCGTGGTCAGGCCGCCGCGAGGGCTGAGAATGGTTTCCATTGTTGATTATCCTTTGAAAAGGTTAATGGTCAAGATAGGCCCGCAGCCAGATTTCCAGGGTGAGAACCAGCCAGAGGGCCGCGCCGTGGCGGGGCCAGATTTTGCCCTCGCCGCGCAGCCAGGTTTGGATGATTTGCGGGTTGAACAATCCACGCGCCCGCGCCTGTTGGCCCAATAAAAGATCGTTAGACAATGAGCGCAGCGGGCCATCGAGCCAATGCTGCACCGGCACGCGCATGCCGCTTTTGGGCCGGTCGATGATGAGATCGGGCAGCAGATCGCGCGCGGCTTCTTTGAGTATCCATTTTTCAACTGTGCCGGCCAGTTTGAGCGTGGGCGGGATGGCAAAAGCATAGTACACCACCGCCGGATCAAAAATAGGCGCGCGCCCTTCGAGGCCGCAGGAAGCGGTCAGGCGCTCCACTTTGGTGAGAATATGATGCGACCCTTTCAGGCGGGTATTGGCATACATCAGCCGGTTGAGGTAGTGGGGCATTTGCTCCGCTTCAAGATAGGGCAGCACCAGCCGTTCCAGCGGCGGCGCGTCTTGCAGGGCGGCCTGCGCCTCGGCGCTGAGCAGGTGGGGCAGGTCCAGGTAACATTTGCGATAAGAGCGCAGGTAAGCGCGGGCGCGGTCCAGCGGGTCGGCGTTGGTGCGATGCCACTCGTAAACTAGCATGGGGATATTTTTGGGGCCGCCAAACAGCGGGTCGCCGCCTTCGCCGTTGAGCAGCACGCGCAGGCCGTCGGCGGCAGCGGCGCGGGCCAGCAGCAGGTTGGGCACGGTCAGCGGGTCGCCCACCGGAGAATCCAGATAGCCCACGGCCTCCTCCAAATGTTGTGCGATTTGCCGTCCGTTAAACGTGAGTACCCGGTGCTGCGTGCCGCAGTGAACGGCCACCAGATCGGAAAAAGCGGTTTCGTTGGGCAGGTCCCGGCCAAAGTTGATGGCATAGCTGCGCGCCGGGCGATCATGCAACTGAGCCGCCAGCGCCGCCACCAGGCTGCTGTCGAGGCCGCCGGACAGGGTGACGCCCACCTCTTCGCCGGGCGGAAGGCAGGCGCGGGTGGCTTGTTCCAGCAGTTGGCGCAAATGGGTGGCGTAAACTTTAGGGAGATCATCGGGATTCCAGAGCTGTTCGGCGGGTTCCCAGTAAGAGATCAATTCGGCGTGCGGGTTGTGGGGCCGCAGTCGCAGGGCGCAGCCGGGCAGCAGCTCGTGGACCCCGTCGAGCAGGGTTTCTTCGCCGGGCAGGTAGGCAAAGGTGAGAAACGAGCGCACCGCGGCCAAATTCAGCCGGGCCGGCAGCCGGGGCCAGCGGCGCAGCGCCCGCAGCGACGAGCCGGCGGCCCAACAACCTTGTTGGTAACTGTAAAACAGGGTGCGCATGCCTACCGGGTCGCGCACCAGCAGCAGGCTGTCGCCGTCCCAAATAGCCAGGGCGAACATGCCGTTAACGCGGGCCAGGCCGTCTAGTCCAAAGTGGTGGTAGAATTGGAGCAGGATTTCGCCATCGGCGGCGGTTTCCAGCGGGGGAATGTCTGCTTCAGCCAGTTCTGCGATCAAATCACGGCGATTGAATAGCGTGACCTCGCCCACGGCGGCCAAGGATTGGCCGGCAAAATAGGGGCCGGCGGTTCCGCCGGGATGCTCGCCGGGCACCAGGCCCAGCGCGCAGGGAGGCGACCAGTAGGCTAGAGTCCCGCCCATACGGGTTAGGTCGGGATCAAGCGAAGCGAGGGTGGCGCAAAATCGAGGCATAGAGCGTCTACTTATCCAAAGTCCGAGTCGCCGTCAAAGCCGCCATCGCCATCAAAATCGTCATCGCCATAATCATCGTACCCGTCGTCGCCATTCCCGCTGCTGTCGCGCTGGGCTTGTTCGCGCTGTTTCTGGCGCAGCAGTTCTTCTTCTGCCAGGGTAAGATCGGTGGGCGGCGGCACCAAACTGCCCATCAAGACGCCCGCGCCGATGCCGGCCAGCACGGCGCCTACTTTGCCGCCAAAGGAGGATTGGTTAGCGGTGACAAAGATCTCGCCGGAGGGAGCGTTCCAGGCGGTGCGGCCATAGCCCTGCTCGCGGCCATACACCACCTGGCCGGTGGAAAAGGTACGTTTGATGACCCCCTCGCCCAGCAGGTCATCGATACCGGCGTTGCCTTCGGTGTCTTGCCATTCGATCGTGCCGTCGGGCAGTTTGCGCCGCCACTCGTGGCGACCGGTGCTGTAGACCCGGCGCACGCTGTTATCAGATTGTAATTCGTCGGTATAGGTAATGGTTCGATACGCTTCGGACATTGGGAACCTCCATGAGCAAAAAATTGATAAATGATGAGTAATGAGTGACCCGACACTCGACACTCCTCATCATTCTACGCCTCTGGCCAGGTCATAAAACCAACCTCACGCTCGCTTTGCAGGCTGGGCAGCGAAAAACTGGGCTTCACGGTCCCCAGCATCATCCGACGCAGCGCGCGCAGCAGGCGCGGGGGGGGTACGGCTTCCACTTCGGCCTGCCAGCCGGCTTCAAGCCACGCCTGCTCCCGCCCAGAGAGGTAGTAGGGCCAATCAACGGTGCTGTTTTGCGCCGGCGGTGTTTGAGACGCAAACAAGTGCATGCTTTTGGCGTGAGCGGGGCGCAATCCGACCGCGGTTAAGGGAATGTTGGACGGCAGGTTGATTCGCTGCCGCAGGGTGGGAACCAGAGCCAGGCCGGCGGTGCTGGCATCGTGCAGAAAATAAACGCGCGCCTCCGGCGTCCGTTGGAGCATGGTTTGCAGCAGGTCGGGCAGGGGGCTGGCGTCATCAACCGACAGAACGGGGCAGGCCAGTTCAATATGAAAATCGTTGGTGAATAGCATATGGGCCACCTCAACCGTTTGGCACACCAGCAGCCGGGGAACCCCGTACACAAACAGATCGGGTTCCCGGCCTTCCAGACGCATAGAAACAGGCCGGCCCAGGGCCAGCAGGCCGGGCGGCGGCCCGTAGCGGATCTGGAAAATGCGCAGGGCCTCGGTGAAGCGTTCGTAAGAAATAGGCGGTGCCAGCGTATACGGCCAACGACGCGCGCCGTAAAGAAGGCTTGTAAGGGCCACATTAGCCGCCGCCAGGCGCCTGGCCCAGCGCGGGCGGCGCATCACGGCCCAGGTGAGCAGCGCCGGAAGAAACCCTGCCGCCAGCACCCACCAGGCAGTTTGCCGGCCCAGCCCCGGCGTGGGGCGGAGCGCGCGGCATACCTCGTAGTATAGCTGGCGCGTGGTGTAGCGCAGGCCGATGAGGGACGTTAGTTTTTGGGTACTGGCGATTAAAGCGCGATCAAGATGGGTCATCACTCACCGGGCCAGGTCATAAAGCCTACGGCTTTGGCTTGTTCTTCTGCGGTTGGAGGTTCGGCGGCCATGGTGGTGGTGCCTCGTTCCACGGCATTGGTAAGAATTCTGATCAGGCGGTTGGGCGTGAGCGCCAGAAGGGGGCTGATAAATCCTTTTTGCAGCCAATCGAATTCTTCCTTTGACAATTGGCCGGCGTTGCGTTGTTCTTCCAGGCGTTTGAGTTGTTCGGGAGTGGGTTTGGCGGCTAATTTCATCAGGTTGTGTTCTATGGCCTGGTGGGGGTGAAGGCCTAAATCTATCACCTTGCGTTTCAGCTTTTGGCGCACATCCCGGGCCAGCAGCGCGCCGGCGGGGCTGGCATCGTGCAGCAGAAAAACCGGCAGGTCGGGGCGGGCGCGGAGTTGGGCCACTACGGCCTGTTCGGCCTGGGTCAATTCGGCATCGCCGGGGATCAAGCCCAGCCCCAATTTTTGGTGAACACCGTTGGCCCGCAAACAGGCCAGCACTTCCGGCTCCGGGCAGAGCAGCACGCTGCGCAACTGGTCGGGGGCTGGTTGGTCGGCGCGTTTGGTGCGGGCGTCGGTCAAGCCGGCAGGCTGCTCGTCGTAGATGGCGGCCCAGCGTTTGATGATCTTTTCGCGGAACTGGTCCAGCGTCATCGGCATTTTCAGATAGCGCCACGGTTTGCGGAAGTAGCGATTGATGAGCCAGGCGAAGGGCAAGAAGACAATCGCGCCGATGATGATGGGAGCCGCACAGGTCACAGCTTCGGACAGATTTTCAATGTTCATCAAAATAGAAAATCCAACGCCGATGATCGCCAAAATGATGGTACCGGTAACGCAAGACAGTGCCGGTTTTTGCAGTGCCACATTTTTGCGGGCCGCCTGATACCAGAGTTGGGCCGGCGTGTAAACATAAGTGCCCTCACTACTCAATTTGGCCGTAATTTTGCCGAACCGGATATCGTGCATGCGTAAAGGATTGAGTTTGGGATCAAAGGCAAAACTCTGGCGGCAGCGAGAACAGCGATAACCGGGCCGTTCTTTGTAGCGTAAATCGGCGTTGCAATGGGGACAAATCATGGGACCTCCGGGAAATAAACACTTTTTGCCCAAATCATTGGACTGTACTATGGCAGTTGCACCCTGCCGCCAATGTTGGCGTGGAAAATATGGCCGCTGCCGTCGCTGCCTACCGTAAAATCACCCGTAATGTCAGATACATCAATACTGCCCGCCCCATCCCGGCCAATCGACACATCTCCCTGAACATTGGAGATGGTGATATCGCCGGCGCCGTCCCGGCCAATGGTGATGGAGCCGGCGATGGTTTGCAGGGTGATGTCACCCGCGCCATCCTGATCGATGATGATATCCCGGCTTGCATCCGAAATTGAAATATCGCCGGCGCCATCTTGTTTGATGGTAATGCGGCCTTGAATAGCCTGCATGGTGATGGGGCCGGCGCCGTCTTGCGTAATAGTCACCTCACCGGCAATGGTTTGCAGGGAAAGGGGGCCGGAGCCGTCGAGCAATTGAATATCGGCCTGGTGCCGGCTAATGGCGGTAGAACCGCCGGTATCCTCAATCATCAAGGGGATGCCGCGCGGAATATCAATGGTTAAATCAACTCTGGCCGTTTCAGTGGGGGAAGCAACGGGGAGATCGACGGCAATAATAATTTCATCCCCGTTTCTGCGGGCCGTCAGGGTGATGGCGTCCAGCGTTGTTTGGCTGGAGGCGCAGGCGGTTCCGGCCACCATAACCGTGGCTGTATCATCTTGACCAATGATCTCTAAATCGCCGGCCTGCACTTCTACCCGAATCTGCCGGGCATGTTTGGCGTCAATCGTAGCCTCAAGCGCAGTGGAAAAAGCGCAGGCATTGTCTGAAAAAGAGGGGATATTTATGGGAACATCGGAGAGGGAGCAGGCCAAAAGGGAGACAATAAATATCAGGATAAAAAAATACTGCTCCCGGTTCATGGTGGATCGTCTACCTCTCTGATGGATGTATCTTAGCACAATTTATTCAATTGGTAAATATAGAAATAGTTAAATGAGTAAGAACAACCCCATACCCATTCCGGCGGCGCAGCCGGCCAGGACCTGCCCCAACGTGTGGCGGCGGAGAGAAACCCTGGCCCAGCCGACCAGGGGGATCAACATCAAGGCCACAATAGACCAGCTGGTGGTAATGCCGCCGGCCACAATGCCGATGCTGGCGGCGGCAGCAATGGCCGAACTGTGGAAACTGATTTTCCAAAAGAGGGTGACGGCGCTCATCAGCATCATATAGCCCATGGTGGCGATCATGACCATTATCAGCACGGCGGGCGCGCCCAAAATATGTAACGCCAGCAAAGCGGCAATGCTCCAGCCCAGAATTACCGATAAAGGTTTGATACGAGAGCGGCGATCCGGCATGTGGATGTCGGCCAGCTCGCCAATGCGTACCAGCCAGACCACATAGGCCAAAGGCGGCAGGCAGAGAATGGGCAGCGCCCACGACAGCCAAAACAGTACAGCTTGCGGCTGTGGAACCGTGTGATAAATAAAGGCAACTGCCGTGATAATTCCAACCAGCGGCGGGCTGATCAGATTAGATACGAACCGCGCCAACGCGATTTCGTATCCCAGCCCGCCGGTTATTGATCCCCGAGATGTGCTAAGAAAAGACATGGTTCTCCTCATCCAGGTACTTGCTTGTAAAAAAGCCCGATGTCTTTCAAGACATTGACCTGTATCTTCTCTATATTTCGGGGGGCCGAGGTCTGAGCCTGTCGAAGACCGTTGGTTTCGACAAGCTCAAGCAACTCTGCCCCAGATTATTGAGAAGGTACGTTCACATCAACTCAATGTTTCAAAAAGTTGAAAGAACGGCAACATTATTTTAGATAACCGGCATTAACCACGCGTAAAGTAAAAATTAAGACAAGGATAAGATTGCGTTAAAAATATTTAATGCGATTCAATCCGAATTTAATGCAGCATTTGTGGGATTGTGTTAAACGACCTTCTGCCCGGCTTTGGCCCGGGCCCGGACGGCCTGCCTGTGGTTTGCCGTTAGAGTTTGATAGAAAGGTTTTTCCGAATGAAGCAGAGCGAAAACGATAAAAAACTGGTGGCCGGCATCCAAAACGATCCCTGGGCCGTGGGCTTCTTTGGCTACGCTTATTACCAGCAAAACCAGGATATTCTACACACCCTGCCGGTAGAAGGCATCAATCCTTTACCGGAAACGGTGGATCAGGCGGCGTATCCGCTGGCGCGCCCTTTGTTTATCTACACCACCGTCGAAACTTTGCAACAAAAACCGCACGTGGCGCAATTTATCAATTTTTATCTGGGCAGGGTAAAAGATTATATCATTGATGTCGGCTACTTCTTACCCACCGAAAACGCGCTGGAAGAGGCTATTCAGACCTTCAATACACCACGCCCTGACGACAATTCTGGAGAATCTAATCCAATTCCAAAACCCAAAGCCCATCCAGTTCCGTGCCTTGGGCGGCCACAAGGACAATTTTGCTGCCGTCCAGCGAGATGCGCCAATCGTTGTTGGCCACGGTCAGGCCGGTGCCGCCGGGGAAAAGCGCGCGCGTCTGCCCGCTGACCACATCGTACTCAAAAAAATTGTGCTCGGCGGCGTCGGGATCAAAGGGGATGTAGACCAGATGCCGGTTGTCGCGCCAGCGATAGGTGCCGAAAAAGGGCAATTTTTCGGGGTCTTGATCGGGATTTTGCAAATCGGTCAGCCAGATGCCGTTTTTCTCTGTATCCGCTTCCAGGCCGATATAATAAACCATGTACCGTTTGTTGGGGCTGAAGGCCGAGCCGCGTATCCGGGGCATGTCCATCAGTTCGGTGCGGATTCCATCGGGCAGCGAGAGCTTGAACAGGCGGGTAGTGGTGCTGTGATCAAAACTTTGCGACATCAGCAGCGTATCCCCCGACAGCCAGGTCATGGGTCCGGTGCGGCGCGCGCTGAATAGAATGCGGGCATCGCTGCCGTCTACCTCGGCTGTCCAGTAGGTGCGTACCCGGCGATAGCGGGGAACTTCATCGTCGGAAACCGACCAGAACAGGCGCTGGCTGTCGGGCGTAAACGATACGCGGCTGCCCTGGGTATCCACTTCCCAGGTTTTGCCGTCAGACAACCGTTCGATGATGGCCGTGCCGGCGGCCCGGTTGGGGTAGGCGGCCAGGGTTCCATCGGGGCTGGTTACGGCCAATTTGGTGGTGACCAGTTGCGGGCCGGCGTCCGGTTCTGTCAAATCGACTCCCCAGATGCCGGCTGCTGTCAGCGCCGAGGGCCGGTCGATAAAGCGCACGGCGGTTGAGTCTTCGCTCCAATAGGGTTGGGTGCAGCAATTGCCCTGGGTGATTTGTTGGCCAAAGGGCAGGGTTGCCAGCGAGGTGGTAACAGGCGGGGTGGCGGAAGGGGTGGTGGCCTCGGCCTGCGGCGCGCCCTCCCGTTGTTCCCAATCCAGCGGCCAGACGTCTCTAAAATCATTGATGATGGGGCCGCCGGTCCAGGCAATGGGTTGATCGTACAGGGTTTGCCATTTGCGCGGATCGGCCAAGTCATGGATGAAATCGCGGCCTTCATCGCCGGTTAAAAGCAGGTTGTTCCAGTTGGCGTCGATGAGCGTGGCCGGGTTGTATTTGCGGGCGTGATACTGCAAATCTCTAAATTCCAGATGCAGGTGGGGGCGGCGGGTGCAATCGTTGCGGGAATCGCCCACCAGGGCCACCACCTCCCCCGCTTTGACCGCGTCGCCCGGCTGTAATTTGGGCGTTTCCAGCAGGTGGCCGTACATGGAGGCGTAGCCCAGTTGGGGATGGTCGATCATCAAATTGTGCGGCGGCGAGCCAAAGGGACCGTCAACGGCAAAAACCACGCCGTCGGCTACAGCCACAAGCTCGGTGCCGCAGGGCGCGGCCAGATCAACCCCAAAGTGGATGCCGCCCGATGCGCCGTAGGTGGTAAAGCGTTGGTGATAAGCGCCGGTGGTATTGCCGTAGGGCTGGGCCATCAGCCAGGTGTTGGGGCCGGAGGGTTCAGCAAAGGGCAGGCGAAAGGGGCGTTCAAGTTCAGGCGGTGAGTCGGCCAGCATAGATGTTGGGTTGGTTAGTACCATCAGGCTCAGAATTAACAGGGCCGTGGTGAATTTTAACACATGTCTCATTGCGCTCTCCCATTCAAAAATTCAGGAATAAACGCTGTTAGTTTAACCGAAAATGCTGAGATTAAGCTGAGAAATGTGAGTCAAGTCCTTTTTATAGTTATTCTAAAAAACTTTTGTCAACCGAATTATCGTATGCAACCGCTTCCTCAAGCAGGCCCTTTTCTTGCGCCCATTGCACTACGTCGTTCCATTCAGACTCGGTCGTGATTTCAGCCTGGGGATATTGGGGCACGTCATACGTGCCCTGGATCATCGGCGGCACGTTGGTTTTGTCAATGAGCACATCCCGGTAAGCGTTGGGGTTCTGGTTGATGTCGGCCACGGCTTTGTTCCAGACCCGCAAAAAAGCCTTGATAGTGTTGGGCCGGCTGTCCAGCGTGTTGGTGGTGAAAGCCAGCACGCTCTGCGAATATTGCGGAAATTGGGTATCGTCAACGATGAGCGTTCCTCCGGTAGCCAGCGCCGCCGACCCCAGCGGTTCGGGCAGCAGCGCGGCTTGCAGTTGGCCTTCCATCAACATTTCAAAGCGCACCGGAATGGCGCTGACTTCTTCTATGGCCATCTGGTCGGCGGGCAGGCCATACTCGGCCAGCAGGCGGTCCGATAGATACTCGATGATGGTGTTCTGGCTGATGCCGATGGGCACGCCGGCCAGGTCTTCGGGGCCGTTGATTTCAACCCCTTTGGCCGCCACAATCCGAAAATGGGGATACTCCGGGTAGGCCCGGCGGGCGATGGAAACGATTTTGAGTTGCGGCGTTTCCTGGTTGAACAAAGCCACGCTTTGCAAATCGGTCAATGCCCCATCAATTTCACGCGCTTGCAGCAAGGCGCTGCTCTCCTGGGCGCTTTTGATGGGCACCATTTCTACCGTGATGGCCTCATCATCAAAATAGCCCTGCTCCTGGGCCACAAAAAAGGGCAGTACATCCATAATGGGCAGCAGGCCCACCCTCAACGTGGTATCCTCTTCCGGCTGGCTCGCCGCGCCGCAGCCGGCCAGGAAAAGCATAACTGTCATTATGATAATATAGCGAGCGATTTTCATTATTCTCTCCTCAGGTTTGCAATTTTTTATTGAAATTTCAGAATATACTGAAACATAAGAAAAATGTACCTAAAATATTTGAATTGTCAAATTAGAACATCACTTAATAGGATTATGGTACAACTTGACGTAATATTATTCATATGATATATTTTATGTAATGTAACTACGCATTATGTCGAGTTACTGGCTTTATGAGAATTCCACATGCGAGCGGTTCATAAACCGCCGGCCTGTCCGCAGCAACATCAAGCCGATCAGGCGTAAAAAGGAGAATTTGTGATGCCTAGTTTGCCCCGACCGACTTATTTGATCTTATTGATTTTTATCCTGGCCATGTTCAGCGGCTGCCAGATGCCGCGCGATGATGGCGCCGACCTCACCACAACCATCCCGCCTACCCCTACGCTGGCCTCGTTGGGTGCGGACAGCGCCGAAATCCCGCCCGAAGCCACTCCTATTCCCACGATCATCAATGTCCAACCGACCGCCACCGAAACCTTGCTGGGAGAGGGGCAGGAAGCGGAAAAGGCCGGCGAACCCGTGGCCCCAACATCGCAGGCTCCGGAAATGGCCATTACCCCGCTGGCCAACAACTCGGCAGGCAATGCGGCGGCTGAGAACAGCCAGGTTGACCCCGAAACCTTTGTACCGCCGGCAGACAACGCCAATGCCGGGGAAGCGCCGGTTGTTGTCAGCGCGCCATCGCAGGATTTGCCCGATGGCGGGCCGGTGGCGGCCAATCCGCCCTCGGCGCAGCCCAGCAGTTACACGGTTCCCTCGGCTGATAACAGCGCTGCCTACGGCGGCTCTACCTACACTGTGCAATATGGCGATACATTGTTCAGCATCAGCATGCAATACGGCACTACAGTTGAGGCTTTTATGCAAGCCAACAATCTGACATCTGATTTTATTTACGAGGGTCAGGTGTTGACCATTCCCGACGGCAGCCAGCAAACCGGCTACCCGCCCCCGGCCTATGAGCAGGCCCCGGACGGCACGATGGGCGGCTACAATAATGGGTACCACGTGGTGGCTAACGGCGAAACCCTGTTCAGCATTGCCCAATGGTATGGCACCTCGGTAGAGGCCCTGGCCGCGGCCAATGGATTGGCTTATCCCTACGTGATTTACGAGGGCCAAACATTAACTATTTCAGGCGGCGGAGCGCCCGGTTACGCTCCGCAAGATGCTCCGGCCTATCCGGCCCCATCGGATGGTTACTACCAGGAGCAGCCGGCCTATCCTCCCTCAGACGTAGCGGGAACGCACACCGTCGCGCCGGGCGAAACATTGTTCTCGATTGCCCAATTCTATGGCACCTCCGCCCAGGCCATCGCCGAGGCTAACGGCATTTCTAATCCGAACCAAATTTATGTGGGGCAGGTATTGTATCTGCAGTAGTTTTTTTGTTTTTTTAATAAAACGGGCGTTTGAAATACCAAACGCCCGTTTTTGATTCTGATTTGTTCACAGGACGATTTACCTCTATACAATTTGATATTTTACCGCTATAATCAAGGATAGCTTCGCCGTTTTCGCACAGTGAACCGATGGGAGTACGCTATGATGTCACACGCTTCATCAAAATCAGGCCGGTTGGCGCGACTTACTCTCCAGCAAAAACTTCTCATTATCTTCTGGCTATTATCCGTTGTTCCCCTGATTGCCCAGACTTGGATCACCACCCAGTTAACCCGGAACTACACCCTGGAGTTGACCGAATTGTTCCGCGCCTCGGAAACATCTTTGGCGGTTAATACCCAAACAGTGGAAGCGATGTTTGGCCAGCAAATTTTTGCCATCTGGTTTTTCGCGGTCATTATTATTGTGGTTGTTGTCAGCCTGTTTACCCTTGCCGCCAATTTGTTGACCCGGCCTTACCACCGGTTACTGGCTCAACTCCAACAGATTGCGGAAGGCGCGTTTGGCCTGGTGATCACCCCGGTGGGCAACTATGAAGTAGATCAACTGATTCTGATTTTCAATAAACTCACGCAGCAACTCCGCCATTTGACCGAAACCTCGGAAGAACGGATTGCCGAACGAACTCGCGCTCTGGAAACCGTGGTTCGTTCCCTCAGGGCCACCACCGATATTACCCAACGCATCACCACGATTTTAAACCTTGATGATTTGTTGCAATACATTGTTGACAACATTCAGAAGACATTCGGCGCTTACCACGTGCATATTTATCTATCTGAGGATGATACCCATTCCCTGGTGATGGCCAGAGGGTCCGGCGAGGTGGGGCAGCAGTTGAGGGCGCAGGGGCACCGGTTAAAAATAGGCGAAGGCATTGTGGGCAAAGTTGCCGGCGATAATCAATATTTTCTGAGCAACGATGTTGAAAAGACCGCCAATTTTATCCGCAACCCTCTCCTGCCCGACACGCAGTCCGAATTGGCCGTGCCCTTACGCAAAGGGCAGGAAGTTCTGGGCGTGCTTGATATCCAGAGCCGCCAAAAAGATCGTTTTGAACCGCAAGACCTGGCCCTCATTCAATCGCTGGCCAACCAGACCGCCGTCGCGGTAGACAACGCCCGCCTGTTTGATGAACTCAATCAAGCCCATGCCGAAATCAAAATATTGAACGAACGGCTCAAAGAAGAAAATCTTCGTATGGGAGCCGAGTTAGATGTGGCCCGCCAGTTGCAAACCATGCTGCTGCCAACAGCGGAAGAACTTCAACAAATCGAAACCGTTGACATCGCCGCTTTTATGCAGCCTGCCGAAGAAGTAGGCGGCGATTATTACGATATTCTCCAGCATAACGGCACGATAAAAATTGGCATTGGTGATGTAACCGGCCACGGCCTGGAAAGCGGCGTGGTCATGTTAATGGTCCAGACCGCCATCCGTACCCTGCTCACCAGCGAAGAAAATGATCCTATCCGTTTTATGGATATTCTCAACCGCACCCTCTACGATAACATTGCGCGGATGAACGTAGCCCGCAGCCTCACCCTGGCGCTGTTGGATTACCAACGCGGCCACTTGCGGTTGAGCGGCCAGCACGAACAGGTGATTGTGGTTCGCCGGGGCGGGCAGGTTGAAGTGAAAGACACGCTCGAACTCGGCTTTCCCCTGGCTCTGGAAAGAGATATTACGCCGCTGGTGGGCGAAACCGTTATCGATTTGCAGCCCGGCGACGGCATTGTCTTGTATTCCGACGGCATTACCGAAGCGGAGAATCAATCCGGCCAGTTTTACGGGTTGGAGCGGATCACAGCAGTGGTCAGCCGCTATTGGGATGACCCCGCCGAAACCATTAAAAATCACGTTGTAGCCGATGTGCGGCGCTTCATCGGAGATCACGTTGTTTACGATGATTTGACGCTGGTGGTGGTCAAGCAGCGGTAAGCAATCCGGTTTTCCGAACAGTTACTACAGTTAAACGATGTCAGCCGGATCGAGTTGGGCTTTCCGCACGATTTTCTGAACAGCCACGAAATCAAAGATATTGTGTACGGCGGAATGTTGCCGTCAATCCATAATCACCGAATCTAAAGTGGCGTGTCATCCGTGCCGTACTACGCTATACATAATACGAACTATATCAGGATATGGATTCATCTGGTCTTTGCCGGCGGGCAGGGTTCGGATACCGCGTTTAAATTGCTGCGGTGCTGATAGAAGGGTCGCAGAGTTACACGGAGCAATCACAGAGATGCACAGGGAGTTTTTTTCTCTGTGCATCTCTGCGTATTCTCTGAGAAACTCTGTGTAACCTATTTGAGTAGTTACGAATTACGCTGCCCCGTCGCCCGCGACCCGCAGCCCCGTTCCTGGGCATCAACCACGGCAAAGGTGGCCGTGTTGACAATATCGCGCACTTCGTCATTACGTTGCAGCACGTGAATGGAATGGTTGACTCCCAGCAGCAGCGGGCCAATGGCCTCGGCGTTGCCCAGATCGCGCATTAATTTGTAAGCGGTATTAGCTGCTTCCAGATTGGGGAAAACCAGCACATTGGCATCGCGCACCTGGCTGAAGGGATACAACTCATCCACAATTTTTGGTGATACGGCCGTATCGGCCATCATTTCGCCGTCCACAACCAGATCGGGCCGGCGCAGGTGCAGAATCTCAACCGCTTTTCTCACCTTTTCAGAGAAGGGATGGCGCGTGCTGCCAAAGTTGGAAAAACTGAGCAAGGCCACCCTCGGCTCAATATCCCAGCACACCACCTCATCGGCGGCCATGGCGGCAATTTCGGCCAAATCCTCGGCGGTAGGATCAATGTTTACCGTGGTATCCACAAAGAAATAGACTCGATCATTGGCAATGATGATATACATCCCGGCCACTTTGTGAATATTGGGCGCGGTGCCCACAATTTGCAGCGCCGGGCGAATGATGTCGGGGTAGTTGTGCATCAGGCCTGAAACAAAGGCGTCGCCATCGCCCATACTGACCATCATGGGGCCAAAGTAGCTGCGGCGGCGCATCAAGGCGCGCGCCCGGCTCATGGTGATGCCTTTGCGCTGGCGTTGATCGAAAAAGGCCTGGCAGTAGGTGCTGTACCACTCGCTTTTGATCGGTTCGATCACGGTTGGTTCAAAATCCAGGCCCAATTCTCTGATGGTATCCCGAACCACTTCTGGCCGGCCCAGCAAAATTGGCCGGCCAATGCCCTCATCCTGGATGATCAGCGCGGCGCGAATGATCTTGGGATGCTCGCCCTCGCCAAAGACTACGCGCTGGGGATTGCGGCGGGCCTTGTTGATGATGTGACGCATCAACTGCCAGCCCCGGCCCAGCCGGGCTTCCAGTTCCTCGTGGTAGGTTTCCAGGTCTACCTGGCGGCGGGCCACGCCGGTGTCCATGGCCGCTTTGGCCACTGCCGGAGCCACCCACAGCAGCACCCGCGGATCGAAGGGCTTGGGGATGATGTAATCTTTGCCAAATTTGAGCGATTCCAGGCCGTAGGCGTTCAAAACAGAGTCGGGCACATCCTCGCGGGTGAGATCGGCCAGCGCTTTGGAAGCGGCCAGCTTCATCTCATCGTTGATGTGGCTGGCCTGCACATCCAGCGCGCCCCGGAAAATAAAGGGAAAGCCCAACACATTGTTGACCTGGTTGGGGAAATCGCTGCGGCCGGTGGCGGCAATGGCATCGGGGCAGGCTTCTTTAATTTGATCGTAGGGAATTTCGGGGTCGGGGTTGGCCATAGCAATGATGATCGGCCCGTCGGCCATAGATTTGACCATTTCCTGCGTAACCACATTGGCCACCGACAGGCCCAGGAACACGTCGGCCCCATCCATGGCTTCGGCCAGAGTGCGCTTATCGGTGTCGCGGGCAAATTGAGCTTTGTACTTGTTCATACCCTCTTCGCGCCCGGCGTAAATCACGCCTTTGGAGTCGAGCATGGTGATGCGCTCCCGGCTGGCCCCGGCCAGCACCAGCATTTTGGCGCAAGAAATGGCCGATGCCCCCGCGCCGTTGATGACAATTTCTACACCTGCGGTCTTTTTGCCCGCAATTTCCAGCGCGTTCATAATGCCGGCAGTGGCGATAATGGCCGTGCCGTGCTGGTCATCGTGAAACACGGGGATATCGAGCATCTCTTTGAGCGTTTCTTCGATGTAAAAACATTCGGGAGCTTTGATATCTTCCAGGTTAATGCCGCCAAAGGTGGGGGCAATGGCGCGGGTCACGTTGATGATCTCGTCGGGGTCGGCGGAATCCACCTCGATATCAAACACGTCGATGTCGGCAAAACGTTTGAACAACACGCCTTTGCCTTCCATCACCGGTTTAGAGGCCAGCGCGCCGCGATTGCCCAGGCCCAAAATGGCGCTGCCGTTAGAAACCACCGCCACCAGATTGCCTTTGGCCGTGTAGCGGTACGCGTTTTCCGGGTTGTCGGCAATTTCCAGCACGGGCGTAGCCACGCCGGGGGTATAAGCCAGCGAAAGATCACGCTGGCTGCTGGTGGGTTTGGTGGGCACCACCGAAATTTTACCGGGGCGTCCCTGCTCGTGATACTGTAGTGCGTCTTCTTTGGTTATCTTCATTGATTAACCTCCTGAAAAAGTAATCCCCCCGTGAATTTGATCCAAAAGATAGTTGGGGCCAAATTTCATTTTGAACCGCAACCCGTCTACCTACTGATATTGTACTCCAAACGTTAAAAGAGTTCAATGCTCGCGGATGGGCGTTGATTCGGACGGCTGCCGCAACCCCTGCCGGTAGCGAGTGGGCGGCACGTGGCAGAATTTTTTGAACACCGCGTAAAACCGGCTGAGCGAACAGAAGCCGGAGTCTAGAGCAATATCGAGCACGCTCCGGTGGGTGGTGAGCAGTAATTGCTGGGCGTGGGCCAGCCGGTACTGGGTGAGGTAGGCCATCAACGTGCGCCCGGACTGCTGCCGGAAAAGCTGCATGGCGTAGTTGGGGTGCAGGTTGGCGGCCCCGGCAATATCGGCCACGGTGAGCGGTTTTTGAAAATTTTGGGCGATGAACGACGCCATGCGGGCCACGCTGTCTACGCCGGATTGGGGGTCAACCGGAGAAGCCGTCGCCGGCGCGTGCGAGGACAGCGCCCATAAACGCAGGCAGGCTTCCATTTCCAGCAGGGTGATTTTGCTGTGTTCGGCGGTATGGGCCTGAATATGGCGATGCCACCGCTCGCAGCGGGCCAGGTGAAAAGCGGCGTCGTCTTCGGCGGGCGCGGTCAGCAAATCGCCCTGGAGAATTTGCCGGGTAAAATCGGGCGATAGCTGCCACTGCAAAAAATAGGCCAACGGCAAATGGAACACAAAATAGCAGGTTGACTCGGCCAGTTGAATGATCTGGTGCGGCACCGCCGCCCAAAAAACGTATAAATTATTCGGCGATAGCGTTAAAGATTGCCCGCCAAACAGATAAGTTATGGTTCCCTCCACAATAAAATTCAACTCGATGTCATTGTGGCTGTGCGGCCTCGACATCCTTGCCTGGGGAAACGGAAAGAAGCGCAAACTCCGCAGCCGATCCTCGCCCGTTGTTAGATTTGTTTTGACTTGTTGGATCATAAAATCTTATTTTCCAAGAAAAAGTAAAATAAAACAAGAAGATTTTACCATATAGTTGTGGTAAGATAAAACTGTTGTAGTATGCAATTTGCTCCCTGGCAACCGGGCCATTGACCACAGACGACAGACCATCGGGAAGCTTTGGCGGTCGGTTGTCCGTTGTCAGTGGTCATGTACAGAAAAAATGTCCGGTCATAAATCAATGAAGAGAAAGGAAAACTATGTCAATCAAAATAGCTGTTATTGGCGCGGGGTCCATTGGCTTTACCCGCAAGTTGATGCACGATATTCTGGCGGTGCCGGAGTTGCAGGATACCGTTTTTGCTTTTGAGGATATTTCGGAGCAGAACCTGTCGATGGTGACTCAGTTGGCCCAGCGCGATATTGACGCCAACAAGCTGCCGGCCAAGATCATCTCCACGCTTGACCAGCGCGAAGCTATTGCCGGCAGCGATTACGTGCTGTGCCTCATCCGCCAGGGCGGGCTGGAAGCGTTTGAAATGGATGTTGATATTCCCCTCAAATATGGCGTGGATCAATGCGTGGGCGATACCATTTGCGCGGGCGGCATTATGTACGCCCAGCGCACCATCCCCGCGCTGTTGAGCATGTGCCAGGATATCCGAGAGGTGGCCAAACCCGGCGCGCTGTTCCTCAACTACTCTAATCCGATGGCGATGAATACCTGGGCTTGCAATAAGTACGGCGGGGTGCAAACCGTGGGTCTATGCCACGGCGTGCAGGGCGGCCACTGGATCATCACCCGCAGCATCGAGCGGTGGGCCAAACAAGAGGGCCTGCTGGCCGAAGAAGAAACCTTGCACCGCAACGAGGTGGATATTGTGGCCGCCGGCATCAATCACCAGACCTGGTACATCAAAGTGGAATGGCGCGGCATGGATATGGTGCCCCGGCTGCTGGATCTGATTTCCGGCCATCCCCAATACGCCCAGGAAGAAAAAGTGCGGATTGATGTGATGAAGCGCTTTGGCTACTTCAGCACCGAGTCTAACGGCCATCTGAGTGAATATTTGCCCTGGTACCGCAAACGTATCGATGAAATTCCCCAATGGATCGATCTCTCGCATTGGATTCACGGCGAAACCGGCGGCTATCTGCGCGTTTGCACCGAGGGCCGTAACTGGTTTGAAACCGATTTCCCCAACTGGCTGGCCGAAGACCCGCCCGTCATCTCCCCGGAACGCCGCAGCGAGGAACACGGCTCGTACATTATCGAGGCGCTGGAAACGGGCCGCACCTATCGGGGGCATTTCAATGTGGTCAATCAGGGCCACATCACCAATTTGCCCGATGGCTGCGTGATCGAAATTCCCGGTTATGTGGATAAAACCGGCATCAATATGCCGGTGGTGGGCGATCTGCCGTTGGCCTGCGCCGCCACTTGTTCCGCCAGCGTACGGGTGCAGGAAATGGGCATGGAGGCCGCCGTGCATGGCGACATCACCCTGTTGAAACAGGCTATGCTGCACGATCCCCTGGTAGGCGCGGTGTGCAACCCCGAAGAAGTGTGGCAAATGACCGACGACATGCTGGCGGCCGAAGCGGAATGGCTGCCCCAATTTGCCGGTGAAATTACCCAGGCCCAACAGCGATTGGCCGATGCCGAAAGGAACGGCACTCGGGTCAAACTGGTAGAAACCCGGGGCGCGGCCCGGGTGCACACCAAATCGGTAGCAGAAATGGCGCAGGATAAAACCGAAGCCCGTTTCAACGCTGCGGCGGCGGATAAGGGCAAAATGACCCAAGAGGTTTAGGTGATGCCGGTTGCGAGTCTTGACAGTTTCTGATTACGGGCTATAATGTGATTGTTGTAACAAACCACGCTTCGGCAGCCGTTTTGTGTGGAAAACAACAGTTAAATTTTAAAAATTGTTACTATAGTCATCAGGAGTAAATGTTATTATGGCTCATCAAATTACCGAAGAATGCATTGCCTGCGATGCTTGCGTAGCCGAATGCCCCGACGAAGCGATCAGCGAAGGCGACCCCATTTACGTGATCGATCCGGAAAAATGTACGGATTGTGGCACGTGTGTTGAAGTATGCCCCACCGAGGCAATCATTCCAGTTGAATAAACTGAGCAAACACTATAAAAGGCCCTCACAAGTTGTGAGGGCCTTTTTGTTTGGTCTTGTTGCGTTATCCCCTGGTTAGCGATGCCGCCATAATCTCATTTTTGATTTCTTCCGGCAGCAGAGGAATATCGGCCAGGTTGGCCAGGGGAACCCATTCCGGGCGGTAGACGTTTTGCGGGGAGAGTTTGGCCAGTTCGGGGAAACCGAGTTTGATCTCGCCGTTGAAGTTTTTGGCTAAAAAATAATGCTCCTGCCGGCCCTGGTTGGTGAATTCCCATAGTTTGTGGTCGAGTTCTATATCCAGGTTCAGTTCTTCTTTGATCTCGCGGACGGCGGTGTCTTCCAGCGCTTCACCGGCTTCCACGTGCCCGCCGGGCAGGGCGTAGTAAGTGCGGCCTTGTTTGAAACGGTAGAACAGCAGGATTTTACCCTGATCGATGATGAGCACGGCCACGCGGTCCCGGTTGGGTTGGGGCATAGTGATTTCTCCAGAATAGGGTTAACGTTTGATTTGCTGAGTTTAGTAAACATCGCTGTTTTTGACAAGTGAAGGCGGCTCTCAAGTTGGTTTTTGGAAGAGGCGTGGGGCGCAGGCGCGCAATGACCATCGTGACTTGTCAAATTCCGGCGATTCTGGTTACAATGGGAGGTGGTAGCTGAAAAGAACCACCGCTTTGAAGCGCCTTGACTCTCATACAACCGGCTGACAAGCAGAATTATGAATTGGAGAAGAACTATGTTACCAACTGTTGATTTTTGTGGTCTTAATGTTACCCGTCTGATCATCGGCGCGAATCCGTTTGGCGGTTTCAGCCATCAAAGCCGAGAACGCGATGAAGAGATGCAGGCTTTTTACACCGTTGACCGTATCAAGGAGACCTGGATATGTGCGGAACAAGCTGGCATCAACACGATGATTACCAACAACGAAACGCCGCATGTCCTTCAAGCAGTGCGAGAATATCTTAATGAAGGCGGTTCCCTCCAATGGATAGCCCAGGTCAACAAAAGAGACAAGGCTGATATGGCTGATGCTGTTGCTGAAGTTGTCGATATGGGATGTAAGGCTATCTACTTTCACGGTGCATTAGTAGACCAGGCTTACGCCCAGAAAAATGAGAACACTCTTCGCAAATGGTGTGATATTGTGCGTTCCTATGAAATTCCGGTGGGTGTTGCCGGTCATAGTCCTGAGGCACATTTGTGGGTCAACAGCCTGGATAGTGTCGATTTCCATGCCGTCAGTTTCTTCAACTGCGGAAGTTTGCACGAGGGAGAAGGAGAAAAATTCAAGTTGAGCGACATTGATGCGGCTGTGAGATGTATTAATCGCATTGAGAAACCGTGCATTGGCTATAAGATTATGGGATCCGGCCGGATTGACCCACAAATGGCATTCGAATACGCCTTCGATAAAATTAAACCAACCGATGTAGTAAATGTGGGAATGTATCGCGGTGATAATGATAACATGGTTCAAGAGAATGCCGATTTAGTACGTAAAATACTCCGTGGCTAGCCGGATGCTCAGTAGGGGGAAATAGTAGCGTTGTTCCCAAATATACTTAACAAGGGCATAAGTTTAACTTTTTTCCGGTGTCAAAACTTGCCAACCATGAGGTTTTATGACAAGCTAGATGGTTCCTAACAACGTACCAAAAAGCCGCTATGAGAAAGGAACCGATTGATGATAACCATCACCTTTACCGAAGCCGAAAAAGACTCTTTATAACGTTTTTTGGGGGCAGAGAAAATTAAAGAAAATAAGGATTGATG
>CAZTFF010000014.1:0-86759 GCA_964612485.1 uncultured Caldilineaceae bacterium
TCTGGCGGTGGATCTCGGGATTGGCCGGATTTTTGAACTGCTGCGGGATCAGATAGCGATCATCGGCGTCGGCCATTTCCCGCGCTTTTTGGATGGCGCCGTTCATGCCCGCTTCGCCGGGGGTCAGGATCAATTCGGTGCCAAAGGCGCGCAGCAGGGTGCGCCGTTCCCGGCTCATGGTATCCGGCATGGTCAGCGCGCAGCGGTAGCCCCGCGCCGCGCAGACAAAAGCCAGGGCAATGCCGGTATTGCCGCTGGTTGGTTCCAGGATGATGGTGTCGGGTTTGATCAACCCGGCATTTTCCGCCGCATCGATCATCGACACCCCGATCCGGTCTTTGACGCTGTGGGCCGGGTTCTGAAATTCCAGTTTGGCCACGACCTGGGCCGCGCAATCCTCGGTAACGCGCTGCAAGCGTACCAGGGGCGTATTGCCGATAAGTTCGGTTACATCATGGGCGATGTTCATAATTTTCTCCTTTCTCACGCTTGCCTACATTATAAGGGTTTGCAGCGTCCCTGGACATACTAAAGCGGGTAATTTTTGGCTATGAATTGAGCTAACTTTAGCTTATCCAATTGGGTATGGAAGCGCGGGGTTTTCTAGCTCAAGTGGGTGAGAAAAGCCGGTTTCCACCAGAGCTACCTCTGGCGCTGAAAGATAAATCTCTTTTTCGCCGGAAATCGCCCGGTTTAGTGTAGCCCCGGCGGGCGGGAGCCGGTAAAATAGAAGTGATGAATCTTGGTAGATCAAGGAGAACAAGTATGACGATGGCTCAAAACATATCAGACAAGGGGAAGCTGTTTGGCAAGGAACATTGAAAGATGGAACCGGAACGGTTCGGCTGGGAAGTGGCGCGTTTGAAGGACCCTATTCTTTTGCCTCCCGCTTTGAGGAGGGCGCCGGCACCAATCCCGAAGAGTTGATCGGCGCGGCGCACGCCGGCTGTTTTTCGCAGGCATTGTCGTTTCGAAATTGATGAGTTAGCCGGAGAATTGAGAGTATCGAAGGGTCTATCTCTTTTTTTAACATTTTGTCTAACTTTTCTTACAGACAATGACGGTTATGTTTGATATAATAGCGCCTAACCGCTGTAGTGTTCAAGAAAGGTCAGAAAGTTGATAAACAAAGACAACATCAAATACATTTTGGTTGTTGATGATGAGGAAAACATTCTGATGTTGCTCCAATATATTTTTGAAGAGCAAAGCCCCGATTATAAAGTTACGACAGCCGTAGATGGCCCTACGGCGTTACGCCACTTGCAGCAGCAAAGCTTTGATCTGGTACTGACTGATTGGCATCTGGATGGCAAGAGTGGTGGGAATGGGATGGATGGTATTGAACTGGCGGAAAACATTCAAACTATCTCGCCGGACACCCGAATGTTGTTGATGACCGGCAGCGGCGTACTGGCCTGGGAAGGCAAGACAAAAACCCTGTTCTCCGGCCTGATAGAAAAACCGTTTACCATCGCCGAACTCGTTAGTAAGATCGAGCAGGCTGTAGGCTCGTAGTCTCACGTAGTCTCAGTAGATCCAATTTTTGGTAGCAGAGGTATTCCTATGTCTGAAAATTGGGTCTGGAAAGAAGTATTCAGCCACTGCTGAAATAAGGAGCAAAAAAATGCCACGCTTAAAAGGAAAAGAGAAAAACGAGAAAGAGGCTGCGGTTCAACTGGCACAGGATACGGTCCATTTGATCGCGCACCAGTTATTGAATTCCGTGGCCAAGTTGAAGATAGTTTGTGAAATGTGGGATGATCCCGAAGCGCAGGTGGAACAACTGCAAGAAGAAACATTGCCTATTTTGCAGCATGAGATTGATTTTTTGCGGCATCTGGGGCAGGATGTCTTACAACTGGATCAAGCGGCTGTAGTTGAGCTACCGGTTATCTTCGAACCCATCGACCTGATTGCCTGGGTGGAACAAATGCTCCTCTCTTTCCGCTTGCAGGAACAGGAGCGCCATTTTGAAAGCCATTATGAGCCTGGCCTGCCGCCGGTGTGGGGCGATACGGAACGGTTACAGGATGTGCTGAATAACCTGGTCAGCAACGCGCTGAAATATTCGGAGCCGGCCAGCCCTATCAAAATTTCGGTTCAATGTGATGATAACCGGGCCAGGGTATCCGTTACCAATACCGGTTCCACCATTCCTCCGGGCGATGAAAAGCGCATCTTTTCTAAATACTACCGGGGCCGGGAAAGCCGGCAGCCCGGTTTGGGGCTGGGTTTATACCTGGCCGATCATTTGATCAAGCAGCATGGCGGGCGCATTTGGGCGGAAAGTTCGCCTGCGGAGAATACCACCACCTTTCATTTTACCCTGCCGCTGGCCGATGAAACGCAGGCGAAACCCATCGATCCCAATGGAAACCGGCCTTCGTTAGCCCTGCTGCCGCCAGCCGTCGGCCAGGTCATCATAACGCTGCTGTAATTCATCGATGATTTGCCCCGAAAGAGGCAGGGCGTGCTCTACCATTTCTATATTGGCCCGCACGTGGTCGGGGTTTTTGGTGCCCACAATGGCCGTGTCGATGGCCTGGTGGGCGAGGGGGTAATGGGTATTCTGGACGGCTATCCGCCCGATTTCAGCCTGATGACGCCCGATGAACTGCTGCGGATAGAGCAACAATGCGTGGCCTGGCGCTGGCGGATCAAAGAAAAGGGTTATCGCTTGAGCCAGGTGCATGGCGATTTTCACCCCTGGAATGTACTTTTCCGGGGGGATACGGATTTCACGGTGCTGGACCGCAGCCGGGGCGAGTGGGGGGATCCCGCCGATGATGTCAGCTCGATGAGTATCAATTACATCTTTTTCTCGCTGCGCCAATCGGACATTGTCAACGGCCCTTTTCGCCACCTCTATGATTCGTTTTGGGACCGTTATCTGGAACAGACCAACGATACCGAAATATTGAGTGTGATCCAACCCTTTTACGCCTGGCGGGCGCTGGTGCTGGCCCATCCGGTTTGGTATCCCAATCTGGCCACAGCGGTGCGGGAGGCGCTCTTTCGCTTTGTGCGCCATATTTTGGCTGCCGAATATTTCGATCCCCGGCAGGTCAATGATTACCTGGCTTGAAAAGACACAATGCCTGCAGAAACCGGTTTTGCAATTTGGTTGACCGGCCTGCCGGCCTCGGGCAAAAGCACCCTGGCCGCCGCGCTGTCCGAGCGGTTGGCCGCGTCTGGCGGGCAAGTGCAAATATTGGATTCGGACGCCCTCCGCGAAGTGCTCACGCCCCAACCGAGCTATAGCGAACCAGAGCGCGATTGGTTCTACGGGGTGATGAGCTACATCGGGCAATTGTTGACCCAAAACGGAACCCATGTGATCTTTGCCGCTACCGCCCGCCGGCAGCTCTATCGAGACCGGGCCAGGCGCGCCATCGAAAAATTTATGGAAGTGTATGTTCACTGTTCGCTGGAAACCTGCCGGGCGCGCGATCAAAAAGGTATCTATGCTAAAGCTGAAAAAGGGGAAGCAGCCACGGTTCCCGGCGTGCAAGTGCCGTACGAGGTTCCGCAAGCCCCTGAGCTGGTGGTAGATACCGAGCAGCACAGCCCGGCGGAAGGCGCGCGCCGGATCATGGCCCTTGTAACCGATTCTTTGTTGTAGGTAGCGTTCATCTTTCCCGTTTACGGATATTCATCCGAACTTTAAACTCGATCTTGCGCTTCGGTGAGGCCGCCCTGGGCGGCGCAGTGCGCGGAACAGAAAAACGAGCCGTTTCCTTCTACGCCATGGCCAATAATCTGGCAGCCGCATTGGCTACAGCGGGGGGCCAGGGCATGAATGGCGCACTCAAAACAATCAAAGGTATGGGTTGAGCGCCCCGGCATTTTTATCTCAAAAGCCTTGTCATAATCGTTGCCACAAACTTCACACATAGCCATTTTATTTCTCCTTCTCTATTTCATTTTCCCTGATTTCCTCCAGGGTTCGCCCGCTCAATACGGATTCCGGCCTGGTTCCGGTTATATCTTGACGAATGCCCATGCCGCTATCATCCATTTTTTTCAACTGCCATACCTCCGCGCCCTGGGCGCCGGTAGTGGTCCGAACCAGTTCAAACCCACCCCTGATCTTTCTGCCTTCTCTTTTTGCTCGGACGAAGGAATATTCAGCCGGGTGCCGGTGTAAATGAGGTTGGGGTTTCTGATGCCCGGATTGGCCGCCAGCAGGGCGGAAATGGAGGTGTCGCAGCGTTCGGCAATTTGATGAAGCGTATCACCATAAACCACCTGGTAGGTTGGCCCGCACGGTGATTGGGCTTCAACCGTTGGCGCCGGCACCAGCCAAAGAAGCAGCCCCACCAGCAGCAGGCCAATGATACGCGGGAGGATATTTTTTCGGTTCAAAATGTTCACTGTAACAGCCATGTCACTTCCAGACGTACTTCGATGGTTTGGGAACCGGGTTCAACCGGCGGTGCGGCGGCAGCGGCTTCCATCATCGGCCCGCCCCGGCCCGCCGGGCGAGGAATATTGGTAAATTCTCTAATGCTCCAGGCCACGCCTAATTCGGCGTCGGCCAGATCAACCAGTTGTTCCGCTTTCGCCTGCGCATCCTCCCAGGCTGCGGTTCGGGCTTGTTCAACCGCCTTGCCTGGATCGCTCACCTCAAAGTGAATGCCCTCGATCCGGTTGCCGCCGGCCTGAACGGCCGTATCCAGCAATTGGCCCAGGTTATCCAGGTTACGGACCTGCACCTGGACGATGTTGGTGGCGCTGTATCCGGCCAGCTCGCCGCGAGCCTGTTGGGGGCCGGGCTGCGGCTCCTGGTAGCGCGGTTGCAGTTGAACTTGCTGCGTTTGAATATCTTCGGCAGCGACCCCGGCCTCTTGCAGCGTTTCGATGACAGCCTGCATCTGTTGGCTGTTTTGCGAAAGCGCGTCGGCGGCCTGTTCCGCGTCGGTTTGCACGCCCAGCCGGATCACGGCCATATCGGGCCGGATCTCTGCCTGGCCGGTGCCGGACACGCTGACGGTACGCTGCGAGGGGGTGTCGGCTGTTTCCTGAGCGCCGGCCGGATCGAAATTCGCTTGCAGCAAAAAGGCAGCCGCAAGAATGATACCCAGCGTGATTAGAATGGATTGCCAGTACTGTTTCATTTTTTCCTCCAAAATCCATCAGTTTTTACTGGTTCGTCAAAATCATCCGGTCGCGGTCTTAATTGTATGGTAATTTCCTCACGCTGGCCGTCGCGGAGAATGGTCAAGTCCATGGTGTCATCCGGGTCCTTAAAAATGATGCGGGCGAGTAAATCATTAAAATCGGCAACGGGTTCACCGTCGGCGGCAATCACCACGTCACCACCCACAGGCATATCAAAACCGTTGATTTTAACGGTATCTGAACTGCCCTGTAAGCCCGCTTCATCGGCAGGCCCATCGGGAACCACCTCATCAATGTACGCGCCCTGTTGGGTATCGAAATCATTCGCGCCGGCCAACAGTAGGTTGACGCTAGCGCCTTCTACGCCCAGCCACGGCCATTGATAGGTTCCGTTTTCAATCAGCACAGGCGCGATTTGCCGGACTACATTTGCGGGGATGGCAAAGCCAACGCCCACATTGCCGGGAGCGCCGGTAGTAGCGATCTGAGCATTCACCCCAATTACCTGGCCTTGCAAATTGAGCAGCGGCCCGCCCGAATTACCGGGATTAATGGCGGCATCGGTTTGGATGGCCTGGGGAATACCAAAAGGCGTTGCTCCCGAAGGGATGGTCCGCCCCACCGCGCTGACAATGCCCACCGACATGCTGCTCTGCTGGCCAAAGGGATTGCCAATCGCCATCACCCACTCGCCCACGGCAGCCTGGTCCGAATTTCCCAAATTCAGGGGATGGACGCCGGCGGGCAATTCCTCTACCTGAATAATGGCCAGGTCGCTGTTGGCATCGGTGCCAATGAGTTCGGCTTCCGCCTCGAAATCATTGTGAAAAATAACTGTGATCTGCTCGGCTGCGGCCACCACATGGTTGTTGGTGATAATGTGGCCTTCGTTATCTAAAATAAAGCCGGACCCGCCGCCCTGGCCCGTCATCCCCTGGCGTTCCACATAAACTTGAATGTTGACCACGCCGGGGTTGATCTGTTGGTATAACCCGGCCAGAGAAACCGAGCCGATTTGTTGCGGCAGTGCCTGTTCGGCGGGGAAAGTTTCAGCCTCTTCAGGCGCAACCGTGAAGGTGGGCACAACATCCTGGGTGGCTTGCGCGCCTGGAACCGGCGTAAACGTTGGCCCCGGTTCAACTTGCTGCGCGGAAATTTGGGACTGCATGGGAAAGAAAAACAACAAGAAGGCCATCGCTCCCAACACCAAAAATACCAGTGAAGTACAGCCCAGGCCTGCGATCAGGGCAAATCCTTTTCGGCGTATTGAATTGTACTCGTCCATTGGATACTCCTTAAACTAAAGGGAAGTTGACGTTCCCTGGATGGGGCGGGCCACGATCATTTTGACCGGCAAGCCCCACATTGATTTTTCTTTGGCCTCCCCAATCTCAAACCCGCCTTCGGCCACGGTTTGCTCCACAAAAATCGGGCGGCAGTCGGCGTAAGTGGGGAAGGTGTGGTGCGCCCACTCGTAAATTCGCAGGGCCAGATTGGGGCCCGATTTTTTGGCCAGCGATACAACCGCCATCCGTCCGGTGCCTTTTAGCACGCGCCGGCATTCTTGAATGACGTTGGGCATTTCCGGTGTATCAAAAAGTTCCAGGACAAAGCTCATAAAGATTACGTCGAAAAAACGAGCCGGATAAGGAAGCGCGCCGGCATCGCCCTGGTTCAAGCTTACGCGCGCCGTTAGATCCGCCTCCTGCACCCGCTGCCGGGTTACATCTAACATACCTTCGGCCAGATCGATGCCGTAAAGCCGCCCCGAAGGACCGGCGGCGCGGGCCATGGACGTCAAATTAGCTCCGGTGCCGCAGCCGATTTCCAGAATAATTTCGCCCGGCTGAATGTTCAGCATGCGCCGGCCCATTTTTCTGAATTTTGTTTCGCTGGTTCCGGCAATCAGGTCATACCACCGGCTCAACCGGTTGTAGGTGGTTTTTGCTTCCTGTTTAGTGCGGTCAACCCGGCTCACCGGCGGATGATTTTGGCTCATCTTGATCTATGCCTGTATCTTTACTCTCTCTTCGGCAAAAGCTTTGAAGTTGCGTAGATCTTCGGTTAATCGCTCTTCTGGATTGCTGAAGAGATTGGCGGCCATATCGCCAATAACGCCGCCCGGCGGTGTATATTGCAAGGTAACGGTGACTTCTGTTTGGTTTTGGGGCAGGGGATTAAAGGTAACCTGGCCGCTGGTTGTAATATCGCCTATATTGTCTTTGCTGCTCCAGGCAATGCGCTTGTTTTCTTCCATGCGGGTGGTTTCCACATCCCAGGAAAAGATAACGCCCAGTGGCCCGTTCATGACCCAATGGCTGGTTCTCTCGCCTGTTTTGGTGATCGAATCGATGTTTTCCATAAAGTAAGGGAAATTTTCGAAGTTGGCCCACAGATCGTAAACGTCGCCAACATCACGATTGATAAGAATACTTTGTGTTATTTGGTTGGTCATATCTTTCCTCCGATTTTTCAAGGGGCAAGGGGATAGGGCCCGAGTAGACCTATCCCCTTCGGGTTAGGATTACCAGGTTGGTTCAACAACAACCAGCAGGTTTTCCACAAATATCACGCCCAGCGTGGCCGCGGCTATTTCCTCGGCGCGCATATGGGCATACCAGCTCGACACTTCGCCGGTCAGGGTCACTTCGCCGTTTTCTACTTTGACCGTGACAGAATCAGGGTCGATGATGCTGTTGCGTTCATAGGCTCTGATAATCTGGTTGGCGATATTTTCGTCTAAGATGCTTTCCCCGGGAACCACCGTCAGCTCGTTGATCACTTCCAGCACGCCGTTAACGTCTTTGGCCAGATTTTCGGCCCGCCAGCGCTGCCAATAGGTATCAACAGTTCCATTGAGGGTCACAATGCCGGTATCTACCGAGACGTCAATTCTCGTCGAGTCAATATCGGCATTCCACAATAGCACGCTTTCCACATTGGCCTGAATGTCCGCATCCGGGGGCGGTGGGGCGGTGTACCTGACGTTCAACTGGTTATTAACGTTGTAAATTCCGCTGACGCTCCAGGCATCGTCCTCTGCCGCGCGGCGCGCCCGAAAAGAGGGCACGGTTCCGTGTAGCGTGGCTTCCGAATCGTCCACCCTGACTGATACATCCGAAGCATCCACCCGGCTGTCCCAATACATAGCGTCAACAATATCTTTCTTTTTTTCTTCGGTTGCAATTGTCATCGTTCTGGGTACCTCCTTTTATTTTTGCAAAACCTTCTGTTGTCTAAATATAGAACACTGCAATCATCACTGTCAGCATAACATTTTTTGGAGTACCTGGTAATACTAAGTTGAGCAATATTTGCCCCCTTCAAATGGATAGTTTTTGATCAAACCCGATTTCACCCACATGAGCTACCTGCTACCTTGCTACCTTGCTACCTTGCTACCTTGCTACCTGCTAACCCCTAGCGAACCAACAACACCGGGCTTTCGATCTCATCGATCAAGATCAGAACCTCTTGCCGGGTGAGCGTGCCGGCGTTGGGCACAACGACCAAACCAAAGCCTTGATTATTGATGAAACGGGCTACTTCCCGAGCCGTAAAGATTGGCTGGCGGATGAATCGCAGGTCCGGCTGCCGGTCGCCCCATCCAGAAACGATTTCTTGCTGAAGATTTTCTGATCTCTCCACTTCCCGGGCCACCACCATTACCGTGAGAGGCCCGTCTGAAACCGGAAACAGTTGGGCCGCGGCGCCCAAGGCCTTTTGGGCGGTGGTCGAGCCATCGTAAATGACCAACACCGGCTGGCCCAGGCGGGCGCCGTGCTGCAGCAGCAGGGTCAACTGCGTGCCTTGCAGCAAAATGGAACGCGCGGTGGACCCCAACCGGCGCCGGCCCACCAACGACCAACCCACCCGGCCCAGCACAATCAGGTCCGCTTCGACGGCCACGGCCAGCAATTCGTTCACAATAAGCCCTCGCGCCACCCGGAATGACCATTCTACGCCGGCTTCAGCCGCTATTTG
This sequence comes from uncultured Caldilineaceae bacterium, assembly GCA_964612485.1. GTDB lineage: Bacteria > Chloroflexota > Anaerolineae > 4572-78 > J111 > JAFGNV01. Next base: position 9,109 of record CAZTFF010000014.1, read on the forward strand.
TTCCAGGGCGCGCTGGGCCTGCTGCGCCTGCCCTCGAAAGTGCCATTCAACCTGGCGGGCCTGCAACCGGCGGCTGGTTCCCGAAAAAATACCCACTTCCTGAGTGAAGGAAAGTTCGGCCACCCGCACCAGGTTCTGATCTTCCACAAACAACCCAATCAACTCGGCCCCAAACCCCGCCGCCAATTCGGCGGCGGCCTCTACCGAGGCCAGGCTGGCCGGGGAATTATCCATGGCAATTAAAATCCGGTTGATGTTTTGATTTTCACTATTTTTGGCATTCATGATTCATCACCCGCTCCATTGGGCTGGATAAACGCCAGGCGTTTTTCGGCCAACTCTGCCAGCCGATCCTGCGCCAGCCGGTTGATAGAATCGGGCGGATAAACGCCGTCCTCGTCCGGTTCGCCGGCGGGCTGGCCGGTGAGGATTTCCAGGCCCTGGTCAATCGTTTCCACCGGGTAAATGTGAAATTGCCCCTTGGAAACGGCCTCGACCACATCCCGCCGCAGCATCAGATTTTTTACATTGGATTGGGGAATGAGCACGCCCTGATCGCCGGTCAATCCTCTGGCCCGGCAAATGTCAAAGAAGCCTTCCACCTTTTCGTTGACCCCGCCAATGGCCTGCACCTGGCCGTATTGATTTACCGACCCGGTTACGGCCAGCGATTGGCGCAGCGACACCCCGGCAATGGCGGAAACAAGGGCGTATAACTCCGCTGAAGACGCGCTGTCGCCTTCGATGCCGCCATAAGATTGTTCAAATACCAGGCTGGCCGAAAGGGACAGCGGGCGATCCAGCGCATACCGCGCGCCCAGGAAACCGGACAAGATCAACACCCCTTTGGAGTGGATCGGCCCGCTCAGTTCCACCTCTCGCTCGATATTCACCACTTCACCTTTACCCAGGCGGATGCGGGCCGTAATGCGGCTGGGGCGGCCAAAAGCAAAATCTCCCAACTGGATGACCGATAAGCCGTTGATCTGGCCCACCTTGGTTTCCTCGGTATCGATCAAGATAGTGCCCCGTTCGATCTCTTCCTGCACTCTTTCCCGCAGCCGGTCGGATCGATAGATTTTGGCCTCGATAGCCTGTTGAACATCCGCCGCGCTCACCTGCTCTTTTTGATTGTGCCGCGCCCAATAGTTTGCCTCTTGCAGCAGGTTGGAAATATCGGTGATCTGCGTCGACAGTTTTTCGGCATCTCCCGTCATCCGGGCGCTGTGCTCGATGACCCGCGCCACGGCGCTGCGGTCAAAGGGATGAAGCTCGTGTTTGTGGATCAGGCCGGCAATGAGCCGGGCATATTGCTCTTGATTGTCCGAATTGCGTTCCATCCGTTCGGCCAGATCAGCTTTTACTTTGAAAAGCTCGTGAAATTCGGGGTCGTAAGCCGCCAGCAAATAATAGAGCAGCGGCTCGCCCACCAGGGCCACTTTGATATTCAGCGGGATCGGTTCCGGTTCCAGCGAGACCGTACTGATCAAACTGAACATCTGCTCCGGCGACTCGATCCGAATCTGGCCGGAGCGGAGGGCGCGTTTGAGGCCCTCCCAGGCAAACGGCTGCATCAACAATTTGCGGGCTTCCAGCAACAAATAGCCGCCATTGGCTCGATGGAGCGCGCCGGGTTTGATCAGGTTAAAATCCGTCATCAACGCGCCCATGCGGGCCACGTGCTCTACCCGGCCAATGAGATTTTGAAAGGTGGGATTGTCTTCGTAGATGACGGGCGCCTGCTCGGAATCGCTGTGATCGATCAACACATTCACCTGGTAGCGGCGCATCTGAGGCGATTCTTTCTGGAAGGGAGAGGGGGCCATCCCGCCGCCGGCTCCCTGAGCCTCTTGCTGTTCTGCCTGCTGGGCTAAAAACTCTTGCACGTTGTCGATGATGTCTTCCTGCACTTTATCCAAAAAATCAACCACGCCGGAAATCTCCTGGTATTTTTGGCGCAGTTCATCGATCAGGCCGGCAACCGCAAAGTTGGCAAATTCCCGGTTGAGGTCCCGCACTTTTTCTCTCATTTCCCGCTGCCAGCGCGGCACCTGGCGCAATTGCTTCTGCAAATTCTCCTGAAGCTGCGCCGCCTGTTCTTCCATCTCTTTGCGTTTTTCATCGGGCAAATTGTCTATTTCTTCGGGAGAGAGAACTTCATCTTCTCGCACCGGCGCAAACACCACGCCGGCGGGGGTGCGGACGGCCGAAAAATTCTTTTCTCGCGCCTGCCGGTTGATTTCTCCCAGCGCCTCTTGCTGGCGTTCCTGAAACTCCTGCTCAAACTCCTGCCGCCGGGCGTGATATTCTTCGCTTTCAAAGGCCGTAGAAAGGGCGGTGCGTAGTTCTTCAACCAATCTTTCCATATCTTCTTTTAAGGTTGTTCCCTTGCCGGCGGGTAAGCGCAGGGCCTTGGGCTTGTAAGATTGGTCAAAATTATTGATATAACACCAGTCATCGGGCACCGGCTTGCTGCTTTGTCTTTCTTCAAAGAGTTGCCTGACCAGGGCACGTTTCCCGGTTCCGGGCGCGCCCAGGGCAAAGATGTTGTATCCCTGCTGCTCGATGCCGGTGCCAAACTGCATGGCTTCGACCCCCCGGGGCTGACCGATGATTTCTTCCAGGTTTTCCAGATCGGCGGTGGTTTCAAAATCAAATTGATCGGGATCGCAGCGTTGGTAAAGCAGGTCCGCTGTTAGTTCCATTCCATTATTTGTCATAGTTCACCTGAAATTTCCTTTTTTGGCGGTAGAAAATAGAGTTATTCCCAAATTAATAATTTCGCAATAACCATCGAGCGGGATCTGAATGGTTATGCAACAACAACCTAGACCGGCAAGGTCTCTTCTGCGTTTTCCAAAATGTCGCGCACGTCGTCATCTGTGGTTTGTGAGAAATTTTCGTACCAGGCCCCAACCCCCATGAACGGCTGGGGCGTAATGGCGCATATAACTTCGTCAACTTCATCTTCAAAAGAGCGGCACGTGGGCGGGGCGGCGGTTGGCACGCCAATGACAATACGTTTGGGGTTTTGGGATTTGAGAGCGGCTACGGCGGCCCGCATGCTGGCTCCGGTGGCCAGGCCATCGTCTACCAGGATCACCTGCCGGTCACGCGCCTCGAGCGGCGGGCGATTGCCTCGATAGCTGTGCTCTCGGCGTTCCAACTCTTGTTGTTCTTGGCCGGCGATATTTTCAATTTCCTGTTCAGAAATTTGCAGGGTATCGACAATATCATGGTTCAAGATGCGCACGCCGCCGGAGGCAATGGCCCCCAGGGCCAATTCTTCCCGGCCCGGCACGCCCAATTTGCGCACCAGGAAAACGTCTAACGGGACGGCCAGTTTTTTTGCTACTTGGTAAGCCACCGGAACCCCGCCGCGCGCCAAGCCCAGCACGATCACGTCCTCCCGGTTGGCGTAGGTTGTAAGTTTTTCGGCCAGTTTTTGGCCGGCATCCGTCCGATCTTTAAATGGTCCCATAAATTTTCTCCTTGATACTGCGTTCAGGCTTCTTCATATTCAGGCAGGTTGTTGATAAAATCCAGGGTGACTCCCAAATGAACATCTTCTTCTTTCAGCTCACGAATCCAGTGCGTGGGCACGATCTTTTTTTCCTGCAACAAAAGCCCGCGCGAGATGAGCAGATGCGTGGCCCGGCCTGTTTGGGAGTCGGTAAAAATTTTCTCTACATCCCCGATGTGGGTATTGTCGGCGCTGATAACTTTGGCGCCTTCTTTCAAGGCCACCGTTCCCTCTGGAATATTTTTTTCTTCAACCGGGGTAGCGTAGGTTGCTTCCGGTTGAATAGCGTAGGATAAACCGGGGTAGTAAGCGCTGCCCAGCGGCGGGTACCAGTAAACCTGGCGATAATTGTCCTGGCGCATATCTTCGGGATACGGTTCTTCATTTATGGGTAGATAATGGGTTTCTTGAAAATCCGGCAATTCCATCAGATCATCCGACGTTTTACGCAGCCAGACTTCATCCTTGTGGACGGAATCGATCGTTGTATCAACCAGATCAAGCGGCAGAATTTTATCTTCAGTGAACAAAAATCCTTTCTGAATGACCAGATGGGTGACTTCTTTTGTTTGCGGGTCCAACACCACGCGTTCGACGTTGCCTATTTTTTCGCCATCTGCGGTGCGGACATCACTATTTTCTCTAAATTTCATGTTGATTCTCCATTCTTTTAGCCTTAGTAGGCCCAATTTTTTTGAATCGTCTACGAATATTTACCCTCACTCCCCCCACACGAGGGGGAGTGAGAGGGATTCTACTGAGCCTGGATTATTCTGTCTCTTCCGGTAACAGAACCCGGTTGATAACATAAACGGTACCGTTGGCAGCTTCGATGGTTTCTGAGACTTCGGCGGTATTGATTTGCAGGATGCCGTCACTTTCGGTAATGGTGATGGCTTCACCGTTTAGGGTGTTGATGAACTCCAGTTGGCGGATCTCGTCGCGGCTTTGGTCGCCGGGTAAAACGTGGTAAAGCAGCACGTTGGCCAATTGGTCGGGATTTTGTAATAAAGTGTCCCAGGTTTCTTCGGGCAGAACCTCAAACGCCTGGTTGGTGGGGGCGAAAAGGGTATAGGGGCCTTCCTGGTTGAAGGTATTGGCCAGGTCGGCGGTGGAGAGGGCGGTGGTCAATGTTGTAAAACGGTCGTCGGTGGAAAGAATATCGGAAATGGTATTCTCGGTTGCGGGTTGTCTTAAAAGTGGTTGTTCGTCGGTGGCCAGCAGTATTTCGGCATCTTCCCGGCTGGGAATACACACCTGCTGCCCCACTTCGATGACGTCTGGGTCGGCAATGGCATCGTAAGCGCCGCCGGCTACCGCAGCCGCATTGGTGGCTTCTACCAGGGCCGGATAGGCAAAAATATCGCCATAATATTTATCGGCAATTTTACTCAGCCAATCGGCATCCTGCACAACGTAATCTTCCACGCACTCTACGCTGAGGCCCTCGACCGTAACTTCGTCGGGCGGGGCGGCTTCTTCCGGCGCTTCGGGAAGCAGCACGGTATCGATGAGGTGGACGATGCCGTTGATCGTCCGCACATCAAAAACCTCGATCTGCGCGCGATCATTGATGCGGGCGGTTTCGTTTTCCACCGAAATATTCAGCGGCTGGCCGAGCAGCGTGTTTATTTGCTGTTGTTCGATTAATTCGTCTCGCACTACTTCGCCGGATACAATGTGGTATTGCAGCACTTCTGTCAGGGCCGCATTATCGGCCAGCAGGCCGTCCAGCGTGCCTGCCGGTAATTCGTCAAAAGCTTTGTTGCTGGGAGCAAAAAGGGTATAACTTTCTTGGCCGGAGAACACGTCGGCCAGATCCGCCGTTTCGATCAACTGGACGAGGGTATTCATTCGTGGACTTCGCCACAGGGTGTCCATCATATTTCCAGACTCCGCGTCTGTGAAGTAGATGGTGTCCAGGGCCAGCAGCAGAACCTCATCGATGGGATAGATGACGCCGTTGGCTGCCTCGAGCGGCGTCATCAACACCGGAATATCATTGACGGCAACGGTGCCATCATCGCGGTGGGTGATGTCGATCTGCCAGCCGGAGCGGGTGTCGGCAAACGTCAACTCGGCGATATCGGCGGGCATCAGCCGGCCCGGCACCACGTGGTAATACAATACCTGTTGCAGGTTTTCAGGGTCGGATAACAGGCGATCCATGGTGGCCGGAGATACTTTGGCAAAAGCTTCGTCGGTGGGGGCAAAGATGGTAAAAGGGCCTTCGCCTTCCAGTTCTTCTACCAGGGCGGCGGTTTCCAGGGCCTGGACAAAGGTATCAAACCGGCCATCCTCAGCGGCCAATTCAACCACGGTCATGTCGGTTTGAGCGGTTGGGGCGGCCAGCGCGCCGCCTGTTCCTAGAGCGAGCAATAACAGCGCGCTCAAAATCAGGTGTGATAGTTTCTTAAACATCGTTATAGCCTCCTTCTTCTCTTCTATCTCGCCAGCAGCGAGGGATTGTTGATCTCACTCTCTTCATTGTAACGCGATTATCACACTTTCCCTATACTAAATTGGGTGATTTTAGGCATGGAAGTTGAGCTATATTTGCAGGCCCGTATACTACTCAAATGGATGAGTTTTCTGATAACTCAGTAGAAGTATCAAGAAAAAAAGATCCCGCAAGGTAACGCTTGCGGGATCTTTTTTGATTCTGAAAATAATCAGGGACGCTTCATTTCAGTTAGAGATGAAAATTATAATTATGTTTTACTCGTCATTTTTTACTACGGCTACGGCCCAACGTCGCGCCAGGGCCAAACCGCTGCCGGCCAGCAAGGCGCCGGCCAAAATCAGGCTGATCACCAGCCACGGGGTATTGGCCCCGCCGGTTTCAGGCAAGTCTTCCGGCGTTTCGGCCACTGCTTCGACGGGTGGCTCCGGCAGGCCGCCGGTGATGTCAAAGGACTGCATCACTACCTGGTCGTCCATAGTTACCGGTGTATCGCCGCCGGGAAATTCAAACGTGCCTTCCTGGCCCGTATCCGTATGCAGCATGGCAAAAAGAACAGGCGTGGCGGTTTCGGGATCAATCTCGACAGCCACATTTGTATTATCGCCGTCACTCACCGCGGCCTGTCCCAGCACCGGGCCGGGTGCCCCCGCCTCGTCGGCGTGAATAACGATCCAGCCGGGACCTTCGCTGTAAACGCTGTCAACCGTTACGGTTCCGTTTTTAAGAGCCTGATTGCTGACGGTTACAGCCGGCATTTCGGCCATGGTTTCTGTCTCGGCCATGGTTTCCGTCTCGGTCATAGCTTCGCCTTCTGTTTCCGGCAGGCCGCCGGTGATTTCAAACGCTTGCATAACAACTTCTTCATCCACCGTGACCGGTGTGTCTTGCGGAAAATCAAAGGCACCTTCTTCTCCATTATCCGTATACAACATGGCATAAAAAGGAAGGGAATACATCGTAGGGGTTGCCGCTTCGAGGTCCAGCGTCACCGCCACATTTGTATTATCGCCGTCACTCACCGCGCTCTGCCCCAAGATTGGGCCGGGAACTCCGTTTTCTTCAGCGTGAATGACGATCCAGCCGGCGCCCTCGCTGACAACCTTATCCACGGTCACGGTCCCGTCCACAACGTCCTGGTTGCTGACGGTTACGCTCGGCGTCATCTGGGCCATCACCAGGGGAGTAAATACCAATGCCAATAATAGCGCCATTCCTACCATTAATACTTTTTTAGACATCTTTCGCTCCTTTCAATTTTTTGTAATTATTAAGTTGTATTGGCAAATTAGTACCCTCAGTATAACAGCTATATCCGTCGCTCACTATACTGAGTTGGATGATTTTAACGGTAGAAATCGAGCTATTTTTTAGAAAGGCCGCCTTACTCAACCGGATAAGCGTATGTCTTAGCTAAATAGAGCTATATACCGCTCACTATCCGGCGACCGGTTCGCTCATTGTGGTTGGAATTTCAACCCCATGCTCCATCATTTTATGGATGGGGCACTGGAAAGCGATCTTGAACAACTTTTCTCGCTCCGCCGGGGTCAGATCGCCTTCAAAAGCCAGTTCCTGTTCAATGTTTTCCTCGTACCTCTCGATGCCTTCACAATTCTCACAATCTTCCTTGAAATCCCGGTTATACTGAAGGCGAATTTCCACGTTTTGCAGGTCCAATTCATGATGATGAGCATACGTATGCAAAATAGAGGTGGTGCAAGACCCCAACCCCGCCAACATGAGGGTGTAAGGCGACATCTGGTGGATGTGCATGACCGGCTCCATAGAGTCGGATTTGGGTTGGTGGGGGTCGGATACCAGAAATTCAACCTGTAATTTATTATTTTGACGAATGATTACTTTTTCGCTCATAATGGCTCCTCGTATGAAAAAAAATAAAGAATGAGAGAATTAAGAATTGGATTAAATTGTGTCATTCCCGCGAAGGCAAATTCGGTATTTAAGAAATAGGAGGCAGATTTTATCTTATTTTTTTGACACGATCTGCGTTTTTTAGCGTGAATCTGCGTTCAATGTCAAAAAGAGGGGTCAATCAGGGTGCTGAGTTAAAGGAGTGAGTTTTATCTGGTTAACGAAAGTGACGAGTGACAACGAGTTTTGCTCACTCGTCACTTGAGCACAACTCCAACTCAAAACCGGCTACATATTCTCTATTGTGTCCACCAGGCTATCTTTACCCTGGCGAACCGATTTGGCTACATTGCGCCGGCCTTTTCTCACGGCCTGTTGGCCCTTTTGCTGCCAATCGTTTATTTGTTCTTGCGTCAGCCGCCCGGCCTCGGCCAGGCTTTCGGTGGTTTGATCTTTTAGGGCCACGCCCGTGTCTTTAATTTGAGCGCGGGTTTTGGCTCCGCTTTGGGGAGCCAGCAACAGGGCCAAACCTGTGCCGATCAGAGCGCCAAATAATGAGCCGGCAATAAACGCTACCGTACTGTTGTTGTTGAACATTTTTTATGCTCTCCTTTCTTATTATTAGCGCGATGGTTGCTTATCGCGTGTATTTATGCTGATACTCTATCGTAACATCTTTTTCCCCTACTTGACTACACTAAGATGAGTAATATTTGCCCAAAAAAAGAGTGATTAATCATTAACCCTGATGGTTTTTTACAGCCTGTTTTTACCGCCTGACTGGGTGATAAATATTGCTCCTGCCTGTACCAACCGGGTGAGTAAAAAATCACTCAATTCTGTATCCAAAACCGCCCACCTTAGTGTAGAGAAATGAACAATTGCCTCCTATAATGAAGTTAATGAAGATGAGCAGCCGGTTTCCGCAGGTAAAGCGTCAAAACAATTCTGCCGGAAACATCCAAGGAAAATATGGCTAATATTCTGCAACAACTTCGATTGTGGGTAGAACAGGTTATTTCCGGCTTTGGTTACGTGGGAATCGCCTTTTTAATGCTTCTTGAAAATATCTTTCCGCCTATTCCCTCGGAAATCATTATGCCCTTTGCCGGTTCTTTGGTGGCTCAGGGCGAAATGAACGGGATTGCTGTGTTTGTGGCCGGCATCACCGGAACATTAGCCGGCGCCATTATTATTTATGCCCTGGGCCTGTGGGTGAGCGAAGTACGGGCGCGGCGCTGGTTTCTGAAATATGGCCGGTTTTTGATGATAACCGAAACTGATTATGACAAAGCCGCATCCGCCTTTGACCGGCATGGCAGAAAAATGGTCCTGCTGGGCCGGCTGTTGCCCACCATCCGTAGTTTGATCTCCCTGCCTGCCGGACTCAACCGGATGAATTGGCCGGCTTTTTTGCTGTTGACCACGCTCGGTACCGCCTTCTGGAATGGCCTGCTGTTGAGCGCCGGCCTGATCCTGGGCGAAAATTGGCCGACGATCCTGCGTTTTGTAGATGCGTATGAAATCCTGTTTTGGATCATCATTGGTATTTTGTTCGCGGTTTATCTTTTTAGCCGGCTGCGTGAGGGGCAGGAATCCCGGCACTCTGAAAATCAAAGGAATCACAAATGATAAAACAATGGTTTAATTCAAATAATTCCGGCAACGGAACAACCAAAAACGGGCACGATCAACAAAAATCCCCCTGTTTAATAGAAATGCAAGCAGTGGTGAAAAAATATCACACCGCGGCGAGCGATTTTACCGCCCTGAAAGACGTTGACCTGCAAGTGGATTCGGGCGAGTATCTGGCCGTGGTCGGCAAATCGGGCAGCGGCAAATCCACCCTCATCAATATGATCACCGGCATCGACAAACCTACCTCCGGCCAGGTGATGGCGGCGCTGCTGGCCGTGGTGGGCGGCATGGGCCTGACCGGCACCATGAGCATCAACGTGCTGGAACGCCGGCGGGAAATTGGCGTGATGCGCTCCATCGGCGCGTCGGATGGGGCGGTACTCAAACTGGTGATGGTGGAAGGTATGCTCATTGGGCTGCTCAGTTGGCTGATCGCCATGCTGCTGGCCATCCCCTTGAGCGGCGTGCTGAGTTACGCCGTGGGGCAGGCGCTGCTGCAAACGCCCTTTGAGTACGCCTTTTCGATAGCAGGCGCGCTGCTGTGGCTGTTGTTGGTGGTCATTATCTCGTTGGTTGCCAGCTATGTGCCTGCCCGTAACGCCTCGCGCCTGACCGTGCGAGAGGTATTGGCCTACGAATGATCTTGGTGAGAATGATGAAGGTTGGAGCCGCGCATGTTCGAAGTTAATGTTTGGACGGTTTTTCTGGCCGCGCTGATTACGGCGGTGGCCACGGGATTGGGCGCGATCCCGCTACTGTTTGTAAAAGGCATTGGCCGCCGCTGGTTGAGCATCTCTAATGCGGTCGCCGCCGGCCTGATGCTGGGGGCCAGCCACGGCCTGATCACCGAAGGGATAACCTATAGCCTGCCCCGCTCGATTATCGGCATCATCATTGGCATGATTTTCATGGTCATCACCCACCGGTTCCTGGAGGAGCGGGAGGATCTGCAAATTGGCGCGCTGCAGGGGGCCGGTGCCCTGAAAGCGTTTATGATCTTGGGCGCGATGACGCTCCACTCCTTTTCCGAAGGTGTGGGCGTGGGGGTTTCTTATGGCGGCGGGCAGGCCCTGGGCGGGGTGATTACCATCGCCATTGCCGTCCACAATATTCCTGAGGGGCTGGCCATCAGTTTGGTGATGGTGCCGCGCGGCACTTCGGTGGGGCGGGCCGGCTTGTGGAGTATTTTTTCCAGTTTACCCCAACCGTTGATGGCGGTTCCGGCCTTTCTGTTTGTGACATTGTTCGAGCCGGTTTTACCCGTTGGGCTGGGCTTTGCTGCCGGGGCTATGATCTGGATGGTGTTTGCCGAATTAATGCCCGATGCCTGTGAAGACGCATCCGGCAATGCCGTAGCGATTGCCGTTACCTCTTCAATCACAGTGATGCTGGTATTTCAGGAATTGCTCAAGTAATTAATGTTTTTACTCACCCGGTTTGAAAGTTGCCAGGTAAATCTGGCCGATAACCAGCGGCACCAGGCTGGCCCCCAGCACCAATAACCAACCCTCGGCGTTGAGCGTAGTCAACTGGAGCACGTTGGCCAGCACCGGCCAGTACACTGCCAGCAGCAGCAGCGATATCGACAAAGCAATCGCGCCCCACATATAAGGGTTGCGGGCAATCTCGTTGTCTAGCAGGCCGCTGGCCGCGCCGCGCATATTAAACGCATGCAGCAGCCGGGAAATGGATAGCGTTAAAAACGTGACTGTGACCGCGCCGGTTTCATCCAGCCCCAGCCAACTGAAGGCCAGGTAAAAGGTCAGCAGTAAATTCAAGCCGATCAGCAGGCCGTAACCCACAATTTCACCCCAATGAAAGCGAGTAATGATCGGCTCCTCGGCGTCCCGGGGCGGGCGGTCCATCACGGCCCGGCTGTCTTCACCCACTCCCAAGGCCAGCGCCGGGAAGGCATCGTTGATCATGTTCAGGTATAAAATTTGCAGCGGCAGCAGGGGCAGCGGCGCGCCAAAAAAGGTAGCCAGGGCCACGGCCAGAATAATACCCACATTGCCCGACAGCAGGTAGATCACAAATTTACGAATATTTTCGAAGATGACGCGGCCTTGCTCGATGGCGGCCACAATGGTAGGGAAGGCATCATCCTGCAAGATCATATCCGCCGCTTCCCGCGCCACTTGGGTGCCGCGTTTGCCCATAGCAATGCCGATGTCGGCGCTTTTCAGGGCGGGGGCATCGTTGACTCCGTCACCCGTCATACCCACAATGGCGCCGTTGTCCTGGTGTAGATCGATTAAATTGAGCTTTTGAGCCGGGGTGACGCGGGCAAAAATGTTGGTTTTCAGGAGTTCATCACGGCGTTCTTGAAAGTGGCTATCCTCCAACTCCGCGCCGTGAATGACCGGGGTTGCGCTCTCTTCTTCAACCAGCCCTACCGAATGAGCGATGGCCTGCGCCGTTTCCGGCTGGTCGCCCGTCACCATAATCACCCGCACCCCGGCCTCTCGGCAGCGTTGGATGGCTTGTTGAATGCCTTGCCGGGGCGGGTCGATCAAGCCCACCAGGCCCACCAACTGGAGGTCTTCATAAATCTCGGCATCGGGAGCGTCCATCGTTTTGGCAGCCAGAGCCAGAACCCGCAGCCCGTCTTCGGCCATTTGGCGGTTTCGATCAAGCCATTCTTCCCGGCCTGCATCATCCAGCGGGTTGCCGCCGTTGCCGTTGTAAAGCCGGCTGCAATTTTCTAATACGCTGCCGGGCGCGCCCTTGACGGCCACAAAATAGCCGTTTTCGGTTTGGTGAACGGTGGCCATTTGTTTGGTTTCGCGGTCAAACGCATCTCGTTCTGATTCCGGCATTTGTTCTAGTAATTCGGCTTGAGATAAGCTGGCGGCTACCCCCAGTTCCATCAGGGCTACTTCCAGCGGGTCGCCCCCGGTTGCGGACTCTTCATCCCCCGCTTCATCCGGCAGCTCCGTATCATTGCACATCACTGCAATTTGCAGGGCTGCTCTTAAAACGGCATCGCCGGCCGGGTCAACCGGCCCGTTGTTCCCATCCTTAAAAAGTTGATCGCTGCCCACCTGAACCTCGATTTGTTCCGAGGCCAGGTTCAGGCGTTCAACCGTCATCTGGCCCTCGGTCAAAGTGCCGGTTTTATCGGTGCAAATGATACTGGTGGCGCCCAGCGTTTCCACCGACGACAGGCGGCGCATCAGGGCGTTCCGCTTAAGCATGCGCCACATGCCTCGGGCCAGGGCCACGGTGGCTACAATGGGCAGGCCCTCCGGCACGGCGGCAATGGCCAGGGCAATGGCGGTTTCGATCATCAATTCCAGTTCCCGCCCGGCCACCAGCCCCACCACGCCAATAGCCCCGGCCACGCCCAGCGTGGCCCAGACCAGCTTTTGGCCCAGTTGATCCAGCCGTTTCTCCAATGGGGTTTCGTCATCTTCGGCGCTGCTCACCAATTCGGAAATTTCACCGATTTCAGTGCCCATGCCGGTGGCGATGACCACGCCTTCTCCCTGGCCTCGGGTGATGGCGGTTCCTTTGAACACCATGCTGTGTCGCTCGGCCAGCGGCGCGTCCTTTTCAACCGGCTCAACTTGTTTGTCGATGGGCACCGATTCGCCGGTGAGGGCCGATTCATCGGCCTGAAGCCTGGATATTTTGATCAGGCGGATGTCGGCGCTGACCAGTTCGCCGCTGCTTAGGATCACAATGTCGCCGGGCACCAGCTCGCTGGCCGGAATTCGTTTCTTCTTTCCGCTACGGCGGACGGCGGCATCCACGCTGTCCATCTCCTGAAGCGCCTCGATGGAGCGGGTGGCGCGCAGTTCGGTGAAAAAACCCACCGCCGTATTGATGACCAGGGCAACAACGATGGCGGCCCCATCAACCCAGTTTTGTCGGGCAAAAGAGACGGCGGCGGCGGCTACCAGGATCAGCACGATCAGGCTTTTGAACTGCTCAACCAGTATTTGCCAGGCGCCGCGCGGTTCGATCCGGCGCAGGCAGTTTTCTCCGTGTTCTTTCCGCCGGGCTTCGACTTCGTCCGATGCTAGCCCTTTATCCTGTCCGACGCCTAAGTTGTCCAGAATCTTATATACGGTCATTGACCACGGATGGTCAAATGAATTGTTCATTTGGTTTTCCGGTTTGGGTTGGTTGTCTTTTGCCGTACTCAATGATCGGATCCTTCCGTTGCATTCATAGAATTGTTTTCATCAACGTGATGTTTTACGGGCGTCAGCCATCGTAATACCACAAAGTTGATAATCCCGATAAGCAGGGCCAGGTCGTAACGCCCATAGGCGGCGGATGCGCCCAGCGCGCCCGTGGTCCAGATGCTCACCGCGGTGGCGGTTCCGCGTACTTCACCGTCGCTTTTGAGTATCGCGCCGCCGCCTATAAAACCAATGCCGGTCATCAGGCCCTGGATAACCCGCGCCTGGGCATTCGGGCTGGTGAGGCCCACCACCTCTACCGCCAGCAAAATAAAACCGCAACTGGCTACAGCCACCAGCGGAAAGGTGCGTAATCCCATAATTCGGGTGGTGCGTTCCCGGTTCCAGGCAACGGGCAAGGTCAGTGCGAATGCGGCGGTAAGCCTTATCGTAAATGTAACAAACAAAGACCAGTCGAAATTATCCACAAATCCCATAGACAGCGTCCAATCTTTTATAATTTTGTTAGCTGGGTTAGTTTCAACAGTTGGCCGATAACCAACGGGATAAAACTCATCGCCCCGGCCAGGGCCCATCCCTGCCAGCCGGGGTTTACCACTTTTAAGACGTCGGCCAGGCCCGACAGGTAAACGGCGGCCAGAATCAACCCCGCGCAGATGGCCAACGCGCCCCACACGTAAGGGTTGGCCGTGATTTCGTTGCGGATAAAACCGGAATCCTGCTCCCGCATATTAAATACGTGCCATAATTTAGCCAGAGCCAGGGTCAAAAACGAAACCGTCACCGCTTGTTGGGTCTCCATACCCAGGCGGGTGAGGGCCAGGGCCATCGCCGCCAGGATGGTCAGGGCCAGGATCAAGCCATAGCCGCCCATCATCCCCCAATGGCGGCGCGCCATAATGGGTTCTTCCGGGTCCCGAGGCGGGTGCTCCATAATGCGGGAACTTCCACCGCCCACGCCCAGCGCCAGCGCGGGAAATACATCGATGCCGATATTGAGGAACAGGATTTGCAGCGGCAGCAGCGGCAGCGGGGCGTTGAATAATGAGGCCAGGGCCACGGCGATGATCTCGCTCATGTTGCCCGACAGGTGATAGATAATGAATTTTCGAATATTATTGAAGATGATCCGGCCATGCTCCACCGCCTCCACAATGGTAGAGAAAGCATCGTCTTGCAGTACAATGGCGGCGGCTTCTTGCGCTACCTGGGTGCCGCGCCGGCCCATAGCCACGCCGATGTCGGCTTTTTTGAGCGCGGGCGCGTCATTCACCCCGTCGCCGGTCATGGCGACAATATCCCCGTTTTCTTGATGAAGTTCAATCAGCGCCAGCTTTTGTTCCGGGCTGACGCGGGCTAAAATCGGCGCTTCCAGAACTCGGCGGCGGGTCCGGTCATCCAATTGATCCAAATCCTGAAAATCGTGCCCTTCGATCACGCCAGTTTCGGTTTCATTCAACAGGCCCAGGGCCTGTCCCACGTAGCGCGCGGTCAAAGGTTGATCGCCCGTTACCATCACCACCCGGATACCGGCTTGCTGGCAGGCTTCGATTGTCTCCCGCACCTCCGGCCGCGGCGGATCGAGCAAGCCGAATAGCCCCAAAAAAGTCAAATCTTGATAAGGTTCGGTTTCTATTGTGTCAACTGTTTTCTGGGCCAGGGCCAGAACTCGCAGCCCGTCTCCGGCCAGTTCCTGGTTGCGGGCCAGCCATTCTTTCTGTTTTTCCTCGGTCAATTCTTCTGTTCCCTGGGGGATTAAAATATGGGTGCACGAATCCAGAATAGCTTCCGGCGCGCCCTTGACCGCCACCCGATAGCCATCATCCTGTTGGTGAAAGGTGGCCATCATTTTGGTTTCAGGATCAAAGGTTTCTTCGCGCTTTTCCGGCATGCTTTCCAGGAGTTCAGCCCGATGCCAACCGGCTTTGGCCGCCGCCACCAACAAAGCCACTTCAACCGGATCGCCCACGCTGCCGTTTCCGTTTTCCTGCGCCTCCGGGTCTTTTGAGAGGGAGGCATTGCTGCACAGCGCGCCCACTTCCAGCGCCGGGCGCAGTAATTTATCATCATTGGGCCTGATGGGTTCACCATTTAGTTTGAAGTCGCCTTCCGGGGTCAATCCCTCTCCTTCGACCGCTATTTTGCCCTTGTCCAGAAAAATCTGCGTCACCGTCATCTGGTTTTCGGTCAGGGTTCCGGTTTTATCGGTGCAGATAATGTTGGTGCCGCCCAGAGTTTCTACGGCCGATAGGCGGTTGACCAGGGCATTACGCCGGGCCATCCGGCGCATGCCGCGCGCCAGGGTGATGGTGGCTACAATCGGCAAGCCTTCCGGGATAGCGGCTACGGCCAGGGCCACCGAGGTTTCGATCATCACAAAGAGTTCCCGCTGTTGTAAAATGCCCACCACGCCGACTACCGCCGCGGTGCCTACCGTGAGCCAGATCAATTTTTGCCCCAATTTTTCCAGGCGCTGCTCTAACGGTGTTTGCTCGTCTTCGGCTTCATCCACCAACGCGGAAATCTCGCCCAATTCCGTTTCCATGCCGGTGGCTGCCACCACGCCTTCTCCGGCGCCCCGCGCCACCGACGTGCCCTTGAAAAGCATGTTAGCTCTTTCGGCCAGCGGCGCATCGGCCTCAACCGGCTCAACCTGTTTATTGACCGGAACAGATTCGCCGGTGAGGGCCGACTCGTTGGCCTGAAGTTTGAGGGCTTCGAGCAGGCGCAAATCCGCCGTAATAATATCGCCGCCGTCGATGATGACGATGTCGCCGGGCACCAATTCTTTGGCCGGGATTTCCCTCTCTTCACCATTGCGGCGCACGCGGGTGGTAACTTGCCCCATCTCCTGTAAGGCTTCCATCGAGCGGACGGCGCGCATCTCCGTGGCAAACCCGATGGCGGCATTAACCAAAACGACCACTGTAATGGCGATTCCATCGATCCACTCCCCAAATAGAAAGGAAACCGCCGCCGCGATGACCAGCAGCACCACGACCAGGCTTTTGAATTGGGCGACTAAAATTGTCCAGGCGCCGCGTTGTTTGGTTTGTTTCAGGCGGTTGAAGCCGTATTGATGACGTCTATCTTTTATCGCCGCGTCATCAAGCCCCGTTTTTACGGAAACATCAAGGTTCTTTAAGATTTCGTCTGAAGATGAAACCCACGGTTTGTCTGGCAATGATGGCGGTTGCTGTTTTGGCATAACTTTCTTTGTTCCTTATTTTCGATGAATCGCACTATAGCTTGAAACACAAAAAAGGCGGCAATTATGAGTTGCGCGCCCGATTCCAGTTTTCCAGGATGAACTTGACTTGATAGTCATGGGGATAACTTGCCCAACGTAAGTTCCATTGTATTAAAATTATAGAATCTGCCGGTTACTTTAGCTATACTAAAGTGGATAGTTTTGAAATGAAAAAAGAGCTATTTCTTTTTAGTCGCATATAACCCAACCGGGTGATTTTAGATTTACGCATGGGGGAGTTTGCAGCGCCATAAGAGCTATAGCCGCAACGGCAGCTATAGCCCACCTGGAATCTGGGGGATTGAATACATTTCAGAGAGGAAGAAGGATCAAATTGATGGATTTTAACGGCCAAAAATCTCAATAAGTTCGGCCAGCAGGTAGCTGTAGGTAAAGAGAATGCCGACCAGCAGCACAATGCCGGTGACACCCAGGCTAAGCCAATTGGGGCGGGGCCGGGTATCGATCCAGGGGGCATTGCCGATTTGAGCCATATCTTGTTTGGCGCTGTTTTCATCCACCGGGGAAACTTCGCTGAGGCGGTGAAGCTGGTACCACGCCTCATTTTGAGAGCGTTTGTCGTCGGCGTATTCCACCGCGCCGCGAAAGGCCTGGATCGCGCGTTTTCTCTCGCCTTTGGCCAGGTAGGCCAGCCCGGTGTTGATGTAGGCCGGGCCAAAATGCTGGTCGTTGCCGATGGCCTGCCGGTAGCGGGCAATGGCATCATCATACTTTTTTTGTTGGTGATATTCTGTGCCTAATTTAAAATGAATATCGGCGGCGGCATTGCGCCGTTTTTGTTGGGCCAGCATCATAGGGGAGTCGTCAACCAGGGTCGATTCAATCTGGTTTTTGGGTTTTTTATCCGGCTGCCGGCTGTTCTCCCGAAGCATTCCCACCAGGCTCACCACGGCCACAAAGCCATCCAGACCGGGCAGGGGGAGCAGGCTGATAATCATCAACAAAAGGTTGGAGTAGGCAATATACCAGGTCAGGGCGATGGACCAGGCCTGGATATTCAATGACTGGGGGGCTTGTTCGGGCATGGGCATCAGGTATTGAAAGACCTCTTCAAAGGTGGCGCCGCTGACGGTAATTAATACTCCGGCCAGGGCAACGGTCAAAAATATCCCCCCTACGCCTACAACCAGGCCGGCCAGCGGCCCGGACACGGCCACCAGAAAGACATCCAGGAATTTACGTTTGAAATTGTAGGGGTTGACGTGCAGCGATTTAGGCCAGCCGATACCGATCAAAACAAAGGCCAGCGCGCCCAGCCAGGCAATGTGTTCCAGCGGGTTGAGCGTGAGCCGGCCTCGTTCCACCTGAGAATAATCGCCCAGGTAATAAGCGGTAAAGGCGTGGGCCAGTTCGTGAACCGTATAGGCCAGCAGCAGGCTGGGAATAATGAGGAGGTTGGTCCAGTGGAACGGCGGCAAAAATTCGCTCATCAGGCTTTACCGGCCTGCCTGCAAGGTGAAGGGGATTTCAACCACATCAATGGTTTGATCCTGATATATCATTTCGGCCCGGGCAATATACTGTTCCTCGAGGTCCGGCGCGCGGAGATGCAGGGTCAGCGCGGATTCTTCTTCTTTATGCTCCACAATATAGAGCGCGGCCACTGGCTGGCGGCGGCTGTTGAGGATGCTGAGTTCGATATTGGGGTAGGGGCTGGGTTGATCGGGATCGGGCGGGGCAGGTGCATCTTCCATATCGGGCATGGTAAAAAAGGCATTGATCATCGGCGGCGGCAGGCCCTTGACCACCATTTCCAGGGTCACGCGCCGTTTATCGGCGAGAACATTGGGTTGTAAAGAAGCGATGCTGGGTTGGGAATTGCTCATAGTAGGCAGATTATACCATTATCGGTTTCTATGACCAAAGCACGATGGGTAACTTTTTCTCTAACACTATGAAACTCCTGGCCTGAAATTGCGTATTGATAAATAAAAGGGTAGCAGAGTAGCAAAGTAACAGAGTAGCAAGGTGACAAAGTAGCAGGTAACAAGGCAGCATGTAGTTGCTATCTTACTACCTTGCTACACCTGCTACCTGAAACCCTGTAACCTTGTAAAGGAGTTATCCATGCGTAGAAATAATAACAGAGCTATCGTTTCGGCGGTCATTGAATTGGTGGGGGCTTATTTTGGCCTGGCCGGTTTGGGCTGGATGGTGGGCGGCGATATACTGCGAGGAATTTTGATCCTGGTGGGCTATTGGGTCTTTTTGGCGGTGGGCGGATTTTTGGTGGCCATCACTTTTGGCCTGCTGGCCCTCATTTTTGTGCCGTTGTACATTGTGCTGCCCATTATTTCGGCTTTTCAGGTGTACCAGTTTGTCAATAATCGGTGGTGGTAGCCGCCGGATATTATTGAACCACCACCGGTCCAAGTGTCACCACCGGATCGCTGCCGTCCAGCCGGGCTAACGGCTGGACGGTGTCGGGGTGGTACAGTTCCACATTGAGCCAGTAGCGGCCCGGCGGCAAGGTTTCCGGCAGGGTCAGGCTCACCGACTGGTAAATGGTTTGTCCTATGGTCCAATCGGTGGCCCGGTAGTGGGTGCCCACCGGCCAGGTGTCCTGGCCCTGGTACGCTAATTCCCCATTTTCATCCCAAAGTTTGAGCGACATTTTATAATCCACCGCCGGCGCGCTCTGAGCCATCCAGCCTAATTGGATGGGAATACTCTGGCCCGGCTGCCAGGGCTGTTGGGGTAGAGTCCAGCCTGCCAGCGATAGCCCATCGGCAAAGTGGATGTTTTCTCCCTGAAGATCGGGCGCTTTGTTCAACAAATATCCCTGTATCCGGATATTGCTCGGCCCGCCAAACACCTGATCTTCCAAATGAATGGCGTTCTCGGCCAGCCAGGCCCGGATTACACCCTGGGGGTCGGTAACGGTGTCGTAAGCGCGGAGCATCCACAGCCGGTAATAATCGGTTGACAGAGCTTCTAGCGCGGCGAGGGTGTCGGCGGTGGACATCGCATAAAAATCAGCCTCGGGATCGCCCCAGCCGAGGGTGGAACGGCCATCGACGGTGCCGGTAGTGAGCAGAATAGGCGTTTCGGTCTCTGTCGGAGTCTGATAGGGTACCAGCCGCCGGCGGGCGAGCTGGGGAATATCGGCATAGTAAACAAACGCGGTGTAGGTGTAACCGGCGTTGGCCAGCAACACATCTCCCGGCTGCCACTGCTTTTGTAGATAGGCCACGGCGCGGCGAAAATCGTCGGTCTGGTAGGCGGGCGCGGTGTGGTAATTGTATAACGAATAGAGCGATGCGCCAAGCAGAATGAACAGGGCCAGCAGCGCCGGCCAAAGACGGGGACAAGCCAATCGAGCCAGTCCAGCCGCCAGAAGAATATAAAAGGGCGGCGAATAGAGAAACACGTACCGCACGTGGTACAGCGGGGTGATGAACGAAAGGCTGTAGATCAACAACAGCGGGCCAATCGTATAAGCCGCTAGCAGCCAGGGGGTCAGGCGTTGGTAGGGAAGGAATGGCGTTTTTCTCAGGCTGTAGAAGCCGGTGCCAAACAGCCCCAGGATTAGCAGCAAGACAAACCAGACGACCGCCGGCTCCACCGACTGCCCCAACGACAGGGCCGACCAGCTTTCAATTAGAATTGTGCCCGGGCTTTCTTCGCTGCGCCATGGGGGGACGGGCGGGTTGGTGGCCTGCCGCCAGGCCAGGGGCAGCCAGGGGAGATAGAGTATCACGGCCAGGCCGTTAGCCACCATCAGGGCCAACAGAGAACGTTGTTTGATGGAGGGCCACAGCATGTATCCCAACCAGATCAGGTTGAGCGCAATCAACAAAAAGGCAGCGTAATAGAGCGTGTACAGCCCCAACGCTGCAAAAAGGCTGTACGCCAGCCAATATAGCATCGTTTTGAGGGTAAAACCGGTGCTTGCGGAGGTACACCGCAACGCTTTGGTAACAAAATAGAAAGCCGCCAGCCCTGAAAATGCTCCCAGCGTATACATTCTAACTTCTTGCGAATACCAGATATTGTAGGGCGAGAAGGCCACCAACAGCGCGGCCCCGATGGCGATGGTCCGGTGGGTCAGGGTGCGGGCAACCTGATAGGCGAGCGCGATCAACCCCATCCCAAAAATCACCGAAAAAAAGGCCAGGCTGAATTCGGAATGTCCGCCGAGTTGGGCCCAGACGTGTAACAAGGCATAATAACCGGGTGGGTGAATATCTCTGGCGGTATGGGCGATGAGATCGGCCAGCGGCTGGTGGGCCAGATAAGCGCTGACAGTTTCATCGTACCACAGGCTGGGCCGGCCCAGCCTGTAGAGCCGCAGGCAAAAACCCATCAGAAAAATGATGAGCAGCGGCGTATTTGATTGTAGAATTGAACGGACTCTGGAGACTGTCATTGTAAAAAACGTCGTCTTATTGATCGAAAGTGGCCTTCATCTTAGCACAAGCCGGGTGGGTGAGCAACTGATTTTGTTGGGTTTTGGCCTTGAAATGGGGCCGTGAATTGAAAGATTAACTTGACATATTCTTTTATTTCGAGTATTATGTAGAGTACTATACGATGTTATGTCTACATCTAGTGGGCTTATGTGTCTACACCCCTACATGCAGGGGAATAGGAGGCAGACGTGAGACGCACTTTACTTCTAATTGTGATAGTCATCTTGTTAGCCCTGTTCAGCAGCCAGATGGCCGTAGCCGCGCCCGGCGCGCAGGGGGGCGGTACCGTCTATTATGTTACCTGGGGCGATAGCCTGTCGGGTATTGCCGAACAGTATGGCGTGAGCATGGCGGCCATTCTTCAGGCCAACGGCCTGGCTAATCCAGATATGATTTATGTCGGCCAGCCGTTGGTGATCCCCGGTGGGGGCGGTTACAGCGGCGGCCCTGCGGGAGCCGCTTGCGCCACTTACCATACAGTTCGGCCCGGCGATACGCTTTCGGGGTTGGCGTGGCATTACAACACCACTATTCAACAATTGTTGCAGACCAACAGCCTGTACAACAAAGATGTGTTGTATGTGGGCCAGCGGATTTGCGTGCCGGGCGGCCAACCGGCCTATACGCCGCAGCCGGACTATACGGCCCAACCGGCCAGCTATTCGCCCGGCGCTGTTTATTACCACACGGTCTCAACCGGCGAGACGTTGAGCGGGATCGCGTATCGTTATGGCGTTAATCACTGGAACATTATGCAGGCCAACAATTTGGCAACGCCGGTCATCTGGTCGGGGCAGCAGTTGATTATTCCCGGCTACCAGGGCCATCCACAACCGCCCGCCTATCCCCAGCCTCCGGTTCATAAACTGCCTGCGCCTCACGCCCCTGTTTACGATGATAGTTACGCGCACGATGACGACGATGATGTGATTGTGGTAAAAGATGTGGGTGTGGTTGATAGCGATGCGCCGGCAGCGCCCGAATACCAGCCTTCGCCGGCCTTGGCCGAGTTGCCCCGCGCCGAACATCCCATTGAAGTGGTGGTGAACGGCGGCGAGACCTGGGCCGATGATGTCTATCCGGCCAAGCCCGACCCCAACGGCATTACCACTCTGATCGTCCAGACCGGCGATCAAAATGGAACAACCGTGTGGGTTCGCAGCGGCGATATGGAAACCAAGGGCGAGAGCAGCTTTAACCCCGAATTTGGCGCGAGCCGTTTTGTCTTCCGCTACATTCCGCCCGGCGAGTATGATGTGTGGATTGATGACCCGGATACGCCCTCTGAAGTGACACCGGTAACAATTGAAGCGGGGCAGCGGGTTGAGGTCGCTTTCAGCAAGCAGGTTCGGTTCCAGGGGCAAACCTATGCTTCTCCCGACGGCTGGCGTTTAACCGACTGGCACAATCCCAGCAAACCGGGCCAGAACATTGGTGGTTGGTCCAATATTATGGTCAAAACCCCGGCCTCCGGCCTGAACATCATTGCCGAAAGTGAGGGCAGCGGTTACCGGGCCAAATGTTTCACCGGCAGCAAAGGGCCTGGCATGTGTGACTTTGCCGGCTTGAGCGCGGGTATTTATTACATCTGGATTGACGGCACAGACCTGAAGTTGAAAACCTATATGGATGGCAATGCCTACGCCACCTTTACCTTTGATCGTCAATAAAGTTTCATTCTCTATTATAAAAAGCGCCTCGAAATCCGAGGCGCTTTTTGAGTCTTGCGATATTTGTTTGAAAAATTACCGCAGAGATCACAGACAAAAATCAATATTATCCGGCAACACACAAAAGTTCTGTGGAACTCAGCGTTCTCAGCGATAGATGATTATAGTTCGTTACGCTTTTACCTGTTTTAGCAATTGTTTGGCGGCGTTGCCTAGCAACATGGTGTCGACGCCGGCCACCACCAGCGTGTAACCTTTTTTGATATACGGGTTTACGGCTTCGGCTGATACGCCAAATACGCCCAGCGGCATCCCGGCTTTTTGGCATACCTCAGTGACGCGGTCAACGGCCGCTATAACCTCAGGATGCTCCACCTCGCCCGGCCGGCCCAGGCTGGCCGATAGATCGTACGGGCCAATAAAAACGGCGTCAATCCCTTTTACCTGAACAATTGCTTCGATATTTTCAACCGCCTGGATGTGTTCCGCCTGAACCACCACTGCGGTTTCTTCATTGGCAGTTTCAACATAGCCGGCAAAGTTCAAACCGTAACCGTGGGCGCGCCCCAATCCTACGCCGCGTGTCCCCTGCGGCGCGTATTTGGCCCAACGCACCACATTTTCCGCCTGTTCGGCGGTGTTGACCATTGGCGCAATGATGCCGGCAGCGCCAATATCTAACGCTTTTTTGATAGCCAGTTCATCGGCCACCGCTAACCGTACCAGGCACGCCATGGCGGGGCCGGCGCCTTGCAAAATGCGTTGGAGTTGCGGTGCTCCCGCGGGCGAATGTTCCGCATCCACAAAAAACCAATCAAAACCTGTGCCGGCTAATATCTCCCCAACTTCCGGTATCGATAGCGTGACCATTGGGCCAATCAGCAAATCCCCGGATTTGAGTCGTTTTCTAAATTGGTGCGCCATTAATAATTCACCTCTTATTTTTTTAAGTCAGAACGCTATGCCTTGTTACTTTCAGCCTCTGCCTTTATTTTTTCAATGTCGTCACCCCGCCAGTGGCGCGTTTCAATCTGCGATTGGGGCGCTTTGGCGTTGCTGGCCGAGTGCAGGGGGATGACAAAGTGGAACTTACTGCCCGGCATGGTAGTTTCGTCGTACCCTTCGCTTTCCACCCAGGCTTTGCCGCCATGCGCCCGAGCAATGCCCTTTACCAGCGTTAAGCCCAGGCCCGGCCCGGCGCCTTTGAATTTTGTTTTGCCGGTGCTGTGGTGGTCGGTATCGTCGATGCGGAAGAATTTTTCAAAAATCCGTTCGTGGTATTTTTTGTCGATGCCGATGCCTGTATCTATCACCACGATTTCTACGGCCTGGCCGATGTTGTCCATTACCGTGGGACGGCCTTCAACCGTTACCATGCCGCCGTCGGGGGTATATTTGATGGCGTTGCCGATCAGATTTTCAAAAACCTGCATCAAGCGGGTGCCATCTGCCTCTACGGTCGGCAGGTCTTTGACATTGGCCTGGAAGGCGATGCGTCGTTCATCGAGCGCGCTGATAAAGGGGCGGGCCGCCTGTTCGATGACTTCATCCAGCGCTACCGGCCCCAGGAACAGATTGATCTCTCCTTCGTCGGCCTCGGTAACATCAAACATCATATCGACCACGTCCTTCATACGCTCGCTGCCCTTGGCTACGCCTTCGATAATTGATTTGACGTATTGGGGATTTTGGAGTTCTTCCTCGGTCAGGTCCAGCAGCATGCGTGAATAGCCGTGAATATGGGTAAGCGGCGTTCTCAACTCGTGAGAAGCAATAGACAGAAAATCGCTTTTATCCTGGTCCAGCCCGGCCAACTGGTTGGTCAGTTCGCCAACTTCCTCGTTGATCATGGAGAGTTGGGTAAACAGGCGGGCGCTGTCGATGGCCAGAGACGCCTGCTCGCCCAGCGCCATCATCAGATCAAAATCTTCCTCATAATAGGTGCCGCCTTGGGCCGGCGCGCCGAAGGTCAAGAGGCCGATAAGTTCCCGCTGGCGGATAATGGGCACATAAAATTCCATTTTTAGCTGGGCCAGCCAGGCTCTCTCATCGTTAGACATTGAGCGGAATCTAGGTAGCGTATCTACATCGTACTGGCTGATCACTTTGTCGGTTTCCCGCAGCGCGTTGACAAAGGGGCTTTCGCTGGCAAAATAACCCATCGGTATTTCCAGTTCACCCATGCCTACAGACGATAGCGGGCGCAGGGCCACATTGCCGCCGCTGCGTTCGTTGATGAAGATAATGCCTCGTTCAATAGCCAGAGTTTCTATCATTAAATTAATGATCGTATCGCCCAGCCGGTTCATTTCCAGTACCGAACTGATGGTACGACTGTAACGTTTGATGATCTGCTGTTGATCCTGCGATGTTTTGCCAAAGATGATGCGGGTAAACAGGCGGTTGCTCATATTCCACAACGGCGGAAGGATCATCGCCAGTAAAACGGATAACAACGCCATCAACCATAAAAGTTGTTCGGTAGGGTAGAAACCGCGATTGGTGATGATAACGGTTGTGGCCAGGCAGAGAAACAGGATAATGAAAAGTATGACGGTTATGATCAGGTAGCGCAGGGCGCGCCCTAAAAGCAGCGAAAGATCAGGCGTGTGGTAGCTTAAGACCGTGTAATCCACCAAAATGCTGGACACGGCCAGCAGCGGCAGCCCCACCCAGATAAACAAGGTTGGATTAATGAACAAGACCAGGCCGGTCGCGGTCAAAAAAGTGATGGCGACCAGCCAGTACCGCAGCTTATTCAAAAATTGGGCCGGCTGCTGCCGTTTTCTGAAATCGGAAAAAGTGGCCGCTATGGAGACGCCCAGCCCCAACAGCCAGCCGGCAATCGTGACAAGAAGGGCGGGTGTCAGGGGTAACCCTGCTGCCGCCGAGGCCGCGGCGGTTTGCCACTCTCTCACATCAAAAGCCAGAAGGCCCCAAACGATCAGCACAATCAAGGCGGCCCCCCAATATTTGATGAGTGCTGCTGTTTCTCGTTTGAGGAAACTCAGCGTGAGCGCTCCAAATACTAAACCAATTGCCAGTTGAGTGAAGGCGATGATCAGGGTGTAGGTGGTTTCCGGCAGCAGCGGCAGGGCTAGCAGGTCCAGTAAGCGGGTGAGACTTAGCGCAAAGCTCATAATTAGATAGATGATCAGGTACCAGACCATCGAATCTCGCAGGCGCGCCCGGAGAAAGGCGGGTATCAACAGAAAGCCCAAAATCAGGGTGACAATTAACGGGACAATACTTTCCTGGGGTATGATGGCGTAATTCAATTCCGTCCTCACTAAAAAAACGTTGGTTAGTGTTGTACTGCGCTCCCTGATTGTATCACAAGTAGGGAGTTGTTGGCAATGCCGGGCTTAAGATTGGGGCTATTGTGGCGCGTTTTCGGCGGTTCCGGCGGGTACCAGCCGGGTAATACCAAGCAGCGGGCGGCCGCTCCGTTCGTAAAAGGCTGCTTCAATATTTTCTTCCAAATCCAGCGGGCGGTACAACGTTTTGAACATCTGGCTTCGATCAAAAATGATCTCATCGGGCGCGCGCCATAGGTAAAGCGTATTTGGCCGGGAAATGAGCGACTTCAGGCGAGCTGCCAGCTCCCGATCCGATTCCCAGGCATAGCCAAAAACTTCTACCGGCGTGATTCTCCCGGCGGTGAGATACGTAACCGGCGCGGCCAGGCCCCAATCCATGGCTGCGACCGGGCCGGCAGTATTTTGGCGCAGCCAATCGCTTAGATCGTAAATTGCATCCGAATGCGTACTCAGCCCGCCACTTTTGTCCAGCGAGCGGTGATAGGCCAGCGTGTTCATCAATTGGCTGCCCGTCAATAAAAGCAGCAAAACGGCTAATGTAACCAGCGTGAGTCGCTGCCGGGCGGCGCGGGTGTGCCGGAGGATGAACCAGCTTGATAGCGCAATAGCGATAGCGGGCCAGGGCATCAGCAGCGCGAAATGCGTAACCCATAACGCTGAAACGGTGCCGATACTGGTGATGATAACACCCCCCATCACCAAAAAAGGAAAGAGAGCAACATTGGCTTTGTCAGGCGTTTGATTTTGTCGAAGAATACTTCGCGTAGTCATACAAGCTACAACCAACAATAAACCCAACAAAAGAAGGGAAGGAAGAGGCGTACTCCAAATATCACCCAGATACCACAGGTGGCTGCCGTTGACCATCACGCCAAATTGCCGGATGCGTTCCAGCAGATTTGCGCCAATCGCCAGGTTATCGACGCCGTAGTAAGAGGTATCGGCGTTTTGGGTAATGTTTAAAAAAGTTCCACCGGTTTGTAGATTATAAATAAGCAGGGGCCAGCATCCCAGCAAAAATCCTGAAATCATCAACCATACGTTTTTGAGCGGCGGAACCGGCCATGAGAGTCGGTGCTTGCGCCGGATCGCGTTGATAAGTTCCGGCATGTTCATCAACAGCGCCGCGCCAATGAGGGCCGCTATCAGCCACAGAAACAGAAATTTGGCGTATAACCCCAACCCGAACAAGAATGATCCGGCGACGGCCCACCGGATTGACCGGTGTTGAAAATACCGCCACCAGCACAATGTTGCGGCCAGGCCAATTGGCGCGGTGACGGAGGTAACAAATATACCCTGTCGATTCCAGAAGACAAAGGTAGGATCAACAGCCAGCAGCAGCGCCGCCAGCCCGCCTGCCCAACGTTGGCCGGTTAAATGGGCAGCCAGCAGGTACGCCAGCCACAACGTAATGCCGCCGGCCAGCAGGGTCATGGTTCGCAGGGCTGCCGGTGTTGGGCCAGCAATGGCAATAAAAGGCAGCGCCAGATAGGTGTTGATCGCGCCGATGTAATCCTGGGTCATCAACGGAAACCGCTGCCCGCCCACCACCAGGCCGTGGTCTCGAAACGTTGTTACGGGCTGATTGCGGAGCAGTTGCAGCGCGGGTACGGCTTCAAAAGCTTCATCGTAATGGAGACCGGGCAGATCGAGTTGATAGAATCCGGCGCTGAAATAAATAACCAGGGGGATCAGCCAGGCAAACCGGGAGAAACGGGTCATGGGTGTTACTCCTGGGCCAGCAGCGAAATGTTGGAGACCATGGCTTCATAAATCCAGCCGGAGGCGTAAATGCGGATTGAGGTGATAAAGGCCGGTTTGGCCGGGCCTAAGGTGGTCAATAAATTTACCGACTCATAGGGGTACCAGATGTAGCGCGCAATCCGCTCGCTGGAGTTATCGGGTTGGTTGTAGATGATGAAATTTTCGGGCGGGGGTTCGTAATAAAAGCCGTGGAACCAATCCCGGTTGTTGCCTTCGGCGTCTTTGTAGGCGATGTGTAACATAATGGGGTACTCTGAGCCTAAATGGCCGCCGCCCGACAGCGATTGTCCCACTAATCGTACTTCGGCAAAAATCCGGAGCGATTGAAAATCTCTCACATCTTTGTTGACTTCCTGAATGACGCCGGTTTCCGAATGAACGTTGTCTTCTCCCTCGCTTTGTAAGACCAGTACATTTCGCCGGTCAAAATTGATCACATCGATAGACGTCGATACCCCTTCAATGGGTTCGATGCTGTAGATTTCCCAGGCATTCTGAAAGGCGGGGCTAAAAAAACCGGTGCCGCCCAGCAAATCTTGCGCCGCCGGCAGCGGTGCCCGGAGAACATCGGCCTTTACAACGGCGCGCTGTTCGGCTTCAAGTTGGGTGGCCCGCCCCGCGCCGATGATCCGCGCCTGGCCGAGCCGGGAGGTTACTTGCACTTCTTCCTCTTCAACATCAATCGAAAAACTGCCCTGATCCAACTCTACTCTGGCGTAGGGCGTAAGAATATCAAGTTGAAGGTCCTCGCGGCTGCGGGCCGTGGTGACTCTGATCCGGCCATCGTCCACGTTTATTGTAATTTGGGTGGGTCTGGCGCTGATGTCGAAGCGGGGCCGGCGCGCCTCTTCCAGGTTGATGTGGGTGTTACTGTAGAGGGTCAAACTGCTGTCATCGGCAAAGGTGAGAATAGCTTGAGAGGTATCATTGGTGGCGATATTGGACGACTCTTCAACCGTGGTGGTATTGCCGTCGGTGAGCGAGGAGGACAATTCGGTGCCGGAGTCATCCAGCAGAACGGTTCCGCGCACCGAGGTGATCTCGGTTGAAAGTGGCACGGTAGCGTTCACCACGTACCAATACAACCCGGCGGGGATGAGAATCGCCAGTAGAGAAAATATACCAAAAGCGATCAGTAGTATGGCCCAGCCAACGCGCTCAGGTTGGGTTTGCCTTAATTCTTGGAAGCGGGTGTTGATGTTAAGATTCATACGGTTTATGTGGATAAGACAGCTGTTTTTTGAATTTCAATGCGCATCACTCTTACAAGGCCACAATTGTACCACAACATGGGTTTATTCAGAAGTTACTTCGAGCAAACCGATTTCCAGCCCGTTGCCCATCCCCCGGATGAGGCCCGGTTCCGGTTGGGTGTACATGCCGGCGCGCACGGTGTAGTTGCCCGGTGGGATGCCGGGGGGCAGCGTGATGGTGTGTTGGTCTCGAAGGGTTTTTCCAGGCTGCCAGAGGCTGCTGGGGTAATAGATGCCCCCCGGCCGGTGATCGCTTTGGGCCACGCCCTGGCCCTGGTTGTTTACCAGATGGACGTAGCTGGTGTATTGGGTTGACAGCGCCTGAATCGGCTGCCAGTAGAGCGTAATGTTTACCGAACTGCCGGGTTGTACCGGCACCGGCTTGGTTGAAACATCGTAACCGATGAGTTTGATGGTTTCAGTGTAGGTTGCGCCATCGGCGGTGGTGAAACTGATTTCCGGCAGCAGCTTTTCCACAGTATAGGTGGGCGAGAGAGAAAGGGACGTTGCCTGGTACAAAGTTTCTACCGGCGTTAGATCTGCTTTGAGACTCAGGCCGTCCATCGGTTTGATGAGGTAAACCGGCCGCCGCGAGGCCAGGGCCTGTTCCAAAACCCCGCCTACCGTGGCATAGGCCGGATCGCTGACAATCAAAGGAAAAAGCCCCAACAGATCGGGGCGGCGGCCTTCAACATACTGGTAATACCACATCGGCATAATTTCATTCCGGTCATTGCTGATTAACACGGCACCGTTGGGCAGGGGCATCGATAAGATTTTTTGCCAGCGGTCCCGGGCCGTGGTGTGATCCCGCCGGTTGACATCGATATTTTGTAAAAACAACGGCAGCAGTGTTACCACAAACCAGAGGGCCAGCAGCCCGATAACCGAGAATTGGTAGGCGCGTTTGCCCAGCCTTTGTTCGATATTGGCAAAGGCCGTCTGCGCCTTTCCCCCTGCCGATAGTTTGCGTTGGACAAAGTGTTGAGCCAGTCCGTGAGCCAGCCCCAGCGCCCCCACGCCGATCCATAAACAAACCATCCACCAGACCGGGATGAACAGCACATAAACATCGCCGATGAAATAGATCAGGTTGAAGGCGGTAAAGGTGAGGCTACCCAGCCCGGTTAACCACAGCAGCCTGATTTGTCGCCGCTGCCACAGGGTGATCAATCCTGCCAGCGCCAACGCAACCCCCGGCCACCCGACCTGCTGAAGAAGCAATTGGCCCACCAAAAAAAACCGGTCCGGCCCGATGGCGGCCGGTTGGATTTCGCCGGTAAACACAGCCGCGTTGATATGATCCCAGAAGCCGGCCAGGGAATTGTCGTACAAAATCAACGTTTGTGAGGGGCTGAGAGAGAGGGTAGCGTAAGGCGTGAAAGGGGCCACAACCGGCAGGTAAAGATACAGCAGCAGGGGCGCAACAAAAACAATGGCGTGGGTTACAATAGATTTTGGTGTGAAGGGAATAATCTTGGTTAGATGGCCGGCTGATAAAAATAAAAAAAGAACCACCGCCGGAAGCAGCAAAATAATGGTACGATGATGAGTCAGGCCCAGGCCAAATAAAAAGGCCAGCAGCAATGTTAACGAAGGCGTTGGCTGGCCTGTGGTTTCAAGTTGGGTGCCAAGACGCAGCGCCAGCCACACAATCAAGGTCACAAACAAGGCGTGCAGGGTGTAAACCTCGGCAATAAGAGCCTGGCTCCAAAAGGTACGGCTGATCGCAAACGTGAGCGCGGTCATAGCCGCCGCGCTAATTTGCGCCGCCCGCGGCGTTTCGGTCAACACAAGACTGAGTAGATGCCGACCCGCGCCATAGGTGAGGCCCACCACCACTGCGGCAAAAATCGCCGAAAGCAAATTCATCCGCCAGGCGACCTCGCCCGCAAAAAACAGGTGGCTCCACAGCCAACCCAGCAGGGTGTAGAGCGGATAGCCGGTCGGGTGGGCAATGCCCGGCAGCCAGGGCACAAATTGAAACTCGCCGCCGTCTGCTTCTAAAACGGTAGGCGCCAGCGTGAACGTATAAAGCGCCAGCGCGCCCAGCGTCAAGCTTATGCCCACCCAGCTATCCCACCGGGACGTTGCTTGTTGGGCAACGGTATGTTTCGTTTCGTATTTCATCGCCCGGCATTATAACACGGAAGCCGGGGAGAGATAAATAAACGCCCTGGAATAATCGCTGTCATTTGTTGTTTTCTCCTCTATCAAAAGTCAGGTATTGATAGCCTCTCTTTTGCCCACGCCCGACCAACGCTATAACCGTCGCTCAAATATAGGTCATCGGTCTGGAAAAATAAGCCGGGATGTGCTACCATACTATGTGTGCAACGGTATTACATCACGTTTCTGCCATCGAACCGTTGCTATTCTCAAAATCCACAGATAACACAGACTTGCGCAGATCAAAAAAATTTTATCTGTGAGTATCTGTGTTATCTGTGAACCATTTTAACGAGGTCACTATGAAAAAAATAACCCTGCCACTCATAACTTTGATTCTTTTGGTTCTCATCGCCGCCTGCACGCCCGGCGCAACGCCCGTGCCCCAGCCGGATCCATCCGAGCCAACCGACGCGCCCGCTGCCCAAACCATCACCGAGAAACCAACCGCCACTCAGGTTCCCACGGCAACATCGCTCCCCACGCCAACCCCCCAACCCATCCCTCCCCTGGTGGTCCGCACCAGCCCGGAACGGGGCGAGGAACAGCCGGTTGACGCGCCCATCGTCATTGAATTCGATCAGCCGATGGACCGCGACAGCGTGGAAAAAGCCTTCGCCATCGAACCCGGCGCCAGCGTGGACGGTACCTTTGACTGGCTCGATGATCAAACCGTGCAATTTACCATGGATGAAGGGCTGGACCGCGGTGAACGGTACAAAGTCCGCGTGGTGGCTTCGGCCCAGAGCGCGGCGGGCTTGGAGATGCAGCGCCCCTTTGAACTGCGCTTCAGCACCGTTGGCTTTTTGGAAGTGACCGATGTTCAGCCCGCCGGCGGCAGCGAGCAGATTCTGCCCGATACCATCGTCACCGTGGCCTTTAACCGCCCGGTAGTGCCGCTCAACGCCATTGAAGATGCCGCCGGCCTGCCCGATCCTCTTACCTTTGTGCCGCCGGTAACGGGCGAAGGCCAATGGCTCAACACGTCCATTTATCAATTCACGCCCGACGAGGGTTTTCAACCCTCCACCGAATACACCGCCCGCGTAGCCCAGGGCCTCACCGACGCGCTGGGTCAGGCCGCGCTGGAAGATGATGTCGAATGGTCCTTCACCACCTTTACCCCTGCCGTCATCGGCAGCACGCCGGCGGACGGCGATATTTATGTCAGCCCCACGCCCGTCATCAGCCTGACCTTCAACCAGCCCATGGATCACAACAGCGTGGCCGAAAACTTTATGCTGGTGGACAGCGAAACCGAAGCGATCATTCCCGGCACCTTTGCCTGGACCGATGTTCCGCTGGAAAAACCTGAGGGCGATGACCGCGCCGGTTACTACGATTATGAATATGATGAAGGCGAAGGCCCCGCCGCTATCGGCGTGGAAACCGCGGCCTTTACACCGGATGACTCCCTGGAATTTGACCGCATCTACCGCGTCTTGCTGCCGGAAGGGGCCCGGGGCGAGATTGCCGGCGCCAAAACCCAGGATACGTTTACCGCTTCTTTCACCGTAACCCCCAACCCGGAAATTATGAGCACCTATCCCGCCGATGGCGATGAACGCATCTCGCCGTGGGAACGATTGGAAGTAACCTTTAACGCGCCGATGAACCCCGACAGCCTGGTGTTTGGTGAAAATCTCATCATCGAACCCACCGTGGCCGTCACCGAGGTATATACCTACTGGCGCAGCAGCAACACCGAACTGATTGTCAACTTCCCCACCGAGGCCAGTAGCCAATACGAAGTGACGTTGGGCGACGATATTGAGGGCCGCTACGGGCAAATACTCGACGCTCCTACCACCATCGCCTGGGAAACCCGCGCCGCCGACCCGCTGCTCTACCTCCATAGCCCCGGCCGCATTGCCACCTACAACGCCTACACCGATACGCTGGCCTACATCACCGTCCGCAATCTAAGCCGCGTTGATTTCAATTTGTACCGCATGTCGCAAAGCGCCTTTATCGGGGTAAACGGCGATCACTGGTGGGATGCCTGGGACGAATACCGGCCCGAAACGGAAAATCTATTAGGCCAGTGGAGCATCGAAACCGGCCCCGCGCTCAACCAAAACGCCATCTACGAGGTTGATCTGGCCCGGGAAAGCGGCCTGGGCAACACCCTGCCGCCCGGCCTCTATTACCTGGCCGTTTCGTCTGATACGGACGCCGTCTATCCCGAAGCCGCCGGCAGTTACAATCGCGGGCCGGAGCGCCAGATGCTGGTGGTCAGCAAATACAACATTACCCTCAAATCAACCGGCACCGAGGCCCTGGCCTGGTTGACCGACTTGCAGAGCGGCCAGCCCGTTGAAGAGATCGACATCACTTTTACCGAGGATGATCCCAACCCGGA
Organism: uncultured Caldilineaceae bacterium; assembly: GCA_964612485.1. GTDB lineage: Bacteria > Chloroflexota > Anaerolineae > 4572-78 > J111 > JAFGNV01. The sequence continues at coordinate 42,981 of CAZTFF010000014.1, forward strand.
AACATGGCTGGGCGAATCCGTTACCCAAAACGATGGTGTGGCCACCACCGAATACGATCCCCTCCAAGACACTTATGCGCCCCGTTTTGCTTTTGCCGGCGATCCCAACGACCCCGACGAGAATTTTGCCGTCGCCCTCAGCAACTGGGCCGAGGGCATTGAGCGCTACCAGTTTGACAACATCTACACCGAAGATTACCAGCAGCCCTACAATGCCCACTTCTATACCGACCGCAGCATCTACCGCCCCGGCCAAACCGTCAACTTTAAAGGCGTGCTCCGCGCCGACGACGACGCCCGCTACAGCCTGCCCTCGATGCAAGACAGCGTGCAAATCAGAATTATGGACAGCCAGGGCAAGGAATTATTTAATGATGACCTGCCCCTGAGCGAGTTTGGCACCGTCCACGGCTCCTTTGAACTGGACGAGAACGCCGCCCTGGGCTTTTACACCCTGGAAGGGCTGTATGATGAAAATTATTCGTTTTATGATGACTTCCAGGTAGCCGCTTACCGCAAACCGGAATTCATTGTGGAGGTGTCTACCGACAAACCGGAATACACCCAGGGCGATGACATCAAAGTGACGGCCAGCGCCGAATTCTTTTTTGGCGGGCCGGTGTCTAACGCCCAGGTGCGCTGGACCCTGCTGTCGGATGATTATTTTTTCCGTTACGAAGGGAAGGGATTTTACGACTTCACCGATTACGATTTCAGCCGCCGCAACCTTGATAACTACGTTTCCGGCTACGGCGAAACCATTGCCGAAGGCGAAGGCGTGACCGACGACGAGGGCCGCTTCACCTTTGAGGTTGAAGCCGATATTGCCGAAAAAATTGCCAGCCAGCGCTACACCTTTGATGTAGTCATCACCGACATCAACAATCAAGAGGTCGCCGGCCAGGCCAGCGCCGTGGTCCACAAAGGGCTGTTCTACATCGGCCTGCGCCCGGAACAGTATGTGGGCCGGGCCGATCAGGAAAATGAGGTCAATGTGATTGTGGTGGATTGGGACAGCCAGCCGGTAGCCAATCAAGAGGTTCAGTTGGTGTTCAACGAGCACAACTGGTACAGCGTGCAAAAACAGTACGAAGACGGCTCGTTTTATTGGGACAGCGTGGTCGAGGACGTGCCGGTTTATACCACCACCGTCACCTCCGATGCGGAGGGACAGGTGACCGCCACCTTTACCCCGGAAAAAGGCGGCATCTACAAAGTGGCCGCCGGTGGCGTTGATCGCATCGGCAACGAAGTCCGCTCCTCCACTTTTATGTGGGTCAGCGGCAGCAATTATATCAACTGGCGGCAGGAAAACAACGACCGCATCGACCTGGTGACCGACCAGCGTGAGTACGAGGTGGGCGACACCGCCACCATCCTGGTGCCGCACCCTTACAGCGGAACGGTGCAGGCGCTGGTCACGTTGGAGCGCGGCCATATTTACGACCATTTTGTGACCGAACTGGAAACCAACAGCGAACAACTGGAAATCCCCATCACCGAGGATATGATCCCCAATATGTACGTCTCCGTGGTGGTGGTCCAAGGCTCAACTCCCCCCCTTCAAGGGGGGGCTGGGGGGGGTAATTTGCCCAGCTTCAAAGTAGGCTACGCCAGCCTGCCCATCAACACCGCCGAAAAAGAACTGCAAATCAGCCTGACGCCTGATAAAGCATTGGATGAAAAGTACCAGCCCGGCGAAACCGCTGAGTATGACGTCAAAGTGACCGATTTTGCCGGCGAGCCGGTGGAGGCCGAACTGTCGCTGGCCCTGGTGGACAAAGCCGTGCTGACCCTCTCGCCGGAGACGCCGGGCCAGTTGTTGAGTACCTTCTGGCGGGAACGCGGCCTGGGTGTGCAGACCGGCGCGGGCCTGACCCTGGCCATCGACCGGGTGAACCTGGCCATTGCGCCGGAAGCCAAAGGCGGCGGGGGCGGCGGTTTTGATGAAGGTTTTGGCGTTATCCGGGGCGATTTTAGAGACACCGCCCTGTGGCTGCCCGATCTCACCACCGACGCCAACGGCGAGGGTACCGTCCAGGCCGAGCTGCCCGATAACCTGACCACCTGGACCCTGACCGGCAAGGCCGTCACCGGCGCGGAAACGCTGGTGGGCGAGCAGCGGGTGGAAATTGTCAGCACCAAGCCGCTGCTGGTGCGCCCGGTGGCCCCGCGTTTCTTTGTGGTGGATGATGAAGCCACCCTGGGGATGATCGTGCAGAACAATACCAGCGAAGATTTGGAGGTGGAAACCCGGTTTGAAGCCGACGGTCTCACCGTGGAAGCGCTGCAAGAGGATACGCTCACGATCGAGGCCGGGGAACGGGTAAAAGTGGAATACGCCGTTACGGTGGAGAGTGTGGAAAACGTCAACCTTACGATGGGGGCAAAATCAAGCCAGTATGGCGATGCCGTGGCCTTCAACCTACCCGTCTACCGCTTCAGTACGCCGGAAACCGTGGCCACGGTGGGTATTTTGGAAGAGGACGGCACCCGCACCGAAGGCATTGCCCTGCCGCAAAGTTACGATCCCACTCAGGGCGATCTGACCGTGCATATCGACGGCAGCCTGGCCGGCGGCATGCGCGATGGGCTGGATTACCTGGAACACTTCCCCTACGAATGCACCGAGCAGACGGTCAGCCGATTTTTGCCCAATGTGTTCACCTACCGTGCCCTCCAAGAACTAAACGTGGATAATCCCAAACTGGAAGCGCGGCTGCCGGGGCTGGTCAGCACCGGCTTGCAGCGCCTCTACAGCCAGCAGCATTTTGACGGCGGCTGGGGCTGGTGGACGCTGGACAACAGCAACCCCTACCTGACGGCCTACGTGCTGCTGGCCCTGGTGGAGGCCGACCGGGCCGGCTTTAGCGTGGATGATGAGGTTGTGTTCTCGGCGGTGGATTATTTGCAGGCCAGCCTGGAAGCGCCCAAAGACATCGAGCAGGCGTGGCGCGCCAACCGGCAGGCGTTCATTCTCTACACTCTGGCCGAGGCCGGTTCCGGTGATATGGGCCGCAGTGTGGCCCTGTTCAAAGAGCGGCAAAAGCTCGACATCTTTGGCCGGGCCTACCTGGCCATGGCGCTCTACCTGCTGGATGAAGAAGCCGACCAGATTGACACACTCCTCAACGACATCACCGGCGAAGCCATTGTCAGCGCCACCGGCGCGCATTGGGAAGAAGCGCAGGTAGATTACTACGCCATGAACACCGATACGCGCAGCACGGCTATTGTGATCGCGGCCCTGTCGCGCATTGAACCGGATCATCCCATTTTGCCCAACGCCGTGCGCTGGCTGATGACCGTGCGGGAGAACGGCGGCCATTGGGAAACCACCCAGGAAACCGCCTGGGCGCTCATCGGCCTGACCGATTTTATGGTGGCGACCGGCGAGTTGGAAGGCAACTACGCCTGGCGGGTGTCGCTCAACGGTGATGAGCTGGGGCAGGGTATGTTCGATGAAGACAATATTACCGAAACGGTCAAACTGCGCGCCGAGGTGTCGGAGCTGCTGGCCGATACCATCAACCGCTTGAGCATTGAGCGTGATCCTGTGGATGGGGCCGTGTCCGGCAGCCCCGGACGGCTCTACTACGGGGCTTATCTCACCTATTTCAAACCGGCGGAGGAAGTCAAGGCCTTGAACCGGGGGATTATGGTCTCGCGGCAGTATACGCTGGCCGACGCCGAAGAAGGCACGCCCATCAGCCGGGCCGAGGTTGGTGACGTCATCCAGGTCAAACTGACCTTGATTGCGCCCCACGACCTGCACTACGTGGTGGTGGAAGACCCCTTCCCCGCCGGCGCGGAAGGCATTGACACCAGTTTAGCCACCACCAGCGTGGTCGGCCAGCGGCCCGAACTGACCCGCACCGACCGGCGCAACCCGTGGGGGCGCGGCTACGGCTGGTGGTACTTCTCTCACGCCGAACTGCGCGACGAGAAGGCGGTGCTGTTTGCCACTTACCTGCCCAAAGGCACGTATGAATACATCTACACCATTCGCGCTTCCATTCCCGGCGAATTTCGGGTGATCCCCACCCACGCCGAGCAGATGTACTTCCCCGAAGTGTTTGGCCGGGGGGATGGCGGGTTGTTTAGAATTGATCAGGAATGATAGTCAGCTTTGATCTCCCAACCCGGCCTCCCGCGCCCGGATAATGGCTTCGGCCCGGTCGGCCACCTGCAATTTGCTAAAAATATTGGAAACGTGATTGCGCACGGTTTTGGGGCTGAGCACCAAACGATGAGCAATGGCGCTGTTGGTCAATCCCTGGGCCAGCAGCGCCAGCACCTCGTGTTCGCGCGGGGTGAGTTCCGGGAAGGCGGTTTCTGCTTGGTGGCCCGGCGTTTGGGTAAAATAGGCCATCACCCGCTCGGCGATATCCGGGCTAAAAATGGCCTGCCCGTTGGCTACGGCCCGAATAGCCCGTTTGATAAAATCGGCTTCAGAATAAGTTGGCATCCGGCCCGACGGGGTTAAATCCGGTGCGAACGGAGATGCGGGGTCGGCAGGCTGGCCGCCCACCAATCCCTGGCCATGACAGCCCTGGCAGAGTCGAGCTAAATATTCGCCGTATTCAACCGCGTCCACCTCCGGCCTCTCCGGGAAGGACAGGCTGTGGTCGATGTACGTGGCCGGAAAACTGCTGTCAAAAGCGCCGGCTCCCATCAGAATTCGGCCCACCAATCTCCGTTGGCCCCACGCTACGCTCGTGAGGGGCCGTGCCCGTTTGGGCTGATGAAGGTATTCGCGTGCATCGTATTGGTCCCCTCATTAAGATTACACCATGAAGTATCCCGTTGTCATGAGGCCGGTATCCCAAATGATCGGGACAATATGTCCTGGTTTTATCTAATATGAAGTTGTGGTAAAATTTTTGTGCCTGTGCAATAGCGGCACAGGGAAGGGAGCCTATTGAATACACCAATGCCCGTTCTGCCGGCTTTTGCCCCGTCTCTTCTTATCCGTAATCGCCATTTTCAAACGATTGTTTCCAGCCTGTACCGTCCTAAAAATACGTTGCTGCAACAGCATGAGCAGGCGATGCTGCTGGAATCTGAAGGTGTGTGCCTGCTGGGATATTATTCCCCTCACCCAAACCGCCCCTCCAAAGGCGTGGTGTTGCTGCTGCACGGCTGGCTGGGCAGCGCGCACGCAACCTATATTTTATGGATGGGGGAGTTTCTTTACCGGCACGGCTATTCTGTCTTCCGGCTGAACCTGCGCGGCCACGGTAATACCCATCATCTTAACCCCGGCATCTTCCGCAGCGACCGGCTGGCCGAGGTGTTTGCCGCCGCCCGGCAAATTGCCCAACTGGAGGCCGACCGCCCCTTTCATATGATCGGCAATTCCCTGGGCGGAAATTTTGTGCTGCGGCTGGCCTGGCAGCACAGCCGCACCCCTATCCCCAATCTGCGCCATACCATTGCTTTTTGTCCGGTGATTAACCCCTACCACACCACCCTGAGTATGGACAACGGCCCCTGGATTTATCTCCACTATTTTCGCCGCCGGTGGCGCGATGCCTTCAGAAAAAAACAGGCCGCCTTCCCCAACCGGTATGATTTTACCGACGTCATTGCCGCCCCCACTTGTATGGCCATGACCGAAGTCTTTGTGCGCCGCTACAGCCCTTTCAGCAACGCGCGGGCCTATTTTGATGCCTATGCCGTAACGCCGGAGATGATGGCCGTCCTGAACAGTTCCGTTACCATTATCCCGGCGGCGGATGATCCGGTTATCCCCATTACCGATTTTTCCAACCTGCAAGATTTATCCCCCCATCTGCATGTTCACATCCAGCCCTATGGCGGGCACGTAGGCTTTGTAGAGGTATTTCCCTTTCGCTTATGGTCGTGTCGGGCCGCGCGTTCCATCCTGGAAACTGAAGCTAATCCGGCAGAGTTGGGCTGAAGCAGGCGCACGCCGGTTGCGGGCTTGCTCAACCAAATTATCAGTGATAGATTAGCTACTTATCAGTGATAGATTGCTTTTCTATCAGTGATATATTATCTTCTTATCACTGATAAGTTTATTTTCTATCGGTGATAGATTGACTTCTTATCAGTGATAGGTTATGATTTTATCAGCGATAGACAAGTTTTTTATCACTGATAAATTTTTTCTCTATCAGTGATGATACTTAGTTTGATGAGCCGGAGATTGCACCTACAAAGGAGACTTTATGATACCCTATCGGTTAAGCCGGGCAGGCATGCAGCCGGGCTATTTCTTTAAAGCGATCCAGCGAGGCCGGATCGATCAGCGCCAATTAGCCGAAAGCGCTGAAATAGGCACCACATTGAGCCGGAGCGATTTTCTGGCGTCACTGCTGTATTTGGCCGAACGGTTGGAGAGCGCGCTGCTGAACGGGCAGGCCATTCAGGTGGAAGGTGTTGGTATTTTTTTTGTATCGCTGCGAGGGAAGGCGTCGCAGCATTCGGCCCAGGCCCGTCCAAAATCGGAAGACCTGCATATCTCGTTTAAACCCGATGCTCGGTTGCTCAAGCGATTACGGCGCCAGGCCCGTTTTGAGCGCGTGGAGGCGGCCAATAAGATGCCCACCCTGGCCTTGTGGCGAGATGTTGTCAGCGAGCAGGATATGGTTTATACGCCGGGCGGGATTGGCGAAATACGCGGGCAGCGATTATCATTTTATGATTTACAGAGCGATCCTACTGAGGGAGTATTTTTTGTGGGCGCGGATGGCAGCGAAACGCGGGTTGAGGTTTATGCCGCAGCCACCGGGCGCAGCCTGACCTTTATGATCCCGGCGGATCTGGCCGGCCCGCAAAAAGTGGAATTACGCCGTCGGGTTGAGGGGCCGGAGGCTACGTTACAAACGATTGCCTGGCGGCATGAGTTGACCCCGATCTAGAATGTAAGTTTGACAATCCATTGTCTCGGTTCTATAATTTAGAACAGTTAAGCGGGTATAGTTCAGTGGTAGAACGCAACCTTCCCAAGGTTGATGTCAGGGGTTCGAGTCCCCTTACCCGCTCAAAGCCGGCATTCGCCGGCTTTTTTTGCTCCATAAAGGAAAGTTTGGCCGTTTTGGTCAAACTTTCCTTTATTTTTAGGGCGGCAAACTTTGCTTTATTTTTATTTTGAAAGTGCGAACACTATCTTCTGTAATATCTGCATTAATTAGCGAAGATGAGTTATAAATCTTTGGCCTCATATCAGGTCTTCAATTTTTTTCGAATTTCAGATGGAATGGGTTTGTGAGGCCGGGGATGTTACTAAAATACCGGATAAATGGCAGATATTTCTTTGCCGGGATTTGCTGGCGGCAACAGCGGAGCCGATGTACAAAATGTAGGCGGGAAAGTCGGCGGCAAGCTATAAAAACCTGTACCTTATTTTATGAACAAATACATCCTAACAAAAGTCTGTCGGAATGAGGCTGGTATTGTCGGCCACATTGGGGTAAAATTATTCTATTCAAATGCATTTATGCATTGCCAACGGTCAAACAATAATAAATTGAGCTATAGCCTGAAGTAGAATGACTACAATGATTTATTTTTCTGACTGTGGTTGCGCTGGCTAAATTAAGTTTTTATTGGCCGTACCAAGAAAGGATAATAAACAAAATGGATGACGCGGAGAAAACAAGGGAGCAACTGGTTGAAGAATTAGCAGCAACACGTGCTAAAGTCACCGAGTTGGAAGCCGATCTCGAACAGGCAAAAACGTTGTTAAAACAGAACGAACTGTGGGACATATTTTTTGAACATACGCCCGATTATGTGTTTTTGAAAGATACTGAATCGCGCATTATCAGAACCAGCCGAGCGCATGCCCAGGTGGTGGGCCTTGATTCTCCCCAAGAACTTGTTGGAAAAACCGACTTTGATTTGTTTCCTCCAGAAGATGCGCAAAGATTCTACGATGAAGAACAAAGGATAATGGAAACCGGGCAGCCCATTATTGCTAGAGAATGGGAAATACCCAGCAGCACCGGCGAGACGGTGTGGGTAAGAGAACACAAAATACCTGCCAGGGATGAAACAGGCCAAATTGTTGGTCTCCTGGGCCTCACCAGTGACATTACGGAGAGTATGCGGAATAAAGAAGAGACTGAACGTTTGCAACAAGAACTCATTGAAGCGCAGAAACAAGCTATTGAGGAACTCTCGACTCCCATTATCCCCATTATGGACAATGTCATTGTTATACCCCTCATCGGCAGTATCGACACTAACCGCGCCAGGGATATTACCCGTTCATTGCTGGCGGGCATCAGTAAATACCGGGCCAAAGTGGTTATCCTGGATGTAACCGGCGTACCCCTGGTTGACACCGGCGTGGTCAATCATCTCAACAAAACTATCCAGGCCGCCCACCTCAAGGGGTCGCGTACCATTGTTACCGGCATTTCCGATGCCGTAGCAGAAACGATTGTTGATTTGGGGATTGATTGGCACCAGATTACCACCCTGAGCGATTTGCAAACAGGGTTGGTAGCGGCACTCAATAAACTGGGGCTTGAGTTACGAAGGGTGTAAATCAAACATCACCCCAACACCTCCCTGACTTTGCGGGTCAGGCTTTCTACAGTGAAAGGTTTCTGCAAGAAGTTGACGCCTTCTTCCAAAACGCCATGGTGGGCAATCACATTGTTGGTATAACCCGACATAAACAAAACCCGGATGTCAGGATAGAAACGGCTTATTTTTTGGTATAGGTCTCGGCCATTCATCTGCGGCATAATCACATCGGTCAGCAAAAGCTGGATCGGATCTCGCCGGTTGGCGGCCAATTGCAACGCGTTATCCGCGTTTTCAGCTTCAAGAACGGTATACCCATGCGCCAAGAGAGTCTGGCAAACCAATTGGCGCACCATGGCTTCATCTTCTACCACCAGCACTGTTTCTGTGCCGCGCCTTGAGACAGGTTCGGCAGTTTCTTGCTCAACAAGGGGGGATTTATCCTTGGTCCGGGGCAGAGCGGGTTTCACTTTCACGCAGGGCCTCTTCAGCCAACCCGCGCTCAGCCACCTCTTGAGCCAGTTGGCTGTTGAGGGCCGCCAATTTCTGGGTCCGGTCCGCCACGCCACGGGCCAACCGTTTCTGCCGGTTGATGGTCATGTAGGCCAAAACAGCCAGCAAAACAACTACCATTTATGTTCTGGCACTCAAAGCGGGTTAGGCTTTAATTTTTGTTGATGAGTGAAAGAGGCGGCAAAAAGCCGGCAGGCTTTGAGTATGGTAACTCTCCAACGCAAATTGAAAACCTTGATTTCACAGACAAAACTCTGGTCCAAACGACATCAGCGGGAACACAAGGTATTGTAAACGCAACAAAAGCGAAAGAGATTATTACGGGGAGTTTTGTTAATGCACAAGCCATCATAAGGTATATCAAAAAGCAAAAGCCCGAAACCGTGTCTTTGGTAGCGATGGGTGGAGAGGGTGTTCGTTCGGCAGATGAGGACAGGTTATGTGCAGAGTATATTCATACGTACCTTCTCAATAATCTGGGGTAGAGTTGGCTGGGCTTGTCGAAACTAACGGTCTTCGACAAGCCCAGACCTCGTTCCTCCGAAAAATCGAGAAGATACCACCATACATTAATTCAAACCCAAACCCAAATATGGAGAATTTAGAGATATTGTTTTAGCTGCCAGACCACTTTTGCGCCGCAGCACCAATGCGAGGGAAAATCATCGCCCTGATTGAGAAAAATCTCAAAATCTTCTACCGGCGCGGAGCAGTTGAGGATGCTGGTACACTCGATATGGCGTTTGAATTTGTATAGGCCGGAGACCGGCGCTTTTTGGCCGGTGACAAACGCGGCGCCCACCAGCGCTTGATTGGTACAGATCATCGTCTTGGCTCCTTGATCCTGTTATGATCGAGTATACCATTCCGGTGGGGCAATTGTGAAGCGTAGCTAATTCGTAATTTTGAAGGCACAAATTAGGGGCATTTAACGGAGCGGTGTAAGTTTGATACCTGAGTAGTTTCTACGTGGATGTGGCGGGGCCTATTTCTGTCGATTTTCAACGTTACTTCTCATAGCTGGCCGGCCAGACTCAATAAATTTGCCTGGCCGATGAACAATCCCACAAGCACGGCCAGTAAAAAAAGCAGGGCAATAATAACCAGCCCCATACAACCGAACAAAACCCAAACCGGCAGGGTGTCGCTGCTGATGTTGATGCCTGCTGCGGGTTCGGGCAAGGCTTTTGGCGCGGCGATCACCGGCGGGGGCGAATGATTAAAGGAATCTGCATCCGGTTGGTGGTGGGTAAACAAAAAGGTGGTATCCCCTATGCCAATCTGATCGTTATTTTTCAGGCGGGTGGGTTGGGCAATTGAAACGCCGTTGATGTAGGTGCCGTTGGCGCTGCCTAAATCGCTCAGGATGAACGTATCATCAATGGGGATCATGCTGGCGTGGTGGCGGGAAACTTTTTGGTCGGCAACCACAATGGCATTCCCTTTCTCGCGCCCCAGTTGCAACTCGCCGCGTAAGGGGAATGTGTGGCTTAACCGTCCTTTCACCATCAACGTTAAATACGCGGTGGGGGGTGGCTCTTGGAGGGTTTTTAAGTCTTCTTCAGAATCCGCAATATATCTTACCACGGACTTCACCTGTCTTTATCGCCACGATAAGTGTGAGTAGTCTGCCGCATTGGGTCTTTTTTTACGCCCAATCACCAATTTCTGGCACTTATTATAGCATATTTGTCTCCCGAAATCTATTTTATACTTGACCATAACAAGAAAACACGTTATTATGTATATAAAGTGTTATGTATATTAGAACTGTTTTCTTTAAAGAAGTAATCGTCGCTGCTATGGGGACAGCTCTAATTTGGAAAGGAGCCAGATCATAAACGTCGAACCAAGTGGTGAGCAATCAAATAACAGGCTGTTTATTATTCTGGCGATTGCCTTGTTGGGCCTGATTTGTGTGGGCCTGGTAGGGTTGGCCGGCGCTGTCTATCTTTATCAAGCCAATTTTGCCGAGCAGGCCGCGCTTCCAACACCGACTATTTTTGTTCCGGTTGAAACGGCTACATTTACGCCCACTCCCAGCCCCACCTCTACGAACACGCCGCTGCCTACGGCTACCGGAACGCCGGTGGTGAGTGGGGACGGCCAGGAAGTCGCCTCCCCCGAAGATCAGACCCCGGCTGAAACTGCTGCGCCGGAAGAAGAACCCGCCGAAACCCCTGTGTCGGAAGAAGGCCCCGCCGAAGCGCCAACGGCCACCGCCACCAACCCTCTGGCGCTGCCTACGGTAACCGAGGAAGTTGAGTTGACACCAACCAGTACCATGGTTGTCCAACCCCCCGCCGGCGAATCTGCTGAGACATCGGAACCGGAGTCAACCGCTGTGCCGGCATCAACCCCCGAAATGCCGGGGAGCGGTGGTATTTTGTCGTCTCGCAGTAATTTTCTGATTTGGGCCGGCGTGATTATGCTGGCTCTATTAGGCATTGGGGTGTTCAGGCAATTTGTGTCATCCCGCAGGGCTTGACCCTTGCTGCTGTTTTTTGGCAAAAAAAATGCGACAACATCGAAAGCGTTGTCGCATTTTTTAGTTAAATTAAAAATCAGAGATTATTCATCATCGTTTTTAAGATAGCGACCGATGGTGGTAAGTAATCGGTTTAGGTCAACCGGTTTGGTGAAGTGTTCGTTGGCTCCGGCGGCCAGGGCGCGTTCTTTATGTTTGGCGCTGGCCCAGGCGGATATGGCAATAATTGGGATGGCGGAGGTGTTTTCTTCCGAACGAATGATTTTGATGGCTTCAAACCCATCCATGCGGGGCATTCGCAAATCCATCAGAATCAAGTCGGGAAGCCAGGCGCGGGTCTTTTCCACGCCTTCTACCCCATCACTGGCCACTGCAACTTCGAAGCCGTTTAATTCCAGCATTTGTGCCAGAATGTCTCTTTGAGCAGGATGATCTTCTATATATAGAACCTTTAACACGCAGTCGCTCCAGTTGAGTGATTTGTTTGACTACATTATAACGCAAAGCTTGAATTTTCTCAAGATGCAATTTTTTAAAAGTTAACAATCATAATGTACCCCAATCTAAAAAAAAATGCCACTTTTAAGATTGATGTGACGAGTCTTTCATTTTCTTTTAATCTTTTGATTTTATAGTGTAATCACACTAAGTTAAGTAGTGTGAACCCTCCCTCCTAGAAAAACCCGTGTAGTGGCAGCACGGGTTTTTCTCTTTTTAAACAAAAAGGGGGCAGTGGTTGAACTTGTCGAAACCAACGGTCTTCGACAGGCACAGGTCTTGTTCTCTCGAAATATTGAGAAGATAAAATAAAGTTAGAAAATTTCATTTTCTATTAATCTTTTGATTTTATAGTGTAGTCACACTAAGTTAAGTAGTGTGAACCCTCCCTCCTAGAAAAACCTGTGTATGTGGCAACGCAGGTTTTTCTCTTTTTTAAATCAAAAATCTTCTCTATCTTCTTTTTAACTTTTCCCAATTTGATTTGACAATCTCTCATTGTGCGGTAGCATTGGCGCACTCTGAATGTATGGGAGATTGCCGTGAATAAATCGGAAAGAACAGTGGTGATAACCGGCGCTTCTACCGGGATAGGTAAAGCGTGCGCGCTCCATCTGGATAAATTAGGGTTTCGAGTGTTTGCCTGTGTCCGTAAGCAAAAGGATGCCAGAATTTTGCAGCAAGAAGCCTCCGAGCGATTAACTCAGCTTTATCTGGATGTGACGCAGCCGGAAAGTATCCGTTTGGCGGCCAATGTGGTTTCTACCGCCGTTGGGCCGGGCGGATTGAGCGGCCTGGTCAACAACGCCGGAATCGCTGTGGGCGGCCCGCTGGAATTTGTGCCCATTGGCAGGCTGCAAAAACAGTTAGAGGTCAATGTGGTCGGCCAAATTGCGGTGACGCAGGCCCTTTTGCCTCTATTGCGGCAGGGCAAAGGGCGGATTGTCAACATGGGGTCTGTCAGCGGCCGGGTGGCGATGCCGCTGCTGGGGCCGTATGCGGCCTCTAAATTTGCGTTAGGGGCGCTTAATGATGTGCTGCGGGTTGAACTCCATCACTGGGGTATTAGGGTTTCGTTGGTCGAGCCGGGCGCTATTGACACGCCCATCTGGGATAAATCGCTTTCCGCTGCCGACCAGATGTCGCAAAATTTACCCTCACAAGCGTATGAATTGTACGGCCCGGCAATGGAGCAGGCACGAGAATCTGTGGCCCAGGCTGGCCAATCTGCGGCGCCGGTTGAACAAGTGGTTGAAGCGGTGATTCATGCTTTAACTTCCGAACATCCTCAAACCCGCTATTTGATTGGCCGCGGAACCTGGCTGGCGGCGCTGATGGCCAAGCTGATGCCGGATCGACTTCGGGATCATATAATTTTGCGCTGGCGGGGCGGGAAATAGAAAGTGCGAGGAACAGTTCCTCGCACTTAATTGGTAATTATCCATAGTCATTTCGAGGAGCAGCATGACGAGGAATCTCCATTAACTTTAGTAATTTAATTTCACCACAAAACTGGAAATTCTTCGCTCCCTCCGGTCGCTCAGAATGACACGTCTGTGTGGCACTAACCTTCCTGTTCCGATAGCCATCGTTCGGCTTCAATGGCTGCCGCCGCGCCCATCCCCGCCGAGGTGATAGCCTGGCGGAAGATCGGGTCGGCAATTTCGCCGGCGGCCCACACGCCTTCAACGTTGGTGCGCATCCGCTTATCTATCCGCACAAATCCCTGTTCGTCAATATCCAGTTGCCCTTCAAACAGGTGCGAGTTGGGAATGTGGCCAATGGCAATGAAAACGCCGTCGATTTTAAGGGTAGATTTTTCGCCGGTTTTTACATTTTCCAGTTCCAGGCTCTCCACCGCGGTTTCCCCGTTGATTTTGGTGACCACCGTGTCCCAAATAAACTCGATCTTTTCATTATTCCGCGCCCGTTTTTCCAAAATGGCTCCGGCGCGCAGTTCGTCGCGGCGGTGGATGACGGTCACTTTGCGGGCGAATTTGGTCAGGAAAATAGCTTCTTCCATGGCGCTGTCGCCGCCGCCTACAATCACAATCTCTTTGTCTCTAAAGAAAAAACCGTCGCAGGTGGCGCAGTAGCTGACGCCCCGGCCCGTTAAGGTCTCTTCGCCGGGGATGCCCAACTTGCGGTACGATGCGCCCACCGTCACAATGAGCGATTTGGCGTAGTAATCTTTGCCGTGGGAAGAAAGTTTGAAGGGGCGCTGGCTCAAATCGACATTTTCGATGTAATCCATGGTTATTTCCGCGCCAAAGCGTTCCGCCTGCGCTTTCATTACCTCAACCAATTCCGGGCCGGTTTCGCCGTTAAAACCCGGATAATTTTCAACTTCACTGGTGGTATTGATCTGCCCCCCAAATTCGTTGCCCGTAACGACCAACGGTTTCAAACTGGCCCGGCCTGCGTACAATGCGGCAGCCAGCCCGCTGGGGCCAGACCCTAAGATAATGGTGTCGTGGACCTCGTTTGTCATAATAGTTTTGCCTTTCTATCAAGTATAATCTTAAAACCTGATCTTTAAGCGTGGTCTTAACAGGTTTCACATCTTAGACGTTGCCGGTGGGCCAATCCTTACCTTATCTAAAGTTGCACCGTTTGTACTTTTCTGATGAGGTCCACTTTTTCCAGGGCGGTGATCACTTCCTGGGGAGGCTCATTGTCTATACGGATGAAGGATATGGCCAGCCCGCCCGGCTCGGTGCGGCCGGTTCGCCAGGTGGCAATGTTGATGTTGTGCTGGCCCAGAATGGTGCCCACCTGTCCAATAAAGCCCGGTTTATCCCAACTATGTGTCACCAAAATATATCCTTCAGGCGGCAGCACGTCGATGCGGTAGCCGTCAAGCCCCACAATGCGGGGTTCATCGTGATTAAACAGCGTGCCGGCTACGGTATGATGGCCGCCGTCCCATTCTACCCGGCAGGAGATAAGGTTGGCGTAATCGCTGGAGACGCCGGTATTTTGCGATAAAACGGTGATTCCCCGCCGCTCGGCCAGGTGGGGGGCGTTGATATAGTTAACGGCCTCATCAAGAATGGGATCAAAAATGCCTTTGAGAATGGCCACCGTTAATGGCCGGGCCTGGTTCACAATTTCTTCGCCTTTGAGATTAACCTCGATCCGGTTGATAGCGCCCTCGGCCAACTGGGTTTGCAGCCGGCCAATTTTTTCGGCCAGGTTAAGAAAGGGACGGAGCGTTTTTAAGATGGATGCGTCAACCAGGGGAAAGTTGATGACGTTGCGGAAATCGGTCTCGTGCAGCACATCGAGCATCTGCTCCACAATTTGCGTGCTGACATCTCGTTGGGCTTCGACGGTGCTGGCGGCCAGATGAGGGGTGATGGTGACATTATCCAACTTTCGAAGGGCGCTGTCATTGGGCAGTGGTTCTTCGGGAAAGACATCGAGCGCGGCGGCAGCTATTTTACCGGATTTCAGCGCTTCAACCAGGGCGGTTTCGTCAATAAGCGCGCCCCGCGCCGTGTTAACAAGGCGCGCGCCCTCTTTCATTTGCGCGATGGTATTGGCATTGATGATGTGTTGAGTATCCGGCGTGCTGGCCGCGTGCAGCGAAACGAAATCAGAGCGGGCAAAGAGATCGGCTAATTGAACCCGCTCAACTTTCAGTTCTTCGGCCACCTCATCGGTCAGATACGGGTCGTAAGTGATCACATCCATACCAAAAGCCTGGCAGCGATGAGCCACCCGCGCGCCAATCCGCCCCATGCCGATAATGCCGATGGTTTTGCGGTAAAGTTGGGTTCCCATATATTTTTTGCGATCCCACCGCCCCGCTTTGAGGCTGGTGTAGGCCGGGCCAATGTTACGGCACATAGCCAGCAGCAAGGCCATAGCGTGTTCGGCGGTGGCAATGGTATTGGCCCCCGGCGTATTCATCACGATCACGCCGCGTAAGCTGGCTTCATCTACATCCACGTTGTCCACGCCTACCCCGGCGCGGCCAATGGCTTTTAAGTTGGCGGCGGCGGCCAGCACCTCTTTGGTAACTTTAACACTGCTGCGGATGATGAGTCCATCATAGGGAGGAATGGTCTTGACAAATTCTTCGGGGCTGAGTCCTTTGATAATATCAAACTCAATATCCTCGGCATCTTCCAGCCGGGCCAATCCTTGCGGGGATAAATCATCGGTGATAAGAATTTTGTGAGTCATGCGCCTCGCTCCTGGTCTTAAACTATAAAAAAAGGCAGGCACACGAGGGGAGTGTGTCCGCCATTGGATGGATGCCAGTTTACATCAATTATCTCTTTTGGGCAATCTGCAACGCCCGTTACTTTCAAATTATCTAACTTTATGCTACAATGATACCAAACATTTGTGCTGTTTTCTCAAGGCATATGGCTAGAAAAAAATCAACACGACGAACAACTAAAAAGAAACAAGAAGGGCCGCTCATTCCCCCGGAAGTTACCGGCACGCTGCTGTTCATTGTGTCGGGGATCACATTGTTGAGCCTGTTCACGCCCAACCGGGGCGATCTGGTAGCCGCCTGGCTCAGATTTTTATATTTTCTGATGGGCTGGGGCCAGTACATTGTCTGGCTGCCGCTTTTTTTGCTGGCCGTCTGGTTTTTCCGGCGCTATGGCGCGGAAGATGATGACGAAAAGTGGGAGAAACCGGTTGGCACCTTTATGTTTTTGGGGCTGCTGCTGGTTGTGTTTCATCTGATCCAGCCCGGCCAGGATTTTACCGAACCCGGCGGGGGCGGCATCATCGGCTGGGTGTTGGGCAGTATGCTGCGATCTGCCCTGGGCATGGCGGGAACCATTGTGTTGCTGGTGGGGCTGTTCCCGCTGGCTCTTGTTTTGATCAGCGGCCTCTCTTTGCGAGAACTGTTCCAGATGATCCGCGACCTCTACTATCGTTTTCAGGATTGGCGCCATTTCCGGCAATTAACCATCAACCAGCCGGCCAATGCGCCGCCCCGCTCCCCCGAAACAAAACCCGGCTTGTTCGACCGGGTGCTGTCCGGAGGGGCTGAGAAAAAACCATCCACCGGCAATGACGGCGATGATATTCCCATTAGCGTGGTGGGTGATGTTGATTCCACCGCAGCTGCGCCGGGGCAACACCCCGGTACTTTTAACCCGTCAGCCGCGCCAGGTCAGGGCGAAGGAGAATCGGGGGGCAGGCAGTGGCAGTTGCCCGTTATCCCCCAAATTTTTGAAGAGGGGCTTGAACACGAAATCAGCGAGGCCGAAATTCGTCAGCGGGTGCGGGTGATCGAAGATACGCTGCTGAGTTTTGGCGTGGAGGTCAAAGTTCGGGAGATCAACCAGGGTCCGGCGGTCACGCAATTCAGCCTGGAGCCGGGCTATATGGCTACCAAAGATGCCAAAGGCAATCCCCGGAAAGTGCGCGTTTCCCGGATCGTCAACCTCTCCAATGATCTGGCGCTGGCCTTATCGGCGGCGCCCATCCGCATCGAAGCGCCGATTCCGGGCCGGCCCTACGTGGGGTTGGAGGTTCCCAATTCTAACACCAATCTGGTGACGCTGCGCAATATTCTAGAGTCTGCCCGCTTTCAGCGGGCGCGCGGCCCGTTACGCATGGCCCTGGGGCAGGATGTTTCCGGGCACGGTGTGGTGGTTGATTTAACCACGATGCCCCACCTGCTGATTGCCGGGGCAACGGGATCGGGCAAAAGTGTGTGCATTAACGCCATTATTGCCTGCCTGTTAACCACTCACACCCCCGATACTTTGCGTTTGTTGATGATTGACCCCAAAATGGTGGAATTGGTCAACTACAACGGCATTCCCCACCTGCTGGCCCCGGTTGTAACCGAGTTGGAAAAGGTGGTGGGCGTGCTGAGTTGGGCTGTCCGGGAGATGGATCGCCGCTACAAGACATTTGCCAAAGAGGGCGTGCGGAATATCATTGGCTACAACGAAAAAATGGGCAAACAGGGCAAAGACCTTTTGCCTTACATTGTCATCGTGATCGACGAATTGGCCGATTTGATGATGATGGCGCCCGACGAGGTAGAACGCACCATCACTCGCATTGCCCAGATGGCCCGGGCCACCGGCATGCACCTGATTATTGCCACCCAGCGCCCCTCGGTCAATGTAGTAACGGGATTGATCAAAGCCAATTTCCCGGCCCGCATTGCCTTCGCCGTGACCAGCCAGATCGACTCGCGGGTCATTCTCGATTCGCCCGGCGCGGAGCGGTTGTTGGGCCGGGGCGACATGCTCTACATGGCCTCGGATGAAGCGAAATTACGGCGCTTGCAGGGCGTTTTTGTGTCTGATCAGGAATTGAATAAGCTGGTTCGCTTCTGGCGCGGCTCCCTGCCGCCATCAGAGCGTAAACCCCGCGCCTTGCAGGAAGGCCCCCGAGAGATGGTGCAGCAGCCGTTGTGGGAAAAAGAGATCCAGCAGGCCATGGATAGTGACGCCGATCAGGATGAATTGCTGGAAAAAGCCATCGCCGAAGTCCGCCAGCAGGGCCGGGCCTCCGTTTCGTTATTGCAGCGACGCTTGCGCATTGGTTATGCCCGGGCCGCCCGCCTGGTGGATGAAATGGAAGCGCAGGGCATCATTGGCCCGGATGAAGGCGGGGGCCGGGCCAGGCCCATTTTGGTAACGCAGGCCGATGATGAGGCCGATCCAACCGCAGAGGAGACAGGCGATTGAGCGTCAACCCGTGGAACTTAACGCTGGACCCCGCCGAGAGCGCGTCCGATCCTTCGGAATTTGCCGATTTGAAGATCGGTGTTCTGGCCCTGCAAGGCGCTTTTTTAGAGCACATCAATATGCTGCGCCGGCTGGGCGCTCAGGCGGTAGAGGTTCGTTTACCCCAAGATTTGGAGGCCCTGGATGGCCTGATCATTCCCGGCGGCGAAAGCACCACCATCGGCAAGTTGGCCGCCCAATACAACCTCATCGAGCCGCTGCGTCGTTTTATCGAAAACAAACAAACCGTCTGGGGAACCTGCGCGGGCATGATATTCCTGGCCAAAGATATTGGGCAGACCGGCAGCGGCGGCCACGTGGTACCGGTCCGGCTGGGCGTGATGGACATCACCGTGGATCGCAACGCCTTTGGCCGGCAGGTTGACAGCTTTGAGGCCGATCTAACCCCGGCCTTTACCGGCCCGGTTTTGACCGGCAATGATGCGCCGTTTCGTGCGGTGTTCATCCGCGCGCCGTTGATTGAAAAAGTTGGCGACAACGTGCAGGTTTTGGCGCGATTAGACGATGGCCGTATTGTGGCCGCGCGTCAGGAGCACCTGCTGGTGACGGCGTTTCATCCTGAATTGAGTGATGATGTCCGTTTTCATCACTATTTTTTGAAATTGATAAAATCCGGGCGGGAGCAGGATCATCAATAAGCCACACCCCACCAACGGGCCACAATCCGATAAGCCCTACGCGGTCCGCGCGCTGTTGGTTCGCAACGATGAAATTTTGTTGATCCATCACCGCTTTAGAGACCCGGCCATGTTTGATAAATGGACCTTTCCCGGCGGGCGGCTTAATCCCGATGAAACCGACCCGCTCTGCGCCCTGCACCGTGAAATGCAGGAAGAGTTGTCGGTAGATGTAGAGATATTGGGACAGGTGGGCGTATTCTACAGCCGCACCGGTATGGACTACACTATTTTTGCCGCCGAGCCGTTGGGCGAGTTAGGCCCCCTCCAGCCCGACGAAATCCACGATCTCCTGTGGCTCACCCCCGCCGAAATTTACGAGATGCATGTCCGCGATAAACTTCAATTTGGGTTTGAGATGGATGCGGTTCTGGCCTATTTGCGGGAATTTTGATTGTTTACCAATTCTTGCGCCAGTTGGCCACAATAATCGATTTGTCCATCGTCACCTCCACCTCAATCGTATCCGACAATTTTTGCAGCACGTTCTGCCCATCTTCCGTGTGAACCACGGTCAATTGCCATTTGCAGGGAACGGGCCGCCGGTCAATGGTTATGTCGTAAAAACCAGGCGGATCATTGACGCTGTCGTTAGAATCAAAGGCCGGCACCGGGCCGGATGGATTGGAGATGATCCGGTACGTGCCGCACTGCGCCTCAACCGTCACGCCGTTGACCGGATTGCCGTTGGCATCGGTAATGTTCCCCAAAAACCGGGTCAATCCCGCGTTGGTGTCGCCGTACCAGCCGGTGGGTTCGTATTGAACCGGTGGTTTGGTGGGCGGAGGAACCGGCGTGGTCGTCGGCGGGTTGGGCAGGGGAGGCGCGGCAACCACCGGTACGCCTGCCGTTTGAGCGGCCGCCACCACCGAATCGGCCACCCAGCCCAAAGCGCCGTCCGCTTGCTGCACCTGCCACCACGTGCCGGATTCATTTTGACCGGTTACGGTCAGGGCCGTGCCGGGCGCCAGCGAACCGGTAACGGGATAGGCCGTATCCGGGCCGGAGCGAATATTGACGGTGGTGGCCGACCTCACTTGAGAAATGGCCGGAACAGGCATGTCGGTTGGCGCGGCGGTTGCCGTTGGTGAGGGCGGCGGGGTAGCGGTTGCTTCATCGACAGGCGTGGAAGTAGGAACCGGCGTGTCGGTAGGGGGCGGCGTGTTGGCTGCGATGATCAGCGTAGTTGCGGTAGGGGTAAAGGTTGGGGGCAGAATCACGGTGGGCGTAGGCCGGGCGACCGTCATCGTTTGGAAGAGTACGCTGAAAAATAGGGTGAAAATTCCATACAGGGCAACTATGCCCAGAATGACCAGAAGCCAGATCGTTATCTTTTTCATGGAAACCTCATTTTATTATTGTTCATGATGATTCTACCAGCCCTTCGCCCCAGGCCAAAAGTTGAGCCAGATACCGTGTTTTTACCGTGTGATGTGCCATCCGCTACCTCCGTGTCAATAAAATTTTTACGCCACCCGTAGTACAGGTAGTATAAATGATGAAGCCATTTACCGGCAAGTTAACGGCCTGAATTGACATGGTTCGTGGCTCGTGTCATAATCAAAGCAGAGGTTAAACATAATGTTTTTTGATGAAGCCAAAATAAATGTAAAAGCCGGCGACGGCGGCAATGGCGCGGTCGCCTTTCGCCGGGAAAAATTTGTGCCGCGCGGCGGCCCCTCGGGCGGGCACGGCGGCAAAGGCGGCGATGTAGTGTTTGAGGTTGATCCCCAACTGAACACCCTGGTTCATTTTAAGAACCGTATCCATTTCAAAGCCGAGCGGGGGGAGCACGGCGGGGGCAAAAAAATGGCCGGGGCCGGCGGCGGCGATGTGGTGGTTTCGGTGCCGCCCGGCACGGTGGTGCGCCACGCCGAAACCGGCGTACTGCTGGCCGACCTGACCGAACCGGGCCAAAGGGCCATCGTTGCTCACGGCGGGCGCGGCGGCAAAGGGAACACGGCTTTTAAGAGTTCTACTAACCAGGCCCCCAAAGTGGCCGAAAAAGGACTGCCCGGCGAAGAATTGTGGGTGACGCTGGAATTAAAACTGCTGGCCGATGTCGGGCTGGTGGGGCTGCCAAACGCCGGTAAAAGCACGCTCTTGTCGGTGGTGAGCGCCGCCCGACCCAAAATTGCCGCTTACCCCTTTACCACCCTCCAACCCAACCTGGGGGTGGTGGTCCTGGACTCGCGTGATCTGGTGATGGCCGATATTCCCGGCCTGATCGAAGGCGCGCACCAGGGGGCCGGGCTGGGACACCAGTTTTTACGCCACGTGGAACGAAGCCGCCTGCTGGTTCACTTGCTGGATGGCGCGCTGCCGGACCCGCTGGCCGCGTTTGACCAGATCAACGAAGAATTGGCGCTTTTTAGCCCTAAACTGGCCGGCAAACCCCAGATTGTGGCGCTAAACAAAATCGATCTGCCCAATGCCCAGGCCCACTGGCCCGCGGTGAAAACACGGGCGCAGGAACTGGCGCTGCCTGTCTACAAAATTTCGGCGGTAACCAAGGAGGGGGTACAGCCCCTGCTGGCTGCTTTATTTGAACATCTGGATGAACTGCCCCGCGAGCAGCTTTTTGAAGAAGAGGTTCCCGTCTTCACGCTGGATCAGGCCGATGACTATTTTGAGGTCCACCGGCTCGATGACGGCTGGCAGGTAACCGGCCCCCGCATTCGGCAGATAGCTTATCAAACCTACTGGAACAACGACGAGGCCATTGTTCGCGCCTACCAGATTCTGGAAAAAATGGGCGTTCACGACGCTTTACAGGACGCCGGCGTTGAAGAAGGCGACACGGTTTTTCTGGATGAGGTGGAACTGGAATGGGTCTGGTGACGTCTATCTGGTAGTACGAATGCAAATGAGGATGAATAATGCGACTGGGGATTCTGGGAGGCACATTCGATCCCATCCATGTGGGGCATCTGCTGCTGGCGGAAGCGGCTTACGAAACGTTGAACTTATCGCGGGTGTTATTTGCGCCGGCGGGCGATTCGCCGTTCAAACAGGATGTTTCTAAATCGGCTGCCGGCCACCGCCGGGCGATGGTTGAACTGGCCATCAACCCCAACCCCCATTTTGAATTGAGCCTGGTTGATCTGGAACGCCCCGGCCCGCACTACTCTATCGACACTATCCGTTTACTGCGCGAACAATACCGTCTTTCGGCTGAAGATTGTTACTTTATTATGGGCGGCGACTCCCTGGCCGATTTACCTAAATGGCATCAAGCCGCCGCCTTCATCGAATCGTGCCGGCTGGCCGTCAGCCGCCGCCCCGGCTACCGGCCCGATCTAAACCGGTTAGAAGAAAAACTGCCCGGTTTGCGCCGGCGGTTGGATTGGGTTGAGATGCCGGCCCTGGGACTGGAAGCCTCAACCATTCGAGAGCGGGTGCGGGCCGGGCAGAGTATTCGCTACCGGGTGTTGGACAGCGTAAGCAATTATATCCACGTTAACAAACTTTATCGAAATGAGGAGGGTGTTTGATGCAGCGTAACACAGCTATTCTGTTAACCGTTTTTGTGGTGATGTGTATCTTGTTGCTGTTGCTTTTAGTGTGGGCCTGGTGGGTTTTATTGGCTCCGGCGGCTCCGGCACCAACGCCTACTGAGGTTTCTTTGTTTGTTACCCCAACGGAAGTTGAGGCTTCAACCCCCGTTGAAGGCGAAGCGGTCACTGAAACACCCACCCTCATTGTGATGACGTCAACCCCATCAGCCACTCCGGTTCCCACAGCTACGCCAACGGCTACGCCGGTTCCAAGCGATACACCCACGCCCTTCATCCCTACGTCTACACCGCGAACCACGCCAACACCCTCAACCCCCTATGCGATTATGAACAGCCCCCACGGTTTTGTGAATGTGCGCAGCGGGCCGGGGGTAGTGTATGATCCGCCGTTGGGAACCTATCAAAATACGGTAGTGGCCGATGTGTTGGGCAAGCAGTATGATCTGGACGGCAATTTGTGGTGGCTCATTTCTTTTCCTGCCGCGCCCTTTGACCAGGGCTGGGTGTATGCCCCCTATACACTGGCCTACAATGTGGGCCAAATTCCCTGGGTCACAGCGCCGCCTACCCCCACCCCGGTGTATGTGAGTCCAACGCCCACGCCCCGGCCCCACGCTGTCATCAACAGCCCGGATGGATTTTTGAATGCACGCAGCGGTCCCGGCCAGGTTTACCCCACCCTGGGGCGCTACTACAACGGCGCTACCGTCAATGTAATTGGCAAGCAAGCCGCCAGCAACGGCGCTTTGTGGTGGCTGGTGCCCTTTGCCGGCAGCGTAAATGGGCAGGGATGGATTTACGCCGATTTTACCATTGCCCGGAATACCGCCGGCGTTCCCTGGATTAGCGCGCCGCCCACTCCCACCCTGGTCCCGCGAACCCCCACGCCTACGCCAACCCCTACCGGGCCGCCTCTGGTCAACTGGACTATTACGGGCCGGGTGGTAGATGCCATCACGTGGCAGCCGGTCGACCGGGCTTCGGTTCGAGCCAGGTTAGGCAATAATGGCCCCACGCTGTCAACCTTAACCGACAGCAACGGCAATTTCTCGTTGGTGGGGCAGGCCGGAAATGAGGGCAATCTGGTGATGACCGTCAACGCCTTTGGCTATGAAGAAAAAGAATTTACCGCCGGAGCGGTTAAACCGCGCGTTTATGATTTCCCTAATATCGGTCTGGTTCCGCAGCAAGCGCCGGTAGTTAGCTGGGTGGTAACCGGACGAGCGGTTGAAATTGGCACGGGCCAGCCGGTAGCCGGTGCCCAGGTTGAAGCGGTTCTGGGCGATGATAACGTAAACGTGAGCGGCGTAACCGGCCCCGACGGCACATTTTCTCTTGAGGGCCAGGCCCGCGATAGCGGCACTCTGAACTTGAGCATTGTGGCCGATGGCTATCAATTTTTCACCTATACCTCGCCACAAACAGATTCGCGGGTTTATAATTTGGATAATCTTTCCCTGGTGCCGGTGGCGGGCAGTTGCGCCTATGAGAGCGTGATTGATCTCTCGCAAGCCAGCGCCCTGGCCCGGCTGCAAACCTTGAACTTTACGCGGGTCAGCACCACACCGGTAACTGTGCAGGATGGCTCCGGCCTGGTTGATCGCGTCATTAACCAAACTCCCGACCCTCCCCCGGAAGGCGGATCGCGCCGCCTCAACTGCCAGACGTTTATCTCGTTGGGTATTGGGGTTCTGGCAACAGAGTAGCAGGGTAGCAAGTAGCAAGGTAGCAGAAAAAATTTACCCTGCTACCTTGCTACCTTGCTACCTTGCTACTTTGCTACTTTGCTACTTTGCATAATTTCCTCAAAATCCAAAAATTTTTCAAAAAGTCAATAATTCTTACTAAATTTTTGTTTTTTTGGGATGAATCGGTAGCAATTTCTCCTATGATGTATGTTACAATTAAATCAGCAGAAAATTCTGCTGATTTGGATTACCACATATGGCGTGGATGCCGGCAGGCTTGCCTGCGCCGTATCAAAGGAGAAAGCTATGAACATCTTGTTGGTTTACCCCAGGTTCCCCGATACATTTTGGAGTTTTAAGCACGCGCTCAAATTCATCCGCAAAAAATCTTCGCTGCCGCCGTTGGGGCTGATTACCGTGGCCGCCATGCTGCCGGAGACGTGGTCCAAACGCCTGGTCGATCTGAATATCACCTCCCTGACCGATGAAGACCTGGCCTGGGCCGATTATGTTTTTATCAGCGGCATGACGGTTCAGCGCGAATCGGCGCACCAAATTGTGGCCCGGTGCAAAGCAGCCGGCGTGAAAATTGTGGCCGGCGGGCCTCTCTTCGTCACCGAGGTCGATCAATTTCCCGACATCGACCATTTTGTTCTGAATGAGGCCGAACTGACGCTGTCGCTCTTTTTGGCCGATCTGGCCGCGGGCCACCCCCGGCGCATTTATACGGCCACCGATTTCCCCGACATCCACCAAACACCCATTCCCCAATGGAATTTGCTCGATCTGCGCCAATACGCCTCGATGTCCATTCAATTTTCAAGGGGCTGCCCGTATGATTGCGATTTTTGCAACGTGACGGCGTTGTTCGGCCATCGGCCCCGCATCAAAACCGCCGCTCAGATTGTGGCGGAACTGGAGGCCCTGTACCAGGCCGGCTGGCGGGACGCCGTGTTTTTTGTCGATGATAATTTGATTGGTAACAAGCGCTATCTCAAAACCGAGTTACTGCCGGCGCTCATCGATTGGCAGAAGAACAGGAAAATACCTTTTTTTACGGAAGTTTCTATCAATCTGGCGGATGACGAAGCGCTGATGGAAATGATGGTTGAGGCCGGCTTTAACTCCGTCTTTATCGGCATCGAAACGCCGGATGAAAGCGGCCTGGCCGAATGCAGTAAAAATCAAAACAAAAACCGGGACATGGTGGAAAATGTCAAACGCATTCAACGGGCCGGCATGCAGGTGCAGGGCGGTTTTATTGTGGGCTTTGACAGCGATGAACCCTCTATTTTTCAAAAACAGATTGATTTTATCCAAAACAGCGGCATTGTCACGGCCATGGTGGGCCTCTTGCAAGCGCCGCCCGGAACCCGCCTGTACGAGCGCATGAAACGGGAGGGCCGCATCCGCGAGCTGTTATCCGGCGACAATGCCGATGGAACCACCAACATTGTGCCGGCCATGAGCCTGGAAACGCTGCACGAGGGGTATCAAAAAATTATGCAGCATATTTACGCGCCCGATCATTACTACGAGCGGGTAAAAACCTTTTTGCGCGAGTATCAGGCACCCAAAATAAGAACGGCGGCCAATTTACAATACATTTTGGCCTTTCCGCGCTCGATTGTGCGCTTGGGTATCTTGGGCAAAGAACGGCTGCACTATTGGAATCTGTTATTCTGGACGTTGTTCCGTCGGCCATCGCTGTTTCCGCTGGCGGTGACGCTGGCCATTTACGGGCATCATTTCCGCAAGGTTTGCGAATTGCACATTGTTTAACGTGAAGTAGATGCGAGGGTGGAGATTAGAGAGTTCAGGCTAAAAATCTTCCAATCTCTAATCTCCAATTTTCTAAATGCGACCTTAAGATTGCATCTTCTCAAAGCGGACCAACAAATTCCCCTCCATCACCTGCGAGTTGGTGACTTGGTAGTAAGCCAGGAACCGGGGCAAAAACAGGTTGCGGCGGCGATTTTTGGCCTGGATGATCAACTCGTCGCCGTTTTGCTGGACCGTAACATCCTCGTCTTCTAAAAACGGCAGGTGAACAGTGAGCAGGTAGCCATACTTTTGCTCGATAAAGTGATACGGTTTGCGTTTGAAAAAGATTTTGGTGGGGTCCTTGTCCTGATACAACTTTTCGCCAAACTCTTCAAGCCGGTCGGTGCCAAAAATCTCCCGGCCCAGGTGCGGCGCCCGGAAAATGGGCAGCGGCGAAAACGTATCCTCAATTTCCTGCAAATATTTTTTTTGCGACTCCAGATAATCGCCAAAAACATCTTGGGAGCTGTTTTCCGGTAAAATTCGGTTGACCATCACCGCGTCAACCGGGTAGCCGTACAGTTGCAGGTAAGTGTAACCGCGCAGCGCCTCCTGCATCACCATGCGTTCCGGGTTCATCACCAGCCGGATGGTGGAAATATCGGGATCGATCATAATGTCGTGGATGGCGTTGAGTTTGTTATAGAAATTTTCCAGTTCTTCCAGTCCTTTGTCCAGCGGCACGCCGGTAAATCGACGCACGGTTGGCCCCAATGTTTTTCCCACGCGCTGGATCGGTATGGCGCGTGTTAACCACCACTGGCTCACCTGGGGCAGGGTCAGGTGTTTGAGCGTTTCGCCGGTGGGCGCGCTGTCGATGATGATTAAATCGTAGCCGCCGGTGCGGTAAAACAGTTCCAGCCACAGAAACGCGGCGGTTTCCTCCATGCCCGGTAACACGGCCATTTCTTCGGCCAGCATTTTATCCACGCCCTGCCGCCGGAAGATAGCCATCATCAACTCGCGCATATTGCTGAGATATTTTTTGATGGAGTAGTAAACGTCGAACTCCTGGCCGCAGAGGCATTCGGAAATTTGGGTCGGTTCCGGTCCTAACGGATGATCCAGGGCGTCGGCCAGGCTGTGGGCCGGGTCCATCGACATCACCAGGGTTTTGTAGCCCATTTCTGCCGCGCGAATAGCGGTGGCGGCGGAGATGGTGGTTTTGCCCACCCCGCCTTTGCCGGTAAAAAGAATGATTCGGGTTTGCTTCATCAAAATCGCCTTTCTAAGTGACCATCAAACATAACTACCTGATTTTATTTGGAGATTTCGCCGCTTTACTTAAGCCAATCTCCCAATCTCTAATTTTCTAGTTCTAACCCAGCCATTTGACCTCGTAAGGTTCCAGCGTCAACCGCAAGTTTGAGCCTGTGAGCGTGGTTGTCTCGCCCGATAACATATCGCGTAGCGTGTTGTTGATGGTGTAGGGCGATAAATCGATGTCAACCGGTTGGGGTTCCACCGAAATGTTGTGCAGGCAGACCACTTTTTCCGGTTGACTTGAACCGGTATCCGGCGCGATGCGCAGCAAGGCAAACAAGGCCGGATGATCGGATATAATGTGCTGGCCGCCGTTAGGATGGAACGCCGGGTGAGCGGCCCGCGCTTTGAGCAGGGCCGTGTACCGCGCCAACACTTTGGCCGGGCGCGAATCGGGCTGATCCAGTCTGGCTTCCAGATCGGCGCGCTGCCACTTTTCGCGGTTGATGGTTCGGGCGCGGCCTGTTGCTTCCATGCCCCGGATGTTGTTGGGCGATCCCACCAGGCTGTGAACATAAATGCCCGGCACGCCCACCATCGCCAGCATAATGGCTTGCGAGGCCATAAAGCGGTTGATTTTAAGGTCTTCCGGCTCGCCGCCGTTGGGGTCGGACAGCGCGTCGAACAGGGTGATGTTGAGTTCGTACGGGCTTTGCGTGCCGTCGGCGTTGGTTTTGTAGCTGACCCGCCCGCCGTGGTCCAGCGTTTTATCGCCCAGCGCGTCGGCCTCTTCCGTGGTCAGAATACCCTCGGCGGGCCGCACGCCAATGCCGTCGTGCGAGGCGATAAAGTTGAAAAACGTGGCCGTGTCGGGTAACGCTTCCAGGCCGGCGGCCCACTGCTGCAAGGCGGTGGCGCTACCGGTGTGGAAGGTATGCAAAATGAGCGGGGCGAGGGTGAACTGGTACACCATCTGGGCTTCGTTGCGGCCGTTGCCAAAGTAGGATATATTTTCCTGATGCGGCACATTGGTTTCAGTAATAATCATCGCGCGGGGGGCTACCACATCCAACACAGATCGGAATAGCTGCACCACCCGGTGCGTTTGCGGCAGGTGGATACAACTGGTGCCCGCTTCTTTCCAGAGGTAGGCAATGGCGTCCAGCCGAATGAACTCCGCGCCTTCGGCCGCGTAGCACAAAAGCACGTCGATGATCTCCAATAAAACCTGGGGATTTTTGTAATTCAGATCGATCTGGTCGTCGCTAAAAGTCGTCCAGACGTGTTGGATTCCGATGTCGGTTTCTACCGGCGTGAGCAGGGGATGGGTGCGCGGGCGGGTCACATTGCGAAGGTCGGTGGCCGGGTCTATGGTGATGAAATAATTTGCATATGGGGGATCGCCCGCCAGAAATCCCTTGAACCAATCGCTTTGCGCGGAGATGTGGTTAATCACAGCGTCGAACATCAATCGAAAATGTTCGCGTAGTAATTTTAGACTATCCCAATTTCCCAAATTGAGATCAACGACCTTAAAATCAATAACTGAAAAGCCATCGTCGGAAGAATAGGGATAAAAGGGCAAAAGATGTACGCTGCTGATGATGTTTTTCAGTCGTTGGCGCATAAATTCGCCCAGGCTGAGCAGGGCAGGCCGGCCCGCTTCCTGGATTTGATCGCCATAGGTAATCAAAATGGAGTCGGCTTCGGTGACGCGCTCATTGGGATCAACGGGCGCGGCCAATTCGGGGTGCTGTTGTTGAAAATGCATCAGCCGGGACCAAAGTTGGGCAAATATTTGATTACTAATTTGGGGGCCGTAAAGAAAATTCAAGTGCTCCTGAATTTTAAGTTGAATACTCATTGCAATAGTACTCCTCCCTGATGTATAATGAACTTAAAATCCGTTGATAAGGATAGCCGAGATGAAGCCGGAATGCAAGGTCTATTATCAATCTGAAATTGGCTTGTTGAAAATTGAGGGTAATGAGGATGGGCTGGCCTCGCTTACCTTTGTAGAACGTGAGGCCAATGCTAACTATGCCAACCCGCCCGATCTTTGGCCGGAGATGGTAGCGTGTGTTAACCAGTTAGATGAATATTTTCAGGGTAAGCGAAAAACTTTTGATCTAAAACTATCCCCGGACGGTTCCGATTTTCAACAACAGGTGTGGGCGCAATTACTAAAAATCCCCTATGGCGAAACCGTTTCTTATCTGGACATTGCGCGGGCCATTGGCAATGAAAAATCTATCCGAGCGGTGGGAGCCGCCAACGGGGCCAATCCAATTGCCATTGTGGTGCCCTGCCATCGAGTCATCGGCAGTGACGGCAAATTGACCGGCTATGGCGGCGGGGTTTGGCGCAAGGAATGGCTTCTCAACCACGAACGGCGGCACAGCAGCGGGCAACTGCCGTTATTTTGATCAGAGCGGGATAGTGGGGCCAGCTTTATTCAGTTCTTTGACCACATCTTTGATGATTTTTTCAATATCAAAGGGAAAGGCCACCCCGTGAGCCTTTTCATCGTCCAGATATACCAGCGCGTGTTTGGGGTTGTAGGGAATCCAGGTGTTGAATTTAGATTCCCACAAGATCAGATGCGCTTCCAGGTCGAAGAGACGGTCGGCCAGCAATTTCCTCTTTTTATCCGATACCCCAATCGAGGCGGTTTTGAAGTAAATATCATCTTTTAACCAGGCACTCATCGACTGGTTGATGGGGCGCAAGGCGTGTTGGCTCATGCCCCGGATCATGGTGTGAAGTTCGGCCTGTTCGGGAGTAAAGTGATCGTACAATTGGGTAAAGGTAGATTCGTATCCGTGGTCGTGAGAGATACGGTCCGGGTGATCGCGCTGCAACATCTGGTACAAATTTTTGGCGTGAGCCTCCTGCACATTGTTGATGATCCAGGCGGCGCGGAGCAGCGAGGCCAGTTCCAACAGGCTGGCCAGCCGGGCCGATTTCTCTTTGCGCAGCTCCAGCCACCATTGGTACAGCGTTTTGGCCACAAAACTGAACAGGGCGATCAGCGCGCCGATCACGGCGGTGCCCAGCCAGGCCGGGATGGTTTTTAAGGCGTTGAGGGCGTCTACGGCTTCGTTCATGGTGTTGTTGGTTCCTCTGATTAATGCTGTAGTCTGCTAAAGATGGGCGCGCAGCCACGTTTCAACGTCGCCCAAGACCTGTTTGTGTTCCGGCTCGTTAAATAACTCGTGGTAGAAGCCGTTGTAGATTTTGATCTGTTTGTCGGGGGAACTCACTTTATCATACAACATCTGCGTCCCGGCCGGGTTGACCAGCCGGTCCGCCGCGCCCTGGAGGATCAAAAGGGGCAGGGTGATGGCGGCGGCTTCCCGTTCCACCCGCCGCATGGCGCGGATCAATTCGGCAGCCAGCCGGGCGGTGATCTTACCGTTATACACCAACGGATCATCAACATATGCTTGAACCACCGCCGGGTCCCGACAGATGTCGTCGGCGGCCAGTTGCACCAGCGGCAGTTTGGGCCACAGCCAGGAAAGGATATTGCCCAGAGAAATGGTAAATTTCGAGGTGTCGTCGCTTACTTTGACCGCCGGCGCGGAGAGGACGGCCCCGGCCAACGCTTGTTGGTGCTCCAGCAGGTAGACGGTGCTGATCAACCCGCCCATGCTGTGCCCCACGATAAAAATCGGGATGTCAGGCTGCCACTGCTTGATCTTATCAACATAGATGTTGAGCGTATCGGTGAAATCGGCAAAGCAATTGACAAAAACCCGCTCTCCCGGCGATTGGCCGTGGCCGATGTGGTCCAGTCCGTAAACGGCGTAGCCTTGGGGTACAAAATAATTTACCGGATTGCCGTAACGGGCGCAATGCTCGGCCAGGCCATGCACCAGTAATAAGACAGCTTGAAGTGATTCATCTTCGGGAAGCCAACTTTGGTAAAAAATTTCTTGTTGGTGTTTACCTGTAAAGGTTCCACTGGCGTGTTTGATAGTGCGTGTTTTCATAGCGATAACTCAAACCAAAAAATAGTTCCTTCCGTAGAGGTTGAAAAATCCACTTCACCCAAACGCAGGCCCAATACATCGCCGGCCTCGTCAATGCCCAACATTTTTAAGAGTGTTTCATTGAGTGCCACAATCTGACGATGCTCATTCAAAATGGCAACCAATCCCCCCACAGCGTCCATCAGTCCATCAATGACCGGGTTATTGCTGGCAAATTGAATTTCTTGCAGGAGTGCATGCTCATCGGCCCGTTCAGCCGGGGCAAAGTAGGTGTCCATTACGCCCTCCGTTTACACTGTTATCCCTTTACGCCCCCCGCCGACAGCCCTTCGGCCAGATAGCGTTCCATAGCCAGGAACAAAATCATAATCGGCACGCTCATCACCACCGAAGCGGCCATCACCACTTCCATGCGGGGGCTGGGATCGTTGAAAATGGCGTTCACTTTGATGGGCATGGTGAACATGGTGCGGTCGTTGAGAAACACCAGGGCGTAGAGCAGCTCATTCCAGGCGATCATAAAGGTGTAAATACCCACCGACACCAGCGCCGGTACGGAGAGCGGCATCGTCACCCGCCAGATCACGCCCAGCCGGGTGCAACCGTCGATGAGGGCGGCCTGTTCGATCTCGTCGGGGATGGTGCGGAAATAATTGGCCAGCATGTAAAGCGCCACCGGCAGGGTGGTAGCCAGATAGGTGAAGATCAACACCCCCAGGTTATCCTGCACGTTGAACAGACCCAGCCACTGGCTGATCTGGGAGAGCATCGCAAAGAGCGGGATGATAAGCAAAACGCCGGGGAAAAGATAGATCAATAAGATGGAGTTGAGCATCAATTCTTTACCCCGGAACCGTAACCGGGCAATGGCATAGGCTCCCAGCATCGATAAAACAACGGCGATGAGAGCTGTAGGAACCGCCACTACCATACTGTTGATGACGTTGATGCCAAAATCCTGAAAACGGTCGGTCAACGATTCGTATTCAATGGAATAGCCGCCCAGCAGGCGATACCAGATGTGATTCCAGAGATATTCGGCATATTCGGCGTTGGCGTCGAACAGTTCGGCGTAAGCATCGGGGCGTAACTCCGCCGGGATGAAAACCGGCTCGCGGGCGGCGATTTCCGCGCCGGTTTTGAAGGATGAACTGATCATCCAGAAAAAAGGGAAAACGACCATCACCCAAAAGATAAAAAGCGACAGCCAGAAGATCAAGCGTTTCCAACTCATTCGCCGGGCCAGATGGTCCATAAAAGAGGCTTTTTCAGGGTAGGTTTGCGTTGTCATAGGTTTCTCCCCTTTACTCTTCCGTATTGCGCATCACAAAACGGGCGTAAAATATCAAAAAGATAACCAAAAATACTAACAAAATCATCGAGGTGGCCGCGCCCTTGCCAAAATCGAACAGGTTAAAGCTGAACTCGTAGGTTAGTACCGGCAGCACCTTGGTGCCAAATCCACCGCCGGTAAGCAGGAAGATATCGTCGAATTTGTTGAAAGTCCAGATCAGCCGCAGCAGGAACAAGGCGCCCAGCACATAGTGCAGTTCCGGCAGAGTGATGTTCCAGAAACTTTGCCACGTATTGGCGCCGTCAACGGTGGCAGCTTCGTACAGGGTTTTGTCGATGGCTTGCAGCCGGGCCAGCAGCATCAGCATGGCAAAGGGGAAGTAGCGCCAGCCGTCGAAAATAATCACCAGCAGCAAGGCCCAGCCGGGTTGGGCTAAATAGGCGATGGGTGTATCGATGATGCCCAAATTCATAAGTATATAATTAACCACCCCGGAGGGTTTGGGGTCCAGCATCCAGCGCCAGACAAAGGCCACGCTGACAATGGGAGCCACGTAGGGAAAAAGAAACGCGGCCCGCGAGACGCCCCTGCCCCGAAACGGCTGGTTCAGCAGCAGCGCCGCGCCCAGCCCCATCAGCACGGTGAGAATAGTGCCGGCAAAAGAGTAAACAATACTGGTGAGGAACGCGCCCATATTGGTGGGACTGTTGTATTTAAAGGCAAAATCATTGAAAACGTTGGTATAATTATCGAAGCCGACAAACGGCGCGTTGAACACATCGTTCAGATTGTTCAGGCCAATATCGTGAAAACTGATCCACACGCTGAATATGGCGGGGAACAGGACCAGGCCGAGAACGATCAGCACCGTGGGGCCAATGAGCAGCCAGGCTAATCGCGCTTCTCTGGCTCCCATAGAGCGGTTGAACATACGTTTATACCATGGGGGTAACGATGTTTGGGTTGATGTTGTCATCCTGCCTCCTGATTACTTGTATTTATTGCGAAGCCCGCAGGTTAGAATCCGCTAAGGGCGCGAAGGTACGCGAAGGAATAATTTTAGCGTATCTTCGCGTACCTTCGCGGATTTTTTTAAAAAGGATGGACTCCTGCTATTGGAGCGGGAGTCCATCAGATGAGTTGTTACGGTCTTACTGGCGTTCGGCCAGCAGAGCTTCAACTTGTTCTTGCAAGAATTGCGCGCCTTCTTCGGGCGTCATCGACCCTTCCAGCGCGATGTTGCTGATAACTTGCGGAATCAGGAGCCTGCCTTCGATATCGCCTACAACAGCGCGTTGGGTGGCGTTGTAATCCGGGCGGAAGAGCCAGCGCTGCATGGTTTCGTAGCCGTTGGCAATCTGTTCCAGCGTTTCAGGCGAGTAGTTGGCAAAGTATTCGCTGCTGTCCTTCCAGCCTTCAACCGCGCTCTTGAGCACCGGAACCTTACCAAACGGAGCCAGCGCCAGCACATCCTGGTACCCTTCGGTGAGGAAGAATTGGACTACATCCTGAGCGGCGGGATCGGCCCCATCCATAATGCCCAGCGTAACCAACTGGCCGTAAGAGGCGGCGCCGTTGGGGCCCTCCATCATCGGGGCAAAGCCGGTGCGTTGGGCCAGATCAGGCGTGGGCAGTTCTACATTGCCGCCGCCTTCCAGGCCGGAACCTTCAACCAGGTCGTCCATGATGTAGGTCGAGTAGAACAACATGGATGATTGGTCGTATTCATAGGTTTCGCGCGCGCCGCGCCAGTATTGCGGGCCGGGGGTGGCGCAATCTTGCAGGCCGGCGTAAAACTCCAGGGCCTGGATCATTTCCGGCGTGTTCATGGTCACATTGCCTTCGGCGTCAAACGGCCAGGCATCGTTAGACATCGCCACCTGTTCAAATACCTGATGGCCGTAGTTCTGGCCTGGGTCCGTGCCCAGGGTAACGCCGTAAAGGAAGCCGGTTTGCTCAGGAACCGTGCAGTTGGCTTCTCTGATGGCTTCCCAGGTGGTAGGAGGCGCGAGGCCAAGGTCGTTGAACACATCTTCGCGGTACCAGATGGCCTGAATCCAGCCATCGTACGGCACGGCCATGTATTGGCCGGTGGTGGGGTTGGTAACCATTTGCAGCGGGCCGTCCCGGAAATCGTCTACGCCGATACTGTTGATCACCGACGTCGCGGCGTTTTCATCCAAAATGCCGTCGGCGGAGAAGGCCGCGGCCCGTTCGATCCCCATCCGCACAATATCGGGCATGCGGTTGGCGGCGCGAGCCACCGCGATCCGCTGGGAAACCCCGGCTTCCTGAATAGGCACAATGTTGATCTCAACATTGGGGTTCTGTTCCATGTAGCGGGCGGCCACATCTTCGTACACCCTTACCCGCTCTTCCTCGTTATCCGTGGTCCAGAACTCCACCAGCACTTTGCCTTCGGCCGCGGTGGGGTTCAGAAAAGCTTCGGCGGCATCGTTAGGGGGGATGCAAAGCTGCTGCCCCACTTCAATTTCATCGGGGTTTTGGATGACGGTGTAAGCTTCATCCGTATTGGCTGCCGCGTTGGTGGCGTCTACAATGGCCGGGTAGGCCAGGTAGGTACCAAAGAAACGGTCAGCCAGTTTACTGAGCCAGTCGTCCGCCTGAACGGTATAGGTTTCTTCGCAGCCTGCGTCTTGAGCATAGCCCGGTACCGCGGCTACGCTCAGCACCAACAACATCAATAGAACTACCAAAATTTTTTTTGTCATCATTGACCTCCATTTTTAAGTGTGTTTAGAATTTTGGTAAAATCTCATCCTGCTTCGGTAACTCGTGTTACCATCAACAAAAACTTTTTTGAATGATTACCACCTCCTTTCGAGGATACGGTATCTAAAAAAGAGTCGGTCAAAAAATGCTTGCTATGGTATAGCAACAATATTGTAGTTTTTTATCGCTATTGACGCTGGGGAATGAAATTTGTTGTTATTGTTTTTTGTGGCACTCGTTGGTTTTGGCTCAATAAATCGCCGTAACCTCCTCGCGAATTGTTGTTACATCCTTGTACCAAACAACCGTCGCAAGATCGCTGCAATCCTGCGTGGTTGCAGGCCGACGGTTAATCACCCTTGATTAGTTTTTTAAGCGTGTCATATTTTGGGGTACTTCAAGTATAGTCAAAAAATTAGCGGGGGTCAAGTTAGTTTTAAAGTTGTGGTTTGATTTTATGTCGTAAAGTGGTAGGCGCTTTTTGTGGGATGGCCGGTTTCCGATTCGATGGTTTGGGGCAAGCCGGCCTTTTGCCAGGCCAGCATGCCGCCTTTTAGCATCACCGCATTATCGTACCCTTGCCAAATCAAAGATTGAACCACGCGGCGGCTCCGCGCCCCGCCGTGGCAGACAAGGATGAGCGGGGTATCGGGCGAGTAGGTCTGGATGGTTGCGGCGAGCGCGGGCAGCGGTTTGAGTTGAGCATGGGGAATGTGACCGCGCCTGAATTCGCGGGGGTGGCGAATGTCGATGATCAAAGGCGGCGGCGCGTCGCAGTTTATCAGGCTCCATAAATCTCTGGGAGTAATGGATGGAATATCTTCCGTGGGATGGGGGCCGGGATCGAACAGGTCAGGATAGATTTGTTTGGGCAGATTTTGGCATTCTTTGAAGGCCCTGAAGGGACATTCGTAAATGCAGATAACCGGCTCAATCACTCGATGAAACAGCAGGGGGATAGCCACCTCTTCTTCCATGAAATGATCGGCGCCCAATTCTTGAAAAAAGCCGGTAGACTGCATCACCGGGTAGAGGCTTTTTTGCACTTTCATCAGGTACAGGTCCCCGCCCCGCTTCAGGCAGGCTTGTCTGATAGTGCGTAAAATTTGGATGCCGCTGAAATCGCAATTGTTTACCCCTTCCAGGCGCAGTAAGACAAAGCGCTGCTCCGGGTAGTCGATCAGGTGATTGAGAATGGTGTCTTCAACCGTGCTGACCGCGCCAAAGTATAAATCGCCGGCGATGGTGAAGATCTCTAACTGGGGGCAAGCGTTTTGCGTTGGTTTTTTGCGGATGAAATGGGTAAATGTTTCATCGGGCAAAACCCGGTAGATGCGCGGCGTGCTGGCTCGGAGCAGGTAGAAGGCAAAAGAGAACATAATGCCGGCCATAATGGCAAAAATCATGCTGACAAACAGCGTTCCAAAAAAGGTGATGAGCATGATAAAGGCATCGCCGGGCGCGCCGCGCAGAATGCGCCGTACTTCGGCCCATTTGATCAGCCCGTACGCCACCACTATCAATATCCCGGCCAGCACCGTGCGAGAGAGGTAAATGCCCAGCGGAGCCAGGGCCAGCATGGCCACCAGCACCATCAACCCGGCGGTTACGGCGGCCAGGCTGGTTTGAGCGCCCGCTTTTTCGCTGACACCGGAACGGGCAAAAGAGGCCGCGCCGGCATACCCGGAAAAGAACCCGGCGGCCACATTGGCCATGCCTTGGCCCACAAACTCCTGGTTGTTGTCGATACGCTGCCCCGTATCGCCGGCTATGGAGCGGGCAATGGCCGTGGTCTGGATCAAACCAATCGCCCCCACAGCCAGCGCGCCGGTGATGAGTTGCAAAATCATATCCAAATTAAATAAAGGTAGCTTCACCAGCGGCGGCAGGCTGCGGGGGAGTTGGCCAATTACGCTGACCCCTTGCTCGTTCAGATCAAACAGGAAAACGGTAAAAGAGGCCGCGATCATTACCATCAACGGCCCCGGCCATTTGGGGGCGAGTTTGCCTAACAGCAACAACAGGCCAATGGTTCCCATGCCCAAAAAAGCCGTCGGCCAGTGGGTTTCGGGCAAATGGAATAGTACGCCTTGTAGGGTTGAGAGCAAGCCCTCGCTTTCAAATTGAAGCCCCAGCAGGTGCTTAAGCTGGTTGGCGGCAATCAGCACTGCCGCGCCGCTGGCAAAGCCCACAATTACGGAGTGGGAAACAAAGTTGACCAATACGCCCAGCCGGGCAAAACCAATCAAAAGCTGAAAAACACCGGCCAAAACGGCGATCATGCCGGCCATCACCAGGTATTCGGGGGTGTCGGGGGAAGCAATCGGTATCAAAACAGCGAAAACCAGAATGGAGATCGCGTTGGCCGGGCCGGTTTGAATCTGGTTGCATGATCCCCACAAGCCGCCCACAATGGCGGCCACAATAGTAGCGTACAATCCCATCTGCGGCGGCAGGTCGGCAATCAGCGCAAAGGCAACCGCCTGGGGCAAGGCAATTAAGCCAACTGTGATCCCGGCCATAACATCCGGCCCCAGATTATTGCCTCGCCAGGATCGAACGGTGCGAACCGGTTTTAACAGGTAGGTTGCAATGTGGCTGAAGTTCTGCCAGAAGGGAGATGGTGGAGAGTGTTGCATATTCAAACGACGTTTAGTTGCCTTTCTTGAAACAAGGTTTGATCTTTTCCGGCAGGATAATACCGTTAGCAGAAACGACCGGGGTAATCATACCTTCATCGTTTGCTTGCTGCAACTCAAGGGGGATGGTTCCATTTTATCAGAGAAAAGGCTATCAATTTGTAGTATCAAAAAGGGATGAATTTTTAGGCTTGTGATATGATAAGGCTGCATATATAATTTGGGTATGGTATACTCATTATCTATCGATTAGCCCGACACAGGAGTTTGGTTTTTATGCATATTGGTATCATCTCTACCCGGTTGAATGGCACGGATGGAGTCTCGCTGGAGGTTGAAAAGTGGGTTAAAGTTTTGCGGCGGATGGGACACGAAATGTTTTTTTGCGCCGGGGAATTGGGAGGATACGCCTCCGGGGGAGCTTTAATTCCCCAGCTTCATTTTGATCACCAATCGATCATTGCCTTCAGCCAGCGCGCTTTTGGGGAGAAGGCGCAGGAACAAGATGGTGAAAGGCTGGTTGACGAAATCTACGCCTCGGCAGACAAAATCCGGGCGCCCTTACGTAATTTTATCCGCTCCAACCGCCTGGATATGCTGGTGGTGGAAAATGCGTTGACCATTCCTATGAATCTGCCGCTGGGTATCACCCTCACCGGCCTGATTGCGGAATTGGGAATGAACACTATTGCTCACCATCACGATTTTTTCTGGGAACGGCAGCGGTATCAGAGCAACTCTATCCTCGACTTGTTAGATACGGCCTTTCCGGCTAAACTTCCCAGTATCCACCACGTTTCCATTAATTCTATTGCCCAGCGCCGGCTCAAAGATCGACGCGGCATCGACTCAATAGTCATTCCCAACGTGCATGATTTTGCCAAACCACCGCCGGGCATCGACAACTATAATCGAGATTTTCGCCAATCGATCGGCCTGACGGACGATGACCTGTTTGTGCTCCAACCCACGCGGGTTATTCAGCGCAAAGGCATCGAAATGGCCATCGAGCTGGTTCACCGGCTGGATATTCCCCAGGCGCGCTTGTTTATTACCCATCGCGCCCACGATGAAGGGCTGGAATATTGGCACTGGCTCAAACGCGAGGCCGGCGTGATGGCCGTTGACCTGCGGCTTATTGATCATCTCATCGGCACGGAACGCTCCCGAGCCAACGGGCACAAAATATATTCGTTGTGGGACGCTTACCCGCATGCCGATATGGTCACTTACCCCAGCACCTACGAGGGCTTTGGCAACGCCCTGCTGGAGTCGGTTTACTTCAAACGGTTGACGGTGGTCAATCGATACCCGGTTTACAATGCGGATATTGGCTCGCTGGGCTTTGAATTTATTGAACTCGATGGTTTTGTTGATGATGCCGAGGTGGCCCGCGCCAAAGAACTATTGGCCGATCCCGGCTATGTCTGTGAAATGGTGAAAAAGAACTACCAGATTGCCCAGGATAATTTCTCGCTTGAAGTGCTGGAGCGGAAACTACGGTCCCTGATTGAAGATTTTAAGTAAATAATAGCCGTCTTTTTGTGGGAGGTATAACCAATGAACATTGGAATTATTCACTATGCAGCCCCGCCGGTAGTGGGCGGCGTGGAGCAGACCATTTTTCACCACGCCCGAACCTTGACCGCTCTGGGCCATCAGGTGACGGTGGTGGCCGGTCACGGCGATGCATTTTTGCCCGATATAGTTTTTCGCTCCGAGCCGCTGGCCGGCTCGCGCAGCCCCATGATCTCCGACGCCACGCGAGATTTGGCCAACGGCACGATCCCGGCCAATTTTGATGAGCTGGTAGCTAAAACCCGGGCGGCGCTTTTAAAGCATTTTGCCGGCTGCGATGTCGTCATCGGCCATAATTTTTTTACCCTGCACAAAAACCTGGTGTTGACGTCCGCTGTTTACCAACTGGTGGTGGATGGCGATGGGCCGGCGTGGATAGCCTGGCACCACGATTTTGCCTGGCTTCGCCGCCAATATCAATCCGATCTGCATCCGGGCGAACCGTGGGAACTGCTCAAATATCCCTGGCCGGGCGTGTGTCACGTAACCGTATCTGAGGCGCAGCAGGAGAACCTGGCCCGCCTGTATGATATTCCCGTTGATGAGATCGCGGTGGTGCCCCCGGGTATCAATCCCGCCGAATTTTATCGCTGCGACAGCACCGTCATCCGCCTGGTTGCCCAGTGGGACCTGCTGGAAGCGGATTGTGTCTTTCTGCTGCCGGCCCGCATCACCCGGCGTAAGAACATCGAATTGGGACTGCGCTGGCTGGCCGCGGTTCGGAAGGCATCGGGCTGGGATGCCCGGCTGGTTGTCACCGGCCCGCCGGGGCCGCATAACCCCACCAATGCCGCTTACCTGGATTATTTACTGGAGTTACGCGGCGAACTGGGGATAGACACGGCGGCGCATTTTGCCTATCAGGCCCAGCAAGATTTTATCGGCGTGCCGCTCTTTTTGCTGGATGAAGATTTGGCCAACCTGTACCAACTGGTCGATGCCATGTTCTTCCCCAGCCGGCAGGAGGGTTTTGGCATTCCCATTCTGGAAGCCGGCCTGGCGCGATTACCCATTTTCGCCACCGACTTGCCGCCCTTTCGCGAAAGCGCCGGGGAACTGGCTAATCTTTATCCGGCGGATGCTCCGGTAGAAGACGTGGCCCACTCTATTGTGGAAACTTTGCAAGCGGATCGCGCGTTTCAACTGCGCCGCCGGGTGTTAGATCAATTTACCTGGCGGGGAATTGTCAAAAATAAAATTTTACCATTGCTGGAAACGGCTTCTTAAGGTGCCGCTTAAAGCCGGGGCAGGGCGAGGCAAGGTCAACACCAGGAGGGGATATGTCTTTTCTATCGAAACAGAATAAATTAGAAACATCTTTGATACCGGAAATGGATCCAAACGAACAAGTTTATACGGTGGTTGTTCCTATTTTTGATGAAAATATGGGCGAGTGGGCCGTGCAGTTGGCGCTGAACCTGGTTGAAACCCGGCAAAGCAGCCGGGTGGTGCTGGTGGGCGTGGTGCGGATACCGGCAGGCGAATCGCTCAGCGTGGGAACTTTGCAGGCGCAAAATATCCGCTCCGTTCTGGAAAACCTGCGCGTGCGCTTCGCCGAGTCGCCTATTTACATTAAACCCCGCGTTCGGGTGGTGCATGAGCCATGGCGGTCGCTGGCCAGCGTGGTTTCTAAAGAACAAGCCTGTTTGATGCTGATCCCCTGGCCGCATGGCGGGGCCAAAGCCCTGTTTGGGGTGAAACTGGGCAAGTTGCTGGAGCAGCTCCATTGCGATGTGGTGGTGGTCAACGGGCAGGTTTCGCAAAACCTAAACCGCATATTGCTTCCCCTCAGGGGCAGCCACGAATCGCCGCTGGCCCTGAAAGTCGCCTTATCCCTGGCCAAAACCACCCAGGCCGAAATTACCACGCTCTACGCCTTTGCCGATGATCAGGATGCGGCCAGCCGGCGGGTGTACCGGGAAATGTCTCGCATGATCCAGGGGAACCCCTTGATCAAGGAAGAATTGCAGGTTGAGGAAAACATCGACTCCGCCGTCATCGAGCGATCCGATGATTTTGATCTGACCATCATCGGCGTTACCGATATTGCTTCGGGCGGAAGCGGCCAGCCGGTGGGCCTGCTGGCCCGCCGGCTGCGGCGGGCCAGCATCGGGCCGCTGCTCATTGTGAAAACGCACCGGCCCGCACCTTTGGAAAAACTGACCGGCTGGAATCGGCCCGAACCCCTGCCGGCCACCCCAACGTCGGTGATGGTAGACAAATGGTTCGCCGAAAACACCTTCAGCAGCCACGAATTTGAAGATTTAGAGCATCTGGTAGAGCTTAAAAACCAGCAAAATCAGACCATCAGCCTGGGCCTGCCGGCGCTCAACGAAGAGGAAACCATCGGCACCATCATCCAAACCATGCAGCAAATGTTGGTGAAGCAGTATCCGTTATTGGATGAAATTGTGCTGATCGATTCCGGCTCTACCGATTACACCGTGGATATTGCCCGCGATATGGGCGTACCGGTGTACCGGCATTCTCAGATTTTACCCAAGTACGGAACCTATCGCGGCAAAGGCGAAGGGCTTTGGAAAAGCCAGTACGTGCTCAAGGGCGATATTATCGCCTGGATTGATACCGATATTGTCAACATTCACCCCCGCTTTGTGTATGGTATTTTGGGGCCGCTGCTGCTCCATCCGGGAATTCAATACGTGAAGGGGTTTTATCGCCGTCCCTTAAAAGTGGGCGAATCGTTGCAGGCGGGCGGCGGTGGCCGCGTAACTGAACTGGTGGCCCGCCCTATGTTCAATCTTTTTTACCCTGAATTGTCGGGCATTTTGCAGCCGCTTTCCGGCGAGTATGCCGGGCGGCGCAGCGCCTTGCAGCGGGTGCCGTTTTACACCGGCTACGGCGTGGAAACCGGCCTGCTGTTGAGTCTGGTTGAGCGGTACGGCATCAGCGGCATCGCTCAGGTAGACCTGCGGCAGCGCATTCACCACAATCAATCGTTGAGCGCGCTCAGCCGGATGTCGTTTGCCATTATTCAGGTGTTCATCGATCACCTGGAGCGTCGCCAGCGCGTAGAACTTTTGAATGAAGTCAACCGCTCGATGAAAATTATCCGCTATGGGCAAAACTCCTTTAGCCTGGAAGAACACGCTATTACCGACCGCTGCCGCCCACCGATTGTGCTGCTGCCGGAATACCGCAAAAAACACCACGTGACCGACTGGAACCCTGACGAAGTGAGTCCCTGCTCGGGAATCGATCCCTCGGAGGAAGGTGAATTTCTGCTATGACCACCACCGTCTACCTGATCCGCCACGGTGAAACCCCCTGGAATGTTGTAGGCCGCTACCAGGGCCAATTGGACCCGCCGCTCACCGAAAAAGGCCGCCGGCAGGCCCAAGACACCGCCGCGCAATTGGCCCCGGTGGGATTTGAGGCAATTTACAGCAGCGATCTGGCCCGCGCCCGGCAAACGGCCCAGGCCCTGGCCGAAGCGGTGAATCTGCCGGTGCAGCTTGAATCGCGTTTTCGGGAAATTCAACAGGGAGAATGGGAAGGCGTGTTAATTGGCGATATTCGGAAACGGTGGCCGGAGGAAATTGCGGGGTGGGAAAAAGACCCCTGGCATCACTCTCCACCCGGTGGGGAACGGTTGCCGGATGTTCAGGCGCGGGTGTTTGCTGCCTTTGATGAGATTTCAGCCCGGCATCCCGGCCAGACAGTAGCGATTTTTGCCCACCAATTACCAATCGCTCTTTTAAAAATTCGATTTCAGGGCCATCCGCCGGAAAAGATAAGATCGTTGATCCCAGCTAATGGGGCGTGGGAGGTGTTCAAAGTAGCAGGGTAGCAGAGATTACATTGTTACCCTGCTACCCTGCTACCCTGCTACCCTGCTACCCTGCTACCCTGCTACCCTGCTACCCTG
>CAZTFF010000014.1:86859-105158 GCA_964612485.1 uncultured Caldilineaceae bacterium
CTACTCTGCATTAAAGGAGAAGCCTATGACATCTGATACTTTAGCCTGGAAACTGTGGCTGTACACCAATTTTGATTGTAATTTAAAATGCAGCTATTGCGTGGCCGAGTCGACGCCAACCGCGCCGCGCCGCGTGCTGGGGCTGGAAAAAGTGCAGCGGTTGGTTGACGAAGCGGTGGGCCTGGGCTTTGAGCGCGTCTTTTTTACCGGCGGCGAGCCGTTCATTTTGCCTGATATTTACGATATGCTGGCCTACGCTTCGGCCCGGATAAAAACCACCGTGCTGACCAACGCCATGTTGTTCAAGGGCAAGCGGCTTGATAGATTGAGCGCCATCGCCAACGGAAATTTGAGCGTGCAGGTCAGCCTGGATGGCGGCAGCGCGGAATCGCACGACGCCTACCGGGGAGCGGGAAGTTGGGCCAAAACCGTGGAAGGCATCCGGCTGTTGCAGGCCAGGGGATTCCATGTCCTCATCAGCACCACCGAAACGCCG
The DNA here is from genome assembly GCA_964612485.1 of uncultured Caldilineaceae bacterium. GTDB lineage: Bacteria > Chloroflexota > Anaerolineae > 4572-78 > J111 > JAFGNV01. Next base: position 87,356 of record CAZTFF010000014.1, read on the forward strand.
GCCAACACCGCGCAACTGGATGAGTTACATGAATTTCGGCGCGGGTTGGGCATTGCCGATGAGGACCACTTTGTGCGCCCTCTGGCCAAACGCGGCTTTTCGCAGGAAGGCATGGAGGTTGGGGTGGATACGCTGGTGCCGGAATTAACCGTAACCGTTGACGGCGTTTACTGGCATCCCCTGGTGTCGCCCAGCGACACGGACATGCTGGTCCGGCGGGAGATTTTTCCCCTGGCCGAAGCTGTCGATTGTATCCGGCAGCATTTGCAGGCGGCGGATACCCAACGGGAAGAATTTACCTGAGGCAAATAGATAACTCCCGGCGGGAGTTGCTTAAAATAACTTCCTCAATTAGAAAGTTAGAGTGGAGATTAGAGATTTCAGTATCTTCTCGATTTTTTGGGGGAGCGAGGTCTGAGCTTATCGAAACCAACGGTCTTCGACAAGCTCAACCAACTTTACCCCAGTTTATTGAGAAGGTACGATTTTGTGCTAAAAATCTCCCAATCTCTAATCTCCAATTCTTCGCGTAACTGCGCGATTCTAATCCAAACTCTCCAAATCATCAATCATTCCCTCGATCACCCTGAAACCGCCGCGCCAGAAATCGGGATCGGCCATGTTGACGCCGGCTTCGGAGAGAATGTGGTTGGGGCTGGCCGAGCCGCCATAGGACAAAATTTTGAGCAGTTTCGGCGTAAAAGCATTGCCTTCTTCTTTGTACTGCCGGTACAGCGACAGCGACAGCAACTGGCCAAAACTGTAAGCGTAACAGTAAAAGGGTGTATGGAAAATGTGGGGGATGCAAATCCACTCCCGCTGAAAGTCGTCGCTGATGTCCAACGCATCGCCAAATTGCTGGTTGAGATTTTCCATATAATGCCGATTGAGGTCTTCCATGGTGCTGCCTTCGGCAATCATCTGGTGGGCGTCCCGCTCGAAGATAACAAAATACGCCTGGCGCAGTACGGTAGCGTAGGCATCGTCAATGGCATCGGCCAGCAGGTTGCGCCGGACCGCCGGATCGCTTTCTTCGGCCAGCAGGCGGTCGGTGAGCAGCATTTCAGAGAAAACCGAGGCGGTTTCGGCCATTGGCAGGGCGGAATGGAAGGTGAAAATCGAATGATCGGCGGCCAGCATGGCGTGGATGGCGTGGCCCAGCTCGTGGGCCAACGTGGCTACCTGGCGCGGTTCGCCGGTGTAGTTGACCAGCACCCAGGGAGTGAGTTCCGGCAACACGCTGGCGCAAAACGCGCCGCCTCGTTTCCCCTGGCGGATTTCACTGTCGATATGGTTTTCGTTAAAAACCCGTTGGGCCAGGCCGGCAAATTGGCCGTTGAAATCGGTAAAACTGTCCATGACCATATTGATAGCATCGCCGTAGTCGATGATTTTGTCTGATTCCTGGCTGAACGGCGCGTAGAGATCGTACCGGCGGAGTTTAGGCATCTCCAGCCAGCCGGCCTTGAGCTTGAAGTAGCGATGGAAAACGGGGGCTTGTTCCGCGCAGACATCCAGCAAGGTATCAACCACGTCGTCGGGAATATCATTGTCCAGGTTACGCACGGAAATAGGATATTTAAAGTGGCGCAGGTTGAGATTTTCGCTGAGGCCATCGCGCACCCGGTGGGTGTAGATTTGGGCCAGCACCGAATCTTCTTTCTGAAAAACCCGGTACAGTTCCTGGTACGCGGCGGCGCGAATATCGGGGTTGGGGTTGCGAACGTAGGTCATCAACTGGTCGCGGGTGAGTTTTTTCTTTTCGCCCTCTACCTCCAACTCAAAAACAAATTTGTTAGTAATCATATCATACAGGGTGATGATAGCGCTGACCCCGTTGACGTCTTTGGTATTGATGATCTTTTCTTCCGGCTCGCTTAAGATGTGATCTTTGAACAGCCGTTCTTTTTCCAGGTGGTAGCGCATATCACCGGCATATGCCAGCAGGCGTTGGACGGCGCTGTCGTCCAGATTTTTCCACCACAGGTCAAAAAACAGGATGCGGTTTTGGGTATCGGCAATGAGCTGATCCATTTTACCCATAAAGCCCAGGGCTTCCTGGCTTTGCGTATCGGCAGAGAACCAGAGCGGGCCGTAACTGCCCAGCCGGCTGCCTGTTCTGGCTACTTTTTCCAACGCCGTGAGCGCCGCGGCAAAATCTTCGCCGGATATTTGGGGCGACAGGGCAGGGCGGAAGGCTTCCACCTCGGCTAAGGCAGATTCCAGTTCGGTAATAGTTTTTTCAACAACATCTTTTTGGGGCGAGGGCAAAATATCGGCCAAACTCCAGCCGGTTTGATGGTACGCGGTAAGTTGGGGCATTCGTCAAAATCCTCACTTTCATTTGTTTGTATTTTTTCGCGTAGTAATAGATTCTACAAAAAATAAACACACGCCCAAAAAATCAGGGTAGGGAGGTAATTTACAGGAGAAACTTCTCTATGGCAACTGCAACGCCATCTTTTTCCACGGGCGGGGCTACCCAATCAACTAATTCTTTTAGTGCATCCGGGGCATTGCCCATAGCTATGCTGGTACCGGCCACTTGAAAAACGGGGAGATCATTAAAAGAGTCGCCAATAGCAATGATTTGATCCAAAGCAATGCCCAAATAATCCGCCACGTGCTGTAATGTGCTGCCCTTGGAAACAGAATTGGCAATGGCGTTGATAAAATAGGTGTCATTACTGGGATCAAAACTCCAGGACATTTTGCAGTAATTTTTCATTTGATGTGAAAATTCCTGGGCACGTTGTTTTTCGGCGGGATTTGTGGCCAAAACCTGGCCCTTTACAATTTTGATCCGGTCCACCAGGGTATCCAACTTTGCAACCAACGGCGTGATTTTTAACTTTTTACTTTGGCGCTCGGCCAGATAGCCGTTTTGCTCTATGAAATAAAAATCGTGCGCATAAATCTCTAAAAAGAGATCGTGCTTTCGCGCCAATTCGATAAATCGCCGGGCTGCGCGAGGCGGCAGCGCTTGCAAAAAGATTAAATCGTTGCTGGGCCAATCAACCACAGCCGCGCCGTCGAAAAAAATGTGTAGTTTATCCAGTTTCAACTGCTCGAGCAAATGATAACAAGCTTCGCTGGCCCGGCCGGTTCCCAGCGTTACGGTAACACCTTTTTTTCTGGCGCAGGCAATCGCCTCGACCACACGAGGGGTTGCATAACTGCCGTGGCCAATGAGTGTACCGTCAACATCAAGAACGAGTAATTTATAGGTCATTTTGACTCTGTGGACTTCGTATTTTGGCGAAATTTCGACCATAATTTTCATTTCGTATAAGATAAATTATACGAAATGAAAATTTGTAATCGCCCAGACTTCGCGCTTCCATGTCTTTTTCGCCTTAACAATTTTAAGCGATAAGTAGCGCCGACATCAACAGGACTTTTGGTTCAAAAGTAACGTATTGCCTTCCGGTCTTCGATTTGTATAATATAGCGTATTGACAAAAGCCAAAAACGAACGATTGATTAATAGCTTGAGCCTTGTTTCTACGATGGTCAGTCGCCCGCTGTCGCTTGTCGATGATTCGCAATCCAATAGAGATAGAGGTTTTCTTTCCGCCGATGCTCTGGCTGCCCACCAAACAAACCCGCAAAGCAATCGCCCGCGCCAAACGCCTGCGTCGCCGCCGCCGCATCGCGCGTTGCCTGCTCTTTCTATTCGTTCTTTTTGGCCTGACCACCGCCGCCGCGCCTTCGTCGCAAGCGTTGCTGGTTCAGGTAAACAATATTACCACCGTTCACCAATTTGATTTTGTTGATTGGATGTCAACCGCCATTGTCGCCGAAATCGGACGGCGGGTCTCCTCCCCTGCCCTGCCACCCAGCGAATCCGAACAGCGCGCGCTGGTACACCAGTATCTGGATCACGAGCAAAAAATTCGGGAGATCAAAAGCGAGTTAAATCAACTTTACGCCGCCGGCAGCGACACTGCGGAACAAGTTGCCCTTCTGGAACAAGCTCTGGCAGATGAACAACGCGCCCAGGGTCAAATAAAACCCCAGGTTGAACGAATTTTATCGCAGCAGGTGGAGACCATACTACGCGAAGAAGCATTTACTGTTTTCGGCAATCAGGTGTTCCCGCCGGTCGCTTTCCGGCTGGTCGAACCTCCGACCAACCTGGTCATCTCACCCCGCGACAAAATCATCAACCAGCACAGCGTCCAACTTGAAACCGGTTTAGATACCTCCACCCGCTTCGCGCTTGAAGAGGCCATTGACCGGCGCGGCGATGTTTCCAGTTACATCACCAATGTTGGCGGGCTGGGCAGCTACCCGACGATGGTACTCAAAAGCCCTAATTTTATCTGGCTGGTTGAGGTGATTGCCCACGAATGGGCGCACAACTATTTTCTCACCTTTCCCGCCAATCTGGGCTGGGGCTACCAAACTTACCCCAAACTAACCACCATCAACGAAACCGCCGCCGACATCATCGGCCAGGAGGTTGGCCGCAAGGTCATCACCCGTTTCTATCCCGAATGGGCCGACCAACTCCCTCCCCTTGACGACGACAACCAGCTGGCCCCGGCCCAGCCGTCGGAATTTCATTTGGCCATGCGCGACATCCGGCGTGAGGTAGACCGGCTGCTGGCCGAGGGCAACATAGAAGCAGCCGAGGCATTTATGGAAACCGAACGGCAAAAACTGGTTGAAAAAGGCTACACCCTGCGCAAACTCAACCAGGCTTACTTTGCCTTTCACGGCTCCTACGCGCTCAGCCCCGGCTCGGTAGACCCCATCGGCCCGCAAATGCGCCAACTCAGGGCTAAAAGCCCCTCCCTCAAAGAATTTGCCAATCGCGTGGCCTGGCTCAACAGCTACAACGACTACTTGCAATGGCTGGCCGAAGCGGATATCGAGTAGCCACTTCAATTATCAACCTGAAAGGATTCTACCCCGATGCCTACCCCCCGTTCAACCATCGCTGCCGTGCCGCCGGCTATTCACGGCGCGCGCGATTATGTTGAATTACAGGAATTAGATCTGGAGCCGGATGATGTGGTTGACTTTAGCGCCAACAGCAACCCCTTTGGCCCCCATCCGGCCATCCTGCAGGCCGTTCAAAAGGCTGTTTCCCGCGCAACCCTGGCCCGCTACCCCGACCGCGACTGCCTGGCTCTCCGCGATGCCCTCTCTGTTGCCGATGAAATTCCGGCGGGCCAGATTCTGCCCGGCAACGGCGCTACCGAACTCATTCATTTGATCGCGCTAACCTTTGTTGAACCCGGCAGTCGTCACCTGGTTCTCTCCCCTACATTTGGCGAATACAGCCGCGCCATTCATTTGATGGGGGGCAAAGTGTATGAATATCGACCCCAAACGGGCGATAAACTTTACCCGGATATCGCTGATGTGATCCCGGTGCTCCAACGTTTGCAGCCGGATACAATCTGGCTATGTAATCCCAACAACCCCACCGGCCATTACTGGACTCCCAAAGAACTGGCCGCCCTTTATGCCGTCGATTCGGGCCAGCGTTTCTTGTGGATCATCGACGAAGCTTACCGTCATTTTGTTCACCCTTCCCCAACGCCCACCCCCCCGGAATGGTCTGGCGGCCCCAACGTCATCCGGCTGCGTTCGTTGACCAAAGATTACAGCCTGGCCGGGTTGCGTTTGGGTTACATTGTGGCACACCCCCGGCTTATCCGGCTGTTACAAACGGCCAAAGCCCCATGGAGCGTCAACACCCTGGTCCAAATCGCGGGTCTGGCCGCGCTCCAGCCGGAAGTCATCGCCTGGCGGCGCGACAGCCTGACCGACCTCCACCATCAAGCCGCAATTTTATGGCGTGGATTGCACTCGTTGGGATTGGATGTTGCGCCAACTCAAACAACATTTGCCTTGGTCCACGTTGGGAACGGCCGGCAATTTCGCCACCGCCTGCTGCGAGCCGGATATTTGGTACGCGATTGCGCCTCGTTTGGCCTGCCGGCCTATATCCGCCTTGCTGCCCACCGCCCCGAGGCAAACCAACAATTGCTGCGCTCTCTGGCTATCTTTGGCTTTTGACAAAAATAGTCACCTGTGTTATGTTCAACCGCAATAATAAAATAATGATAAACACACCCCTATCCATTTTGGATGCGCGCATGCGCGGAGGAAGCCCGGTCAAAGTCCGGCACTGTCCCGCAACGGTAGTGTATCATCGATAGATTGATACAAAGTCCGATACTCCACGGGCGTGTTGTCTCGTAACCACCTGCGCGGATGGGAGGGCGAGGCCGGAACCTTCAACAGTTTTCAGCCCGCCAATTGGCGGCTTTTTTATTTTTTAAGGAATTTCAATAATGAAAAAAAATATACCGTTCACCCTTTTGTTGATTGCCTTGCTATTTCTGACGGCCTGCGGACAGGCTGTGCCGGCGTCCTCCCCTGCCTCGGACGCTGCCGACGCCCCGGCATCCACAGCTGACTTTCCCGTAACCCTCACCGATGACCAGAACCGCAGCGTTACGCTCGAAACCAAACCCCAACGGATTGTATCCCTCCTGCCCAGCAACACCGAAATTCTATTTGCCGTAGGCGCGGGCGATCAGGTGGTCGGCGTCACCAGTTACTGCAATTATCCCAAAGAAGCCGCCAGCCGCGAGCAGGTTGGCGGCATCACCAACAAATCGATCAGCATCGAAGCCATTGTAGCCCTGGAACCCGATCTGATCCTGGCCAGCGACTCTCACGACCAGATCGTGCCGCTGTTGGAAGAAGCCGGTCTAACGGTTATGGTTCTCAACCCGGCCACTTTTGACGACATCTTTGATAATGTCGAACTGGTAGGCCGGGCCACCGGCCACGCGCAGCAAGCAGAAACGCTCACCAACGAACTGCGTCAAAGATTGAAAACCGTTGAAAGCCGGGTGGAAAGCGCTGCTGATCGCCCCACGGTCTTTTACGAAGTCTGGTACGATCCGTTGATGACCGCCGGGCCGAACACATTTATCGGCCAGCTTATTACCCTGGCCGGCGGCGAAAACATCTTTGCCAATGTTGAAGAAGATTGGCCGCAGGTCAGCGCCGAGGTGGTCATCGAACGTAATCCTGAAGTTATCCTGGGGCCAACCAGCCACGCCGAAGCGTTAACCATCGATAAGATCAACGCGCGCGCCAGTTGGGAGGGTATTTCCGCCATTCAAAACGAACGTATTCATATGCTCGATGGCGACGCCGTCAGCCGGCCCGGCCCGCGAATTGTGGATATGCTGGAAGAAACCGCGCGCTACCTGCACCCTGACCTGTTTGAATAATGCCTGCTCGATCTCCGTGGTCCGTTTTGTTGCTGGTTATCTTGCTGACCGGCGCCATTTTTCTTAGCCTGGGCATTGGCGCGGTGAATATTCCGCCCCAAAAAGTGTGGGACGCCCTCACTACGCCCGCCGGCGCTATAACCAACCCGGCGGCGGGCCGAATCATTGTGCAAGACCTGCGCCTGCCGCGTATTTTGCTGGCGGCGGTCGTGGGTGCGGCGCTGGCCGGGGCCGGGGCCGCGTTCCAGGGCCTGTTCCGCAATCCCCTGGCCGACCCTTTTGTGATCGGTGCCTCCGGCGGAGCCGCGTTTGGCGCAACTTTGGCTATTGCCCTGGGCTGGACACTGAACTGGATGGGCTTTGCCCCCATCCCGCTGGCCGCGTTTGGCGGCGCGGTTATCGCCGTTGCGCTGGCCTACGCCATCAGCGAGGCCAGCGGTCAAACCAACATTCTGGCCCTTTTGCTGGCCGGCACGGCCTTGAGTTCAGCCTTTTCCGCCGGTGTTTCTTTTTTGATGGTCCTCAACCACGATGATTTTGCCAATATTTTTTTCTGGTTGATGGGCGGTTTTTCGGGCCGTAGTTGGGATGATCTGTGGATTGCGCTGCCCTACATCGGGGTGGGATTGGCCGGGTTGTGGCTGCTGGCCCGCCCGTTGGATATGCTGGCTTTTGGCGAAGAAACCGCGCAAGGGCTGGGCGTGTCGGTACGGCAGGTGCGGCTGCTGATTGTTTTGTGCGCCACTTTGATCACGGCGGCGGCGGTGGCCAGCAGCGGCATTATCGGCTTTATCGGCCTGATTGCGCCCCACATCGCCCGGCTGCTGTGGGGGCCGGCTCACGCCCTGCTGCTGCCCGCCAGTATTTTACTCGGCGCGCTGCTGCTGGTGGCTGCCGACACCGCCGCCCGCACCGTACTGGCCCCCATCGAATTACCGGTGGGCATCCTGACCGCTCTACTGGGCGCGCCGTTCTTTTTGTATCTCCTGCGAATGCGGCGAGAACTATTTTGATGTATGACCACCGATCATAGACAACAGGCCACCGTTGAAATTTGGTGGTCGGTGGACTTCTGAGGCTAATTAAGGATAGAAGCATGACCAACAAAACACCCCGTTTAAAAACATACGCCCTCACCTGCGCTTATACTACTGAAAATCAATCAGGAAACGGTGAAAACCAGGCCGTATTGAAAAATATTGATCTATCCCTCTATCCCGGCGAACTGGTGGGTTTGATCGGCCCTAACGGCACCGGCAAAACCACCCTGCTGCGCGCCCTGTCCAGAACACTACATCCGCAGCAGGGCCGGGTGCTGCTCGATGGCCGCGACATCTGGCAACTCAAACCGCGTCAGGTGGCGCAGCACATTGGCCGGGTTCCGCAAGCGGCCAACGCTGCCTGGCCCTACTCGGTAGAACACGTGGTACGCATGGGACGTTATCCGCATCGTGGCTGGCTGTCGCCCTTCAACGGCAAAGACGCGCTGGCCGTAGACAACGCGCTCAACCTGCTCGATTTGCAGCCGTTTCGCCACCGGCTGCTTAACACCCTCTCCGGCGGCGAGCAGCAGCGGGTGCTCATTGCCCGCGCCCTGGTCCAGGAACCCACGGTGCTTTTGCTCGATGAACCCATCGCCAATCTGGACGTGAACCACCAGCACCACGTTTTGGGTCTGGTGCAAAAATTGGTCAAAACCTACAACCTGGCCGCGATGGTGGCTATCCACGATCTGGGTTTGGCGGCCCGCTACTGCAACCGGCTGATTTTGCTGCACCAGGGCCGGGTTTGGGCTACCGGCTCCGCCACCGATGTTCTTCACCCCAATCACCTGCGGCAAGTTTTTGATGTAGACTCGCAATTGTATCGGGACCCCACCGGCTCCTGGGCGCTGGCCGTGCAAACCACCGATCCGTGGAACGGCAAGCCCCTCGCAGTTTGAGAAAAACAGCTATGACCTCGCTCAATATTCTGCTGTTAAAAACCGCCCTGAAAATTCAATGGGAGGACGCATAGATGGATATTTTGGTTCGACCGGTTCGCCCGGATGACGCTGCCGGTGTTGCTAATGTCATCAACCCTATTATTGAAGCCGGAACCTACACCGCCTTTGATACCCCTTTTTCACCTGAATCTGAACGTGAGCATATTCTCAACCTATCCCCCCGCTCCATTTTTTTGGTAGCCGAAGAGACGCGCACCGGCCAGATTGTCGGCTGGCAGAGTACGGACCCCTTTGCCACGTACACGCGCGCGTTTGACCACGTTGGTGTCATCGGCACTTATGTATCGTTGAATCACCATCGCCTGGGCATCGGAAGCCGGTTGGCGCAGTCAATCTTTGAAACCGCCAGAGCAAAAGGTTACGAGAAAATTTTCAGCTATGTTCGCGCCGACAGTCCCACCTCATTGCTGTTTTATCTCAAACTGGGCTTTCGTATTGTGGGGACGGCTCATCAACAGGCCAAAATCAACCAACACTATATCGATGAGATCATCATCGAGAAATTTTTGTGAAGGAGGATTTATTTTGACAACGCTCCTGGATCAAACTATTCAATCTATCCAACCTCTTAACCGTGACGCGATGCAAGCCGCACGGGAACGCCAGGCTCAACTCACCAAACCACCCGGCGCGCTGGGGCGGCTGGAAACGCTGTCTATTCAGGTTGCCGGTATCACCGGGCGGATCAACCCGCCGCTGTCTGAATGGGCGGTGATTGTGGCCGCGGGCGATCACGGCGTAACCGCCGAAGGCGTGAGCGCCTTTCCCTCGGAAGTAACGTCGCAAATGGTGCTTAATTTCCTCCACGGCGGCGCGGCCATCAACGTGCTGGCCAAACAGGCCGGCGCGCGCGTCATCGTGCTGGATGCCGGTGTCGCCGGCGACCTGCCCGACCATCCGGCGCTGATCAAGGCCAAAGTTGCGCCCGGCACGCAAAATATTGCTCAGGAGCCGGCGATGACCCGCGAACAGGCTGTTCAATCGATTGAAACCGGCATCGCCGCCGTAAACCGTGAGGTAGAGCGAGGATTGCATCTGGTGGGAACCGGTGATATGGGCATTGGCAATACCACCCCCTCCAGCGCGATCTGCGCGACGTTCACCGGCGCGGATGTTGCCGATGTGACCGGGCGCGGCACCGGCATCAACGATGCCGCGCTGGAAAATAAGATCAACGTGTTGAAGCGCGCCCTCGAGATAAATCAGCCCGATCCCGGCGACCCGTTGGATGTGCTGGCCAAAGTAGGCGGTTTTGAAATTGGCGCAATCGCGGGCCTGGTGCTGGGCGCGGCGGCCCATCGCCTTCCGGTGCTGGTGGATGGCTTCATCTCTACTGCCGGCGCGCTGATTGCCGGGGAACTGGCCCCGTTGAGCCGCGACCATATGATCGGGGCGCATCGCTCGGTAGAGCCGGGGCATAAAATAATGCAGCAGCATTTAAGATTAGACCCCATTTTCCATCTGGATTTACGGCTGGGCGAAGGCACCGGCGCAGCCCTGGCCATGCCGGTGGTGGCGTCGGCGGTGGCCACGTTGAATGAAATGGCGACTTTTGCAGAAGCCAGCGTGAGTGATAAAAAATGACCACAGACGACGGACAATCAATTACAAATGCCGGCTAAAACGTTGATGATACTCGGTACCCACTCCGACGCCGGCAAATCGATTTTGGTGACGGCCCTGTGCCGGATATTTGCTCAAGAAGGATACCGGGTTGCGCCCTTCAAAGCGCAAAATATGGCGCTGAATGCCGGAGTTACCCCGGAAGGCCACGAAATTGGCCGGGCTACGATGGCTCAGGCCGAAGCTGCCGGAGTCCTGCCCCACGTGGATATGAACCCCATTTTGCTCAAACCCGAAGGCAACCGCCGCAGCCAGGTGGTACTCAACGGCAAACCCCACACCCACATCGACGCCGGGAACTGGGCCAGCCTCAAACCGTTTTTATGGCAGCACGTCACCTCGGCCCTGGATCGCTTGCGCGAGCGCTTTGAGCTGATCATTATGGAAGGCGCGGGCAGTCCGGTGGAGATCAACCTCAAAGACGGCGACATCGTTAATATGCGGGTGGCCCGCTACGCCCAATCGCCGGTGCTGCTGGTGGGTGATATTGATCGGGGCGGCGTGTTTGCCGCGCTGGTAGGCACCATGGTCTTGCTGGAACCGGAAGAACGAGAGCTGGTGAAAGGCTTTATCCTCAACAAATTTCGAGGCGATCCTGATCTGCTGAGCAACGGCCTACAAATGCTGCAAGCGCGCGCTTTTGATACGCCAACGTTGGGCGTGATCCCCTATTTGCCTCACATCGGCATCGCCGCCGAAGACTCGGTGGCGCTGGATAAACGACCGCCGCCCCCCCCTGCTGCAACGAAGAAAACCATAGACATCGCCGTAATCCGGCTGCCGCGCATTTCTAATTTTGATGATTTTGACCCCCTGACAGCGGAACCGGAGGTGCAGGTACGCTTTGTGGAACAGCTCGATGCGCTTGACACGCCGGACGCGATCATCCTGCCCGGCAGCAAAATGACCCTGGCCGATCTGGCCTGGCTGCGAGACTCCGGGCTGGCCGAACGCATTAAACGATTGGCCGATCAACAAACAGCCGTGATCGGTATCTGCGGCGGCTACCAGATGCTGGGCCAAACTTTAACCGATCCCCACGGCGTGGAGGCCGAGGCCGGGACCCGCGCCGCCGGGCTGGGGCTGTTGCCCATTGAAACGACCTTTGCGGGTGACAAATACACCGTTCAGGTGCAGGGGGTGCTGCAAACGGCAACCGGCCCGCTGGCCAGGTTGAAAGGCACGCCGGTTCGTGGCTACGAAATCCATATGGGGCGCAGCCGTTATCTTGGAACGCAAGTTTCTCCCCTGTGTGTCATCAAGCAAGCTGCACACGAACATTATGATGGGGCGGTGAGCACCAACAGCCGCATTTGGGGAACCTATTTACACGGCTTGTTTGATAATGACGCCCTACGCCACGCCTGGCTGCAAAGTTTGGGATGGCGCGGCGCAGCCCGCCTCTTTGACCGCGAACGCGCCTATAATCGCCTGGCCGATCACGTTCGTACCCATCTAAAGATGGAAAAACTCCATCGCATCCTCTCCCTGCCGAAAGGGGGCGTTTGAATGTTCCGTGCAGGGGTAGTAGTACTGGCGTTGCTTCTGGATACTTGTTTTGGCGATCCACCTAACCGGTTCCATCCATTAATGTTGATTGGACGATGGTTCTTTTGGGGGGAGGGTGTTGTTGGGAGTAGTAAACTGGCTACGCGAAACCAATTTTGGTTCGGCACATTCTGGACTTTGGCCGGGGCGGCCCTTTTCACGCTTCCCTTTCTTTGGGTTGCCAGGTTCAATCCATTCACTATTACGGCAAAGCAGCCCGCTTCTCCTTCGCTACGGAGCAGGATACGGCGTAATATTCTGGCCTCTATCCCCCACGCCTTCCTGCTAAAACCTGTCTTTGCGTACCACGGCCTGCGTGGCGCGGTAAAAGAGGTGGCCGCTGCATTAGAAGCCAACAACCTGGCCGAAGCGCGGCACCTCTTGAGCCGGCATTTGGTCAGCCGGGATACACGCAATCTCACCAAAACCGAAGTAGCCGGCGCGGCCATCGAATCGCTGGCCGAAAACCTGACCGATAGCGTGACCGCCCCCCTGCTGGCCTATGCCATCGGCGGCCTGCCCGCGGCCTGGGCTTACCGCTTTGTCAATACCGCCGATGCCCTATGGGGCTATCGCACCCCAGAATTTGAAGACCTGGGCAAATTCCCTGCCCGCCTGGACGACGCGCTCAACTGGCTGCCGGCGCGGCTCACCGGCTGGCTGCTGGTGGCGTCTGCTAAATTGGCCGGGCTGGATCATCGGAATGCCAAAAACATCATGCTGAGCCAACACCATCGCCCGGCCAGCCCCAACGCCGGCTGGACCATGGCGGCAATGGCCGGCGCGCTCAACATTACCTTGGCCAAACGAGACATTTACGAATTGAGAGGCGGCCAAAACAACGCCGACGCCACCACCATCAAACAGGCCCTGCGGGTGGCCGGCATTTGCGCGGCCTTGAGTATCGCGCTGCTTTGCGGCGGAGTGATTACAAGCGCCATCGCCGGCCTACGCCCAAAAAATACAGGGGCGAATGGCCATTCGCCCCTGCTACCGTAATTTGACATCAGCTTTTTTTGAGCTACAGTACATTTAGTGTCACAATTACACTATCCAACAAGAAGAAAAATCGATAAACAAATGACAACCGATTTGTACCCACAAATAAAATCCATTATTCAAAATGCCCTGGATGAAGACATTGGCGATGGCGATGTAACTACCCGCTGTATCATCCCCTCCGATGCCATTCTTCACGGCCAATTTATCGCCAAAGCCGGAGGCGTTATCGCCGGGCTGGAGGCTGCCCGTAAAACGTTCACCCTGCTTGATGATACCGTAGATTTTACCTTTTTGTGTAGCGATAGTGACTATGCGAATACAAACGATGTCGTAGCCACCATCACCGGGCCGGGCCGCGCCCTGCTTAGCGGCGAGCGGGTGGCTCTGAACCTGCTGCAACGGATGTCAGGCATCGCGACGATGACGCGCCGCTTTGTTGAGGCAGTTGCCGGCACCAACGCCATCATTCTCGATACCCGTAAAACCGCCCCCGGCCTCCGCGTGTTGGACAAATGGGCGGTGGAACTGGGCGGCGGTCAGAACCACCGCTTTGGCTTGTACGATATGGTGATGATCAAAGATAACCACATCATCGCCGCCGGCAGCATCACCGAGGCCGTCAACCGCGTACGGGCCGGCGATGACCGCCACCGCCCGATTGAAGTTGAAGTAAAAAACCTGGCTGAATTGCGCGAAACCCTGAAACTTGCCGTAGACCGCATCTTGTTGGACAATATGACTCCGGCTCAAATGCGCCAGGCCGTGGAAATAACCGGGGGCCGCACGCCGCTGGAAGCCTCAGGCAACGTCAATCTGGATACCGTTGCCGAAATTGCCGTTACCGGGGTCGATTACATCTCGGTCGGCGCGCTGACCCATTCCGTTCAGGCGATGGATATTAGTTTATTGTTGGAATAATTTGAATAACTTATAGAAATGGAGAACATAATGGAATCCGCGAAGTTAGGCGAAGATATGTTAGTTTTTTTTCTTTGCGCGCCTTTGCGCCCTTAGCGGACTCTAAAAGTGAGTACAGGAGCAAAATCATGTCTGTTGAAGCAACTTACGAACAAATGAAGGCCAAACTCAGCCATATTATGCCGGACGTGGAGCTGCGCTACAAGGCCGAGCTGGCTTACCAGATCAACCAGCTCAAGCAAGAGAAGAACGCCATCATCCTGGGCCACAACTATATGGAACCGGCCCTGTTCCACACCATCCCCGATGTCACCGGCGACTCCCTGGCCCTGGCCCGCAAGGCGGCCGAAACCGACAAAGACATCATCGTCTTTTGCGGGGTAGAGTTTATGGCCGAAACCGCCAAAATCCTCAACCCCGATAAAATGGTGCTGCTGCCCGCCGAAAAAGCCGGCTGCTCCCTGGCCGAAAGCATCACCGCCGAGAATGTGCGCCAACTCAAGGCCCAATTCCCCGGCGTTCCGGTAGTTACTTACGTTAATACGTATGCCGATGTAAAAGCCGAGAGCGACGTCTGCTGCACCTCCGGCAATGCCCGCGCCGTGGTGGAATCGCTTAACAGCGATACCGTTATCTTTCTGCCCGACGAGTTCCTGGCCGGCAACGTGGCCAAAGAAACCGGCAAGAACATCATCTTCCCTACCCGTCAGAACGGCGCAGGCAAAAATGGCGATTACCAGATGATCGGCTGGCACGGGCGCTGTGAAGTGCATGAGAAATTTACGGTGCAAGACATCAAAAATGTGCGCCGGCAGTTTCCCGACGTGGCTATTTTGGCCCATCCCGAATGCCCGCCCGACGTGGTGGCGGCGGCGGATTATTCGGCCAGCACCTCGGCCATGATCAAATTTGTGGAAGAAACCGACAAGCCCCACTACCTGCTGCTGACCGAATGCGCTATGGGCGACAACATTGCCGCAGCCAATCCCGATAAAGAGATGCTGCGCCTGTGCAGCGTGCGCTGCCCCCATATGAACCAGATCACGCTGGAAGATACGCTGGCCGCGCTCCAACACAACCGGTACCAGATCAACGTGCCGGAAGACATCCGCGCGCGGGCCGCGCAGGCCGTAGAGCGGATGATCCAGATTGGCTAACGCTTTTATTAAACCTCAAAGGTTTTTAAAACCTTTGAGGTTTAAGACGAGACGTGAGGAAAGGACCCTATGACTACCGAATCTCTCGAAACCGATGTCCTCATCATCGGCAGCGGCATAGCCGGCGGCACGGCGGCCCTGCAACTGGCCGACGCCGGTATTGCCGTAACGCTGGTAACGCGCTCCAAAGTTCCCGGCGAAACCAACACCTACTACGCCCAGGGCGGCATCATCTATCGCGGGCCGAACGACTCGCCGGAACTGCTGGCCGAGGACGTTCACCGGGCCGGCGCGGGCCACAGCAACCCGGAGGCCGTCACCATTATGGCCGAAGAAGGGCCGGATTTAGTCAAAAAAATCTTGATGGAGCGGATCAACGTGCCGTTTGACCATACCCCCGAAGGCGAGTTGGCCCTGGCCCTGGAAGGCAGCCACGCCTCGGCCCGCATCTTGCACGCCACCGACGCCACGGGCCGGGCCATTGAAGTGGAACTCATCAAACACCTGACCGATCACCCCAACATTACTTTTCTGACCGGCACCACTGCGGTCGATCTGCTCACCCCGGCCCACCACTCGCTCAACCGGCTGGATATTTACGCGCCCCACGCCTGCGTGGGCGCTTATTTGCTGGATCGGGCAGGCAACCGGGTGATCCGCTGCATTGCCAAACGCACCATTTTAGCTACCGGCGGGCTGGGCCAGATATTCTTACGCACCACCAACCCCTCCGGCGCGCGGGGCGACGGCCTGGCCATGGCTTACCGGGCCGGCGCGCGCGCCATCAACAGCGAGTTTGTGCAGTTCCATCCCACCACCTTCCACCGCCCGCCCGCGCCTAACTTTCTCATTTCCGAGGCGGTACGCGGGGCCGGGGCGCGGCTGGTGAACGCCGACGGCCGGCCGTTTATGCAAAACTACGCCCCGGAGTGGAAAGACCTGGCCCCGCGCGATGTAGTCTCGCGCAGCATGCACGAAGAAATGCTTACCAAAGAGGTGCGCAACCTGTACCTGGACCTGCGCTCTTACATTGCCGCCAATAAGATCCGCGAAGAATTCCCCAATATTTACGAGCAGTGTTTGCGATACGGCGTGGACATTACCCGCGAGCTGGTGCCGGTGGTGCCGGCGGCCCACTACGCCTGCGGCGGCGTGTGGACCGATATGTGGGGCCGCACCACCATCGAGCATTTGTACGCCGTGGGCGAGGTGGCCTGCACCGGGGTTCACGGGGCCAACCGGCTGGCCAGCGCCTCGCTGCTGGAAGGGCTGACCTGGGGCTGCCGGGCCGCGCAGCATATTCAAGGTACCCTGGCGGGGCAGGCGGCCCCCAATGCCGCTAACATCCCCGCCTGGGAAGCTACCGGCCAATTTGCGCCCGATCCGGCCCTGATCAGCCAGGATATGACCGCTATCAAAAATATTATGTGGAACTACGTGGGCCTGGTACGCAACAAGCACCGCCTGCGCCGCGCCATGAGCGAGCTGCGCCACCTGGAAGTGGAAATTGAAAACTTCTACCGCCGCACCTGGCTCACCGACCCGATGATCGGCCTGCGCAACGCCGTGCGCGCGGCCATTATTGTGACCACCGCTGCCTGGGAAAATCGCGGCAGCGTGGGCTGCCATTACCGGGTGTGAGGGGCTAAAATGACCAAGAAAAAAAACACCCCCCGCCAAAAAAAGGGGCTGGTGATTGTGAACACCGGCAACGGCAAGGGCAAAAGCACCGCCGCTATCGGCATGATAACGCGCGCCTGGGGCCGGGATATGAAGGTGGGCGTGATACAGTTTCTCAAGCACGAAAAGGCCCGCTTCGGGGAGGTCAAGGCCGCCGAGCGCATGGGCATCGACTGGATTGCCACCGGCGACGGCTTCACCTGGACCAGTAAAGACATGGACGAGACCGAAGCCCGCGCCCGGCACGGCTGGGAAATTGCCAAAGAACGCATTGCCGGCGGCGGGTACGAGCTGCTGGTGCTGGACGAGTTCACCTACCCCCTGCATTATGAGTGGCTGGATACCGGCGCGGTGATCGACTGGCTCAAGGCCAACAAACCCCCAATGCTGCACCTCATTATCACCGGCCGCTACGCGCCGGAAGCCCTGATCGAGCACGCCGATTTAGTGACCGAGATGAGGCTGATCAAGCACCCCTACCAGGCGGGCATCAAGGCCCAGCCGGGTATTGAGTTTTAAGCCAGGGTTAACGAACAGCTTCACTTTTCTAAACGAACAGCTTCACTTTTCTAAACGAACAGCTTCACTTTTCTAAACGAACAGCT
>CAZTFF010000014.1:105258-108059 GCA_964612485.1 uncultured Caldilineaceae bacterium
TCACTCTAACGAGTGAAGCTGTTCGCTGTTATCTATTAACAGTTGTGGCTAGGTTTAGAACAGGCGCAAGTATGCCCGACCCTCACCCCAACCCTCTCCCAAAGGGAGAGGAAGTAAAATCCCCTTCCCTTTGGGAGGGGTTAGGGGAGGACGCGGAGTTCGGCGGCCCGGTGATGTTGACCGGGAGTAAAATCCCCTTCCCTTTGGGTGAGGGTTAGGGGAGGGCATATCCGGTTGCCTCAAGCGCCGTCTTTGCTAAACTCTGTTTGGCCCAACACGCGCTTGAACTCTTTGCCGGGGGTGAACAGGGGCAGCACCTTTTTGATATTATGGGCCGAAACCGCTTCTTCTGTTTCCACGCCTTCGCTCTGGATGCGCAGCCGGAACGAGCCGAGGTCGCCTAGCTCCACAATATTGCCGTCCGTCAGCTCGCGGGGGATCAGGGTAAGCAGCGCTTCCAGCACGGCCAGGGTATCCACGGAACTGACGGTGGAGATTTCGGCGATCTGGTTGGCCAGCCGCCGCAGGGTGACGCGCCCGCTGCTCTTGATAGAGGGGTAATACTTGGGCGGGGCCGTGGGGTTGGCCGGGTTATTACGCGTGATCACATTGTACTTAACAGTCATGAAAGCCTCCTATGGTATAATGGTTTGATTTTTTTACGCGCCGGCGGGGGGCCGGCGCGTCTTTTTCGTTTTTTATTGTAAAGCATTTTTGCGAAATGCACAAGATGTTGAGTTTTAATTCAGTTGGGGTATAATAGAGGGCAGGTGGTCTTGCCAACCAACAAAACGTTCCGGGAGGTGTTTCGTGAGTATATCTGCTATCATTATGTGGGCGCTGGTTATTGTGCTGGCCCTGGCCCTGGTGGGCTATTTGCTGCGCCGGGCCGGCTTTACGGTGAACAAGATCAAGGCCGTGATCCCCGGCGTGGTAGAAGTGGAGGCCGGCCGCCCAACGGAGGCCGCGCCCGACAGCGCCGCCGCTGCGCCGGCCCATTTCAGCCAGGAAGCCACCGGCGGCGGCGTGATCCACAAAGGGAAGATTGAAGCGCCCGCCGGCAGCGCGGCCGGAGCCAGCCAAAAAGCCTCGGGACCGGACAGCCGGTTAGATGACGTTGAGATCAGGCTGGAGTAAACTATGCCGCCTGTCCCGCCCGTTGTTCTGCCCCATTTCACCAATCGAGATCATCAAAAAGAAACCTTTGCCGCCCTGTGGCGCAACCAACAGTGGGTGGTGGTTTTTACCGGCCTGAGCGGCCACGGCAAAAGCAGCCTGTTAGATTGGCTCATTGTTAACAAATGCCACGCCCAAAACATAGCCTGGACCAAAATTGACCTGCACGGCGGCCTGGACCCGGCCCTGATCATTGAAGGGCTGGCCCACCTGCTGCCGCCCCAGGCGGCCCGGCGCTACCGCGCCCAGGCGCAAACCATTACCCGGGATTATTACCGCAGCCGCCAAAAGCTGCTGGAAGCCGGCAGCGCCCGCTCCATAGAAGCGATACAACATGCCGAACAAGGCGGGCAAATCAGCCAGGCCAATATTCATATTGACACCGGGCAGCGCGAGGCCCAGGCCGAGCTGACCCGCCTGTACCACGAGCGGCTGACCGCGGCCCTGAGCGCCGAGCTGTTAGGGCTGCCCGACCAACCGGCCGTGATCTTTTTGGATACGTACGAGCAGGCCCAGGATACCCGGCCGGACCGCCCGCCGGAACAGGTAAAATGGCTGTGGAGCCTGATGGCCCGCAGCCAGCACGCCAACCCCCGGCTGCGGGTGGTGGTGGGCAGCCGGCAGGATGTGGTGTACGCCCCGGCCCGGGCCTGGCGCGCCCACTGCCCGCTGGAAGCCTTTAGCCGGGCCGACGCCGCCCAATTTCTGGACGACTGGAGCGAAGGACAGTTTCCGGCCCGGCTGCGCGATACCATTTTTGAACTGACCGGCGGCCACCCTATGCTGACCGAAATGGCCGCCGAATTGTGGCGCGACGGCCGGCAGGCCGGGCAGCCCCTGACCCTGGCCGAACTTAAAGACGGCCTGCTGCACCGTTCGGCGGAAGAGTGGCTTTACGGCCGCATTATCAACCGGCTGGAACGGCTGGGCGACCCCCGGCTGGTAGCCGCCGCCCGCTACGGGCCGCTGCTGCGCGGCTTTACCATGCGCAGCCTGAACGCGGTGCTGCCGGAGGCCGCCGAGCCGCTGGACGACCCGGCTTTTCGCCGCTTTTGCGGCTACGCCTTTATTAAACGGACCGCCCCGGGCTGGGCGTTTCACGACCTGATGCGCCAGGTGCAGTGCGCCTACCTGACCCGGCAGGACGACCCGGAAGTAGCAGCCGGCCACCGGCGGGCCGCCGATTTTTTTGACCAACGGGCCGCCGCCGGGCAAGACCCCGAAGACAGCCGCAACGCCCTGTACCACCGCTGCTTTTTAGACCCCGCCGGCATGTTTGAGGCGTGGGAGAACGAAACCTTTGCCGCCCAACTGGCCGGCCGGCGCGAGTGGTGGGCCGAACTGCTGGCCGTACTGGAAGCCCCGGCCCAACAGCGGCGGCTGGAACCGGCGCAGCAGGCAAAACTTTTGCAGCGGCGCGGCATGTGGCACGCGCGCGGCTACAGCATGAAGGCCGCCCTCGACAGTTACCGGCAGGCCCTCGACCTCTTCCGCGCCGTCGGCCCAGCCGATGAAACATCGGCCCGGCTGGGCGAAGCCAACACCCGGAAGGCCATCGGCGATGTGCAACGCTTCAAAAAGGAAAACGAGGCCGCCCTCGACAGTTACCGGCAGGCCCTCGACCT
>CAZTFF010000015.1:0-107227 GCA_964612485.1 uncultured Caldilineaceae bacterium
CAGTGGTGTACTGTTGCTGTTATTTAGTGGTGTAGTATAGGCCGTAAACTGACACTGGCTGGGAAAGACGCCAAAACTGGCGGTCACCGCCCGGGTGACGGTGAGGTAACGCGTCCGGGTCAGCGCATCGCGGCCTTCTGGCCCCTCAGCCCACTGGGTCACGGTGTAGACACCCGGCCCGGTGTAGGTATGGGTGATGGCGTACGACGGCAGGCTTTGTCCTGAGCTTGTCGAAGGGATGAAGGCGGAAGCGGTGATGGTTTGGGTGACACCGTCGCCATAGTGCCACACCTGGCTCGAAGCGCCGGTGGTGGTGCTGGTGAAGGTCACGGTCAGCGGCGCCGTGCCGGTAAGCGGCTGGGCATAGAAACCGGCGCTCACCGGTTCGGTTATCGTGATGTAGTGGGGTTTGGTCAGGCTCCGGCTGACCGAGGGGCCGCTCACGGTCAGCGTGACCGTGTAGACCCCGGCCGTCCGGTAGGTGTGGGTCGGGCTGACCTGGGTGCTGGTGATCGGTTGGCCGGTATCCGGGGACAATTCGCCAAAATGCCACCGGTAACCCTCGATGTGGCCGGTCGAAGTGTTCAAAAACTGCACCAGGGCCGGGGCCAGACTGCGCTACGGAAAAGCGGAGAAGGCCGGCGTCAGCGGGGGATAGACTTCGGTGACAACCAGGCGTTCACCTCGAACGAAGCTGCCGCCCTGGGCGGTAACGGCATAATCGCTGTTGGTGATCGTTTCGGTGGCGCTGACCACCAGGCTGAAATCCCGGCTGCTGAATGAAGACAAAACTTCCAGCGTCCAGCTGACCACCGCGCCGCTTTTGATCCCCCCGGTGATGTAGGTGGCCGCCGGGGGAATGACATCGGTGATGACCAGCCCGGTGACGGTCACCGCACTGCTGTTGGTGAGGGTCAGAGTGTAGGTGATCGGTTCGCCGGCCACAGCGGTCGCCGGCCCGGTTTTGCTGAGGGTGAGAGTGGATAACGAGGGGGTGGAAGTCGGCGTGGCCGTAGCTGTCGGCGTCAAAGTCGCGGTGGCGGTGGGGGTCAGCGTGGCGGTGGCCGTGGGAGTGATTGTCGCGGTGGCCGTGGGAGTCAGCGTGGCGGTGGCCGTGGGAGTGATTGTGGTAGTGGCCGTGGGAGTCAGGGTCGCCGTGGAGGAGATGACGGCGGTCGGTGTGGCCGTCTCAGTCGCCGTCGCGGTCGGCTCCGATGTACTCTCGGTGGTGGGGGTGGCCGTGGGGGTGCCGGTTGCCTCCCCCTGGACATCAGGATACAACGCCGGCGGAGCCGCCAATGCCACCAGAGGATGAAATTGTGAAACTGCCAGGGTGATGACTACCAGAATGCGAACAACAATATCCAGGGCGATACGAGACATGGGGAAACCCTCCCTCGAAAAGAATGATTTAGTGAAGCAGTGATTTGGTTTTTATGCTAAAAATGCCGCCTGATACCCTCGATGATCCCACCGATGCGGCCAGAAACGGAGACGCGATGCAACAGGTAGGACGAACATCAACCGGAAATGTTATTGTCGAAATGTCGACCTGGGAGTGGGAGCAGATCCAACTTCGTCCCTTGAAAAGTGAAAAGACAGACACGCTGCTCTGGCAGATCAGACATGCCCGCCATCAAGGCAAGTTGGATGATCCCCTGACCCGCTTGCTGAGCCGAGCCTGTACCCCGGGCGGGCGCTTGGCCGATGTCACCTTTGCCGATTTTCTGGCCATGATCGAGAGTGGCGAGATCACCCAGGTTCCCCAGGTAGGGCCGGCCCGGGCGCGGACTCTGTATAAAGTGTTTGTGGCAGAGGAGGGTATGCAGGGTTAAGGTAGTTACAACAATTCACGATAGGCAGTCCCCGGCCTGGAGGCTGCGTCTCAAACATCCCGCCGAAATTCGGCGGGATGTTTGTTGTCGCCGGTAAGAAGAACACTGACTATTTTACATAAAACGATAGCCGGTACAAGATTCTCTGAGAGGCCCCATTGAGGCCCTTCACCCCCCTACAACACCCCTCAGCACCGACAAATATGGCCTCAAACCAAAAAATTCACCGAGATTCGGTGAATTTTTTGGTTTTTTTGGGAAAGAAATATCCCCATAATTTGACATAAAACAATGGGCGGTACAAGACTCGAACTTGTGACCTCCTCGGTGTAAGCGAGGCGCTCTAGCCAACTGAGCTAACCGCCCGTTTGCATATCAAATTATATTGATGCGGTAAGATTTGGTCAAATGTGGACAGCAAATAAATCGACACACCTTTTGCCCCCAACCGGGCCTTACGGTACAATGCTAGCCCTATGAAACGACGCCTGCTAATCATCATAGTTATTTTTATATTGTTTCTGACAGGCATCGGCCTGGCCCGATACCCGTTGCAAACGATTCTGTTCAACATCACTGGCGAGGAAACAATTCTGCCTCAAATTTCGGGCACGATGCAATACGCGCTTACCCGGATTCAACCCCCGCTTCAAACTGCCGACCACGTGCCGGTCCAATACGCGCACGTGAATCCCTACGGCGTCAACACCTTTTTACAAAATGAGGTCGAACCGGCCAAACGGGAAGAAGCTATGCGCTTAATCTCCACCGCCGGCATCAAATGGATCCGGCAGGAATTTACCTGGGAAGATATCGAAATCCACGGCAAGGACGATTTTGAAGACCGCCGCCACGAGCCATACCAATCGGCCTGGAAAAAATACGATCAAATTGTAGACCTGGCCGAAAAATACGACATCAAAATCATGGCCCGCCTCAGCAATCCACCCGCCTGGACCCGCGCCCTGACCAACACCGTCGGCACCTACGCCCCGCCCGATAACCTGGACGATTACGGCGATTTTGTGGAGGCCGTAGTCACGCGCTACCGGGGGCGCATCCCGGCTTACCAAATCTGGAACGAACCCAACATCTATCCCGAATGGGGCGAATTTCCCATTGAGGCCGCCGAATACGCCGCCCTGCTCAAAGAAGGCTACACCCGCGTCAAAGCCGCCGACCCCGAGGCCATTGTGGTGATGGGCGCGCTGGCCGCCACCATCGAATTGGATCGAGAGCGCCGCTACGCGCCCGACGGCAATGTGGTCAGTCCCGGCGGTCTCAGCGATGTGCTGTTCTTACAGCAATTGTACGATGCCGGCGCAGCCAATTATTTTGATGTGCTGGCCATGCAAGGCTACGGCCTGTGGAGCGGCCCCACCGACCGGCGCATGCAGCCGCGCGTGCTCAACTTTTCCCGCCCCCTCTACATCCGCGATGTGATGGTGCGCAATGGCGATGCCCATAAAGCTATCTGGCTCAGCGAGTTGAGCTGGAACGCCGTGCCGGCGGACAGTGGTATCCCGCCCATCTACGGACAGGTGACGCCGGAACAGCAAGGCGAATACACAGCCCTGGCCTACCAACGCCTGCAAAAAGAATGGCCCTGGCTGGGCGTGGGTTTTTACTGGTTTTTCAAACAGGCCGACGAACGGGAGAAGGAAAATAACCCCCAATATTATTTCCGCATGGTTGAGCCGGATTTTAGGCCGATGCCGGTGTACAGGGCAATCCAAGAACAAACCGCGCAGCCGCCGGTATTGTACGCCGGACGGCACCAGGCGGAACATTGGGCCGTTCAATACCGGGGCGCATGGCCGCTGGATCGGTACGAAAATGCTACTTTTGCCCAGGCCCTGCGCGGCCACCCCGGCGATACCGCCACCCTTACCTTTGAAGGCCAGCGGCTGAACATCGTCACCCTGGGACAAGGTCGGTTAAAAATACAGATTGACCATCAATCTCCCGTCGAAATCAATCTCAACAAATCCGGGCCAACCAATCTGATCAACAATCTTTTTCAACAATCCCATACGATCACGCTGGAAGTTGTCGAAGGAGAGATAGGGCTAGACGAAATTATCGTTGAAAACCGAGTTCCCTGGTGGATTGCCGGAGTGTTGACCGGCCTGATTTTGCTGGCGGGCGCTTTCCGAATTTTGTGGCATAAAAGACGTTCCGGTCGATCGTGACGCTCCCGGCTATGAGACACAAAGCAAGTATGACGCAATCCGCAAAACAAATCGCTCGTTTTCTCACCCTGCCCCTGATACTCCTGCTGGCAGCCTTTCTCCGCTTCTACCGAATTTCCGCCCCATCTCTCTGGAGCGACGAAGGCAACAGCGCCGCGTTGATCCAATACAGTTTTGGCGACATCGCGCAAAGAACCGCCTTTGATATTCACCCGCTATTTTACTACTGGCTGCTAAAAATATGGAACCTGTTTTTTGGCAATAGCGAACTCGCCCTCAGATCGTTATCTGCCGTGTTGGGTGTGGCCGTCGTCTACCTGATCTGGCAATTGGGCCGGCAGATGGGTGGCAAACGGGTGGGGCTTGTGGCCGCAGCCATCGCAGCCATGGCACCGCTGCAAGTAACCTACTCGCAAGAAGCGCGGATGTACATGCTGCTAACCTTCCTGGGCTGCCTCACCGTTCTGCTGGGCTTACGCTATGTTGACCATCCTCCCAACATCTGGCTCTCCCTCGCCTATATTTTCACTGCTACCGCCGGCCTCTATACTCACTACGCCTATCCGTCCATCTTATTGGCTGTAAATATCACCTTTTTGCTTTACTTAATTAAAAATTCACAATTAAAAATTCACAATTCACCCTTAATCCACTGGCTTGGCCTGCAACTCATCCCCATTCTGCTCTATCTTCCCTGGCTGCCTACCGCCTGGCGGCAGCTCACCACGTGGCCCTCGGAACAAGGAGCTAATTCACTACGCGAAGTTTTGATTGGGATTTCAAACACACTTTTGTTTGGTCTCTCCTGGCCGTATGAATCCGGCCTGTTCGCTGCCGGACTGCTGGCCTTAATGTTAGGTGTTCCCGGCCTCGTTTACGCCCTCCGAAAAACGCAAGACGCCACTCAATCTCCGCCATTTTTTAGCCTGTTGCTGTTGTATCTCTGGTTTCTGCTGCCGGTCGCGCTCACCATTGCTGTTTTCAGCCCGGCCTTTCTGAAGTTTTTGCTGGCGGCCTCGCCACCGCTGATCCTGCTGCTGGCGCTGTCTATTGCGTCAATCATCAAACTGATCCCTGGTCCGCGGCGCTTCAGCTATCTTGCGGGCAGTTTGATGCTGCTGGTCATCACCGCCACATCAGCCATTTCGCTCTACCACTACTACTACAATCCCGTTTTTGCCCGCGACAACTATCGCGGGATTGTGAACTTCATCAAAGCGGTGGGCGGGCCGGACGACGCCATTATTCTGCACGCCGAAGGCCAGCAAGATGTATTCAACTATTATTTTGACCGGGAACCGCAAGTGGACATTGCCATTCACCCCCTGCCGCGCCAACGCCCTCTCAACGAAACCGCGACGCGGGAAGAATTACGATCCATTGCCGGCACAGCGACCACTGTTTACGCCGTTTACTGGGCCACCCGGCAGGCCGACCCCCGTGGTCTGATTGAAAGCTGGCTCGATTCCCATCTCTACAAAGCCACCGATCAATGGTACGGCAATGTCCGGCTGGCGAGTTATGCCGCGCTGCAAAATAAGAGGGCCAACACCCTGACCCCGGTTGACGCCCGCCTGGGCAACTCTATCCGCCTGACCGGCTACGGGCTGGCTTCACCCCAGATTGCTCCCGGCGATATTTTACAACTGGCCCTGCAATGGCAAACCACCGACCCACTGTCCGCCACCTATACCGTTTTCATTCAGGTGCTTGATGCCGCCAATCACCTGGCCGGCCAGCGAGACGCCGCGCCGCTGACGCCCACCACCCGTTGGCCTGTCAACCAGCCGGTTCAGGATGCCCATGGCGTATTCATTGAACCCGGCACGCCGCCGGGCCGCTACCGTTTGATTGTGGGCTTGTACCACAGCCAAACCGGCCAACGGCTGCCGGTTGCCGGAGAAAACGGAAATGATTTTGTGGAGTTGGCCCCCATTGATGTCATTCGCCCGCCCGCACCGCTGCCCCGCGAAGCCTTTGATATTGAGGTTACGCTCGACGCGCCGCTGGGCGACATCACCCTGGTGGGCTACGATCTTTACAAAGTGGGGGAGCGCGACGCGCTGTATACGCTGCTTCATCCCGGCGACCCGGTTCATCTCACGCTGTACTGGAGTCCAAAAGATACCACTCCCGCCCCGCTGACAGTACAGGTAGTAGACAGCGAGGGAAACCCTACACCGGTTACATTTTCGATGCCGTTGGGAGAAAATATAGTGTTTACCGGGGAGTCAAACGAGGAAATTATCCGCAGCCAGGCCAATTTCTTTTTGACCAACCTGCCGCCGGGGCAGTACCGGCTGGCCTTCACATCAAACGCCGGCGGCACAAAGCCGGTGTTGAGCGAAAGTTTTAGGGTTGTTGAACGCTAACCCAACTTACCAATTCTTCTTCCAATTAGCCACGATTATTGACTCGGTCATCGTCACTTCAACCGGGATGGCTTCAGACAGAACGGATTTCACGGTTTCTCGATCCTCGGTCTCAACCACGCTCAAAGTCCAGATGCAGGGAACCGGCTTGGTATCGACCGTAATATCGTAAAAGCCATCCGGCCAATCAAAACTTTCATTGAAAGCCCCCCAGCCGACCGGCCCGGAGGGATAGGAAATGGTGGAATAGTTACCACACGTGGCCCGCACAAAAACGCCGTTAACGGGATTACCGCCGGCATCTTTGATAGAGCCGTAGAAACGGGTCAGTCCCTCGTTGGTATCGTCGTACCAGCCGGTGGGTTCGTACTGGTATTTGGGTTTAGGCGGGGGGTTGCTGGCGGCGGGCTGGGCCGGTACCGGCGTGGGTTTGGGCGGCGTGGGCGCATCAACCTGAGGTACGCCGCCGGTATTGCCGGCCTCAACCACGGCATCAGACACCCAACCGGTGTTGCCGTTGGTGATTTTTATCTGCCACCAGGATGAATCGGCATTGCGGCCCACAATGGGCATGGTGGTATTGGCGTTGAGCGTGCCGATGACCGAATAATTGATGCCAGGGCCGGAACGGATATTAACGGCGCCCGGCGCAACCAAACTGGCCCCTGTTTCGGATTGAGGCTCATTTTGGACCGGAGCATTGTCCGCCGGATGATTAGCCAGGGCTTCAGGTTGGCCTTCCAATTCCGGCCCGTTCAACACGCGGGTGGCTGTTGGCGTAGGCATCGGCGGAGAGGGCGTAAGCGTGGGGATCACCACAAACGGCTGGGCCGGAGCAGGCGTAAACGTGGGCACAGGGGTTTGGGTGGCATAGGTCAGGGTAAAATCTGTTTCCAACAATTGGGTAAACAATGTGGCAAAAATCAGATAATTGATCAAGATGAGGATAATGGCCAGACTCCAATGCCGCGCTTTCATTGCCGCTGAACCTCCGTTACGCTACACGAACACAAATTTATTATACCATATCCTGGCCTGATTACAACATTACGTCAAGTAAAAACCAACTTGACATATGACGTGACTTCACATTTGTGGTATAATGAAAAAAACTTTAACAATCTGGTTGCTCAATAGAAGCCACAACAATTAATTACAGATTGTTAGGAAGATACCATGGCTGTCATTATAACCATCGCCAATCAAAAAGGGGGGGTCGGCAAAACAACCACCACGGTTAACCTGGGGGCGGCCCTGGCCGAGCAAAACCGGCGGGTGCTGTTAGTTGATCTGGACCCTCAATCAGCGCTATCGATTACGGTTGGCATCAAAAGTGACGAATTAGACGAAACCGTTTATAATCTTCTCATAGAAGATGTAACGATCCAGAATCTTATTTTTGATATTGCGCCCAACCTGGATGTTATTCCCTCTAATATTGATCTGGCCGGCGCCGAAATGGATCTGATGTCGGAATTTGGCCGGGAAGCGATTCTGAAAGAAAAACTCGACCCGCTGCGCCCCAACTACGATTACATCCTGATCGACTCGCCGCCCAGCCTGGGCCTGTTAACGCTCAATGCCCTGACCGCTTCCGATGAAGTGATCATTCCGTTACAGACCGAATATTTGGCCATGCGGGGCATGCGCTTTTTACTGGAAATGATCCAGCGGGTCAAACAACGGATCAATCCCAACCTCACCATCAGAGGGATTTTGGGAACCATGTACAAGAGCCGGACGCTTCATTCGGAAGAAGTGATGGCCGAAATCCGGTCGATCTTTGGCGACAAGGTTTTTCCGGTTGTTATCAAAAGCAGTATCAGATTTGCAGAAGCGCCTGTGGCTCAACTCCCGATTATTCAGTACGAGCCAAAACACGAGGGGGCGCAAGCGTATAGAAAACTTGCGGAGGTAATTATTAATGGCGAGAAAACGGGCTAGTTTAAAAGATAAAGGAGCCGAAACCCTGGGTTTAACCCAGAAAAAAGGCAAAGGTATCGACGTCCTCTTTGGCGGGCCGTCGGAAAATGAAGCTGAGGAGTCGGCGCCGCTTGAGCCGGCGGCCACCCAAGAAGCGGTTGATACATCCAACGATTTAAGCAAATTGATTGACAACCTGCCCGCCGCGCAAGAAGCGCCGCCGTCACCATCCGCCTTCAACCCACAGCCGGCTGCGCCTCTACCCGACTCCCTGCCGGTCAATGAAGCCGATGATGACGAGGCCGACGTTATTACCTCGCAAGATATGACAGACGACCTGGGCCTGCCGGTAGCCATGGACGCCCCACCCGCCGATCTGGAACTGGCCACGCCGCCCGCCGAACCGTCTATGCCGGAAACGCCTGCCGCAGCTGAAACGTCACCGGCGCCCCTCTCGCCTGATTCGCTGCCCGCCGCCGAAACACCGCCCACTGATTTACCCCCGGCAGCGGCGCTGCCGGCGGCAGCGGAAATGTCGGTGGATGAAGCGGACGACGGCGACGATGAGGAGTTGTGGGGCCTGGATAGTGTAGATGATTTTGCCGATATAGAACCCGACACGCCTGCCGCTACCGAGGTCCCCCCGGCAGAAGAAGATGATCTCAGCGGCCTGGAAGCGGACGATGAATTGGCCGGGCTGGCCGATGATGCGACGGCCCCACCGGCTGTTTCGGATACACCGGCGCCGACAGAAACGACAGCCGCAAACGAACCAACCACCATTCCGCCGTCCAATCTGCCGCCGGGAATGCCTTCCGCCAGCGCCGCGCCGACCTCCACTCCCCGCCCTATGCCGTCCGTTCCCTCTGTTTCTAACGCGCCGCAAGACACCGGCCCGGCGTCAGATACCCAACCACAGCCCTCCAATACGGCCCGGCCTACTCCCGGCTCCACCATGAGCCGTCCGCCCAGCACGGCCACCGGCGCGCCCAGCATGTCGATGCCGCGCGCCAGGATCGAGTCGGTTGGTGGATTTGTCAGCGAACCTATCGAGGTCAAAGAAGAAGACATCATTCCCGAAGATACCAAAATGCTGGAGGCCAACCACATTCTCGATCTCAAAGAACGGGAAAAAGTGGATTACGATGAGGAAATGACCCGCAAAGTTACTCGCTACATCGGCAGCGAGCGGCGGGAAAAACTTGATCAGGAGATTGAAGACCTCTACAACGAAGTGGCCCGGGAACTCAGCGTAAATAAAGACGACAGCGAGTTTGCGTTGAAAGTTCTCAGCCAGGCCCAGGATATTATCTTTGAAGACACCCGCCAGTATGACGAAGCGCTGTACCTGGTAGCCATTGTCAGGACCATGATTGAACGCAAACGTAATTTACGAAAATGGTCTTATACCTGGGGAACGTTTGTCTTTCTGTACGCCATCATCTGGCTGGCGGCCTTCCTGGCCGGTTTTCTGCTCGACTCCCAGATCAGCGAGTTTATCGGCGAATCAAGCGCCAATGTGATGGCGGTCCGGGCGGCATGGTTCTCGGCCTTGGCCGGCGGGATTGGCGGCATGATCGGCATTTTATACAGTCTTTACTGGCATGTGGCAATGAAACAAGATTTTGACCGCCAGTATGTAATGTATTATCTGGTCCAACCGGTGATGGGGTTTGTTTTGGGCGCCGTTGTTTACTTTATCATTGGCTCCGGGTTCCTGTTAGTCAATCTGGCCATCGATGGAGACTCAAACAATGTTCTCAACTCGAGTACGGTTATTGCCATCCAGATTGTCTTTGGCTGGATTGCAGGATTCCGCCAACGCTTTGTATTTGAAATGATCGATAAAATTGTCCAGCGGGTTTCGCCCCAACCGGAAGGGGATGACACCAAAAAGCCCGAAAGTCTAATTCCCGACGAACAAAGAGAAAGAATTCAAGTTCGAATTGAGGAAAAAGCCAGAGCTATCCCCACCCCAGACGCGGCAGCCTCAACAGCGGATAGCAAAAAAACATAAATTCAGAACCGTTCCTGAATCACAAAAACAACAGGCCCACGCTTTACCCGTGGGCCTTTCCTATTGCCAGTTCGTCAAGACCAACAAATTATGCTATAGTTAACGCCTGATCAAATTTTGGAGGAAAATTCAGATGACTACCGAGTATATCGAAACAAAAACCAAAGACGGCACCCTGGTTCGGATTGAAGTGGAGCCGGGCAGCAAAGTTAAAACCGGATTCGGCGGCCAGGTTGATACCGACGCTGGAGATAATGAAGCCGCGGCCAACGCTTACGATGAAACCTTAAATACCATTCGCGCCTGCGCCAATGGCATGGTTGATACCCTGCAAACTATGGACACCCCCCCCAAATCGGCCTCGGTTGAATTTGCCCTCAAAGTTGATGCCAAAGCCGGGCCGATGATCGCCAAATCGAGCAGCAACGTTCACTTTAAAGTTTCGCTCAGTTGGAACCAGTCGGAACCGGAAAAAGAAGAAGAGTAGCAGGGTAGCAAGTAGCAGGGTAGCAAGTAGCAAAGCAGCAGAGGGCGATTGTCTTTGTCCGTTATCGGTTGGTGGGGGGAATGTTCAAGAATGGCCGGGGGGAGTCAACAGACTTTCCAGGTAAGAATCATCAACCCGGCAAGATTGCTGCACGGCTTTTCGTTTGGCTAACCAGTAAGGCAGCCCCCACAGCCCGGCCAGTTGGCCTCTGA
The DNA here is from genome assembly GCA_964612485.1 of uncultured Caldilineaceae bacterium. Classification (GTDB taxonomy): domain Bacteria; phylum Chloroflexota; class Anaerolineae; order 4572-78; family J111; genus JAFGNV01. The sequence continues at coordinate 11,039 of CAZTFF010000015.1, forward strand.
GGCGGGCGCGGGCGGCCTCGCCGCGCCAGGCCCGAAGAGCGTCGAGCGCAATGTTGAATTGAGCCTTGATGATGGCCCGCCAGTGGCGTCGAAAAAGCGCGCCGGGCAGATCTTTGGCCAGCATAAAAATGGTATTGCGGCCCGTATAATAACTGGCAATTCTGCCCCCGCCGCTGGCACTCAGATGATGGTAAACCACCGCCTGGGGAACAAATATCGCCCGGTATCCGGCCAGTTGGGCCCGCCAATTCAAATCGACATCTTCCAGGTACATAAAAAAATCTTCGTCAAAAAAGCCGATCTTTTCCAGCATCGTCCGGCGATAGGCCGCCGCCCCCCCGCACGCGCCAAAAATATAAGTATCGGCGTCAAATTGGCCCTCATCTATTTGCCATACCCCGCGATTGATGGGAATACCGTCCGTACCAAAACCATCGCCCGCCGAATGGAGCGTATCGCGGCGATCAAACAGCAGCATTTTACTGGCCGCAATGCCGGCCTCGGGGTGCCGCTGCAGCGCCGCCATCAGCGCCCGCGCCCAGCCGGGGGTTACTTCCGTATCGTTATTGAGCGGGGCGATAATATCGCCGTGGGCCTGTTGAAAGGCAACATTAATAGCGGCGTAGCCCAAATTGCGGCCCGTTCCCATGATTTTTACTTCCGGGAAATCGCGCCGGGTCAGGGGTAACGACTCATCGGTAGAGCCGTTGTCAACCAGAATAATCTCCACATGAGGGTAGGTTTGCGCGCGAAGCGCCTTGAAACAGGGAGGAAGGTAATGCGCGCCGTTGTAGTGAGGAATAATCACGGAGAGGAGGGGATGATCCACCTTACTGACCTCTAGTTTCCTCAAAATAGGCTGCTAGAGCCTCCGGCCACGGCCTCAGTTCGATTCCTAATTCCGCCCCTTTGATGTTCGCCAGCGGCGCGAATGGCGGCACGGTAGTTGGGCGGGGATAATCGGCCAGGGTAATGGAGTGGATGGGAATGTGTTCCCGGCCACTCTGGCGCAAAATTTCCTGGGCAAACTCATAACGGGAGCAATAGCCGCTGTTGGTAAAGTGATAAATGCCATAGGCACGGGTCTGGATCAGATCGACAATAGCTTGGGCCAAATCCGGGGCGTAGGTAGGGTTGGCGATTTCGTCGGTTACAACCCGGAGTTCGCCATGTTTGTCTGCCGCGGCCATAATTTTGGCGGGGAAATTATTTCCCTCCGGCGCATAAACCCAGGCCGTACGCACAATATAGAGCCTGTCTTTCAGGTATCGCGCCGCCATCTGCTCCCCGGCCCGTTTGGAACTGCCGTAGGGGTTGGTGGGGTTGGTGGGGGCGTTTTCAACGTAGGGTTGGGTGGCGGTCCCGTCGAACACCTCGTTGGTGGATACGGCCACCATATCCGCGTTGCAGCGCAAACAGGCGTGGGCTACATTTTGGGTACCAAAGGCATTAATATTAAAAGCCAGATCGGGGTCTCTGGCGCAGCCGTCAACATTGGTCATTGCGGCGCAATGAAGAATTATATCCGGCCTTAAAGCGGCCAGGGTATCCACAATGTCGTGGGCGGTAATATCATACTCCGGTACATCGGTGGGAATCACCGTTTCGCCCCGGGCTTCCAAAATCTTCTGTAGCGCCTGGCCTAATTGGCCGTTAGCGCCGGTTATGAGAACGCGCATACTGCCTCCATTTGAGAGTTTTTTACAGCCGCAAACCGGGCCCCGGCCCCGGTTCGGACGCTTCTGTTGGTTGGGTCCGGCTTAAATGCCGGCGTAAAAAATTGACCAGCACGCTTAAGAGCATCACCGGCCAGGGCAAAATCAACCCCAACACCGCCGCGCTCATGGCCTCCAGCGCGCCGCTGATTTGCCAGAAAACCGGTTCAACCGCCGGTAGATGCCATGTTACCCGCCAGCCGTTTTGCCAGTAGCCCCACAAAAACAAAGACACAAAAACAAATGTTACCAGCACGCAAAAACCATAGCCCATTCCCAACAAGGTGATCCAATTCTCCTCGCCGGTAAGCATAAAAAATATAAGCATCAGCCCCCCCCCGGCCAGCAAACTGACCGCCACGCGACGGGCCGTATCCAGGGGAAGTTGGGTATAGCCGATGGCATTTAAAGAGCTGAGCGTGTAACTGTGGCCTTGTAACTGGTAGAGGGCGTGATACAGGGCAATCGTTATCACGGCTGCAATCAAAACAGACCCGGCGTGCAGCCCCCGCCGCCGCCGCCAGATCATCGCCAGCCAGATAATGAGGATAACCACGGTTAGAAAAAGGCGCGGCCACTGCTCGCTGCGGAGGCGACTCTGGCGGGCCACTGCCATTTGACGGTCTGCTTCTTTCTGGGCCAACAACGCCAATTCAAAAGCGCCGTCCGGGTTTTGATTATCAAACGCGCGCCGCGCGCCGGCCAGATCTTCGGACACGTCCTCAGACGCGCTGTCGGGCAGCGAGGCCGTTTCATCTTGAATTTGACGCACATAGGTTTGGGCCAGAGCCACCCGCTGCGCGGCCAGGGTAATCTGCGCCGCGGCCCGTTCATCTTCAGCCAGCCGAAGCATATCAAACAAAATATTTCCCTGGGCGGCGCCGGGCGGTGCCAGCCCCATCAAAGTGGCCAGGGTGGGCGCAATATCGGTTTGATGAATATCACTGTAGATACCGGGCACGGTGCCGCCGCCCACCATCACCAACGGCTGCCAAATGACTTCCGGCTCAGGCCCGCCATGCCCGCCGAAACCAATCTGGCCGTGATCGGATACAATCACCAGCGTGGCCTGTTTCAAATCGAGCGCGGCGGCAAGCTGCTCTAAATATCCGTCGATCCGGCGGGCGGCTTGATCGTAAGCGGCGCTGCCCGGCCCGCCCTGAGTTTGCCCGGCCCAATTTAGCTGGATAAAATGCACCAGCATAAAATCAACCTCATCGCGCTCGATCAGCGCCAACGCTTCTTCTAAAACGGCCTGATCGCTCTCCGGCCCCGCATCATTGACAAAAAGGGTGTAATCAAGTTGGTTGCGGGGGATCATGCGCCGCCAATCCGCCAAACCCAGCAAGGCGGTTTTCAAACGCGCCGTGTGCGCCCGCGCAAACAGCGTATCCACCTGTAACAGGTGCAATTTGTCCGGCGGCACATCTACCGGCGGGGCATCGTTGGTTTCGGGGGACGCGCCGCTGAGCAGCGTGGCCCAGGCGGTTTGAGAAAACGTGGGCGGCGTGCTCTCTACGGCGGCGTATACGCCAACCTGTTTCAATTGGCTCAACACCGGCAGGGCCAGGTTCAATTCGGCATCGTATCCCAAGCCGCTGATCAACACCACAACTACATTGTTGTTATCCGCCGATACTGAAGGTTCCGGCGATAAATCCGTATCACTTACCGGCGAGCGATACGCCTGAACGGATGTAAAAAACATATTCAGCCACAGCGCAGCGCCAACCAGTACGCCCGCCAGCAGCAAAATACTCCAAATAATCGACGTAAATTTATTCATTGGGGCAGATTATACCCTTTTTTGGCCGAAACGCACAACCCAATTATTATCATTTGTATCGGGGGGCGGTTTTTGGAGAATCGTCAAAAAAAGTGTAACATGTAGCTTTGTGTGGCCTCGGCCTCAAGGATCAGGGTGAAAATGGGAACTTTCACCAACGGGCCGTCGCCGGCAAAGAAAGACGGAAGGAGTCAATCAAGGGGATGATGCCCTTTTATGGGACGACGTCTCCAGGATAGAAAGATTGGGAACATAATGAATAGTTCTGTTGTTCAAGAATTAGAACGCCGGTACAAAACGCTGGTAAACAATTACCAGACCGGCACCATTGATGAATCAACATTTGTTACGGGAGTTGATAACCTTCAGTTTCAAGACGAGGCGGGCCGCTACTGGATGATCGGCGCGCAGACCGGCGCCTGGCATTATTACGATGGCCAGACCTGGCACCAGGCCGATCCCCGCGAGGCCGAATCGCTGCCGCTTGTTGATGAGCAAGGCCGCTACTGGCAGCGCGGCACTCACAGCGGCGACTGGTATTACTACGAGCCGGATACCGGCGAATGGGTCAAACCGGATGCCGGCGACCCCTCGATTCCCGGCGACGCCGGAGCCTACAACGCGCCCGATGCCGCCCCCTACCAATCCCAGCTTCATAGCGCCCAATCGGGGCCGGATATGCCCTCGCAGATGGATGGCGAGCTGTTCCAGGATGATGAAGGCCGTTACTGGATGATGGGGGTCAAAACCGGTCAATGGTATTTTTACGATTACGACGGCTGGCATTCGGCAGACGAGTTCCAGCAGCGGGTGGCCCAACCCTACGCCCCCTCTTACCAGGCCCAGCCCCAACAGTATGGGCCGGCGGATGGGTACGGAACTTACGCGCCCCAACATCAGCCTCAATACCAGCAGCCCCAATATGCCAATTACGCGGCGCAACAACCGCCATACCAACCGCAGGCAGCGCAGCAGCCTTACAATTACCAGGCCCCGCCCCAGCAGCCACCGGCCCAACCCCAACCCGCGCCGGCTGAAGCCCAACCTCAGACTCCTGCCACGGAAACTACCTCAACACCCGATACCGACGACATCCCCAATCCGCCCACCGAAAAAAGTGATAGCGGCTCCTGGTATTATTTTGACGGCAAACAATGGCTGCAATATTCCTCCGGCGAGCCGGCGGGTGATGTTCCGCCCACCAATCCGGAAATGATTCTGGATCAAAAAGCGGAACCGGCCAAACCCAGGGCCGAAGCCAAAAAATCCGAAGAACCGGCGGTGGTGGCCGAATTTTTTGAAGACGAAGATGACGACGATGTAGAGGTTGTTGATGTAGAAGTCATCACGGTAGTTGAAGCTGAACCCGAGGAAGAACCGGAACCCGCCCCGTCTCCCGAACCTCAACCCCAACCGGAGCCTGCGGCCAGGTCCGCCATATCCGCGCCGCCGGATACAGAAGAGGTGGTTCCCCGGCGGCGGCCGGCCAGCGGCCCTGTCAAACGGGATACAGGGCCGCTTCCTGCCGAACAGGCAGCGAGGCGAGAACGCCCTGCGACCGAAACCGGCCGCCCTGCCGGCCCTAAAAAGCGAGAACCGGAACACGAACCCACCCTCATCATTCCCACCGAAACATCCGTTTCCGGCCGTCCCGGCGGGCGGCGGGGAAGCCGTCCGGTAAAACCCACACCCAATGAACCACGCCGGGCACGCGAAAGCACCATTCCGATGGAAACCATCCCGCCGGCAGGCGCGCCCGCCGGCGGCAAACCAACACCGCGTCCGGCCTCTGAACCGCGCCAGATAGCTGAATCTCGCCGCGATGTGACCCAACCTCTGGCCCAAACACCCCGCTCGCGTTCGGACACGGATCAGGTACAGGGCAGAACCCGCACCAAAACCGACGAATTCCAAAAAACGCGCTCTCGCACGGACGAGTTCAAAAAAGCGCGCGCCAGAGAAGACACCAAAGATATTGCTCCAGTCGTCAAACCGGGAACCGCCGCCGAGTCTAAACCGGAGAAGAGCGGCTACACCTTGGGCGAAATTTTACGTGCTTTCCCCAGCACGGTCTGGACATTTGTAGGCGGATTCATTGTTCTGCTGGTGTTTGCGTTCATAATCATTGCCGCCTTTCTGATGCTCAACGACAACAGCGCCGGGGTCAACCCCATTGCGGTGGAAGCCAGTTTGACTCCCACCATGAGCGCGGCAATGGCCGATTTTACGCCCACTCCCGGCCCTACCCCGGAAGAAACAGTAGCAGCGGTGGTGCCAACCGAAGCGCCTACAATGATCAATTTTGAAAGTACGTTGGGCTTCAACCTGGACTATCCAGACCAATGGCAGCGTGAAGAAACCGATGACTACGCCATTTTATCACCCTCCGAAGCGGGCCTGGATCCCGAAAATTTAGAGGATGCAGCGTTATGGGTAGGCACCGACACAAACGCCGCCACCATCGCCGAAGTTCTGGGCAATACTCTGGCTAATTTCCCGGCAGACGCCAACACCCTGAATGAAGGCACCATCAGTATCGCCTCGCAAACCTGGACCTCGGCCCAGATTGAATTTGATGATGAAAACTTAGGCGGTCGCGGTATTGCCACCTTGGCCGTAACCAATAAAGACGGCGTGGGCTATTATTTGGTGGCGGTTGCGCCCGCCGGCCAGTGGAATGCTTTTCAACCGACCTTCCAACAAATCATCAACAGCTTCAGCTTTGAAGCCGCCCAGGTAACCGCAGCCGCCACGCCGGAAACCGCCGAAGCAGCGGAAGAAGAACCTGCCGAAGCAGATACCACGCCCACTCTGGAAGCAACCGAAGAAGCGGAAGAAGGCGAAGAAGCAGAGACAGCCACAGACGCCGAACCGATTGTCTACATCGTAAAACCCGGCGATACGCTGCTGGCCATTGCCGTAGAATTTGGCGTTGATGCCGATGTGCTGGCCGCCAAAAACGGCATTGACAACCCGAACGATTTGCAGGCTAACCAGGAACTCATCATTCCCTTTACAGATGAAGAACTGGAAGATTTTCTGGCCGATGGCGGTACCGCCGGCTCCGGCAGCGCGCCGGCTGAGGCAGAGTCGGAATCAACCGCCGATACCGAAGATAGCGCGGAGGTTGAAGCTTCAACAGGCGCTGAAGCTGAAGCACCGGCTAGAGCAGAAGCGCCTGCTGAGGCAGGTGAAGCCGCGCCGGTTGGCGGCAAGATCGTATACCCGGCCTTTAATCCCGGCACCAATACGTACGATATTTGGATGGCGGATGTGGCCAGCGGCAGCCAGAGTGTGGTGGCCGGCAATGCCAGCCAACCCGCTTTTAACAAAGATGGCACCCTGCTGGCCTATCGATCCTGGGACCTGGGCACGCGCGGCATCTTTTTTAGAGATTTTGTCGGCGGGCGCGGCGGTCAGGTAACGCGCTTTGTGGAAGACGGCCTGCCAAGCTGGTCGCCCGATGGTTTCTCGTTTGTCTTTATGTCGCGGCGGGAAGGCGACCGCGTGGCCCGGCTTTACCGGGGAGATCAGTTAGGGCAGAACGACACGCCGCTGGGATTCCAGGGAGAATATCCTTCAACAATGCCGGATGGCCGGATTGTGGCCAAGGGCTGCCTGCCCAACGGCGACTGCGGCATCTTTGTGATGGGGCCGAACGGCGGCGGCGAAAACAAAATCAGCGGAGACCGCGGAGACAACGCGCCCGCTGCCTCTCCCGACGGCAGCAAAATCGCCTTTATGTCGGCGGAGCGGGGCGCAAACAACTGGGAAATCTGGGTGATGAACGCCGACGGCTCCAACGTCCAACGGCTCACCAATAACGGCAGCAACGATGGGCTTCCGGCCTGGTCGCCGGATGGGCAAAGTATTGCCTACGCCTCGGACCAGGGCGGCCAGTGGGCGGTGTGGGTGATGAACGCCGACGGCAGCAACCAGCGCAAACTGATCAACATGAACGGCTCGCCCGATGGGATTGTGTTGATCGATACCAACAACTCCAGAGGCTGGCTGGAAGAGCGCATTTCCTGGGCGCCCTAACCGGCTGGAGCCTCCGATCAATGAACTAATAGAACCTGCCAGTGAGATAAACCAGACACTGGCAGGTTTTAATTTAGGCAATGAGCCTTCTCATCAAACCAAAACCAATGGTTTATTGACGCTCTTTTATCGGAGTGTTATAATGAACCATATCCTAAAAATTTTCAATACTTGGGTAAAACATGGCTAATTTAGTAGGCAGAACTATTGGTAGATATCGGGTGGTTGCCCGGCTTGGCCGGGGTGGTATGGCCGAAGTATACAAGGCTTACCAGCCGGGATTAGATCGATACGTGGCCATCAAAACCCTGCACAGCCATCTGGTTGAAGATGCAGATTTTATTGGCCGTTTTGAGCGTGAAGCGCACGCCATTGGCCGGCTTCGCCATCCCAACATTGTCCAGGCCCTGGATTTTGAGCGCGAAGGCGACCTGTACTTTATGGCAATGGAGTATATTGACGGCCCCACCTTAAAAGAGGAAACCAAAGCCCGTAAAAGCGCCAACAAATTTTTCACCCTGCAAGAGGTGGGGCGTGTTTTTTCGGCCCTGTGCAGCGCCATTGACTACGCCCACTCGCGCGGTATGGTTCACCGCGATCTCAAACCGGCCAACGTGATGATCAACCAGCAGGGTCAGGTAGTTCTGACCGACTTTGGCATTGCCCGCATTGTGGGGGCCACGCAATTTACCCAAACCGGCGCGCTGTCCGGCACTCCGGCCTATATGTCGCCGGAACAAGGCCAGGGCGAAAAGGCCGATGAGCGCAGCGATATTTATTCGCTGGGGGTGATGCTCTATGAAATGGTCACGGGTATTGTGCCGTACGATGCCGATACTCCTTTTGCCGTGATCATGAAACACATCAACGAGCCGCTGCCCATGCCGCGCACGGTCAAGCCCGAAACACCGGAGCCCGTTGAGCGCGTTATCCTGAAAGCGATGAGCAAAAACCCCGATGACCGCTTTCAAACTGCCGGCGAAATGGCCCGCGCCCTGAGAGAAGCCGTCGGCGTAAAACCCGGCGAAGAAAATGTTCCTCTCACGATTGTTGCGCCTCCGCCTAAAGTTGAACAAATTGATCACTCTTCTGGCCCCATCACCTCCGAAGAGAGAGCGGCCAGTTTAGCCGCCTTCGACAGCAATAGCGGGACCACCGCTTATTCGGCAGATGCCGGCGCGACCGCAATCTCTGGCGCAAAGCAATTTCCTTTTGTGCCCCTCATCATTGGCGGGGTGGTCATTATTGGCCTGATCCTGGCCGGAATTGCCGGCGCGGCGTTTCTAATTGGCGGCAACGGGGTCTCAACTGTGGACCCGGATGACACGGAAGATATGGTCATCGCGGCGGCAACAACAACCGCGCAAGCCAATCAAACGGCCACGGCTGAAGCTGAAGTTGAGGCCGAGACAAATGCCGCCAATGCCAATGCCACCGGCACCGCCCTGGCCATGGCCGCGCCCACCCAAACCTCTGAAGCCGCCACCGTGCAGGCCGAACAAACCATAGCCAAACAAACCGCCGACGCGCAGCTTATTGCCGGCGCGCTCGCCGCGCGAGACGCCACTTCAACCGCTATTGCCCAAGAAGCGCTTTACGCCGCTGAAACCGCCACCGCCGAAGCGCTGGCCAATGCCACACCCATCCCCGAACCCACCGACACCCCCGCTCCCGCCAACACCCCTACCCCCGGCCCGCCCACCAATACACCCGCGCCGGCCCTGCCTACCGACACCCCTACCCCGGACCAACCCACCCTTTCCGGCAAGCTGGCTTTTCCGGTGGATGATGGCGGTGGGAAATACGATGTTCACATTGTCTCAATGCCGGAGGGTGAGCGGCTGGCTCTGATCAAGGGCGCCCGGCAACCTCACTTTAGAAGTGATGGCACCAAGCTATTAATTAACGGAGAAGGCGGCGGCTTTGGCGAGGATGTGTTTCAGGCCAGCGCCGGGGGAAATATTGAAAAAGCCGTCAGCGGTTCGCCTACCGATTCTTACCCGGTTTACAGCCCGGATGGCGGGCGGCTGGCCTACAGCAACCCCCAGTTAGCCATTGGGTCTGACGGTAATTACCATTCCTACATTTTTGTCCAATGCGGCACTATTCCGCCCTCGCAAGAAGGCGATGAAAAGTGTAGGGATGTGGCCCGTTTTGGTATTCTGGTGCCCGACGGGCAGATTGGCGAAATTCAGGGCAGCCACCCGGTTTGGGCCGGGAACGATCATCTATTCTATAAAGGCTGCAATAGTTGGGCCGGAGGCGGTTCTTGCGGGATGTTTACGGTGGCCTCGTGGGCCAACAAGCGCAGCAGCAACGGCGAAACCCCTCGCAAAGTTGCCGATGGAACCAGCATCATCCCCACCGATGCCAAAACAGGCCGGATTGCCTTCCACTCCAGAGAAAGCGGTAATTGGGAAGCCTACGTGATGGGGCTTGATGGCGGCGGTATGGTCAATATTTCCAACAGCCCCAACTCCAGCGACGGCGTACCAACCCTGTCGCCGGACGGCCAATGGGTGGCCTTTGCCTCCGACCGGGGCGGCAGTTGGGCCGTTTACGTCGCTCCTGTATCCGGCGGTCAGGCTACCAAACTATTTGATTTTCCTAAAGGTAATCCCTGGGGGGTTGGAGAACGAGATTGGACCAACGAGCGGATGTCGTGGGGGCCGTAAAGCTAATTGTTTTAACCACAAAAAAGGGGAGCCGGCGGCTCCCCTTTTTATATGGATCAATCCACTAAATTTAATGAAAAATTGAGGCAATTTGCTGCGCGGCCCGGCGCATGGAAATCAACACTAACCCTAATTTGGCATCCGCCGGGGTAGAGACCATCAAAATTGTATGGCGGCTGGCCCTGATAACAATGGTTGTGCGTCGTTCCCCCTCCAGCAAAATCCGGTTGAGATTGCCCTGATCCAGACGCGTGCTGAATTCTTCCGCCATATCTGTCAGGTCCGACGTTGCCAGGGCAAGGTCATCATCATCAGGATAAGGAATGCCGGAGGCGACATTCAACCCGTCATCACTCACCACCAATGTGCTGAGAATATCGGGGTTATGGGTGATTAACTCTTCTAACACTTCCTGCAATAATTGGCTGTTATCTTTTTGGCCGGCCATTATCCGGGAATTCCACCTTCTAAAATTTCGCTGATTTTTTTGGTGCTCTGCTGTAAAGCGTAGAGAACCAGCCCCATTTTGGCGTCTCGATTGACCATTGCAGCTATGGAGGCCCGTTTATTGGCCGGAACCACCAGCATACCCCCATCGTTGCCCTCAACCAGCAGGCGCATCATTTCTCCCTGGGCCAAACGAGCCAACGTGCGTTCGCCCAACGCGATCAGGGTAGCGGCCATAGCCGCCACCTGGGGGCTGCTGGTGGGGCTTTCCTCATCCATAATATCGCCGTCTTCATGCGGCGCGTAAGCTGCCACCACAAACCCTTCGATACTAACAATCACCGCTCCTTGCACGCCATCTAACTTATCACAAACTTCTTTTAAAGCTTCTTCCAGGAGGTCCGTTCTATAAACTTGGGCCATAAGCTATTCAACCTGTAGATAAAGTATCGCTGTGTTACGCCGGAAAACAGTATCGGGGTTAACATTTATAGTATAAGCCATTTCCCCATGTTTGACAACAGGATATTGGTCATTGCAGCAATGCCAAATTCAAAGCCAAACCTGTCAGGTTTAAACCCTGGAGTCCGCTGCTTTAACCTTAATACGGGGCAATAGTTTTTCAACAATTTGAGGATGGCCGATGAGGGCCGGCCCGCGAATTTTGCCCTCGCGCAACACATCGGGCATAGAAATAAGGGTTCCATCCAGATAAACAGCGGCAGCGCCGACCCCTTTCAGGATGGCTTGCGCGCCGGCAATATCCCACAAACTCAACCGTCGCTGCAAGGCGGCCACGGCTACGCCCCGGGCCACATAAACCTGGTGAGCTACCGCCGCGCCCAGCGCCCGCAAGCGTCGGAATTCAATATCAAAATACTCGTGTGACTCCGAAGACAAACAGATGAAATCATCACGTTCCCAGGTAGTACGGATCATGCCCGCGAGGGGGGTTCCGTTCCAAAATGGGCGTCCTTCATCATCCGTGTAATACATTTCATCTAAAACCGGCAGGTAGACCACGCCTCGATACGCCTCTCCCCGGCGCAGCAGGCCAATACTGATACACCACAAGGGTAGGCCGTTGATAAAAATGCGGGTCCCGTCGATGGGGTCTATGGCCCAGACAAATTCGTTATTTTTGCTTTCGCCCCCCGTTTCCTCGCCAATAATTACATGGCCGTTTGGCCCGTAATGCTTTTCTATTTTGTCGATCAAAAACTTCTCTACCATACGGTCGGCTTCAGTAACGGGGCTGTGATCATCTTTTCGCTGCGGAGCGAGTTGGGTTTGATAATACCGCAGGGCAATTTGACCGGCTTCTCTGGCCCAGGCCTGGACTTTACGCAGTTCAAAATGTGGTGCAGGCATCGTGTCTCCCAACGTTGCTGTGACAGGTTGTTTTATTATAACGGATAAGGAAATGAAAAACAATCAGGGGAAAATGGAGCGCAAGCGGCCGGTTAGCTTCATCAAGGCATCCAGACAAATGTCCGGGCCTCGCTCCGCAAACTGACCGGCAGATCGATGCTATTTGCATTGGGCGCTGAATTCTCTTTGCGAACCGTTACCCACCAATAGAATCGGTTGCCGCCGGCTTCGCCAACGCCTATGTCTGGGGAGAGTTGGATTCTTGTATCTTTGGTAGCTAACCCCCAATATTTGGGTTCGTCGGCATAGATGTACATAATCGTCAGGTCGTAATACTCGTCTTCGGCCAGGTCGGGCACAGGCTGCCATTCCAGAAAAGCCTGATCAAACAAACGCCCGGCAAATTGAGCATCGTCTTCGGGCGCGATCAATTCGGGCCGGCCATATTTTATGCGGACAGGCTCAGGAGTTGGTTCGACATCGGTTTCATCTCCATCTCCGCCGCTGCTGCTTTCAACGGTTGCAGCGGGGACGGGGGTGGCCTGAGGCTGCTGGCTGAAAGCAAGCAGTAGTTCCGCCCGGCGGGTCTGAGCCATCGCCGGGTCTTCAACATTGAGGGCCAACGCCGCTTCATAATCGCCCAGAGCGCCCACAATATCCGAGTTTTCGCGCCGAACATCGCCGCGTTTGATGTAAGCGGTGTACAACAGCTTCTTGGCATTGCCGTTCGCGTAATTTGCGTCTGCCGCCACCAGCGGCGTTAAAATCTGAATAAGCGCATCGTAATCATTCTCCGATGTTTCCAGGGCGTTCAAATAAGCTTCGGCCCGGCTGGCCTGATCTTGCAAATCTATCCGTTTGGGGCATTCCACTGCTCCGGCCTCAAAATCCGCCAGGGCCTCCCTGACCAATTCCGTTTCATTTTGGTTGTTGTTGCGGATAGCGGCCAGGCTGGCCAGCCCTCGCCCCACATACGCATCGCAAAAGAGCGAGGCGACGCGGGGTCTTTCGAAATCGGAATTAAGGGAACGGATATCTTGCAGCGTGGTCAGCGCATCATCCCAGGCTTCAAGTTGTATAGCTTCTTCTACCTCGCCCAGCATGGCCACCGCGGGGTCTGGCGTTGGTGTTGCGGTAGGCGTGGGGGTGGCCGTGGGTGTGGGCGTCAGGGAAATAATGAGGTCTCGTCTGAGGGTCGCGGCATCGGCATAACCGGGATCCTGGGCGATGATTTGGTCCAGAAGGGCGATAGCCTGTTTTGTTTCACCGGATTCAATGGCGGCCTGGCTTTCTTCGTAAAGCACTTTAAGCTGATCATTGGCGGCGTTATCATCGCCAACCACCTGGTTCCGATTGCCAAAGGAAAGGAACAAAATAAAGATAATGGCCACAACGCCCAGCCCTACCAGGCTCCACCGCCAGGCATCTTGCGGCACATAGTTGCCCAGGCGCTGCCACCAGGTGGGGTTATTCATGCGTTCCGCTTCGGCCAGGAGGGTATTAACACGTTCGTAGTTGGGCGCCAGGCGTTTTACTTCTAAAAAGGCCTGGATGGCCTCTTCCCAGCGTTCCGCTTCAAAATGAGCCACGCCTTCATTGTAATGCGTTACCACAAATTGCTGGCTGTTTTCTCGCTCCAACGCCTGCCGCGCCTGTTTTTGCAGTTGCTGTACGTCTTTATAGTCGGGATCAAGTTCGATAATACCGTTGAGGTTGTTGACCGCGTCTTCCCAATTGGCGTTTCTGATGGCGCGTTTGGCCGCGCCGTACAATGAAATCAAAATGGCTTCTTGCCTGGCCCGGGCCAGTTTTTCAGACACCTCGGGATGGTCGGGATTTAAGGCCAGCACCTGATTCAACAGGTCAACGGCCCGCGCCCATTCCTGGTCCTCAATCACGTCGAGCGCGCGCTGGTAGAGACTTTCGGCCATTTCCGCCTGCTGGTCGGCGGAGACAATCAGGCGCGTATCCAGCGTATCATCGGGAACGGATTGCCCCCCTAAAACCGCGCCAATGCCTCGCCGCAGCGCCGTGGGCGTTTGGAAACGATCTTCGGGCCGCTTGGTGACCATCCGCTCGATGAGTTGGTGAATGCCGTCCGGCACATCGTCATCTTCCAATTTAATGGGGGGCGGATCGCTTGAAATATGCTGGCTGATAATCGACCAGGGGCTTTTAGCATCGAAGGGGATGTTGCCGCTTAATAACTCGTACAACACGATGCCCGATGAATAAATATCGGACCGGATATCAACTTCCTCACCCATCGCCTGTTCTGGCGAAACGTAGTACGGCGACCCCACAAAACCGGATTGGGTCAGCGACGGCAGGGTGGGGATGCGGGCGATGCCAAAATCCAAAACCTTCAGCAGCCCGCTGTCATTTTCGATCATCATATTCTGCGGTTTGATGTCTCGATGAACGACGTTGTGCTGGTGGGCGTGTTCCAAAGCGGTGGCTAACTGGTCGATCATGTCCAGCGCATTTTTCCAGGAGAAAGGGCCTTTGGCTTTGAGAATATCCCGTAAATCCTGGCCTTCGATGTACTCCATGATCAGATAATAGATGTCGCGGTCGGCGCCATAATCCAAAACCCGCACAATGTGGGGGTCGGTCAGGGTACTGGCCAGTTTGGCTTCGCGGTTGAAGCGCTGGATATAGGAGAGATCTTCACCAAATTGGGGATACAAAACTTTGACGGCCACCAGCCGGTCTTCTTTGGCATCTTCAGCCAGGTAAACCCAGGCCATACCACCGCTGCCAATTTCTCGTAATACTCTATACCGGTTGCCAATAATTTTGCCGATCAAAGTGTGCTCCTGCACCATTGAGTAGGTTTTTTCTTCTGTTCCAGTTGGTATTTGAGGAATAGAAGCACTCACGCTGATTATACCTTAAATATCCCGATTAAGCCAAGCCGGAAATAACCGATAAAAGAAATAATACGTGCCAAAGCCCATCTACAGCAACAACGCACTCCGCTTAAAGGCATCTATTCTAGTATATCACTTTTTACCGCTTCTCGTCGTTACGAGTTGGTTACAGTTATTATTTTCCGGTTGATTTTGACTCCGGACCGGCCAACTTAAAGATTCTGGCCGGCCTGCTTGCCGGGATGCCAGCGTAATTCGGGCCGGGTAGGCAAACGCGCCAGGCGCCATCGCCAGCCGGCGGGATACCCGATCATTTTGGCTATATCGCCGCTTATTCTGATGATCGGTATCCATAAAATCGATACCATTTTCTCCACGGCTGATAAATTGGCCCATAAACCGGGCAGCCGCCGGTAAGGGGTATAGAACATCCCCACCCCGCCGAACGCCAGGCCCACCAGCCACCACCAGGGAGAAATAACGATGCCCAAGATGATTAACAGCGGCACGGCCACTAAATAAGTTCCATACCGAATGGCGTGCCGTTTGCGCCATAAATCGGCCTTGCCGTCGCCGCGAGCGTATTGGTAATACTGCTTAAAAAAGGCCCGTAACGAGCTGCGGGGCCGAAAATAGACCAACGCTTCCGGCGCAAACCCAAACGGGCCGGCTTCATCTCGCAGCCGAAAATCAAAAATCAGGTCCTCGCAGTAATCGAGCCATTCAGGATACCCGCCAATCGCCTGCCAGCTTGTTTTCAAAAAGGCCACAGAGCGGCTGCTGGGCAGAAACGTGTCCGGGTTGATGTTGTAGAGCGCCGGCAACACCGCGGCTCCCATGGCTACCTCAAACGCCGAATGGGGATCGGGTATGAAGAATCCGGAAACCACAGACGGTGGATTTTTGGCGCTAAAAGGGTTGACCAGTTCAGCCAGCCAATGCTTGTCTAACCGCACCCCGGCATCGGTGGCGGCAATCACCGGGCCAGCCGCCGCGGCTATAGCGATATTACGCCCCCGGCTGATATTAGCGCCCGGCTCAACAATGATCTTTACCGGCAGCCGGCTGTCGTCCGCATACCGCTGCAAAACGGCAGCGGTATGATCGGTTGATCCTCCATCCACAAACACAACTTCATCCGGCAGATGCGTTTGCGCTTCCAGGGAATCAAGTAAAGGTTGAATAGTTTGCTCTTCGTTATAAACCGTACAAATAACAGATATTTTCACAGGGAAAACTCAGCGCTTATGCAAGTTCGTCTCAAAAATCGAAAATGCACCAAAGTTTTGGCCGGATCAGCAATTTTCCACGCTCATGTCTAATCCGGTTTTACACGTGGGCCGGAAGAACGTTCCGATCCCACGCCGGTCGATAAATTTTTAAACTCCAGAGAGATCATACGTAACTATGAGGAATGGGCCGGCAGCTCAATATGTAATAAACCACGCTTGCCAGGCCAAAACAAATCAAACACCAAACAGCGCAGCAGCAGGAAAACCACAACAGCGTTTTGCCGCCTCTGCCTGATGTATGCGCAGTGAATCATCAACTATTATTAGAATAATCCTGTACCGTTTTACGCAGGTCGGAAACGCCGATGGGTTTCTGCAAATAGCCATCGCAGCCAGCAGCCAGGCAGCGTTCTTTATCGCCCTTCATGGCGTTGGCCGTTAAGGCAATTACCGGGATGTGCGCCAGTTTGGTATTTTCTTTAAGTTTGATGGTTGTTTCCAGGCCATCCATGCCCGGAATATTAATGTCCATGAGGATGAGATCAGGAGGCCGCTCTTCGGCCATATCCAGGCTCTGGTAGCCCGTCTCCGCTTCCAGCATCTCGTGACCCATCGACTCGATCACACGACGGACAAATAATTTGTTTTCGAAATTATCCTCAACATACAAAATCAACATTTTTTTAACTTTCCTCCCATTTTTTAGAATGGTTGAATGGGTTTATGATATACATTTTTATATCCAATCGAGTTCACTCTAATTGCGACTCAACATCTTCCACCAATTTCTTCCGGTCCAGTTTATCCTTACGCCACATCGAATAGACTCCTTGAGAAATAAGCTGCCGCCTTTCTACCTGGGAAAGGTCTTTAGAAGTAATGACAATCACCGGGATGGTATCGAGCTTTTGATCTTTTTTAAGCGCTTCAAGGATTTGGAAACCGTTCATATCAGGAATGATCAAATCCAGCACTATCAAATGCGGTTCCTCTTCTCGAATAACCCGGAGCGCTTCTCGACCGGCCTGAACCTGTTTGACGTCCAGCGGGCGGTTCATCTGTAAAATGCGGCTGATCAGGCGGGCATCCATTGGATTATCTTCGATGAGTACGATCTTTCTGACATCTTTGTCCGCATCAACCGGTTCCGTCGCCGTTTCTACCGGTTCCGCCGCCTGCGGCGGTGAGCCGGGCGCGGCGCCATCACTATCAGATTTAGACAGCGTTTCCACCACATGCTCTACCAAATCCTGGGTAGAGAAAGCGCCTTTGGCCCAGATTGAGGTAGCCTGGCTGGCCAAACGGTTTTTGTCTTCCGGCGTCAAATCCTTGGCCGAAACGACAATCACCGGAATGTTGGCTGTGATAGAATCTTTTTTGAGTTCTTCCAACAGGGCAAAGCCATCCATGCCCGGCATGGTCAGGTCGCTCACCACCAGATCGGGCAAACGGTCCCGCACAATTTGCAGCCCTTCTACCGCGCTGTTGGCCTCAAAGACCCGGTAGGGTTTTTTGGCCTGCAACAGGCGGCGGATCAAACGGCTGTCCATCGGATTATCATCAATCACCACAATGGTAGTAACCTGCTCATCCAGCCGTTCCAACGCCGATCCCAGGCCGTCGAGCGGCGCGCCGGAGGTTTCGGCAGGATGGGAAAGCCGGACATCCATCACGCTTTCGTCGTCCATGATGTGTTTTTCAACCGGGAAGGTGTGGCCGGAACAGTTCACCACCACAATTTCATCCGGTTGGATGATCTGCTGTTGGACCATTTTATCCAGCCCGGCAAACGCCACCGAGGTGGCCGGTTCAACCGAATACCCTTCTGTTTTGGCCAGTTGCCGCATGGCGTCAAAGGCTTCCTCATCGCTCACCGACAGCATATGGCCGCCGTAGGTCTGGTTGGCCTGGTAAAGTAACTCGTAGCCCAGCCCCGGATCGCCGGTAGAAAGCACGGTAATGCGGGTTTCGGGTACCACCGGATCGGCTTTGGATTTTCCGGCGGCAAAGGCCTGCACCATCGGCGAGCAACCGGTTACTTGCACCACGCCTATTTTGGGCACGCGATCAATCAAGCCCATTTTGTAAAGTTCTTCAAACCCCTTTTGCACGCCAATGGGACCAATGCCGCCGCTGACGGCTTGCAGGTACCAATCGGGCGCTTTCCAGGGCGGGTCCGGTTCCCCATAGAAGGCGGCCAATTCAACCGCAATTTCAAAGGCCACCGTTTTCATGCTTTCTTTGCCGGGGATGGCTTTGGCGCCTTTATCAAAATGAATATTGCGCCGGACGGCAAAATCGGCAGCCACTTTTTTGGCCTGGTCGTAAGTGCCGGCCACTTTGATGACTTCCGCCCCGTAAAGCGCGGCCTCCCGCATTTTAGCGGCAGGAACCATACTGGTCAAAAACAACCAGAGTTTAATGTCGGCGCGGGCGCAGTAAGAGGCGTAGGCCACCGCCGCATTACCGGTTGAGGCCAGCACGCACTCATTAATGCCGGCCTCTTTCATCGCGGTAACGGCCACCGCCGCCTGACGATCTTTAAAGGAACTGGTGGGCGCCAGACGTTCATCTTTAATGAAAACAGCAGCGTGGTTCAGGCGATCTTGAATTTTTGCCGCCCTGGAAAGCGGGGTCTGGCCCTCGCCCATGCTTATCGCCTGATCGGGATGGAGTACCGGCAGGAGTTCCGCAAACCGCCATAATGAGTTGACCCGCTTCCACAATCCATTTTTCCAGATTTCAGCGACCGCCGGGTAATCGTACTGCGCATCCAGCCAGACGCCGTTGCAAGCAGGGCAGCGATCCAGGCCCGGAAAAAACTCAATTTCCTGCTTACACTCCAAACATATTACTTTTGTCAGGTAAGTTTTTAATGTCATTATAGCCTTTTGGTTGCATCCAAGAGTTTTTCAATTTCTGCCGTGGTGTCTTCGGCCAATTCTGCGCCGGCAAATGGTACGGTGAAATAAAAGGTTGAGCCAACATCTTCTTCGCTGGTAACAGAAATGGTGCCGCCGTGCATTTCTACTAACTGCTTGCAAATAGGCAGGCCCAGGCCGGTGCCGCCAACTTTTCGGGTTTTGACGCTTTCAACCTGGCCAAATCGGTCAAAAACCTTCTCTACCATCGCGGCAGGAATGCCGATACCGGTATCGATGACGGAAATCAAGGCAAAATTATCGGGGTCTTCGGCGTATCGCCTGGCTCTAATTATCACCTGCCCCTCTTCGGTAAATTTTGAGGCGTTGCTGACCAGGTTGATCAAAACCTGCTTAAAGCGGGTTTCATCGGCGTAAATATCCGGCAAATCATCTTCCACTTCTTTAATCATTTCCACCGGTTTGTTCACCACCAGCGCGCTGGTACTGGCCATCACGTCGTCAACAATGGCGTCGAGGTTGAGTTCTTCACGGACCAGTTCCATCTTCCCGGCCTCAATTTTGGCCAGATCAAGCACATCGTTAATGAGCGCCAGCAGGTGTTTGCCGCTGTTATGGATCAGGCGCACGTCGTTGAGGGCCATTTCGTTGACCTCGCCATCAATGCCCTGCAAAATCACGTCGGCAAAACCGATGATGGAGTTGAGCGGTGTCCGTAACTCGTGGCTCATACTGGTCAAAAATTCGTCTTTCAGGCGGTCTACTTCTTTCAACTGCAAAATGGTTTTTTCCTGCTCTTTTGATAACCGCGCATTTTCCAGCGCCAGAGTTACCTGGTTGGCCACCGCTTCAACGGCGGCTACTTCCTCCTCGCCCCAGTCTGAAATTTCTTCTCTTTTGACGCCCAACACGCCAATCACCTCACCCCGCAAGATCAACGGCACGGCCAATTCGGATTCCGATGGTTTCCCGCCATCGCCATTGGGCCGGACTTGTTTAACCAGCTTGTTTTGGACGGCGGCCTGTCTCATCGGCGGCAGCCAGGCGTCGATTTCGGGCGTTAGCGGCATGCTGGTGCCCCGCACAAACCGGTAGCCGGGGGTTTCAATATCCGCTTCAAATTGGTCCCATCCTTCCCGGGTGAGGCGGCGGTTCAGCCGTTCAACCTGTTTCAACGCGGCCTGGGTTTCGGCCAGCAAGCGGGCATTATCAATGGCGATGGCCGTTTGGTTAGCAATCGACTGCATCAAGGAAATATCCGCCGAGGTAAAGCGGTTGACTTCGTCATCCTGAATATCCAACACTCCCAAAACACGATCCCCTTTCCGAAGCGGCAGCGCCAGTTCCGAGCGGGTTTCGGGCAGTTCTTCGTTGGGCACAAAATTAAGTACCTTGCTTACATCATTACTTAAGAAAAACTCGTTGCTGCTGGCTACCGTCCCCACAATACCGTCGCCGGCTCTCAGGCGGTGTCCCTGGGCTTTCAGCCGCCGGCCTACTTCGCCGGAGCCTTGAGCCATAACCAGATCGCCGGTATCTTCATCTACCAGGTAGATGTGGGTATAGTAGAAATTAAATTCAATTTGAATACGGTTTACCACCTGCCGCAAAAGTTCGTCGGTATCCAGAATGGTGGTAATTTGACGGCCAATTTTAGTGCTTGTTTCCAGAGATCGAACAATGTTGCCCAGAGCCTGGGTCCGTTCGGAGATGATCTGGTCAATATTGCCTGTCAGATCGCGCATTTGGCCGATGATCCGGTTAAAGGCATAGGCCACCAACCCCACTTCATCGCGTGATTCTACGGGCACGTGCAGGCCAAAAGCGCCGCCGGCCACCTGCCGCGCAATATCTGCCAGTCGAAGCAGCGGGTCTGTTAAATACTTTGTTAAATTTAGCGCCGCAAAGAATATCACAATACCTAAAACCAGTAAAATTACCGTCAGGGTAAAGAAACGTTCCCGGACAAAACTGGCAAGTCCATCCTGCGGTTGCAAGAAAACAACCCGCCAGGATTGCGGCCTGATATCTCGATAAGCCGCTTGCCACGCGCGCTCCTCCTCAAACTGCGTTGGGAAACTGAGGGTGCTGCGAGCTTGCTGCAAATCTTCGGCAAAGGAAGCCAGACCGGCGGCTGATTCCGAAGTCAGGGCCTCCGGCGCTAATTGATTCTCTTGTAATTGAGCAAGTTTATCGGCTGCCAGCGGCGCCAGCGGCACAAATTTCACGTCGGTATCAACGCCATTGGCCAGAATCAAGCCGTTTTCATCAACAAGCATGGGCGCAGAATTAATGCCGGCCAGATGCTGCTGCTGTTCAATTAAGCTCTGAAGCACATCGGCCGGGTAACGCGCCCGCAATACGCCCACAATTTCTCCCAATTCATTTTTAACCGGGGCGCTCACATAAAATGCGGCCTCGGTTGGCTCAAATAATAGGGGCGTAATCAGGCTTTGTTCTGCTTCAAGAACATCGCTAAAATAAACGCCTTCAGCCTCGTTTTGGCCCATATTATCTTCAACCGTATCCAGCCTATTGGTTCCTTGCGCATCAAGCAGGGCTACGGAGTTGCTATCTAGCTGTTGCGCCAATCTTTGCAGGCTTGTTTCCACCTCTGCCGGGGTATTGCTACCGGCCTGGGAGGGCTCCAGATAGGCCGCAAATTCAGACCATTCGCCGGCCTGCCGTACCAGTTCCAGGTTATCGTCAAGAAAGGCGCTGATGTCGGCGGCTGTATCTTGTGCGGCTGTTTGCAAGGATCGTTCGGTAATGTTATTAATAAATCCCGGCAATAACACATAATCCAGATAGAAATATCCCACCAGTGGAAGAAATGCCACCAACAATACAACAACTATTAACTTGAGGCGGAAGGGGTATTCGGCCTTCCACTTGGGCAGGCCGGACATGCCCACACCGAAATCAATCGATTCGGTTCCGGTTGACGAGGTTTCAGCGGCTGAACCGGTGAGTCTTTCTAATATCGCCGTATCAAAATGATCGGTTCCGGTTGATTTTGAAGACGTAACAGATTGATGTTTCTTGCTCATACGCAATCTCCAATGATATTATACCTTACTCGGCCTGGTAGTCATCTTTTTTAAGAACGTCTTCTTCTTTACCCAGCCGAATAACAACCTCAGAAGCTCGCAAACGGTCGCCCAATTGGGTAACTGCGGCCCGCATCACTTCTTCGATTTCATCGGTGGCCCACACTTCGGCGGTTGATTCACTAACCACGCGGTCGCGCCAGGCGGCGCGTTGGGTTTCTTGGGCCAGGCGGGCGGCATCGAGCGCCTGGGTCACCTGATCGGTAATGGCCTGGATAGTGATGATTTCATCGTCCGTCCAGGCGGCGGGCGCGCTTTTCTGGTTGCCGGCGCCGGCTGTCGGCGGGGCGGCGCGTTCTATACCAATCACGCCGATCACTTCATCTCGCAGAATCAGCGGCACCGAAAGAACATTGGGTTGATCGCTTCCGTTGGAACTGCCCTCGCGGTGATAAGTAAGTTCTTTTTTCCGAACGGCCTCATTCATAATAGCGAGCCAGGTTTGTTCATCTGTGCGCTGTAAATCCGCCCCTGCTATGGGTGTTACGCCAGACTTGGTGAACACGTAGCCGGATGCCGATGATTTTTCTGTAATATCGGCCCAGGTGGCCAGCGTTAAACGGCGATTAAGAGCCTCCGCTTCGGCAGCGACCGTTCGAACCTCCCGGAACAAACGGGCATTGTCGATAACCACCGCCATTTGATCGGCGATGGATTGCATCAACTTCTGATCTTCCTCGGTAAAGCCGCCTGCTTCCTCGCTCTGTAAATCCAGCACACCCAAAACAAGGCTGCCTTTGCGCAGCGGCACGGCCAGTTCCGCCTGAGTTTTGGGCAACAGCGGGTTACGCACAAAATCAATTATTTGATCCACATTGGGCGCCAGCAGCGGTTGGCCGGTATTGGCTACTTGCCCCACAATTCCCTGCCCTGCGGGGAGCCGGTGCCCGGCTGCTTTCAGTTGGCGGCCTACCTCGCCGCTTCCCTCCCGCATTTCCAGTTCGCCGGTAGCCGGGTCTCGCAAATAAACGTGAGCGTGGTAGAAGCCAAAGGTTTCTTGAATTTTTGTCACGCTATATTGCAGCGCCTGATCAACATCCAGCATGGTGGTCAATTGGCGGCTAATTTCTGTGTTCAATTCTAACTGCCGAATGCGTCGTTCGCTTTCCTGTTCGGCGTGGGCAAAGGCATCCTGGAGCTGGCCCACCATCTGGTTAAATACCGTTGCCAACTGGCCAATTTCATCCTGGCTGTTTACGTCTGCCCGGACGGATAGATCGCCAGCGCCAATTTGTCTGGCGCTGGAAACCAACCACTGAATCGGCCCCAAAATACCTCGGGTTGTCAGCCATGCTCCTAATAAGGCCAACAAGAGTACTACTGCTGATAAAATAATGAAGTTTCGTTGGAGAACATCAATTTCCGAGGCGGTTGCTTCATCGGTTGTGGTTTGTGCCCTGTCAATGGCCTGTTCCATCTGCTGCGACACAGCGTTATACTCTTCCAACAAGTCAAGCGTGTTTGTATGAGAGTTGACAACTGCTTCGCTGGTCTCACTTATTTGGATGGACAGTGCATCCAATTGCTCAAACATTTCCGCAGTGAGAAGTCCGTCGGTGTCTGCGGTAGACCGTAACTCTGCCAGAATTTCATTTAGCTCCACCTGATTCTGAGAAAATCCTCTAATTGCATCTCTTTCCCCAACGGCTACATACTCCAACGCCTCAAGCTGAATCACCTCGACAGCATTAAACAACCGATCAACATTGACCCGTGTTGGATGCGCGTTATTCAAATGCGCATCCAGATCAGCCTCCTGCAGATGTTTGGCATCTTCTACTGCAATTATGTTTGAGATCTGAGAAAAAAGAGTTTCAGATTCGTTGTTCAGCTTTTGCAATTTTGTAAGTTCACCTAACGTTTGACGATGAGAGCGAACAATTTGGTTCCCTAACAAACCTGCTCTGTTCAACAGGTCACTCATTCCCAGCTCTTCTAAAACACCCGACTGATTACCTTCCATTTGCTCAGACATTAACCGGGCCAGAACCAAATTTAACTCGTTTGCCGCTTCTTGTTCACCGGTAGCCACATACTTTAAAATATTGGCTTCTACTTTATT
Organism: uncultured Caldilineaceae bacterium; assembly: GCA_964612485.1. GTDB lineage: Bacteria > Chloroflexota > Anaerolineae > 4572-78 > J111 > JAFGNV01. Next base: position 35,233 of record CAZTFF010000015.1, read on the forward strand.
TGTTAACAAACCAATCCGTACAACTGAAGTTATGGTAGGAATGGCAGTATCAAATAATGCATTCAGCGCATTAAAAGAAACCACAATTGTGAAACCAATGGCTATCAGGGCAAATAGAACATAACTGCCGATTAATTTTGTTCTGAGAGTCAGGCTATTAAATAACTTCATCATAGTCTTATCCTATTTCTGCCAATCAAACAGTCAGGAAACGTTGTCTTGATCATCATTTCCGGCTTCAGGAACCGGAATCAAACGGTCTTCGGTGCCCAGCCGGATCACCACCTTAGAGGCATCGAGCGTTTTGCCCAACTCCTCTACCGTCGTCTGCATAACCTGTTCCAGTTCGCTCGAGGCCCAGATTCGACGCGTCACATCGGCGATCACGCGTTCTCGCCCGGCGCGGCGCCCGGTTTCTTCAAAGAGGCGCGCGTTTTCAATAGCCAGGCTCATTTGCTCGCTTACGGCCTCGATCAAGGCAATCTCTTCTTCGGTCCAGCGGCGGTCGGGGTTATCATCTCGAATTCCCAACACGCCGATCACTTCCTCGCCAATTTTTAAGGGCGTGGCCATGGCGGTTTCAACCGCCGGGCCGGAAATATCGCCGGTATGGTGGCCATCGCCCGCGCCTTCGTCCATTTCTCCGCTGCTGCCAATGCGCAGGCCAACGGTTTGCTGGTGCTGGATAGCGGTCAAGGCTTCGGGGGTGGTAATCTGGCCCAGCGGGGGCAGCACGGCCTGGCGGATTTCGTAATCTGTGGTGGGGCGCGTGGTGCTAAAGCGTTCCCAGGCCTGGCCGGTATAAAGCCGCTGGAGTTTGTGGGCTTCGTTCAGGGCCTCCTGGGTTTCGGCAAAGGCGCGGGCGTTCCGCACCGCCACCGCCACCTGGTTGGCCAAGGCCCACAGCACAGAGCTATCTTCGCCGGTCAACCCATGTTCTTTGTCGCTTTGCACATCTAATACGCCCATCACTTCCGCGCCCGACATAATCGGTACGGCAATTTCCGATTGGGTATAGGGTAAAAGATCGTTGGGCAGCCAGTTGGGGTCCTGTTCAACATCTTCCACAACCACAATCTGTCGCTCGCGGGCGGCGCGAGCCATTAATCCTTGAGAAGCATCCAGCGGAATGGCATGCTCCCGGCGTTTGAGAGAAGCGCCGATGTCGCCATATCCTTCGGCTATAACCAATTGAGTGCCTGATTCATCAACCAGATAAATGTGAACGTGATAATAATTAAATCTTTCTTTGATCAGCACTACCACCTGCTGCATCAACTCCGACAACTCCAGAATACCGGCCAGCCGCCGGCTGATTGAAACCACGGTTTCCAGTCGTTCGGTCCGTTCGGCCACCTGTTTCTCTAATGAGCCGATCAGCTCTCGTAATTGGCCGGTCATCATGTTAAACGACTCAGCCAATTCGCCGGTTTCGTCGCTGCTTTCAACCACTGCCTCCACCTGAAGATTACCCTCAATCACCTGGCGGGCCGCCTGGGTGAGATGCCCGATGCGGTTAGAGATTCTAAACGCAACATATAAACCAAGCCCCGCCGTCACAATGGCAACTACAATGACAATAAGACTCATACCTTTACGCAGGTCCGCCGCCGCTTGAAGTGCTTCATCCTCCTCTATCTCGGCGATAAGGACCCATTGAAAATCATCCTGGTTAATCGGCTCATAGGCGCTGAACACGGTTGCGCCGCGATAGTTGACCAGGGAGGGGATAAATCCGCTTTCGCCGTTCAACCCGTTTTCCACAGCGGCATTATCCACCTGCCACTTTTCAGTAAAAAAGGTGTCTTCGCCGGTGGCTTCTTTTATTACCGGCGAATTGGAACGCATCAGGCCGTCGGAGCCTACCAAGTAAGTCTCACCCGTCTGCGTCTCTTCTAATCCAATCCGGCTCGCCATTACCTCGTCAATATTCTCAATCGGCAACTGGTAGATCAAAATCCCCTGCGTTCTGACCTGTTCATTATCTAGAAATTTGCCGATAAAACTGACCGGCGCATTGAGCGCGGCATAGGGTTGAAAGTCGGTTTTATAAATCTTGTCCTTATCGTTCTCCTCCATCATTGTCTGCACCATTTCGGCCAGATGGGTATCGCTATAGGGGCCGTCAACCAGATTGGTGGCAAAATCATCGTTTTTGGCATAGGTGTAGATAATATCGCCATTAATACTATTCACCAGCATTAAATCGGCGTAACCACCGGCCTGGGTGATATTGGCTAAAAGATCATAATTTTCATTATGACTCAAGCTGTAGGCGTTAAATGATTCCGAGGCTTTTAAGTCCGGATTTCCCAGAAAATCAGATTGATGAAGCGTTTCTAAGCCCACAATTCTTGAAGCTGCCGCAGAGAGCGTGCGGTGCGCCTCATTTAACACTTCCAGACGAGCCACCGAACGGATATCACGCTCAACATCCTCAAAATATTGTTCGATCTGGCTGGCTTTTGAACTTCGGATAGCTTCCAATTTGTTTTGAGCGCCATCCTGCAACGATTGCCGGGCCTGATTGAACGTATAGAGGCCCACCAAAGCCAGCGGTACAATAGACACCAGCAAAAAAACAAGAATCAGTTTTGTTTTAAGCGAGGCCAGCCAGCCAAATCTTTTTTTCAAGAAGGTTGGGTCTCCACTGCGCTCGTACGGTTTATGTTTTGCGATCATGGTAACATCCTATCAACGCTCATTGCTGCGAGTCACGATCTTCCAGGTGATAGCCCGGTGTATCAACAATTTTTGGCGAGAGATCTTTTTCGAGTTGCTCCTGGGGCCGCAATTTTACATAAGTGCGGGATACCCCCAGGGCTTTAGCCAATTCGGTTAAGCCGGTTTGGATAATGGCATCCACATCCGACACGGTGTGCATTTTATCGGTGATCTGGCGCGTGATCTGCTCGCGGGTGGCGCGGCGTCGGGTATCGTCAAAGAGGCGGAGGTTTTCTACCGTCAGCGCCAACTGTTCCGAAACCATTTCGACCAGGGCGAGTTCTTCGGAGGTCCAGTTACGGTCCGGCGTTAAATCTTGCAAATTCAGCGTGCCAATTACCTGCCCCCGGAGGGAAATGGGAGCCACCACGGTGGCCGGGTCCGGTGCTGTTTCATCGCCTGCTCCCGGCGCGCTGCCATTGCCCTCCCGGTTGTTCCAAATCTTCATTTGCTGCTCGCGGACGGCTTCTTCTTGCAGCCGGGCCAAAAATTCAGCATTTGTTTTAAAATCGGCTTCAGCCTGCCGATGTTCGATCTGCCAGTTGCCCTCATGCTGCTCCTGCAAATATTGTTCCCATTCCTGCCGCACATATTGGCGATAAGAGGCTTCCACCTCGGCCAGCAGGCGGGCCTGTTCGGCGGCGGCTACTTTCCGGTTGGTGATATCGTGCATGGTGATGCTGAAGGTGGTCGGATTACCTTCGATATCGTAGTTGATGCTAATGGTCACTTCAACCGGCACGGTTTTCCCGTCTGAGGCCAGTAAGTTGGCTTCCGCCGACCAGAATCCATCTTCCAGGGCCTTGGGAATGCCTTCTTTGACCAGCCGGCGGGCGTCTTCGGCGGTGAAGAAATCGCCGGCATCCATATCGGTGATATTTTGATCCGGCGGGAACTTCATCATTTTCAGCCCGGCGGGGTTCACATACAGGGCATTGCCGTCGAGGGTGCCAATACCGATGAAATCGGGGTGGTTTTCTACGATAGCGGCCAGTTGCCGAACTTCAGTCAATACGCTTTCTAACTCTTCGGAGCGGCGGCGCGTTTGTTCCAGCAGCCGCTGGTTTTCGATAAAGCCGCTCACGCGGGTGGCAATACCCCCGAGAAGCGCGCTTTCTTCATCAATAAAATTCCGCTTCTCGGTGTAGGCAATGTAAATCCGGCCCAGAATTTCGCCGCCAATGTAAAGCCCGTGGACAATCTGGTTGGATAATTCAATGGCTTCCGGTTTGCCGTAAATATTACCGTCAAACTCAATGGCTGCCAGGGCCAATTCGGGATGTTGCAAGGCGGCGGGAATACGGCGGGTAATCCATTCCAGCAGTTGGGGCAGGGGAGGCGGGTCCTCTTCCATTTCGCGCCCAATGTCGTTGAGGCAGTCCAGCTCTTTGACCCGTTCCCGCAGGAGATAGTCGGCTCGTTCGGCCTGTTCAAAGAGCCGGGCATTTTCCAGGGCAACCGCTACCTGGGAGGCCAAGGTATTTTGGATCCGAATATCATCATCAGAAAAATGATCCACTTCATCCGATTGGACATCGAGCACGCCCAACACCCTGTCACCCACCAGTAAGGGCACGGCTAATTCTGAACGGGTTAGCGGCAGGTGTTTGTTGGGCAGCCAGCCCGGTTCGTTACGCACATTGTTGACAATAATGCCGGTTTGCATCCGGGCGGCGCGGGCCACCAGAGATTGTTCCCGATCCAGCGGAATCCGCCACCCTTCTTTTACCATTTGCTGCCCTACCTCACCGGCACCGGCGGTCAGGATCAACTCGTTGGTTATGGTATCTAACAGGTAAATATGCGCATGGTATAGATCGAAGCTCTCTTTGGTAAGATCAACCACCGTTTGCAGCAGCTCCGTGGTTTCCAGAATATTGAGGGCCGCCGTGCTGACCTTGGCCACAATTTCCATCTCGGTGGCTCTTTTGGCCAGAGTGGCGGCAGCTTGCTTGCGCTCGGTGATGTCTCTGGAAATACCAAAGGTGCCAACAATTTTGCCATCCGGGCTGCGCAGCGGCATTTTGGTGGTAGAAGCCCAGGTAATTCGTCCATCGGGCCAGGTTTCTTTTTCTTCCAGGTCGACAATTGGCCGGCCGGTTTGGATGATTTTTTGCTCATCTTCAAAGGCTTGCTGCGCGTGTTCGCCGGTGAAGAAATCAAAGTCGGTTTTGCCCACGGCTTCTTCAGGATCATTGAGATCAAAAAGGTTGGCGTGCGCCTGACTGATTCTGACAAAACGGCTGTCGCGGTCTTTAAAATAGATGATGTCCGAGGTGGTGTCCATTAAAGATTGCAGCAGGTCCCGTTCGGCGGCCAGTTCCAGTTCAACCGCTTTTCGCCGTTCAATCAGCAAGGCGGCTTGCAGGGCGCTGCTGAGTTGGTCCCGCAGAGTATAGTAATTACCTTTAGATCTATCTCCCTCAAACAGAACCAGCCCTAGTTGTTCTTCTCGAAAGTAGAGCGGCTCGACAATCAGGCTAAAGGGCTGGCGGGCGCGAAACAGTTGGTCCGGGGCAAGTTCTTCGGAGGGAAAATTTCGTTCTAACTCATCAAGATTTTTGCGTCCTGCCTGATCGTAGGCCAGCAGCAGGCGAGATTCATCCAGGGGATGCCGGCGATCCTGGTAGAGCGAGAGATAACATCGTTTAATTCCCAGTTCAGGTAATTGTTGGGCCAGGAGATCCATCATGGCCGGAATATCCGGGGTGTTGATCAATTCCTGGCCAAATTCGTTCACCCGTTGTAATTGCCGTTCTATTTCTAATGTTTTATAGCCTTCCGTCCGTTTAACAAATTCACCAATCATTACACGGGCTTGCTGCCACAAGTCTTCTACCCGGCGCGATAAAATTTCTTCATCTTCGAGATAGGGCAGCAGTTGGCGGCGAAGACCAGAGATGACGGTTTGCCATAACATCACATCGCTGCCGGCGGCGAGCACCTGGCGCATAATTGTATCCAATTCTCGTAAGAATATGCCCGGCGTGCCGCTGAGTTCCGCGCCAAAAGCATTGAGCAACCGGTTAAACCACTCCGGATTAATGATTTCCTCTTCGTAGCCGGTCAGGGTCAGTTCAATGGTTTGCTCAATCTCCGCCAAAATATCATCGTGATGTTGGGTCAGGATATCGGCAATTTTTTGGCCGGCAGATTGGGTGTCTGCCGGAGAAAGGCTCTTCATCAGCGAAGGTACGGTAGAGCCGGCAATCTGTTCCACGGCGGGGTCCAAACACCCACACGATTGGCGGATCGCCAGGCGGGTAGGCACAAACATCTGCTCCGGCACGCTTTTATCCATCAATTGTGACAGCAGCATTTCACCGGCCTGCCGCCCAATTTCGTAGAAGGGGTACGGTACGGTAGAAAGGGGCGGGGTGAGATATTGGCTTTGTTTGTCATCGTTAAAACCCACCAGGGGCAGATCATCCGGCACATGGATATTGCGTTCTTGCAACGCCTCAAGCACGCCGCCGGCAAAAATATCATCATTAACTATAACGGCTTCAAATTTGGCCCGGCGCTCATCCAGCAATATTTGAACGGCCCGTTTGCCCACATCGCGGTGGTAATGGGCCAGGCCGGTATCGTGTTCGGTTACCACCAGGTTCTGGTCCGAGGCCAACCCGTATTCTTTGAGCGCGTCGCAATAGGCTTTGTAACGATCTTCATGCTCTTTGAAGTTTTCGTGTCCTTTGATGTAGGCAATGCGGCGAAAACCGTGATCTTCAACCAGATGGGTGACCACCTGATACATCCCGCCATAATTGTCGGCGGTTATACTGGGAATATCTGAAAAAGATTCGCCAATGCTAACCCGGGGAATGGCCTTAAAACGGTTGTAAAAGGCGTTAAGTTTCTCCGGGCCAACAAGTTTGCCAATGCCGCCCCAAAAGATAACGCCATCCAACTGTTCCACATCAACCAGATCGTACAAAACATTGGCCTGTTTTTGAAAACCGGCCGGGTCCTCCAGAATGCCGCCGGTGAAACAGAGTAAATCAACCTCTTGTTCGGCTACTACATCGGCTACCCCGGCCCAGATGGATGTCCAGGATGGCTCGTTCAACAGGCCCATTAACAACCCAATGGTCGGCTTATCAACCTTTTGCGCTTTTTGTCTATCCTGATCTTTAGGCATAACGGTATCTCCCTAAAACGTCTCAGCCGGTGGTGAGTTGTCCTCGCCATTATCTGAAATGCCGGGCGGCTCCGGTTCGGAGAGGATTTTGGTGGAAAATGGGCGGGGAACGAACTTGCCGTTGCCCACCTGCTCCGGCGTTTCGGCGGCGCTTTCTGCCGGTTCTTCCGGGGGTGATGGTTGTTCTAGTTCAGAATCGGGTATGTTCAGATCAACCAGAACCCGGCCGGTGCGGAGCGCTTTGTTCAATTCTTCGGTAGCGGTTCTAAGCGCCGTTTCAATATTGCGGCTGGCCCGCACTTTATCAATGATCCGGCGGGCAATCTGCTCTCGAGATGCCCGCTGCTGGGTGGCTTCAAACAGGCGTAAATTCTCGGCTTTTTGAGCCAACTGTTGGGCGACGGCCCGTAACAGCGCCTGCTCGTCTTCGTTCAAATCATGATCGGAGGCTTTGACCGCCAGGTGGCCAATGGCCTGATCCTGTACCACCAGCGGTACGGATACGGCGGCATCCAGCGCGCCGCCGGCCCGGGATAACGGGGTGATATTAGAAAGATCATACACAAAGCCCTCATCATGCTGAGACGATACCAGCTTTTCGGCCCAGGCTTCACGGGTAAGCTGCTGCACCGCTCGTTCCGCTCTTTGCTGCGCTTCCTGGGCAATGGCCCACTGCCGGGCACTGTCAATAGAAATCGATAGCTGAACCGCCATGGCTTCAAACACGGTCAGATTTTCGGAGGTAAAGGTGTTGACTTTGTCATCTTGCATATCCAGCACGCCAATTACCCGGCCTTCAACCAGCAGGGGAATGGCTAACTCGGAACGGGTTTCGGGCAGCAGCGGGTCCGGTTTAAAGAATCTACTGTCGTTTGTATCCGACACTACCAGCGGTTTGCCTTCAGCCGCCACGTATCCAATAATGGAATCATAGTAATCGGTAGGGATGCGGCTTAGCCTGCCGTGAGCCAACGACATTTTGGCTTCTTCCATCATCGATACATACTTCTTAAGCGATAAGGTTCGTCCTGCGGCCAGCAGTCGTTCGCCGATTGGCCCCGCTCCGGCGCGCAATACCAGATTTTCGCCAACGTCGTCAACCATAAATACCTGAACATAATACAGCCCAAACTGATCCCAGATAAATTCGGTTACAGTGGGCAGCAGCAAGTTAATGTCTCTGATCGTGGCGGCCCGCTGCCCCACTTCCATCGACAGGGCCAGTTCGGAAGTTCTTTCTTGAACCTGTTCTTCCAACGAACCAATGGATCGCCGCAGTTGGGCCGTCATGGTATTAAAGGCTTCGGCCAATTCGCCGGTTTCATCCTGACGTTCAACCGGGGCCTGCACGGCCAGGTCGCCGCCGGTAACGCGCCGGGCAACTTGGGTAAGGTGAGAAATAGGGCTGGCAATCCACAGGCCGGCAGCCAGACCGGCCACAATAACCAGCCCAACGGCGCCGATACCGCTGAGCAAAATCCAGCCGCCTAACCGGCCGGCGCCCGCCGTGGCCGTTTCTCTGGTTTCTTCGGTTACCAGCACCCAATTCAAATCAGCCACCTTGATCGGTTGGTAGGCCGTAAACAGGGCCTGTTCGCCATCCCCGATTTCCCGTATGCCTATTCTGTTGTTTAAGCCCGCTTTTACCGCCGGGTTGTCTACCATTTCGCCAAAATCGCCAAGGCCCGAACGCATCATTCCATCCGATCCGACCAGATAGGTATTGACGGTTCTCAGGCCCGTGTTTTCCACAACAAGCTGATTGAGCGGGTCAAGCGGCAGCGCGTAAATAAGAAACCCGATAACACCTCCCAACTCGGTATCAATAACCGGCGTTCCCACAAAACTAACCGGGGTACCGTGCATTGGCGTGTAAAAGCCATAATCCGTCATCTGGATGGCGCCCGGTTGGGGGTTGGCCCGCAGGTTTCTAAAATGTTCGGCCAGTAACGAATTTTTGTAGGGGCCGGTCAATAAATTTGTGCCAAAATCATTTCGTTTGGCCTGGGTATAGGCTATCTCTCCTTCAACCGAGACAAGTATTATATCTGCGTAACCGTTGGCTTCGGCTACCTGGCTAAAGAAGGGGTGGTAAAGCGCGTGAACCAATCCATAGGGGTGATAGCGGATAGGGGTCGATAGATCGGGCCGGTTTAACAGGCCGATTTTTCGCAACTCGCGCCCGGTGCGGAAAAACATCTGATCCCCCAGGTCTTTCATCGCGTCTTCCAGAATGGGTAATTCGGCCAGGAGCAAAATATCCTGATCCACAGATTCAAAATATGTCTCGATTTGGGCCGCTTTCAAATTGCGGACCGTTTCCAACTCGTTAAACGCTTCAACTTCCAGGGCATTTTGGGATAGAGAATAAGCTATCACCCCCAACACCACCAACGGGATGAGAGACACCAGCAGGAATAAAAGAATGAGTTTTCCTCTGAGCGAACCGCGATTGAAGCGTTGTTTTATCCAATTTAAAAATCTCATTGTATTCTCCCGATCACGTTCTATCGGTATGCAGCAAATCCGGCAGCAGTTTATTCCGTCAACTTTAATTGAACGGCTGTTTGCGGTACTTTTAAGCTCCGGCCCACTTCTCGGACGGCAATCCGCAAGGCCTCTTCAATAGATTGCGCCGACTGGATCATTTCACCAATTTCATTGACCCGTGACTCACGGGCGGCGGCCTGCTGCGTTTCATCAATCAGGCGCAGGTTTTCGGCGGCCTGGGCTACCTGTTCGGCAATCGCCTCCACCAATTCTCTTTCTTCATTTGACCACGCTTCTCGATCCGCTATTTCTTCCAGCCCCAGCAGGCCAATCACTTCGCCCCGAATTTTCAGCGGGACTTCGAGCGTGGTGGTCTTTTCAGCCGGAAGTTGGGGTGAAGGGTGTTCCTCCGGCGCGGAATCATTTTCTGCAGCCGGCGATTGCCGGCCATTACCGGAAGGATCCATTACCGGTTCCGATGCGGCCGGCAAAGAATCACTACCGGGAGCGGTTTGGGGCTGCTCCGGCATATATTCGAAACTGAGTTTGGGAGCGGCTGCCCGGTAATCGCCCCAGGCCTGGATGGTGTAGCGCCGCTGGGTTGCCTCCATTTCAGTCAGAATAGATTGCGTTTCGGCCAGCAGCCGCTGGTTTTCTACGGCCACGGCTACCTGGCGGGCCAGCGAAGCGTACAATCGTTTTTCGGTAGGGGTGAAGGCGTGCAGTTGTTCGGCGTAGAGGATCAATACACCAATCTGCCGGTTGCTCACCCAGAGCGGCAGCAAGGCCAGGGATTGGGTGTGAGCTTCTTGCAAAAAGGCCAATGCTTCATAATCAAGCCGTTCATCGTGCAACACATCATCAATAAATACAGGTTCGGAGCTTAGAAGCAGATCACCATAGGGAATCTTGGCCAAAGAGAAACGCATCCCCACCGGAATGGCCGGTATTCCCTGGCCGCTGTACCAATTGGCAATAACGTTCAAGGCTTCTACGTTGCCATCGGGATTATGCTCAAAAATTTCTAACACCACCCGGTTGATTTCCGGTATTTCGCCGGCTTCGGCAATGGCGACCATAATTTCTTGCAGGTCGCCGGCCTCGTTGATCCGCCGGCTGGCCTGGTAAAGCATGGCGGTTTCGGTGAGGGTAGATTGCGTTTCTTCAAATAACCAGGATTTTTCTACCGCCATGGCTATCTGGGCGGCCAGGGTGGTTTTCAGCCGGATATCTTCTTCGGTGAAAAAATCGGTTTGATCAGATTGCACATCCAGCACGCCGATCAATCGATCACCCGCCAGTAAGGGCACGGCCAATTCAGAACGGGTATCGGGCAAGAGATGATGCGCCAACCAATGGGGGTTTTCATAGACATTGTTGGCCACCACACCCTGGCGCTCACGGGCCGCCTGCGCCACCAGTGATTGTTCCTTATCTAATCGGATATGCCATTTTTCCGCCGCCATTTGCTGCCCAATAGAGCCGGCCCCGGCGGCTAAAACCAGGGCGTTGGCGGCCTGGTTGAGCAAATAAATATGGGCGTGGTAGAGTTCAAAGCCATCTTTGATCAGATCAACAACATCTTGCAACAGGTCCGTGGTGTCCATTATTTTAGAGATAGCAATATTTACCTGCGCCACCAACTCCAATTCGGTAGCGCGTTTGGTCATCAATTCCTGAGCCTGTTGTCCCTCTTGGGCCAGATTGGCGCTCTTGAAGGCGTTGCTGATTTGTTCGGCCAGGGTTTCATAGATAAAGCCTTCGTCTGGCCCAACTTTAAAGAGCACAAAACCTAACTGCTCCCGGCGAAAATACAAAGGGAAGGCCAGCATGTTATAGCTCTCCGCTTGTTCAGAAAGGAACTGCGCGGGCAGTAATTCAGAGGCCGGGAATTTTTGTTGGTCCGGGTCTATGTCTATTGTTCCCGTTTCATTGTAAGCAAAAATCAATTTGGCCTGGCCATGGGGTGTTTCAGGATTTTCATACAACGAGAGATATACCTGCGGAATCCCCAGCCGGGGAAGTTCTACGGCCAACGTTTCTACCAATTTTTGGGAATCCAGCGCGGTAATAAACGCCGCGCCCAGATGCTGCAATCCAAACAACTGGTTTTCAACTTCCGCGCGCCGGTAGCCCTGCCGGCGTTGGGCCACCCGGCCCAACAAAATCCGGCTTTGGTGGTAAAGCGTCACGGCGCGGGAGGACATCTCATCATCGGCTAATTTTTGGAGGTAAGGCAGCGAAAACCGGCGCAGGTTTGTCAGCACCTCGTGCCAGGCAAGGAGTTCTTCGTCGTCCACCACCGCCTGGATCAAAATCTCATTCAGCACGGTTAAATATTGTCCGTCTGCGGCCTCATCGGTTAACTCGGACAGAAAGGCATTGGCTACCTTTTCCACCTGGCGCAGTTCAATCCGATCATCCAGACCCTCTTTGAGGCCGGTCAGAATATCATACAAGGCCGATTCAATGGACGCCGGTTTGCGCTGCGGCGCGGGCTGTCGGCGGGCCACTTCTACCACCACCGGGTCCATACAGCCGCAAGATTCGCGCACAACCACCTCGGTGGGAATGGCTACCTGATCGGGCACAGGTTTGCCTTCGATCAGACCAAGCACCATTTCCATGGCTTTGCGCCCCCACCGGTATGTTTTGATGGGGACAGTGGTTAAGGCCGGGGTCAGCCACCGGCTCAACGCCGCGTCATCATAGCCTACCATGGCCACCTCCTGGGGCACTGAAATTCCACGCGATTGGAGTTCTTGCATCGCGCCCGTGGCAATGGCATCGGCGGGGGCGATCACGGCCTCAAACTCAGCCTGCTGCTCATCCAACAGCCAGGAAATTCCCCGGGCGCCTTCGCCCCACTCGACCGGGGGTGTGACCAGTTCCGGTTCAAGGGGTAAATTGTATTCGGCCAGCGTTTCCTGGTAGGCGCGATACCGCTCCTGGATGCCCTGGTGTTGCTGGGGGCCGTGAATAAAGGCAATGCGTTGGTAATGATGAACTTCAATCAAGTGCCTGACCAATTTTTGCATATTCTGAAATGAGTCCACATACACATCGGGAACGCCTTGAATATGGCCTTCCAGCGTAACCACCGGGATCGATTGGTAATGTTTGATGAAGGCTTCTTTCTGCTCTGTGGTAAGATATTGCAACAAACTTCCCGCAACAATCACCAGTCCATCAAATTTTTTCGGGGCTACCAGGTTATAGATTGCGGCAGCAGTTGATCCAAACCCTTCAGGCTGCTGCGGCCATTTGCCCACAAAACTCATCAGGTTGACATCATGCTCTTGGGCGGCATCCGTTAACCCGCGCCAAATATCGTATTCGGTTTTGTATTCAAGCTGAGGCGTAAGCAGCGCAATTGTTGGGCGGCTGTTTTTCGGTGCGGCTTGTTTTTTCTGGGTCGGTTTCTGTTTTTTGCTCATCCGCGGTTCTCCACTGGCAGCTCTTACTCGCTTAACGATTCATCAACGGCGGCAGCACCCGTTTCTGCTTCCGGCTGTGTATCGGCCCGAACGTTTTCGTGGCCGTTATCATCGGGGCCTGAACCGCGATTTCCTTCGGACAGGGTTTGGGTATCAAACCGGATAAAGGCGCGCCGGGGATTAAGCACCCGCGCAATTTCCGAGGTGGCTATTTTCATCAACGCTTGCATATCCGGGGCGCGGCGCAATTTATCGCTCACCTGGCCAATGAGCCGCTCCCGGGAGGCCCGTTCCTGAGTTTCGTTCAGCAAGCGCAGGTTTTCGGCTGTTTGGGCCACCTGATCGATAACGGCACTGATCAGCGCCAGATCATTCTCGGTCCACGCCCGGTTGGGGTCTACATCGTGTAATTGTAAATTTCCAATGGTTGACTCACCCAACGAAATGGGCGCGACCAAAACGCTGTATTTACCTGAATCTAAACTGTTTGAGGGAGCAGCCGCCCTAACGGTGTTTTCAGCCTCAACCGGCTGTTCCGGCTCATCAATGGCAATCACGGCAGGTTCTTTTTGCTTCATGGCCTGCTCGCGCGCTTTGGCCAAAATAAATTCGTTAAGGGTGGTGGATTCGCCCAGGCTGAATTGCACGCGCCCGCTGCTGCGCTGCGCCACCGACTCTTTACTCCAGGCTTGTTCAATGTATCGTCGTTGCAGTTCGCGGGCTTCGGCCAGCGCGGTTTGTACCTCCTCAAAGAGTCGGGCGTTGTTAATGGCAACCGCCACGTGGTTAGCCAGCGACCGCAACAGCGCGGCATCGCCCTCATCCAGGCCGGCAATCTGGTTTTCCTGCACATCCAAAACCCCAACCACCTTCCCTTCCAACATAATGGGCACGGCCATTTCCGAATAGGTGTCGGGCAACAGGGGGTTGGGCAGCCAATCGGGCGTCTGGCGGACATTATCCACCCGAACTATCTCGCCGGACCGCGCCGCGCGCGCCACCAGGCTGGTGAGCGCATGCAAAGAAATATGGTGGCCTTCGGCTTTCATTTCCGCTCCCGCTACCCCGGTTCCGGCAGCCACCAGCAGGTCCTGGCGTTGTTCATCCAACAGATAAATGTGAGCGTGGTAATAGCCAAATCTATCTTGAATTTGATTGACCACCTCGGTTAACAAATCTTCCAACTTCAAAATAGAACTGAGCCGTTCGCCCAGGGTGGCGACAATTTCCAATCGCTCGGTGCGAGAGGCCACCTGTTGTTCCAACCCCTGCAACGTTTGGCGCAGTTGCCCGGTCATCTGGTTAAAGGATTGGGCCAGGGTGTGTAACTCAACCACGTCTGTTTCCGGCGCGGTTTGATCTAACTGCCCGCCGGCCATCGCCACGGCTGTTTCGGTTAGCGCATTAACGGGGCGCGTAATCTGGAATGCAATGAGAACACCGATCAAACTGGCAATCGCCAGGGCGAACAGCCCCCCAACAATAACGGTCTGGATCAACGCATCCAGTGTTTCCAAGGCATTGGCCGCGGGCTGCTGTAAGATAAGGGTCAGGTTAAGATCATCCAGGTAGGGTTGGTCCGGCGTAGACGCCAGCCGGGCGTGGCTGTGGATCATTTCCTGGCCCTGTATTTCATCGCTATCCCAATTTACGGGGTTTTGCCGGATATCGTCCAGCACAACTTCATTAGAGATTGTCGTCCCCACTTTTTCCGGGTTGGTAGAGCTAAACCACCAGCGGCCTTCATTGGTATCCACCAGGCCAAATTCAACATTTTCGCCGCTAAAAGCGCCTTCCGTAAACAGGGAGAAATCGCTCAAGCGCAGCCGCCCGCGTAACACCCCCTGAACCTGTAAGCCTTCGAGTTCACCCGCTATCGACGATTGTAACGGCATGACAACGTCTACCAGAACGGTTTGCTCATCCGGGGCAAAATAGGGCGCGCCTACAAAAACAGGCTTTTCCAAAGTAGTATTACGGGCCTGCTGCCACCAGGCTTCATCGGCAAAATAGAATTCGGCCGGTTCTTCACCCGACCAACCGGCCAGGCCGCCGTAAAGGTCGGTGACAATTATTTGCGAGAACAGGGGCAGGCTATCCCCCACGGCAAATTGCAGCGTCACACTCGTCTGGTTAAAATACACCGACTGGCGAAAGGAGGCCGCATCCTGCCATTGAGATTCCATATTCAAAAAATAAGCTTGCCGCGTCTGCAACGACATTTCATCCAAAAATTTTTGCTCGTTCAAGGCCCAATTGGCCAGCGCATCATCGCCGGCGATATCTTGCAGGCGAACCATTTGGTTATCGATTTGCTCGGCCAGCCGGTTCCGGTTCAATTCTATCTGGGTTAAGGTATCGTTCCCTTTCTGATCAATCAACGTTGTTCTCAATTGCAGCACCACGGCCGCAATCACGGCCAGCACCGACACAACCGACACAAGTAAAAAAGCAACCGGCAACCCCCTCTGCAGCGAGCGTGGCAGGAGATAACGACGAAAGCGAAAAGCCAACAGGACCAGGGCCAAAACGGCCAAAACAATTAATCCAATATTTAAGGGTGATAGCCATTCATACATTGTTTCTACTCCTGTTGCCCCTGATTATCGCCGCCGTTGGAGGCCGGCTCAAGCCCCAATTCCAATACCGTATGGCGCACGCCCAGCCGCTGGCCCAGTTCCCGGGTTGCCATTTCTAAAAGCGAGTCGAGATTAGGCGCGGCTTTTAATTTATCGGTGATTTCACGGATGGTTTGTTCCCGGCTGGCCTGACCTCGGGCTTCTTCAAATAACCGCAGGTTTTCGGCGGTTTGCGATAATTGGTCCACCACGGCATTGACCAACGCCAGGTCATCGTCGGCCCACTCGCCGCTGCCCGCGTTGTATACCTGCAACGCGCCAATGGTTTGCTCGCGCAAATTAATGGGAACGCTTAACAGCTTATTCGGGGTTGCTTCATCATCCGTACCGGAGACCGTTGGTTTGTTTTGGGTTAAAGCGCGTTCTTTGGCCTGATCCAATACCTGCCGGGCCGCGCGATCTAAAGGCCTGGCCGCGGGATCGGCATAGATGTGCCGGCCTCGATGGGTTATTTTGGTTTTATCCCACGATTGGGCAATGTATTTTTCCTGGGCAATTCGCGCTTCGGCCAGGGCCGTTTCCGCCTGAGAAAACAGCCGCGCATTTCGAATAGCCACGGCCACCTGGCCGGCCAGCGAGCGTAACAGGCCAGCATCGCCATCATCCAGGCCGGCAATTTTATCTTCCTGCACGTCCAATACGCCCACCATCTTCCCTTCCAAAATGATAGGAACCGCCATTTCCGAATAAGTGTCGGGCAGCAGGCGGTTGGGCAGCCAATCAGGCGATTCCCGAACATTATCCACCGCCACAATCTGTTTGGAGTGGGCCGCGCGAGCCACCAGGCTGGCGGGAGCGTCTAATGAGATGTGGTGGCTGCCGGCTTTCATTTCGGCCCCGGCCTGGCCGGTTCCCGCCGCTACCACCAGTTTGTTTGAAGTTTCATCGAGTAAATAAATATGGGCGTGATAATAGCCAAATTTATCTTGGATCTGATTCACCAACTCGGCCAACAACTCATCAAGATTCAAAATGGCGTTCAGGCGCTCGCTGAGATTCCCCAACGTTTCCAATCGCTCGGTCCGCGCCGCCACCCGCTGTTCCAAACCGGCCAATGTTTCGGCCAACTGCGCCGTCATACGGTTGAAGGTTTGGGCCAACTGGCCGATTTCATCGCGGGTTTTTACCGGCGCGCGGGCATCCAGGTTGCCGGTTTCAATTTGCTGCGCAGTCGATGTCAGCTCGATTAACGGCGTGGCAATGCTGCGCGTAACAAACAGATAGACCAGCACCGCCATTAAAGTAACCAGGAAAATCACCCCCAGGAATTGAGCCACCATGTTAGAGATAACGATATTTTGCTGCTGCACCGTTTCCTGTAACCGGCCAATTGTTTGCACCGAAAGCGTATCGTGTAAGTCTTTGGCCTGATCTATCTGCTCGTAAACCGAGATGATTTTTTTGTTCATCTCATCTGAGGTCATTTCGGCGCTATCCACCGCCAATAAAAACTCCACCTCAGTTCGCAGATCATGCGTAACCGTTTCAAGGCCTGCTAAAGCGGCATCAACATCGGGGGTGGCGTTTTCCTGGATGGCGGCCAGCGCGTCGTTGATTCGTTCCAGGTCTTGCACAACATCACTCTCAAATTGCTCGCCGCCAATCACAAACAAACGCTCCAGGCTGGCATCCAGTGATGAAATGGCCAGCGCGTAATCTTGCAGGTATCCCGTTTGCAGGCTGTCGGGGCCTACTTGCGCCGAAAAGTCTCTCACCTGGGTCAATTGATAATACCCGCCAATGGCCATCCCCAAAACAAGGATAATAACAATGGCATAACTGGAAAGAATTTTTCTGCGGATAGTAGAAGTGAAAAAATGGTATAATTTCATGGTAATTTCACTCCTCAGCCTCATAAATATCAGCGTTTCGCAGCAGGGATGGCGAAAACACAATATCCAATTTTTTGGCCATATCTAAATTCAAAATCAACCGGCCTTCTTTATTTTTGACCGGCGGTATATCTGCAACCGGCGCGCCATCGAGAATTTTGAGCGCGGTTTCAGCCGCCCACTCTCCTTGTTCATCCGATCTCTTAGCCACGGTAATCAATACGTAGGGCGCCATCCAGTCGAGGGTAGCGCCAACCGGGACTTTGGCATTTTCTGCCATAAATTTTTCAGCCTCAGCTTGATCCCAATCCTCTAACCCGGCATTGTTGAAGATATACAATATATCCACTTCTTCCTGAACGCTCACGTACATTTCTTTGAACTCAGCAAACGACGTGGCGAAATAGACGTCCATTTCGCCATCAAAAAATCTGGTGTTGAAAATTTGCGCCGTCTTTCTACCGGTGGGCGTATCTGAACTCAGGTACCCGATCCGATCTCCCTGGGCATACGCTTTGAGATGCCCCACTACCTGGGTAATTAAATCCACCTCGATCATGCCGGTAACATTTTGGGTGGGATACCCATAAATAGAGGCATCCCAATTAACGCCGCAGAAGACCACCGGCAGATCCGTATCTTTGAAATAGGGCACCACCAGATAAGTTTGGGCATTATCATCGCAGGCAATTAAAACATCGGGGCTAAAGGCATCAATTTCAGTTTTAGCGTTGGCCGCAGACTCATTGCCAAACGCATCGCCAGCATTGCGTTTGGTGTCCAGGTGAATCACTTTTAATTCAGCGCCGGTGTCTTCCAATACACTTCGAATACCGGTCTCAATCCCATCGGACCATTCATATCCCTGGTGATAGGAGTCTACCCAAAGAATTTTCCGGCCCGAATAATCCGTGCTAACATCGTCTACAGGATTCGGCTCGGTGGCCGCGGCCGACGATTGGCAGGCTGCCAGCAGCAGCAACAGCATCAACCACAATACAACGCTTCCCTGCGTGCCGGTTAGTTGGGTTATTTGATACACTTTTCTAAAAACCTGATACCGCTGTGGCATTAGTCAACTCCTGTTCCTGCCCCCGCACCATTTATGTGTTGAATATTGAGGCCCTCGCTGCCGTTGGAGCGGGTATCAACGCCCAACTCTACCACGGCATATTCCGCCGAAAGATGCTGCCCCAATGCTGTGGCCGCCGTTTGAACCAATTCTTCCAAATTGGCCGCGGACCGTAATTTATCGGTGATCTCACGGATAACCTGTTCCCGGCGGGCCGCCTTCCGGCTCATTTCGTACCGTTGGGCGCTCTCCAGGGCAATGGCAGCCTGATCAACCAGGGTTCTGAGCAGCTTAACCTGCGTTTCTTGCGCCGCGCGTTCCGCCTGTTCTTTATATCCTACTTCAACCAATCCCAGGGTTTCCTGCCGAACCTTTACCGGGGTAAAAATTCTTTGACCCCAGTCATCCATTCCCTCGGCAGCAAAAACGGCGGGATCGAACCGCTCATCCCACCCCACAATGATTTCTGTCTGGCCGGTGCGGATAATGTCGGCCATAATGTCATCACTATCCAAGGGATGGTTGGCGTTGGCCAGATGGTCCGGCGTGACATTAAAGCCGGAAACGGCTCTGACCCGCTGGTGGGCTTGATCCACCAGGGAAAAGATCACATAATCAGCGTCGGTTAGGGCGGTGCTTGCTTCAAAAAAGGCCTCGATTACATCATTAACTTCTAACGTGCCGGCCAATTTCTGGGTAAACTTTTGTAATATCTGCGTTTCATGCAGCCGGGCTTCAGCTTCTTGCTGGGCGTGCGTGATATTTTCAAACAAAATGGCGTTTTGCAAGGCAATCGCCGCCTGGCTGCCGATGGCGCTTAATAATTCCTGGCTATGTTCATCGTAAAGGTGCGAGGTAGTAAAACTTTGTACGGCCATCACGCCCAATACGCGGTCGCCCACCATCAACGGTACGCCCAACCACGATTGCGATTCTTGACCCTTCAATTTTATACCCAGCGCTTCCTGGCGCGCCCGCACATTGTCTTCAAACAACAGGCTGATTTTATTGCGGACGATGTACCCGGCAATGCCCTCGCTTACCGGAATTTTTTTGATGCTTTTATCGATTTCCGAGTCGCTCACGATAAAAGAAAACTCAATTTCTGCGTTTTCTTCATCATACAGGCCAATATAGAAGTTAGAGGTATCAATAAGCCGGGAAGCCTGGCGATAGGCTTCTTCCAGAACCTGATCCACACTCAGCCGGGCGGTGAGGGCCTGGCCCAACTCGTACAGCACGGCCTGCTCTCGAGCCAAAATTTCCGACGCGGTGAGCGCCGTGTGCGTTTTTTCATGCTGGCCGGCATTTTGAATAGCCACCGCTATCTGAGCGCCCAGGATTGTTTGAATATGCAAATCCTCATTGTGGAAATAATTTTCTTTATCCGATTGCACATCCATCACGCCCAACATCTCCCCACCAACAATCAGGGGAACGGCTAACTCCGATTTTGTGTCGGGCAGGGAGGGGTTTGGCAGCCAACCGGCTTCTTCCCGAACATTGTTCACAATAAACCCTTTTTTCGTCCGGGCGGCGCGGGCCACCAACGATTGTTCCTGATGAAGCGGAATCCGCCAGCCTTCTGCGGCCATCTGCCGGCCCACGCCCCCGGCTCCGGCGGCCAGATCAAGGGCATCCCCCATCCGGTTAAGAAGATAAATATGGGCGTGGTACAGGCCAAAACGCTCTTTGGTGAGATCAACCACCGTTTGCAGCAATTCCTGGGTATCAAAAATGGTTGAAATAATGGTGCCGACTTCGGCCACGGTTTCCAATTCGTTGGCCCGTTTGGCCAAAATCTTTTCGGCTTCCACCCGTTCGGTCACATCCCAAAAGATGCCTTGGGTACCAATAATTGTTCCATCAGTCTCGGTGATCGGTGTTTTTACCACCCGCACATAAATGGTCTGGCCGCTGGCCGGCACTTCGTGGGCTTCAACCACATCAACCGCCTCACCGGTTTCTATCACCTTCAGATCATCGGCCGCATATTTGTCGGCCAATTCTTTGGGGTAGAGATCGTAAGTTGTTTTGCCCACCAGTTCTTCAAGCGTCATATCGACCGTGGAAAGATAGGCTTTGTTGGCAAAGATCACCCGATCATCTCGATCCTTACGGTAGATGTTCTGAGGCAGCGCGTCCAGCGCGGATCGGAACAAATCTTCGCTGGCCTGCAATTTTTCTTCGGTCATTTTGCGGTCGGTAATATCCCGGCCAATCCCAACGATGCCGGCCACCCGCCCCTGGTTGTCGTAGAATGGAATTTTTGTGGTGGAAACCCAAATCCTGGTGCCGTCGGCAGCAAGGCCGGGTTCCACCTGATTAACCAGGGATTCGCCCGATTGAATAACCCGCTGATCATCGGCCAAAAATTGGCCCGCCATCTCTTCAGGGTAAAAATCGCGGTCTGTTTTGCCGATCAACGCCTCGGGATCATCCAGGCCCACGGCTCTGGCATTGGTGATATTGCTGATAAGAATGCGGCTTTCGGTATCTTTGACGTAAATCAGATCGGGCGAACTGTCGATGAGGGTTCGCAGCAGCGCCGTCTGCCCGCCCAGCCATTCATCCGTTGACACAGTGGTAGGCGGCTCTATTACGGATATTGTTTGCGCTGCCGCCACCGGCGTAGATTCATCTGTTTCGGGCGACGCCTTTACGGGGACCGTAGCAGGGGGCATTTGTTCAGTTGTTTTTAAAACGGCGGTGCGAACTTCGGAGAGGAGCTGCCACAAAAATTTGCTGGATTCCAGATCGGTGACAACGGGGGCCAATGTTTGGCCCAAGCATTCAATTTCCAGCAGCGGGTGAGGGGCAGCAATGTCTTTGGACCAGCGGCGGGGTTCATCATCTGCTGATTCATCAAACAGGTGCAGGAGCGGGGCCGAGGTGCCGGATTCGTAGGAGGCAGTTACCGCCTTTAAGAGCTTGCGGGCCGACGACATGCGATGGTTGGCGGCGATGAGTTCGTAGCCATCCCCACTTTCCTCTAATAATTGGGTATAGGTGTCTGCCAGATTTGCTGTATTCAGGGTGATGAAATTTGCAAACTCTTTAAGTGCCGGCATAACTTACTCCTTAAATTTGGAAAGAACAGAGCCGGGAAACCGGACAATGACAACGTTGGTTTCCCTCTATGGTTTAATTATATTAAAAGTTTGCTCTGATGACAATCTTCCATTTTTCCTACTGCTCCAGGCTCCGTTCAGCCAACCGGTGAAACTCTTCCAGAATAGACACCGCCAGGGCCGGATTGAGGGTGACATCGCCTTCGGCCACCTGCCGGATGGTATTGGCCATATCTCCGGTATCCAGGCCATTCTGTTTTTCAACGTAACCGGACGCGCCGGCTTTGACCGCTTCAATGGCGTACCGGTCATCCGGCTCGGACGAGATGGTTAAAATTTTTATCCGGTCGTTTTGGCTCATAATAGATTTGATCGCTTTGATGCTATCCAATACCGGCAGGTGCAAATCCATCAAGACCAAATCGGGATTGTTTTCCCGGCAACTGCTCACCGCCCCCTGGCCATCGCGCACAATCCCCACCACTTTTATATCCTGGCACCGGTCCAGCGATTTTTTCAACTGCTTGGCAAAGTCAATATCATTATCGGCAATTAATATTCTCAATGTTTGATCCATAAGACTTCACCTAACCCGGACAAAGTCGCGCTGCTTCCAAGGCCGGAACCAAAAAATATCACCATTTTCATTATATGAGATAAATTCAACCATTCATAGAGCCGAAAGTACCGAATTTTTTGCCCGAAAGTACCTTAAAGACACGTTTCTAGGCGTAATCATCCGGTAGGGGCAGGGTAAATTGGGCTTTTGTTCCTTTTCCCGCTTCGCTCTCCATCCAGATACGGCCGCCGTTCCGTTCTACCATTTCTTTACAAATGATGAGGCCCAGACCGGAGCCTTGTTCCTGCTCGGTGCCCAGGGTGGTAAAGTTAGATTCCAGCCGGAAGAGATTATTTAAATCTTGCTGTTTCATCCCCACACCCGTATCCTCCACCGAAATCCGCACCTGCTTTGTTTCCCTTCCGTTGAGAGAATGAGGCGCAGCCACAATAGTGACCGAACCGCCTCGCGGCGTAAATTTCAGGGCGTTGCTGGTGAGATTCCGTATCACCGTATCGACCATATTTCTATCGGCATAGGCCGTCAGGGTATCATCCACGGCATTTTTCAGCGCGATATTTTTATCGTCAGCGGCGGGGGTGAGTAGTTCCAAGGTTTCCTGGGCCACCGGTTTCAGAGTTAGCGCCTGGGGACAGAAATCCATTTCGCCCTGCCGCTGTATCCGAGACCAGGTCAGCAAGTTGTCTAACAAACTCAGGGCGGCTTTTGCGCCGTTAAAAATGGCACCGCTCATATGGCGGATATCGTCGGCGCATAAATCATCGGCCATATTGAGCATCATCTGGGCATTGCCCAGCAAACTGGTAAAGGGGCCGCGTAAATCGTGAGAAATAATAGAGAAAAATTTATCTTTATCGGCATTGATCCTTTTTTCCATTTCATAGAGGCGGGCATTGCGGATGGCGATGGCAATTTGGTTGGCCAGCGTTTGCAGCACTTTTTGATCATCGTTATCAAAAGCAGCCGGTTCCGCGCTGCGAATATCCAAAACGCCAATACGCTCATCGCCCACGCGCAGGGGCAACGCCAGTTGCGCTTGTGTTTCGGTGAGTTCAGCCAGGGGTTCGTACAAAGGATCGCGGGCCACATCATCAATAATGTAGGGAGTAGTGGTCTGGTTAACCTGGGTGATGATATTTTTATCGACATCGGGGCTAAAAACGTGCGCCTGCTCCAAAAGATGGCCGGTTTCCCCGGCGCTGGCCTGCAAGGCCAGGCCGTCTTTAGATTCGTACCACAGCCAGACTCCCACAAAATAATAATCAAACTCGGCGCGGATCAACTCGGTGACGTCGGTAAGCAGTTCACCCAAATCCAGAATGGAGGTGGCTTGCCGGCCTACCTGGCTGCTGGTTTCCAGGTGAACGGCCCGCCGGGAGAGGGCCTGATTAGCCTCCCGCAGTTCGTTGGTTAAACATTGCAATTGTTCGTTTTGATCTTGCAAATTTCGGGCCAGATCACGAAGTTTCAGGTGAGTGGTAAGCCGGGCCAAGACTTCCGGGTATTGCAAGGGTTTGGTAATATAATCTACGGCGCCAACTTCAAATCCTTTTATTTTGTCTTCCGCTTCAGACAAAGCCGTCATAAAAATTACGGGGATATCCTGGGTGTGAGGGTTCTCTTTTAATTGACGGCAGGTTTCAAAGCCATTGATGCCGGGCATCATAATATCCAGCAAAATAAGATCGGGCAGGGCATATTGCACCCGCTTGAGGGCAATTTCTCCGCTGCGGGCCACCATAATGGCGTAGCCAAAATTTTTCAGGTAGTCGGAGACTACTTTGAGGTTGGTGGGGTTATCATCAACAATTAAAATAGTGTGTTTGATGCTTTCAGTTGCGGTGCGCTGCGAGTGTTGATTCATCGATTGGCCTTCCTAAATGATTCAACCAGGCTCAGGATTTGTTCATCTTCAAAATTTCTGGCCAGGTTACGCAGTTTATCGGCAAACGGTTGAAAGGGTGCGCCCAGCTGTTCAAGGTGGGCGGCCCGGTCTTCCAGCTCGGCCATGCTTCCTTTCATCGCCAGATCAAACAAAATTTCTATTTCGTCCGGCGGCGGGGGTGTAACTTGAGCGGGTGCGGGTTTGTCAGGCGCAGCCGCCGTATTTTCAACCTCCTGATAAATCCATTCTAAATCTAAATGGGCGCGCAGTTGCTGCAACAATTGTTGGGTATCCACGGGCTTGGGCAGAAAGGTGTTGCACCCCGCCTCGATACTTTGCTGCCGGTGTTCGTCAAATACGCTGGCCGATAGCGCGATGATCAACACATTCTTTAACGCCGGATGCTGCCGGATTTCCCTAACGGCCGTAAAACCGTCCTTTTCCGGCATTACCGGATCCATCAAAATAACGTTGGGCCGCAATTTGCGCGCCTGCGCCACGCCTGCGCCGCCATCGGCTGCTTCGGCAACCTGAAATCCAAGCGGGGCCAGCAAATCAACCAAAAAGGCGCGATTATGCGCTTTATCATCGACAATTAATACTTTTTGGCGGGGTCCCTGGTAGCCGGCAATCAAACGGGCATCCACCCGATCTTCCTGCACGTCGCCCCGCGCCATTTTTAAGGGGATTTCAAACCAAAAGGTGCTGCCCCGCCCCACCCAACTTTTTAATTGCAACTGCCCGCCCATCATCTCCACCAACTGGCGGCTGATGGTCAAGCCCAGGCCGGTGCCTTCCACATCGCTGCTTTTGGCGGCAACCTGCTCAAAGGGGGTAAACGCCTTGGTGATTTGATCCGGCGATATCCCCACGCCGGTATCTTCAACCTCAAAGCGGAGGGTGGGGCTGTGTTTATGTTCTACGGTTACGCCCACGCGCAATGTTACCCGGCCCCGCTCGGTGAATTTTACCGCGTTGCTTAACAGGTTGAGCAGCACCTGCCGCAGCCGTTTGTCGTCGGCCCGAACCCCGGAAGGCAGGGGGGTTAACTTTTCAAGCAGGAACGCCAACTCCTTTTTTTCGGCCTGAACCTGGGCTATTCCGGTAATGTTCTGCAAAAAATTTGAGAAGTTGAAATCAATCTCGTACAGATCCATTTTTTGGGCTTCAATTTTAGAAAGATCAAGCACATCATTGATCAAATTGAGCAAATGGATGCCGCTCTCGTGGATCGCGTTCAGGCCGTCTTGTTGCAGCTGGGTCAGGTGGTTGTCTTGTTTCAATATCTGGGCATACCCCAGAATACCGTTGAGCGGGGTGCGGAACTCGTGGCTCATATTGGCCAGAAATTCGCTCTTGGCCCGATTAGCCTGTTCCGCCGCTTCTTTTGACTCCTCGGCTTCAATGGTTTGCTCTTCTAACTGGTGATACAGGTGGGCATTCTGAATGGCCACGGCTATCTGATCGGCGATGGACTGCATTAACACGAGATCATTATTGTTGAATCCGCCGGAAGTTTTGCGCTGTAAATGCAGCACGCCAATCACAGAATCGCTGTGGCGTAAAGGCATCACCAACTCCGGTTGATTCCCGACCATTTCCGGCGCGGCCTGATCTTTGCCGGTCAAAATCGGTTGTCCGGTGCCGGCGGCCCGGTCTGCCAACTCCCGGCCAGCCGGCGGGCGGTACGCCTGCGCCCGAAGAGGCCGCGTTTGCTCACCTGTTTCTTCCCGCAAGATCAGCTCGCCGCTTTCCGCATCAACCAGATAAATATAGACCCGGTCGCAGCCAAAGGTTTGTTGGATGTTATGGACCACCTGCCGTAACAACTCATCCAGATCAAGAATGGTGGCTAAGCGGCGGCTGATCTCGGCGCCGGCTTCCAGGGTGTTCATTCGTTCTCGGACGGTGTTTTCCAAATAGGCAATCTGCCACTGCAATGCAGCATTGGCCCGGCTGCGGGTGATCAACAAAAAAATCAGAGAGATCAGCACAGCAACTCCAACAGAGCCGGCCAAAAGCAGCAAGGGCGTGTTTGAGAAACCAGGGTTAGTCTGGAGTACCGGCCTCAACCCCTGAACAAGCGAAATATTGAAGAAAACGGGCGCGGGTGAACTATTTAGAGGCAGGGCAGCGAAGCTGGTGATCGGAGTCATTGGTCTGGCTCATTTCTACGGCAAGAAACGGGAAAACGGCAATCTCAAAACATTGAGATTGACACTTTTTTGTACCTTCTCAATAATCTGGGGCAGAGCTGGTTGAGCTTGTCGAAACCAACGGTCTTCGACAGGCTCAGACCTCGTTCCCCCAAAATATTGAAAAGATACACTTTTATATTATAGAAAATAATGGGGACAATTGATAGAGCCAAAGGTACTTTATTTTTTGCCCGAAAGTACCTTAAAATCATAAAAAAAGTTGGCAGGGTTAAGGCTTATCAACCAGACCGTTTTGCATGGCCCGAATCGCCGCTTCGGTGCGATTATTAACTTGTAGTTTCTGGAAAATGATTGAGAGGTAATTTTTTACGGTGCGTTCCGACAGATTCAGCTCTGTGGCAATATCTTTGTTGCTGGCCCCTTCGGAAACCAGGGTCAAAATACGCTGTTCGCGCTCTTTGAGAGGTTGAAGTTGGGGGGGGGCTTCTTGCCGGCCGGAAAGCTGACGAAACTCATCCAAAACACGGGTGGTCATCTGGGGATCGATAATGGTTTGCCCGGCATGCACCGCTTTGATAACGTTCAACAACGCTTTTGAGCGGGTGTCCTTCAAAAGATAGGCTTTAGCGCCGGCTTTAACGGCTTCCACCACGTACTCATCTTGAGGATACATAGTTAAAATAATAATGCCGATGTCATCCTGGTCTTTCAAAATCAAACGGGTCGCTTCCACGCCATCCAGAACGGGCATATTGATGTCCATTAAGATGACCGTCGGCTTTAGTTTGGCCGCCAACCGGACCGCTTCCAACCCGTCTTCCGCTTCGCCGACAACGTCGATGCTGTCGTCCTCGTCTTCCAACAGGAAACGTAATCCCTCTCTGAACAAGGCGTGGTCGTCAACCAGTAATACTTTTATTTTACTCATACTGCCGTCCTACTGCTCAATAGCCGATCTCTGTCTACCGGTTCAGGGGCAGCCGGGCAAAGATACGGGTTCCGCTTCCCGGCGCGCTCTTTACCGATAACTCGCCGCCGGCGGCGGTCACTCTTTCGCGCATAGAGATCAACCCCAACCCTTTTTGCTGGCCGGCAGGCTGCTCTACCCGGGCTGCGTCAAATCCCTGGCCGTCATCTTCGATGTTCAATGTAATCCAATCTTGATCTTCTACCGCCAGATTCACCCACAGTTGGCTGCATTGGGCATGCTGCTGCGCGTTAGAAAGGGCCTCTTGCAAAATCCGGTAGAGCGCGCTTTCCACCGCCGGCGATACATCTTCCGGCTCGCCGCTTACCACGCAGGTTGTTTTAAGGTACCAGCGGCTGCCAAATTCGGTAACAAAGTTTTTCAGCACTTCAAAGAGCGATTTGCCTTCTAATTCAACCGGGCGCAGATCAAAAATATTGCGGCGCAGTTCATCAATATTTTGCTTTAGCAGCCCGTGTACCCGCTCCAAACGCGACTCAAGTTTACCATCTTCTTCAACTAAGTTCAAACAACCGTCTACTTGCAGCAGCAGGTACGCCAGATTTTGGGCCACGCCATCGTGCATATCTCTGGCCAGGCGGGTGCGCTCTTCTACAATGGCAATTTCCCGCGTTCGCTGCAAGAGGCGGGCGTGCTCAATGGCGCTGGCAACCTGAAAAGCCAGGGTTTCCAACGTTTCCAGATCACTTTCGGCAAAAGCCGGCGGCGCAACTTTATCAACCTTGATCAAACCGATCATCTTGCCGCCGGTAATCAACGGCGCAATGATCACGGAATTTCTATTCTTTTCTGCGCCCGCTGCCTCGTCCAGATAAAAGTTTTCCATAATGACGGGCCGCGCCTGCTCCACAACCTGTTCAACCGCCGCATAATCGCTGACCTTGAAACGCAACACGCCATCAGTTTTTTCTGAGATGTCCGGTAGAAGGCTGTCGGACGGCTCAACCTGCTGGCCGCCCTGATGAATGGTTTTTAATAGAATATCCGCCCCATCCAGCAGGCCGATGGCTATCCGGGGTTGGTTGGCCGGGTCGGTGGCAAAAATTTGGCTGATCCCCTGGCCCACCACCGCCAGCAGCTCATCCACGGCCAGCCCCTGGCTCACCAACTGGCTGGTTTTTTTGATGGCTTGCAGCCGTTGGGTGCGGGCTGCTACCGCGCGCTCCAGCCGGTCCGAATAGCTTTGCACCTGCCGGTAGAGCCGGGCATTTTGAATAGCCGTGCCGGCCTGGCTGGCCAAACTGCTCAAGGTCCATAAATCTTGATCGCTGAAGCCGTTAGGGTATTGACGATCCACGTTGATCAGGGCTTCTACCTGGTTGCCCACAAAAATGGGCACTACCAGTTCGGACCGGACATCCAGCCCTTCTGGCGCTAAAAAGTTTTCGCGCTGCAAGGTATCGTTTACCAGCAGGGCGCGCCCCTGCTTCACCACCTCACCCAACAGCCCCGCATTTATATCTTGCCGGTAAAGGCCGGGTTGAACCTGAAAGGGGCTGGGACCATACAGGGCCTTCAACTCGATAAAAGCGCGAGCCGCATCAATTTCAAAAATGGTCACGCGATCATAGCGCAGCCGTTCAAAAATGGTGCGGGCCAGCGTTTGCAGCAGTTCTTCCTCATCAAGAATGGTAGTGATTTCCTGGGCTACTTCATTGATGAGTTTCAGCCGGGTTGATTGTTTTTCCCACTCTTCAAACAACTGGGCATTTTCCACGGCGATGGCAATCTGGTAGGCCAGGTTGAATACAAACCGGGCATCGGCGTCGGTAAAGGCATCGGGATTATTTTTATCCAGGGTCAGCACACCCACTACCCGATCTTTGTAAATCAGCGGTACGCCCAGCCAGGCTCTGATCCGGCTCAGTTCGGGGCGGTGTTCCCAGGTATCGCTTTGGGTTACATCATTGATAATTAACGGCAGTTTGTTATCTACCACCCGCCAGGCGGAATTACGCGGATTCCGTGGAAATTGATTCATTCCTTTTTTATGATCGGTAAAACCGCGCGCCGCCGCCGCTTCCAACACCTCTCCTTTTAAAAGAAAGAGGGTGGCGCTGTCAAAATCGATGGTTTTCTGGATCTGGGTCAGGATTTCATCGGTCAGATGTTCCAGGTCCAGGCTGATGCCTATCAGGGCACTGATGGTGTTGATCGATGCCAGCCGCTGGTTGGCCTGGTTCAAAACCGCGATCTGGGCCTCAAATTGTTGAACCACCTTATCATCGGGAGAGAGAGTGGAGGCCACCTCCATCACTTTGGCGGGCGGCGGCAGGTGGGCTTCTATTTCTTGCCGGAGTTTTTTCGCATCAAGGGGTTTGCTGAAAAATCCGTCGGCGTAAGTAATCCAACTCTGGACTTCGCCTTTGTCAAAATAGTTGTCGGTGATGGCCCAAACGGGGGTATGGGGCATAAACATTTTCAGGCGGGCGGCCAACTGGTACCCGTCAATATCGGGCAGGGCGGTTTCCATCAAGACCAGATCGGGCTGGATGATGGCGCAATATTGAATAGCGGTGGGGCCATCGCCGGCGGTAATAACATTATACTTTTTACCAAGAGCAGTTTGGATAGCCTGTTGGCCTGTTTGATCGGGATCAATGTATAAAATCGTTGCCATAAGGTTTCTCAAGCACAAAAAAGCGAAACCGATGCCTTTGATCGTTTTCGCCGCCAAACACTATGTGGCTTTGTTCAAATAAACAATCATTTTGATTTCGTTGCAGCCGGGCATCGCTTTAACAGCGACCTGATCGGTAAAATTCTTGATCCATTCAAATCCCCAGCGCCGGTGAACGCCCGCCGGCGCCCGCCGCCTGGTAGGAATAGCCGGGATGGGCTGCAATCCTTCATCAAATACCTGCATCACCAGCCTGTTGCCCGTAACCGTTAATTGAACTTGCACTCTTGTTTCGGCATTCAATTGATTGCCATGCTCAATGGCATTGGCTACGGCCTCGCCCATGGCTGTTTTCAGGTTCTCAATCTGTTCGGGTAGAAATCCCATCTTTTGGGCGACAACGCCCACCGCCGCAATAGGGATTTTTTCAAAATCTAACCGGTTGGGAATATCAATTTTGACTATTTTCTTGTCGGCGCCGCTTGTTAAACTGCTCATTCAAGGCTACTTTCCATAAATAACCTTAAAAGTATCTCTTCAAGTATAACATACTCTAATTTTGCCGACAACAGGCAAATAGTCCCGCAAAAATTTAGCGGTCATTCTATAAGAATTTAGGTCGATCCGGCGCGATCACAATCAAATAATCGCCCTCTTCCAGCGTATAATCCACCGCGGGATTAGATACCACATCCACTTGATTGGCTTTTTCCACAGCCACCACCGTGCTTTGATGATTCTCTTTCATTTTGGTGAATACATCGATAAACTTCCAGCCCACCATCGACATCGGCACGGACAGCTTGTAAAGTTCATTACCGTGATGAGAACTCAACAACTCCGATACCACTTTGGTAATGCCGTGGTTCAGGGTGGCGCGGGCCAGCAGGCTGCTGCTGATCTCGTTGCTCACAATCACCTCATCGGCGTTGGCGCGGCGGCAATGGACCGCGTTGGCCTTGTTGACCAGTTCCACAATGGTATAGGCATTGGGATTGATGCTTTCCACGGTGAGGGTGGTCAGCACCACTTTGCCATCCCGCGCCGAAGCCTCCATCCTGTGATCGCCCACAATGACCACGGTTTTGGCTTTGATCAAATTAGCCCGGTTGAGGGTGGCATCGTTGACCTCGCCCTGAATTAAAAACAAATTGTCATCGTCAACCGGTTTTTGAGGAATATTGGCAATGAGCACAATGGGCAATTTAGCGGTTTGAGAATCGGCCCGTAATTCTCTCAGAATAGATTCAGAGCGGTAATTCCACTCGCATAAAATGATGTGATCTGTAAAGTTGTAAGAGTTCATACCTTGATTTTCCTTAAGTTTTTGATCGACCAATACACTGGCCAGGGTGGCGCTGAGAGTTCCCAACAGGCCAATGCCAAAAAACATCAAAATAACGGCAATCACCCGCCCGCCAACCGTCACCGGAGCAATATCGCCGTAGCCCACGGTAGTCATGGTTACAATACTCCACCACATGGCGTTGATGATGTCTACCTCCGGTTCAATGATCGTAATGGACAGGGAACTGGCCAACACAAATATAACCACCAATAAAAACAGCCGGTGAAAGTTTTCTCGCTGAAGAAATTCCCATAGTCGAATCAACAGTGATTGAACGTTCATTGTGTCCCCCTGAAGGATTTCAACTTCAAGTGTACCAGTAACGGCTTAAAAATCAAGAGCGCAGCGATACCGTTCCTGCCGTATTTCAACATTTTGCCAGCGGATGTCCACTTTTGTGGCGCCATCGGCCCCAAATCCCAACGATTGGTAAAACGCGATTGCCCGCCGGTTGTTGTGAAGGACCCAGAGCGTCACCTCATCATACAGCCTGGCCCTCAATAAATCCCTGGCCTGCTGCCACAGAGTCCGGCCATAACCTTTACGCCAGACGACGGGATGCAGGTAAAAAGCGTAAATCTCGCCGGTTGTGCGCCGGTCAACATCCTCATCTCGATTCGCGCCCATGGTGGCAAACCCCATCACCTGCCCGGCCGCTTCCACCACCAACGTTTCCGATAGATTGGACTCCAGCCGGGTTCGCCAGCGGCGGCGCCCCCTGGCCGCCGACAGGCTATCAAGCACGCGGTCCGGCAGCAATCCCCGATAGGCTGCCTGCCAGGCCGCTACCTGAACTTCGGCCAGAGCATTCACATCCGATGATCGTACCCGGCGCACCTTCACCGGATGCGCTCCCCGGTATCAGCATCAAAAAAGTAGAATTTGTCTATCGGAAAATAAAGGTCTATCACATCGCCAATTTTTTGAGATATACCAAGTTCACCCAACGCGCTGTAGGTGTATTTGCCTGTTTGCAAATGCAGAAGTTGAGAGTGGTGGGCAAAATCGGGTTCAATAGCTTCAACCATGCCTCGCAGCCGCAATCCTTCCGGCAGCGGGGCATCCTCTCCCAACACCTGAGCGGTTTCGGGCCGCACGCCCAGGACGACGTTGCGACCGGGCCGGACGTGCGCCCGTATCCGCTCCGGCAGCGGCGCTCGAACATTTCCCAGTTGAAGGTGATGCTCTACGATCCAACCGGTAAACAGGTTCATCGGCGGGATGCCCACAAAGCCAGCCACAAAAGCGTTTTTTGGATCCTCGCGCAGCCAGTTGTAGGTTCCCACCTGTTCAATCCGGCCCTCGTTCATTGCGGCGATGCGGTCGGCCAGGGCAATGGCTTCGGTCTGGTCGTGGGTCACGTACAGCGTGGTGATCTCAAAGCGTTTGAGCAGCCGTTTCATTTCACCCCGGGTTTGGGCGCGCAGTTTGGCGTCCAGATGAGAGAGCGGCTCGTCAAGCAGTAAGATTTCCGGGGTGCGCACAATGGCCCGGGCAAAGGCCAACCGCTGCTGTTCTCCGCCCGATAAAACGCCCGGTTTGCGTTTCAGCAGCTCTTTAAAACCAAAGCCCATCAAATCCGCCGTGAACCGGATTTTTTCTTCCGTTTCCTCATCCGGCGCTTTTCGCACTCTAAAGAAAAACGCCAAATTACCATACCCTTCAAAATGGGGGTAAAGCGCGTAGTTCTGGAACACCATGCCAATCCGGCGCTCTCTGAGCGGGGTTTGGCGCATATTTTG
This sequence comes from uncultured Caldilineaceae bacterium, assembly GCA_964612485.1. Lineage (GTDB taxonomy): Bacteria > Chloroflexota > Anaerolineae > 4572-78 > J111 > JAFGNV01. Next base: position 67,961 of record CAZTFF010000015.1, read on the forward strand.
ATTATTATATAAAACCTGGCCGCTGTAATCATGATCCAGTCCGGCCACCACCCGCAGCAAGGTACTCTTGCCGCATCCCGATGGCCCAATCACAGCCGTTGTCTGGCCGTGCAAAATGCTCAGATTGATGTGATCCAGGGCGATGATCGGGCCGCGCGCGCGCGATTGTTCCGCGCTGGATGAGACCCGCTGGTTAAAAGCGCGGTCTACACTGCTGAGCGCCTGGCCGGGCGTTATCCGCGATCCGCCGGTGCTGCGCGGCTGAAAAATTTTGGTGACATCCTGTAATTGGATGGTGGTCATAAATCCGCCACTTGAAAAAATCAAAAAGACCCTGTGGCGCAACCGCATCCGACAGGGTCTTTGACTAACATTTCAATCTCTTAACTCAACCCGGCAGCCTGGCGCAGGGCGTCGGCTTTGTCGGTTTGCTCCCACGGCGCGTCAATATCGTTGCGGCCAAAGTGGCCGTAAGCCGCCGTATCTTTGTAGATGGGGCGGCGCAGGTTGAGATCACGGATGATGGCCGCCGGACGCAGATCAAAGTGTTGTTTGATCAGTTCGATGATCTTCTCGTCTTCCACTTTGCCCGTGCCGTAGGTTTCGACGTTCAGCGACAGGGGATGGGCCACGCCGATGGCGTAACTCACTTGCAGTTCTACCCGGTCGGCCAGGCCGGCGGCTACAATGTTTTTGGCGATGTAGCGGGTCATGTACGCCGCCGAGCGGTCAACCTTCGTTGGATCTTTGCCGGAGAAAGCGCCGCCGCCGTGACGGGCCACCCCGCCATACGTATCGACAATGATCTTGCGGCCGGTGAGGCCGGCATCGCCCATCGGGCCGCCGGTTACAAAACGGCCGGTAGGATTCACGTAGATTTTGGTGTCATCGTCAAGCATATCGTGAGGCACAATGGGCATAATCACTTCGGCGATGATGTCTTTGCGAATATCATCCTGGTGGGCGTCCGGGCTGTGCTGAGTAGACACCACCACGGTATCAATGCGTTTGGGCTTGCCGTAAGCGTATTCCACCGTTACCTGGCTTTTGCCGTCGGGGCGCAGGTAGTCGATGGTGCCATTTTTGCGCGCATCGGTGAGCTGCTTGCATAATTTATGGGCCAGCGAGATGCTCAACGGCATCAATTCTTCGGTCTCATCGCAGGCAAAGCCAATCATCATGCCCTGGTCGCCGGCGCCGGTACTCAGATCATCCACCAGCCCGCCTTCTTTTGCTTCCAGAGATTTATCCACGCCCATGGCAATATCAGCCGATTGTTCTTTTATGCTGACGATCACGCCGCAGGTTTCGTGATCAAAACCATACTTGGCCCGGGTATAGCCAATTTCTTTGATGGTTTCGCGGGCAATATCGGCAATATCAACATAGGTGTTGGTGGTGATCTCACCCATCACGCAGACCAGGCCGGTGGTGATGGCTGTTTCGCAGGCCACGCGGGCGTAAGGATCATCTTTAAAGATGGCATCCAGCACGGCATCGCTGATCTGATCGCATATTTTGTCGGGGTGTCCCTCGGTAACCGACTCGCTGGTGAAAAAGAGCCGCGGAGAGGTCATAAAAGTTGTAGTCATAACTTGGTCTCCTTAAAATTATATTTATCAAGCCGGGGTTGTTTAAAAACCACCGCTGTCCATGGCAATGGCAAAGAAAATAAAACCCAGATAGGCTACAAAAAATATTACCAGCAGCAGGATAATGGCCGCGCCGGACCCAATGCCAATCCAGGATAACAGTTTCGTCCGTTCGGGGTCTACCGAATCTTTGGCCGCAATTAAGGCGATCAATCCCAGGATAATGGGAACAAACGGCAGGCAATACCAGCCCAGGTTACAGGTGGCGCAGGTTAAGAGTATCACGCCGCCAATGGTTACGGCCACCACCGCCGTTAAATCGTAACTGTTGCCCCGAAATGTGACCACCGGCTTGCTGCCATTAGATTCAGCAACGGTGGGTTCATCCAATTCGGTCTCTGTTTCCTCAACTACATCCGGCTCAGAGGCAGATTGATCGTCTTCATCTGACTTCATCTCCAGAAAATCCGGTTTGTCGTCCATCGGCTGCTCCTTTAGGGGGTTTTTCGAGGCAGCGATTCTGCGATTCTACGAAACACGCCTCAATCGCCTATAATTACCGGCCATTCGCAGATTCGCTAACTCACTGATTCGTTGACTTTCGTTTACGTTCCCTCTTGCCAGCTATTGAGATAGGCCACCTGCTCTTCGGTCAGCACGTCAATTTTAATGCCCATCGCTTTCAGTTTGAACCGGGCAATTTCCTGGTCAATTTCTTCGGGGATGGCGTAAACTTTGTTTTCCATATTTTCCCCGTTCTGGTAAACGTACACCGCGCCCAGGGCCTGGTTGGCAAAGCTCATATCCATCACCGCTGCCGGGTGGCCTTCGGCTGCGGCCAGGTTAACCAGCCGGCCCTCGCCCAGCAGGCGGATGTGGCGGCCGTCGGCCATCTGGTATTCGTCTACAAATTCGCGGGGGCGGCGTTTCTCAACCGCCATTTCTTCAAGGGCGGGGATATTAATCTCCACGTTGAAGTGGCCGGAATTAGCCACGCAGCAGCCGTCTTTCATCACCTCAAAGTGATGCTTATCCACCACGTGTTTATCGCCGGTAGCCGAACAAATGAAATCGGCCTGCGGCGCGGCTTCCATCATAGGCATCACCCGGAAACCGTCCATCACCGCCTCCAGCGCCTTGAGGTGATCTACTTCGGTCACAATCACGTTCGCGCCCAGCCCGCGCGCGCGCATGGCAATGCCCCGGCTGCACCAGCCGTAACCGGCCACCACAAAAACTTTACCGGCGATCAAAATGTTGGTAGCGCGGATGATACCGTCCAACGTACTCTGGCCGGTGCCGTAGCGGTTATCAAACAGGTGCTTGGTATTGGCATCGTTCACGGCCATCACCGGGAATTTGAGCGCGCCTTCCGCCGCCATCGCCCGCAGCCGGATGATGCCGGTGGTGGTTTCTTCGGTGCTGCCCACAATTTCGGGGATCTGATCGGTGCGCTCCGAGTGCAGCGCGCTCACCAGATCGGCGCCGTCGTCCATCGTCAGGTTGGGGCGATGATCGAGCGCGGCGTTGAGGTGCTGGTAGTAGGTTTCGTTGTCTTCGCCTTTAATGGCAAACACCGGAATTTCAAACACCGATACCAGCGCCGCCGCCACATCGTCTTGCGTGCTGAGGGGGTTGCTGGCGGTCAGCACCACATCGGCGCCGGCCATTTGCAGGGCGCGGGCCAGGTTGGCGGTTTCGGTGGTAATGTGCAAGCAGCCGCTCATTTTGACGCCGTCCAGTGGGCGTTCTTTATTAAAGCGGTCCATCAACGAGCGCATCACGGGCATTTCTTTGAGCGCCCAATCAATGCGCCAGCGGCCTTGTTCGGCCAGGCTCAGGTCTTTTACATCAAACTCTTTGATACTCAAGGTTAGCTCCTTATGGTAGGTTTTTGACTAAATCGGCTAATTCGGTGGTATCGCCAAACAATTCGCGGTACCGCCCGGCAACCTGCCGGCGATCATAAGTATGGCGTTGGGTGCCATGCTGTTCTAATACGTAGGTGGCCACAACCGACCCCAAACGCCCGCACACATCCCAGGGGTAGCCGCGCATCAAGCCGGTTACCAGCCCGGCCCGGAATGCGTCGCCCACGCCGGTCGGTTCGGCCAGGCGCGAGGGTTTGGCCGGGGGAATATCAAACTCCCGGCGGGTGATCACGCCGTCGCCGCTGTATTCGGTGGTGAGGATGAGCGATCCTTCTTCGCCCTGGGTGATGATGATGGTGTCCACCCTATCCTGCAAATCGGTGTCGCTCAAACCGGTCTGCTTTTTGATCATCTCAAATTCGTAATCATTCACCACCAGTATCTGCGCGCCTTGAATGCCTTCCAGCAGGTCTTCGGGCGTTAAACGGGGGATTTGCTGGCTGGGGTCGTACATATAGGGGACTTTTAATTCCCGGCATTCTTTGACATATTTCACCATCGCGCCGGGGTCGTTGGGTGAGATGATGGCCAGCTTGATCTTTTGATAATCCTGATCAAAAAAGGATATCTGCCCGGCTTTGGCCATGGCCCCGGTATAAAAACTGGCAATCTGGTTATTCATGTGGTCGGTGCTGACAAAGAAGGAGGCGGTAAAATCGGTGGGCAGTTGCAGAACGCCGGTAGTATCCACACCGCGCTCGCGCAGGCCGGCAATGTACTCCGGGGCGTCCTGGCCCACGGTGGCCATCAATAAAACGGGCTGCTCGAACATGGCCAGATTGTAAGCGATGTTTCCGGCGCAGCCGCCGCGCTCCCGCCGCATCGAGTCGACCAGGAAGCTGATGGATAATTTTTCAATTTGGTCGGGCAAAATATGGTCGGCAAATTTGCCGGGGAACGACATAATATAATCAAAGGCCATTGAGCCGGTTACAGCTACGGTCACAGATTTGCTCCTTACGATCCAATTTTGGCTTGTTCTTCTTCCACGGCGCAGCGCAAATTAATACTGTAAGGCGGATAGACCACGCTGTGTTCGGTGACAATGCCGGTGACGTATTTGTGAGGCGTCACATCAAAGGCGGGATTGCCCACATTGGCTCCCTCTGGGGCTACCGGGCGGCCAAACAAGGTCAATTCCGTTATTTCCGCGCCGTCGCGCTCTTCAATGGGAATATCATCGCCCGTAGGCAGCGAGAGATCCACCGTAGAGGTGGGCACCACCGGGAAAAACGGGATGCCGTTTTCTTTGGCCACCACGCCAACTTTGTAGGTGCCAATTTTGTTGGCTACGTCGCCGTTGGCGGCGGTGCGGTCGGAACCGACAAACACAATATTTACCTGCCCGGTGCGCATGTAATGGCCGGCGGCGTTATCGGCGATGAGCGTGTAGGGGATGTTGTACTGCTCGCACTCCCAGGCCGACAGGCGCGCGCCTTGCAGCCGGGGGCGGGTTTCATCCAGCAGAACGTGAATGTTTTTGCCCAACTCATTAGCCATACGGATCACGCCCAGGGCGGTGCCCCAATCAACCGTAGCCAGCGAGCCGGTATTGCAGTGGTGCAAAATGGTATCGCCCTCTTTCACCAGGGCGGCGCCGTTGCGTGCCATGCGCTTATTGATTTCCACATCTTCATCGGCCAGTTTTTGGGCTTCTTTTAACATGGCCTGGCGGATGTCGTCAACGTGTTGAATTTCCTGGTTTTCGGCTACGCGCAAGGCGCGCCGAATACCCCAAAATAAATTTACGGCGGTCGGGCGCGTGGCTTGCAGCACGTTGGCCGCCGTTTCCAGATCATCCAACAACGCCTTACGGTTGGCGGCGCTGCTTTGTTGAGCAGCCAGGGCCATCCCAAAGGCGGCGGCGGCGCCAATAGCGGGCGCGCCGCGAATATACATCTCGCGGATCGACATGGCCACGTCGTTGTAATCGGTAAATTCGGCAATTTCAAAGATGCTGGGAAGCTGACGCTGATCGATCATTTTGACCAGATGGCGGTCATAATCCCATTCAACAGTCCTCATTGAGCTGTCCTCCTTCTGTAACTTCACACAAAAAAGCTGGCTGCCGGAAACAATAAGGGCCCCTATGATGGTGTTTATAACAAAAGTAAGTTATACCCAACGGGCGATAGTAGCACATGCCAGAAGGTTTGTCAAAACAGCGTATTCATTCATCTAAAATGTTACCGAACGGGTATAGTTCACTCAAAAGAAAATACCGGAGGAACTATGGAACGGGAATTTAATAAGTTGTGCAGCCATGTCATCCGAGGAGCGTAGCGACGAGGAATCTCCGGGCTGTGAGCCTTGCACCAGCATAGAAACTGGAGATTCTTCGCTTTCGCTCAGAATGACATGCCCAAGTTAATTAATTCTCATTCCTATGTCGTTCGAGGAAAAAATAGGCAGATATTCGTCAAGCTCTTTTCCGAGACGGAGCGCTGCGCAGCATCGTCCACACTTGAGATATTTGAGCGGTATGGGCCGGCCTATCGGGCCAAGTATGGTGAAGCGATGTTACCCAGCCACCAGCGGACAATGGTCGATATCGTTGGAAAAAAGCGGTCTGGCTGAGGCGGTGAGTGAGGAAGTCTGGAGCCGGGCCTGGGTAGTGCATTGTCAGACTATGGGCAGCGGCGAAGCAGCTTAAGGGTTACCGCGCAAATCATCGACAAGGTCTATGAAACCTATTTCTTTCCTATCTATTACCCATATCTCCCGGAAGTGATTGGATTGTGGTAAACTATAGACTCACATCCATCACAAAAAAGGAGAGATAAATAATGAACACACTTCAAGAAATGAAACTTGATGAGCAGTGGGCGGTTGAAGAATTCGCCCATATTGAATTAAACGATGTCCGACTTAATCGTCGTTGCCAAGATTTAGCCACAGCCCTGGGGCAACAGCCAACGGCCCCGATCAATCAGGCTTGTGAAGATTGGGCGGATACCAAAGCGGCCTATCGTTTTTTTGATAACCCCAAGGTTACTTCCGGCGAAATTCAAGCGCCCCATCAGCAACGGACGGTCGAGCGAATGAAGCATTATCCGTTGGTGTTAGGGGTGCAGGATACCACCTTTTTCAACTACAGTCATCATCCTCACACGGCAGGGTTGGGGATGATCGGGAACAAAAAGCAACAACAACAAGGGTTTGGGATGCATTCAACCCTGGCGATGACGCCGAGTGGGCTTCCGTTGGGAATACTCACGCAAGCATTTTTCGAACGACCGGCGGATGAACCAAGCCACCAACCCAATGAAATACGTCGGCTGCCGATTGAGGAAAAAGAGAGCTATAAATGGCTGCAAGCCTTTGAGCAAACACTGCAGTTGGTACCTGAGGGAGTAGAAGTGGTGATCGTGTGTGATCGGGAGGCCGACATCTACGAGATGTTTGCTCTGGCGCAAGAAAAGGAAGCTAAATTGCTGGTGCGGGCTTCAACGGATCGCATCTTAGCCGATGAGGCGGTCAGTAAACTCTGGACAAAAACGGAACAACAAGCCATCGCCGGCCATCTGACCGTTCAGATTAGCCAAAATCAAAAGCAACAAGCCCGTCAAGCGACCGTCTCGATCCGGTTTACCACCGTGACCCTTAAGCCTCCTTGGCGACCCAACCAGAAAAAGTTGCCGCCAGTCACGCTTAACGCCATTCTCGTACGCGAGGAGAACCCGCCGGACAATATCGACGAACCGATTGAATGGCTCCTGCTCACCAATCATCCCGTCACCAACTTTGAGGAGGTGGTGCAGGTCGTGTCCTGGTATTGTTGCCGCTGGCAGATCGAAATCTTTCATAAAATCATCAAGTCTGGCTGCACGGTTGAGGATTGTCGGCTCCAAACAGCAGACCGCCTCCAGAACTATATTGCCTTGATGAGCGTTATCGCCTGGCGTCTCCACTGGCTCACTTACTTCAACCGCACCAACCCTAACGCACCTTGTACCGCTATCCTTACCGCCACCGAGTGGCAAGCACTCTACATGCGTATTCACAAAACAACTTCGTTGCCAGAGACACCTCCCACGGTCCGCCAAGCGGTACGCTGATAGCCCAACTGGGCGGTTTCTTGGCTCGTAAACGGGATGGGGAACCCGGCATCGTTGTTATTTGGCGCGGCCGGCAACGATTACAGGATATTGCCGCTACTTGGTATCTTGTTAAAGAACAAACCCAACTTGTGGGTAATAGATAGTCTATGAAACGGGTCGCAAAGTAGCTGATGATTTCAAACAGACGATGAGAATTGTCTTTGACGATTTCTTACCACAGTCGAAACAAACTCAAATCACACCGCTCAGTACGATGAATAATCTTGTCCCAACCGATATGTCTGGCAAAAGCGCCCAGATAAACCATCCAGATGCAAGCCAGGCAAGCGGCAATCATCAAAGTTGACGTCTGCTGCGGGTGAGGCCAACTGGGCCACTTCTGGACCAAAGCCACATGAATTTCTTCGGGAAAATGGCCTTTGTTGCCTTTGACAACCACCCAACCCAGGGGCAAGGCTCAACCCTGGTAAATCATGCTGACCATCAAGGCCAAACACCCACGACCGACTTCACTGCCACTCTCCTGAAATGTAATTGCCCGTTGCTATACCTCATCTGTTATTTTTTGGCTCTTGCCTCCGTCTTTACTTATAAAAAAGTGTCCGGTAGTGAACGCCAATTCCCATGCGTCCCGATGATGCCATTCACAATGGCCTGGATGCCCATTTGTTGTAAAAGTCCAAATAACAGGGGTAGCCGGGAATTGCTGGCCCCAGATTATTGAGAAGGTACGTTAATCCTGTCTAAAAATGCGCGCTTTGAGCTACTAACTTTTTTAGAACCGAACGGCCTTGGGCGCACGCAGGTTAGGATAATTTTGTCCACGGCAGGCGTCGGCGAAGGGCGTCTTTGATCATATCGGGCCGGAGACGACGCCAGGCCAGGCCGCTTTCGTAGGTGATGGCGGTTTGAACCACCACGTTTCGCCGGGTGGGCGCGCCCTGGCCAAACGTTTGGCGCACGTATTCGTTGGTGATGGTATCGATATCGTTGCGGTGTTCCGGCAGGCGTTGTTTGATGACGCGCGCGTGCTCAAAGGGCGTGTACCAGGGGCGAAGCGCCGCCCCCATCCAGCGGGCAAAACGGATCATACTATGATACAGGTTGAAGATATTTTGGCCGGCCCGTTTTTGCTGTTGACGCCACCAGTAGGCCAGGCCGAGAACGCTCACAATAAGCGCTATCACAATACCCGTCACACTGCCGCGCACAATTGAGCCGGGGATATGGATGGTTCCCAGGAAAGGCAAGCCAAATGTTGCTCCCGGCAGGTCATTGCCCAGGAGCTGTTCATCATCAATCGGAATATTTTCTTGCATGCCGGGGATGGTGCTGCTTTCCAGGTCTTCGGGGTTGAGGTGACTGCCTTCCGGATTATTTCCCGCCTCTTCCGCTGTAAGCAGCCGGGTAATGGTGGGTTGGGCGGCGGTGGGTTCAAATTCTATCCAGCCGTAGGTGGGAAAATAAACTTCTACCCAGGAGTGGGCATCGGCATTGATCACGTGGTAAACGTCCCGGTCGGGATCAAACTGGCCCTGGGCAAAGCCCACGGCCAGGCGGGCCGGGATGCCCAACGAGCGCAGCATCACGATCATCGACGAGGCGTAATAATCACAATAAGCCTCTTTGACTTCAAACACAATATAGTCCACTTTTTCCACGCCCGGCGGCGGCGCTTCGATTTTTTCGTTGTAGGTGATTTCGGAGCGCAGATACTGCTCAATGGCTGCCGCTTTGGAGAAGGGATCATCGTGCGGCGCGGCGAGCTGCTGGGCCAGTTGGCGGGTGCGGTCGGTGATGTTGGCCGGGAGCTGGAGATAGCGGTCGGTGATCCAGGCGGGGTAATCGGTGCCGGCATTTTTTAGTTGCTCCACCGTGGCCCGGCTAACCGCCGACACCACCTGATAACTTTCGCCCTGGTCTACAGCGGCGTTACTGCGGAGATAGGTGATGCCTTCCGGTTTGAAACCGTCGCCTTGCCAGGTAGGCCATTCGCTGGGAACGCTGTATTTGGGAGGGACCGCGTTAAAGGTGGCTTTGGCGTTTCGGTCCAGGGCAATCGGCTCGTTTATAGCATACAAGGCTGTACCCCCGTCGCGGTAATAGGTGTAGGTTTGTGTTACCGCTTCGCGGGCGGCAAAAATGGGGACCGGCAGGTTGTAAGAGGGGCCAAAACTATCGGAATCGGCGTCGGTGTTGCGCCAGCCGATGCCGGTGTATTGGTCATATACGGTAGCGCGCCAGTAGCGTCCCTCGCCCTGAATGTTGACATCCATTACCGGGGCATCGGTGAGCGTGCGTGGGCCACCCAGGGACAACGATTGCCCAAACGACCCAACCCGGCCCGTATTGCGATAATTCAAATCGGCATAGAGGCGGTTCCAATTTTTTTGAATATCCTGCCAGGTGCCTTCGAATTCCTCAAAAAATTCGGGCGTATCGGCAATGGCGGGCGGCGCCATCCAGGCCAGCATAATGATAAGCGCGGAGATGATCAATCCGTCGCGGAGAAAGTCAAAACTAATATCGGGTTGAAAGAAAACACCCTCGGTGCGCCATTTGTTTTGCTGGTGAAACAGATTAAAACGGATCACCAGCAGCAGTGAGAGCAGCACGTAGATCAAAAACCAGAAAGTAATATCTTTGGGGGCGTAATAGAGATTGATTACCAGCACCAGCCCACACGGCACAATGGCGTGCCACACCTTGCCGGAACGGAAGAGAAACCAGAGGGTGAGGTAGCCCATGACCCAGACTATAACGCTCATTTGTAAAATAAACATCAGATTATCGTGACTGACCCCGCCTTGCACAGCCTGGTTGTACCAGCGGGACAGGCGAAAGGTTAGTTCCTGCCACCGTTCCAGCCAGGTATAATCGGAGGGCAGCAACCCGGCGGTGAGCCGGAAAGACCAGGCTACGCCAATGATGAGGCTGAACAGGTGGGCGATCATTCCCGACAGCAGGCTGCGGGCCAGCATCAAGCCAATGAGCACCACGCCCACGCCGACCCAACTCAGAACTTCCAGGCCGTGTTTCACCCAACCGGTCATGCTGACGCCCCAGGCAGCCATAATCACCATAGCGGCAGCCAAAAAGATTAACGATTTTGATTGAAACAGGGTTCGCTGTATCATAAGACCTCTTCCTACACTCAACCTCCAGCGTCCGGCAGTTCAGACATAGCAGCAATTTTCAATTACATATTATGCCTTGCAAAGTGCGTTGGGGCAAACGGTTTGAAAAGTTTGAAATTTGTGTGGAAAAATAGTTGACACGGTTTCTGAACCATGTTATAATTTCTCCTGCTGTTGCGAGAGCAAATAAAATAGGTCCGCTTCAACATAAGCGAGTTTTCTGATGCAACATCCTTTATCCAAATATCGTTTCTGGTGCTTTGATAATCTTTTTTGGGGTGGCTGTGCCTGACAAGCAGACAATGACCTGATGGCGTTGCTGTTTGGCAGGCGTGAGATTTGCTCTCACGCTTTTTTGTTGTAAAATTACCGGATGCGTGTCTCCGTAGCTCAGTGGATAGAGCATTTGGTTGCGGACCAAAAGGTCGTAGGTTCGAATCCTACCGGGGACGCCTGGGCTATGGCTTGCACAGGTTTCCTTTTGTGCAGGTGCCTTAACAATTGAATTTCCTGATAATGAGTTGAGCCGTCGCTATCCGGTTCAAACCGGGTAGAGGAACTTCCCGACTCTCGCATCTCACCACAGGTGAGACCTCACCATCGGGTGAGACAAAGTCGCCTCACGAAACAGTAAGTGAGGGCGTCTCCCTTGTAAAAAGGAGATGACTACAACCGCAGCAGAGAGCAGGCCAGCCCTGAGACGATTGTCTTGGGGTGATGGGTGAAAGGGTAGGGTAAGAGCCTACCAGCGGAATCCGGTAACGGGTACCGGCTGGGCGAGCGTGCGGCTGAGAGCAAGGTGAGTGGGCCGGGCTGATGAGGTTCGGTCTCCCCGCAGCAACAAGAGTGAGGTGGGGTAACACCCCGCAGGCTATGCGTTGCCACGAAAGTGAGACAGATGACGGCGCCGGAATCCAGCTTCGTAGAAGCCAGTTTCCGGGTAGACAGAATCGGGGGTATCAAACTCATTACAAGGAAACACTTTATTGATGCGGGGTGGAGCAGAGGCAGCTCGCCAGGCTCATAACCTGGAGGTCGTGGGTTCGAATCCCACCCCCGCTATCGGTGAAGAATTTAGGCAAATAAGACTTGTGGTAAATGAATTTGCTTGAATTTTTCATCAGGCTATAATAAAGGGGTGTAGCTCAACTGGCAGAGCAGCGGTCTCCAAAACCGCAGGTTGCGGGTTCAAGTCCTGCCGCCCCTGTGTGTGCGGGCGTAGTTCAGTGGTAGAACGTCTCCTTGCCAAGGAGAAGGTCGTGAGTTCGAATCTCATCGCCCGCTCTGTGTTTTACCCGCCGAGGTAGCTCAGTTGGTAGAGCATTTGACTGAAAATCAAAGGGTCCCCAGTTCAAGTCTGGGCCTCGGCACACTGTTGGGAGATCGTCTAATGGTAGGACAGCGGCCTTTGGAGCCGTATATCCAGGTTCGAATCCTGGTCTCCCAGTTGGGCTAATTAATAATTGTAAATATGGGGGCGTAGTGTAGTGGTCAACATGCCGGCCTGTCAAGCCGGAGATCGCGGGTTCAAGTCCCGTCGCTCCCGCACTGACACGCCCTCCCTGATAACTCGGGGAGGGCTAATTTCAATAAGACAAGGGATGCGCTGTTTGGTTGGTAGCCTGTAAGCGCGTTTCCTCGTACTATGACTCCTGTGAGCAATGCTCGCAGGAGTTTTTTTTGTAATGTGCGATCGTTCATTTCCCAGATGGTCTGGAAATGATCTAATAAATAGCCTGATGCTATAATAGCGTTTAACGGTGTGTCTGTCAAATTTGCCATCGACTCTCGATAGAACGAGCGCCTCCGTTCGTATTCAATCCGTTCAATATCCCCTTCCAGGTAGAGTTCCTTGGCCCGCGCCAACGATTTTTCAGCGATCAGACGCTGCGCTTGTTTTTCCTCGTCCGGCATGAGGATTGACTTCAACCGGGAACGCCAGTCATCGGGCCAGGATAGTTGCGAGAAGTACTGGGCCACTTGTTGTTCGAGTGCATCAGCCTGGAGGGTAGCTTGATCGCATTGGCCACTTTGCTGGATACGGGAGACACACCGGTGGTAACGCTGTCCCTGCTGATTGCTGGCCGATCGCATCAATTTGCCACAACCACCGCAATAGAGTAAACCGGATAGGGGATAGATGAAATGCCGTTGGGTTTTACCGGGCGGCACCGGCGCATTGATTCGTAGTTGGCGGGCGGCCTGTGTCTGATCGAACAGAGTTTGAGGAATAAGGGCGGGATGGCGGCCCGGATACAGGGCCACCGCATCGTTTCGTTTACGTTTTTGTTTGCTGTTGGCTTTGGTTCCGTAATAGGGGACCACGCCGGTGTAAAAGACCCTGGTCAGCATCTCGCGAGCAGTATCTTTGACGAATATGGGCGGGCCGAAACGACGAACATCGCCGGGACGACGTTTGGGGCGTAGCTGATAATCTTGGCCCTGGTAACGCACCGGTTTTTGGTTGAGGGCATCCGCAATATCGCGGTCGGTGTAAAGGCCTCCGGCGCTGAGTTTGAAGGCTCGCCGTACGCCGATGGCTTCAAGGGGATGGGCGATGAGAAATTCTCCATCGCCTCGATCGGGTTGGCCGGCATGGGGACAGTAGCCGGGGCCATTGGGGTCGGTGCAGGTAGCACAACATCCGTTGCAGTAGCCAAAGGGAATGGAGCCGTTGTAAAGCCCCTTTCGCGCCCGCTCTAATTTGCCCTTTTTCGTTTCGGCGCTGAGTTTATCGATATATATTTCGGCCAGGATTCCCAGAACGGCCAGGGTCAATTTTCCCCAGGGAGTCGTAAAATCCAGGTTCTCGGTGATGGAGACGAAGCCAACCTCCTGACGTCGCAGTTGCTCGATGGCGGTGAGCAGTCCGGTCAATGAGCGGTAGAAACGATCGATGGCGTGAACCACCACAACATCAAATTGATGATCCTGAGCATCTTGCAAGAGTTTGCGCAGGGCGGGGCGCTGGTCCAGACGTCCGGAAAGGCCGGCGTCGGTATAGATAGGACCGGGCACCCAGCCCTTGCGTTGAATAAATTCTTCGATGGCCCGTTGTTGGGCCTTGAGGCTATGGCCGCTCTCCGCCTGTTGATCGGTCGAAACGCGGCAGTACCCCACAGCTTTGAGTCTCATTGGTCAAGAAACCTCCTCTGGTGAGCTAATAATTTGCATTTTACTCTAACCAGAGGTAAAACAGTTGTCAAACCGGCGGGAGCGACGGGACATTGCTAAAATCGAGTCATCAGGCGCGCGGAAGGGGGTCAAACCATCCGGTACGCCTGATGATCAAGTACCTTATCAATGCCAAGCGGCATATAGCCCGGATCCCGGATCAGGAGTTTGATAGCTCAAGGTCAAGGCCAACATCATCGTGGGCAACCACGCGCTGCTGCGGGTCGTTCAAACGATCCAGAAAAGTCGGATGCGCGATCAGGCGGGCGATATCGGTCTGGTCAACATAAATGCGTTGAAAAACGCAGGCAATAATATTTTTCAATTCACCCGGGGTGGCCAGGGACCAGAGTTCGGCCCAATTATCCAGCAGTTCGTGAACCTCGTCGTTATCAAGATCGACCGGTGTGAGTAGTGTGGCTAGGCTTTCCTTTATAGTGGCTTTTTCCTGTTCGAATTTGTCGGGGGGCAGGTCGCCATCTATGTAGAGATTTTGTAGCCGGTCGAAGCGAGCGTGCAGGTCACGCCGTTTTCGCTGAACATCCAGCATTCCACCCTCCTCGGAAACCAGATAAGCCAGGATCCGTTGGCGCCAGTCTTCCGGCAAGGTCAGCGTTTCTAATACGTCGATTACCTGCCTTTCCAGCGGTTCGGCATCCACGGTTGGTTGCGGGGAGCGCAGGGAGGCGTCGAGTTTGGAGCGGCCGATGTTGTAACTGTCGCGATATTGGCGTTGGCCGCTGCCGTTGGCGGTTCCGCGCATTTTGCTGCGTTTAGCCCAACTGTAGAGAATGCGTGAGAGGGGATAGACCCGTTTGTTGGCGTTGCTGCTGCTGTGGGGCGTATACCGTCGGCGGCGGCGAACGGCTTGAACCCGATCATAGAGTTCGGCGCCGATGAGCGCGGGATGGTTGCCTTGATAAGTTGCCTGCGGTTTGTAGAATTTTTTCCGCTCTTCTGCAACACCTATGCCACTGCGATATTCGATCACACCGGTATAAGAGAAACGGCCTAATATGTCACGAACGATTTCATTAGTAAAGATGATGGGTGACTTGGGCTGACCTTGATCGTCAAGTTTGGGTTTACGGCGCGGCTTGTGGCGTAGGTGATAGGTGTGGCCGTTGAATTCAACCGGATGTTGGTTCAGTTTGTGAGCGATGTCGGCATATGAAAATTCTCCGGTGGCGTACCACTCAAAAGCTAGCCGGACGGCCTGGCTTTCGAGTGGGTGCGGCACCAGCACCTTTCCGTCACCGATAGGCGCCTGACCAAACAGCGGGCAATAATCCGGGCCGTTGGGGTCGATGCAGTTTGTGCAAAGACCCTTGCAATATCCGGTAGGGATGGAACCAAGCAAATCTCCCCTGCGCGCCCGTTCATGCAAGCTGCGGCTGGTCGACTCGCTAACCCCTTCAACATAGATTTCGGCCAGGCTGCCTAGGATATTGAGAACCAGTTTGCCCCATTTGGCGGTGAAGTCCATATTTTCTGTGAGCGAAACAAAGCCGATATTCCAATCGCGCAGATGTTTCATGGTTAACAGCAGTAAGTCTAATTTGCGATAGAATCGGCTGAGATCATAGACAATGATGTAGTCAAATTTGCCGGCGCGGGCATCAGCCAGGAGTTCTTGTAGCCCTGGACGGTCTGTCAATCGTCCGGATAGCCCTTCATCCTGGTAAATTTTTACAACCTGGTCACTAATGCGTCGGCAGTAGGCTTTTGCCTCTCGTATCTGGCTGGGAATGCTTAATTCGCTCTCATTTACTACAGAAACGCGAGCGTAGATGGCTACCCGTTTTTTTGCCCTGTTTTTTTTGGCAAGTTCAATCTGAGAAGGATTTTTCTGGGTGGTTGAGTCAGAGTCAGCCTGCTGGCGATGGTTTAACATAATAAAGCCTCCTGTTTTGAACTATAATTTTTGGCGACGAATAGGATGAATGGAAGAATCAAACGGCTCCATCGGGTGGTACCGTCTATCCCATCCCGTACGGAAACAAATCTCACGCGGTGGTTGGTGAGGAACTCCAGTCGTTCCCAAAAAAGTTTAAGTGTTCGAGCAAACCGGTTGAGATCGTAAACAACCAGGACATCAAACTCGCGCGCGCGAACATCCGAGTATAATTGTTGCAAGCCCGGCAGTCCCGACGTACCATGCAGTTGTCCTACGTCCTGATATGTTGCAACAATCCCCCAGTTGCGCTGACGGCAATACTCTTGCAATTGTTGGGATTGACTGTCAAGACTCAGTGTGCTCATTTCGGTGGATTTAGCGCACCGGATGTAAAGTGCGGCTCGTGCAGTATTCATAAATAAAAATCCTTTCTTTTGAATGAATTAGACGTTGTGGCCCCGGCTCCGGGCGCGCCGGGGGCCATTAGAGATTATGTTTCGGATATGTTATCGGCAGACAGTACACGCCGAATGATCAATGCCACCAGGCGGCAAAAATCATCGATTTGTTTTTCGTCGCTCATTCGTACCTCCTAAATCAGAAATGAGCTTCGCGAAGCAAAAAATATAAAAACCCTTGCAAGGATCTAAAACCTATGAAAACACGCGGTTATAACTGGGAACGAATGTCAGAATATTTGAAAACGTTGTTGGAAAAGCGCGATGTTAGTATGCGTAAGGCCTCACTTGAGGCCGGGTTGAATCATGGCGCGATCGGGTCATTTGTTCGCGGCCGGCGTCCGCATCGCGACAGCTGTTTGATCATGGCCGAATATTTCAATGTTGATCCTCAGGATATGCTGGCAATGGCCGGGTATGAGCCGATGCCGTTGGTGGATCGTTCATTGATAGACCCCAACGAGTTCCCGCCGGATATAAAAGAATTTTCCGCCGAATTGATGGGTTTTGAACCGGACCGGCGGCGGGAAATTATTGGCGCCATGCGGACGTTGTTGAAAATTTAAATCTCCTCATCATAATCCCTACTGCAATATCTTTGCAGGACAGTCTAGAGATAGATATAATACTGAATTGATAATACCAATTCGGTATTTTTTTTGTCTATAGCACATGGTCAAAAACATGGGCGAAAACATGGTCAAGAGTATGGATAGAGGTAGTTTTTGGTGATGAATAGTATTTCACTCCGCGATTTTTTACACGAAACACTTAAACATGGCGATTTGCATAGTCCAGAAATTTCTGATTTTGAGCGATCGCGATATGGGATTTTAGGAGAGCGGGATAGTGTGGTACTTGACTATATTACAGATCAAGCGCGCAAGATATGTGTGCGGCAAAATCGGAGTACAAATGAATGGTTTGGGATAACTGTTAAGGGATTACTAGCTGCTTTGCTACGGCAGTATGTGTTAGACCAAAAACATTGGCCGGATAATCAACGGATTTCCTGTCGGACAGCAGCTTTATTTGTATTGATTCAATATCTTTCAGTCTTAGATAGAAATGAACATCGTCAGTTGGTTATAAACCAGCTGACGGATGTAACTTTTCTGTGCAAACAATACGGAATGAGCGAGAGTGAGGCGCAATTGATCAGCGAAAATATACGAATTGACGATAAATGGCATTCAATTATGCTTAATTTAGGTGTTGATTTGCTGACTGAGGCCGTTAAGCAAGCCGCAGAACGTGATCAATCTTACGATCCACA
Source organism: uncultured Caldilineaceae bacterium (assembly GCA_964612485.1). GTDB lineage: Bacteria > Chloroflexota > Anaerolineae > 4572-78 > J111 > JAFGNV01. The sequence goes on from CAZTFF010000015.1 coordinate 85,487, forward strand.
GGTCACACCGGAGCAGTATTCACGGAGAGCATCACGATCAGAGGCTGAGCGGGCTACTGTTCAGGATAGTCACGTTGTGTATATCCAGAATTACCATGTGACTCATTCCCATATCTATCCCGAATTACGGCAACCATCACCCCTGACGTATGCAGATATTGAATGGCAGATACAACGAGAAATGGAGCAGTACCATGTTCTTCGTTTGGCTGAATCTTTGCAAACTCAAGATACTGAAGTATCGTCGGATCAGATGGTGGTGCAGGAGACGTACATGAGTAAATCTCAGAAATTGTTGAGAGCAATCACTGTTATCTTACAAGATATCCAAAATTTGGGGTTCTTTGCATTGGGGTTATTGACGCTTCCATGGCATATTGGATTGTTCGTAAGGAATTTACTCAGAGATAAAATGCGTACACAGAAATATGAGGGATGGGGATTTGACGTGATATTTGGATTTGGTTATATAATTCTCTCGGTCTTCAGCTTATATACAGGAGCCAGTATCAGATTTATATTAATGATGTTCGTGTCACTTTATCTTACAGAAATGTATTTTAAACGTGTATATGACTTAATACGGTAAGAGTGGAACCCGGTAATCAAACATCTGATTCGGCGTTGTGTGCGGGTGTTTGATGAGCCAATAGATCGGATCAAAGACCACGTTGTCGCAATTCAAAAATTCCTCGATGAGACCCAAGCGTATCCAACAGATTTTTTCCGCCTGGAGAATAGCTTTGCTGACAACTTTCAGGCGCGGCCTGTCCTGTACCAGGACGACGATGTTGGGAAAAGAAGCGGTCACATCAAGTTCCGGCACCAGGGGCCATTGATCCTCTTCTAACGTTTTGTAGGCCTGCAATTTTTGGGGCCACTCAATGTCTCCCCGGTCAATCTCAAAGAAATAAGCCAGGCTGCCCCTTGTTGCCGCAAACAGTCCGACCGGTGGAGAAAGATCCGGTTCGAAATATTTGGCGACATTTTTCAGGCGGCCTTTCCAGCGGTAGCCGTCTCTGCCTTTGGCCCGGGCCGCTTCAAGCAGGCGGGTGCGAACGGTGGTCACCAGCGGGTCTTCACGTTTGACAAAATTTTTCAGCGTAGACCAGACGCCGGCTGAAGTGGCGTCTGGATGGGGCGCGGCGGAAGTGGGTGTGGGCGCTTTCTTTTTTTGCTGGCAGGGAGCAGGGGATGCCGCTTTGGCCGGGGGTGTGGCAGCGGCGGTCTGGCGCTGTGAGGGCGGTTGTTGGGGCCGGGGCGGCGCGGCGGAAGCCGGGGTGAGGGTGGGTGATTACGCCTTTTTTGGGGACTGGGTTAACCGCTGTTTGAGCGCGCGGTTGACGCGGCTTCGTTTTGTTTTAGCGTCGTCGAACCATTGTTCGCTGTTGATATGGTAAACGGGGAAGGAAATACCGTTTCGGCGGGCCAGTTGTTGCCATTTGGACTGAGGCTGTGATTCTATGTCGATTTTTTGTTGAATTGCCTCAGGTGGTTTCAATCTAACCCATTTGAGGCTGTGCCACAAGGATTGCCTCTGGTCTTGCTCGCGGCCAAGGATGACATTCTCATCCGGCGGGATGACCAGCCAGGCAGGCGTTTTTAGAAAGTGTTGGCCAACCAGAGTGTCATCAAACAGGGCGAGCGCGTATCCTACCGGCTGGCGACGACGTTTGAGAATGGTCTCGGCCAAATTTTGCAACCGCTGTTCGCCATGGGTCACGAACAAAACCAAAGGGAAATGAGGCAATTCCCCCAGAATTTCATGCTGCTGTCGTCGTTGAAAATACGCATCGTAACCAATGATCTTACGGCCGATACGTGAACTGGGGCGGCCATGCGCTTCCCGACTGGCGTCAACTTCTACGAAAAAAGCAGTAAAGAAATGGTTTTGCTCTTGTTGTACACGGATTACACCCAGGCCATCGGGGATGAGGGTGGCTTTGTCATCGGTCTGGCGTTTAAAGAAAATAATGGCCTCCTCGTTGTACCAGCCAACTCGCCAGATTCCCTTTTGCTGACGGGCAGCCTCGGTCAGGCGCACTCGCAATTCGGCAACGAGCAGATCGTGCAGCACCTGGGCAGGTTTGAAACGCTGTCCCGCCAGTAGCCCGGCCTCTTGCAGCCAGCCGCGGCCTCGGTCAGAGAGGATATAAGCTTTGCTGTAGGCCAGGTTATTGGCTTCCAACTTCACTTTGGGCACATGCAGGCTATCAATCAGACCATATCGATTTTTAAGTATTGATAATCGTTTCCTTGCCGTTTGCTCATCGCATGATGCGGGCCAGCGCATCCGACGGATCTGATTGAGGGTCATCACCTTGACATTACGCAGGTTAATCAATATTGACTGGTCGCGAGGCGTGATGGCGTTGGCGGGAATGACCGGGGTTGATTTTGCGCTCATGATGGCTGATCCTCCGTTGGTTGTTAGCCCTATTTTATCCAGCCCCGATTCCGGCGTCAATACGCCAAACGGGTTAGACAGGTATTTCAAAGGTGGGGTAGACACTCCCCTGGACAGATTTTTTTGGCCTCGATCGGCCCAAAATTGGCGAAAGGCGTCCCCAAAACGGCTATGGTTCCGGTCCGGCCATCACTTTTTGAAGGCGCAGGAGGCCGCAGCGAACCGCAATAGCGGGCAATGGGCGCAAAGAATACAAGAAAAGGGTCAGACACCTTTTCAAAAACTGTCTGACCCTGGCCCCAACCTTTTCCCCCCACTTTTTCCCGCAACTTCCCCTCTCCCGTTTTGTTTTGTAAAACGGGGAATGTTTCAAATTTTAAGGTTTCTGTTTCTCTACGGATGTTTGTTTCTGCGCCTCGACCCAGCGGTGGAGTTCGGCCATGCGGCGGGCTGAAGGTTGAAACTCATTGCTCCAGGCGAAGCGGCGCCAATCCGGCGGGATCAGGCCCTTGCGCAGGGCCGTGGCGATCAGCCCCCGGTGGCGGGGGGCGGCTGCTGGCGCAGCAGCTTGACAGCCTGACCATTGGGCGAAAAAAAGAATGATGGTGAAGTAATTGTGTGGCTCACCACAAAAATCCGCCTTGAACCGGCGGATTTTTTATTTTTCAAGGCGTCGGCTGTTCAAGAATTTTTTAGGCTCTTTGGTATTTTCCGTGGTCCGCCCCAATATGTAAGGGCGATCCCTTGTGGTCGCCTAGGGCAGGCACAAGACCTGCCCCGACATCACGGATAGTCTGAAAGAGCCGAATTTCTATTTTTCTTGCTCAGACGCCATCTGGCGCTCAGATACCCGCCCCAATTCAAGGTAATGGGCGCGGCGAACCGGTTGGGATTCTGTTGGGAGTTGTTGCCGGCAGGGGGAGAATATGGTATCCTTTAAGTAAGTTCGGGTTCTGACACGGAACCCGCTCCCTCCCTCCTACCGGCAGCAGAAATTCACTGCTGCCGGTTTTTTTTGTGCGCTTGCTGTTTAATCCCATAAATTAGACGGAACATATTTATGGACACACAGGGTGTCAAAATGACACCCTGGCATGCTGGAAGCTTCAATCTTCCGTGGAGAATCGGGCAAATTTCGTCAATTCATTGTCATAAATTAGGAGGTGTGATACAATGGAACGGAGTTTATCTGAAATAAAAAAAGCCCCGAGGGCACCGGGGCTTCAACCTGGATCAGGTGATGTAAGCGTAGCGACGCACCCAATCCGTTATCCTTAGTGTAGCACAAAGGGCGCCGCCTGGTCAAAGGTTACGCCCTATTTTTTTGCTGTTAATCCCAAAATTCTCAAAACTGCGAGATCAATTGATGGATGTCTTTGCGCTTCGAAATAACCTCATTGGTGATTATTCCTCCTACATTCAAAGTTTTATCAATATTCAAAACGAACGTATCAAACAATTTGTAACCCAAGAGTTGCAGCAAGGTGCGTTTTGGCCTGATCCTCTGATTCAACTCAATCCGAATTTTGAACCAGGTGAGTGGATTGATAATCTTGTTACCCAAGGTGTCTTACATTCCACCGCTCAGCAAATCTTTCGCCTTGACAAACGTAATAATCCGGCCGGTAAGCAAATGCGTTTGCATAAGCACCAGTCTGATGCCGTGAAAGCAGCCCGATCTGGAGAAAACTACGTGCTTACCACGGGTACGGGTTCAGGAAAGAGTCTCTCATATATTGTACCCATTGTAGACCACGTTTTGCGGCGGGGTAGCGGAAAAGGCATTCAAGCTATTATCGTTTACCCTATGAATGCGCTGGCCAATAGCCAAATCAACGAACTTGACAAGTTTCTATTGCACGGATTTAACGGCAATTCACCGGTTACGTATAAACGATACACAGGCCAGGAAAATGACGAAGAACGTAAAGAGATTATTGAGAATCCCCCGGATATTCTGTTAACCAACTATGTTATGCTTGAGTTGATCATGACCCGGCCCAGGGAACGGAGACTGGTCGATGGCATGCGAGGGTTACAATTCCTGGTGCTAGACGAATTGCATACCTATCGCGGTCGTCAGGGTGCGGACGTGGCCATGTTGGTACGGCGGGTACGTGATGTATGTGAGACGGAGCATTTACAATGTGTGGGCACGTCGGCCACCCTGGCTGAAGGGGGTACCTTCACCGATCAACAGCAGAAAATTGCCGAGGTAGCCGGCCAGATTTTTGGCGCAAAAGTAAAACCGGAACGGGTCATCGGCGAGACTCTACGCCGAGCCACGACGACCACAGACCTGAATGATCCGGACTTTATCACCCAACTCAAGCAGCGAATTGAAAATCCTGATCAAACGCCACCAGAGGCGTATGATGATTTTGTCAACGACCCGCTGTCAATCTGGATTGAGACAACCTTTGGCCTGGCCTCTGAAGAGGAAAGTCAACGATTGAAACGAGCCGAGCCAATTAGTATTACGGGCGATGAGGGTGCCGCCAAACGTTTAGCTGAACTAACCGGTGTGGATCAAGACCAATGTAGAGAAGCTATAGAAACCGGCTTGTTGGCCGGTTACAATGTTGTTGATGAACAAACGGATTTCCCGGTTTTTGCGTTTAGATTGCACCAGTTCATTAGCCGGGGAGATACGGTTTATGCCTCGCTTGAAGAGCCGGATCAATGCCATGTTACGTTAAGAGGACAAAAATTTGTTCCCGGAGATCGTAGTAAACTTCTCCTGCCTATTTGTTTCTGTCGGGAATGCGGTCAGGAATATTACATTGTTGATCGCACTGATGACCCGGAAACCGGCAATACAATTTATGTTCCTCGAGAGTTGCGTGATCAAGCCAAAGAAGCAGGCAAAGACCATGGATTCTTATATCGCAATCCCGATAGTCCCTGGCCGGAAGATGTTGGTCAACTGATAGAAGAAAATAGATTACCCGAGGACTGGCTGGAACAAACAAAAAGCGGTATGCGGATAAAATCCGGTCAGCGGAAAAAGCTGCCAGAGACCGTATATGTTGACCCGTCAGGTATAGAAGTAAGTGGGGGACGAAGTTATACTTTTGTCAGATCACCCTTCCCCTTCTGCCTCAATTGTGGGGTGACCTATACCGGCCGGGAATATTCTGATTTTGGTAAGTTAGCCACGCTGTCTTCGGAAGGTCGCAGTACGGCCACCACGATTCTAAGTCTGTCGGCGCTGCGGGCGCTACGGCGTGATGAAACCCTCAAACAAAAAGCCAAAAAACTGCTTAGTTTCACCGATAACCGGCAGGATGCTTCGCTACAAGCCGGGCACTTCAATGATTTTATTGAAGTGGGCCTGATGAGGTCCGCTCTTTACCAGGCTGTCTACGACGCCGGCGAGCATGGACTTGCTCATGATCAGTTAGCGCTCAAGGTATTTGAGGCGCTTAATTTACCCTTTGACTTGTATGCCGCATCGCCGGATGCCACCGGGCGCGCCAGAAAACGGCGGGTGGAAGAGGGATTTCGTGAAGTATTGGGGTATCGGGTTTATCAAGACTTACGGCGCGGTTGGCGGATTACGGCACCTAACTTGGAACAATGTGGTCTACTCTGTATCAATTACATTGACCTCGAAGAACTCTGTGCAGATGAAGAAATATGGACTGATTGCCATGCCATTCTCACTACGGCCGAGCCAGCCCATCGTTTGAACGTGTGCAAAGTATTGCTTGATGTGTTGCGGCGTGGTTTAGCCATTAAAGTGGATTACCTGGATACAGTCTACCAGGAAGCGATGAAGCAACGCAGCAGCCAGCAACTTGCTATTCCATGGGCTATTGATGAATCAGAGCAAATGACCCACAATTTTGTTGCCATTCCGGCTTCAAGCCGTTACCGCAGTACGCGAGAATATCTTTTTGTATCTTCCCGCAGTAGATTTGGCATGTTTTTGCGTCGTCCAGGCACATTTCCCAATTACGATGGTGAAAAACTTTCTTTGGATGAGACCGAAACCATTGTTCAACAATTATTTGTGGTTTTGGAACACGAAGGTTTGATTGACAAAGTTGAGGAACCCCAGGATGATAATGACGTGGCCGGCTATCAGTTGATGGCTGATGCGATGATCTGGCAGGCCGGTGATGGCAAAAGACCTTATCATGATCCCACCCGTATGCCTCGTCTCCCGGATGAAACACAAGTTGAGGAACGAACAAATAGATTTTTTGTTTCTTATTACCGGGACATTGCTGCCGACTTGAAGGGTGTTGAAGCGCGAGAACACACCGCCCAGGTTCCCAGCGATGAACGGGAGATACGTGAAGCAGATTTTCGCAATGCCAAACTCCCTATTTTATTTTGTTCGCCCACCATGGAATTGGGCGTTGATATCTCTCAACTCAATGTCGTCAATATGCGCAATGTGCCCCCTACTCCGGCAAACTACGCCCAACGCAGCGGCCGGGCCGGACGGAGTGGACAGCCGGCTTTGGTGTTTACCTACTGCACCACCGGTAGTCCCCACGATCAATATTTCTTCAAGCGGCCCTCTCATATGGTGGCCGGCGCGGTTAGACCGCCACGTTTGGATTTAGCCAATGAAGATTTGGTGCGGGCGCATGTGCATGCAGTCTGGCTAGCCGAAACCCAGCAGGATCTGCACGACTCGCTCAAGGACTTGCTTGAGTTAGAAGGCGAGTCGCCGAATCTGGCGGTTAGAGAGAGTGTTATTGATGCGCTTAAATCTGACCACGCCCGGCAACGCGCGGCGCAACGATTGGTACGCATATTGGGCACCATTGCCGAAGATTTACAAGAAGCCCCCTGGTATGACGACGAATGGACTAAAAAGACGCTTGAACAAGCGGTACGTCGTTTTGACGAAGCCTGTGATCGTTGGCGGGGGCTATATCTGTCGGCGCTCAAACAGCGCAACAAACAGGATGAAATTGTGGCGAGCCCGGCCAGTTCGACCAAAGAGAGAAACCAGGCCCGGCGTCTGCGCGGTGAAGCAGAATCTCAGCTAGAATTACTGCTTGATGCCCGAAGCGCTGCGTTTTCTGACTTTTATAGCTATCGTTACTTTGCCAGCGAGGGCTTTTTACCGGGCTATAACTTCCCGCGCCTGCCGTTGTCCGCTTATATTCCGGGGCGACGAAGACGGCGTCGGGATCAAGAACAGGATGAATTCCTTTCTCGACCCCGTTTCCTGGCGATCTCCGAATTTGGCCCACGCAGTATCATTTATCACGAGGGGTCCAGATACGTTATCAATAAAGCCATTTTACCGGTCAGTGATAACGGCCTCTTAACCTCTAAAGCCAAAGTCTGTGACGCGTGTGGGTATTTACACCCCATCACCGATGATTCGGATGGGCCGGACCTTTGTGAGAATTGTGATACCCTGCTGCCCAGAGCCTTCACTTCGCTGTTTAGAATGCAAAATGTTTCCACCCAGCGCCGGGATCGGATCAACAGCGACGAGGAAGAACGGGTCAGGATGGGGTACGATTTGCAGACGAGCGTCCGTTTTGCCCAACACGGAGGCCGCCCGCTTTACAATCTGGCTACGGTAAAAGCGGCCGATGGGCGGGATTTGTTGAAATTAACTTACGGCAGCACCGCCACAATATGGCGTGTCAATAAGGGCTGGCGCCGCCGGCAGAACAAAGAGCTGCATGGATTTGTGCTGGATATTGAACGCGGATACTGGCAAAAGAATCAGCAGGAACTAGAGCCGGATACCGATGATCCAATGAGCGAACGCACCCAACGGGTGGTTCCTTTTGTGGAGGATCACCGGAATTGCCTGCTGCTGGAGTTTGCCGAAGCTTACGATGTACCCATTATGGCCTCATTGCAACCGGCCCTCAAAGCCGCCATTCAGGTTCTTTATCAGGTGGAGGATAATGAATTAACCGCCGAACCTCTGCCCAGTTTTGATGAGCGGCGGATAATTATGCTGTATGAATCCGCCGAAGGTGGAGCCGGTGTGCTGCGCCAACTGGTCAATGATCCCCAGGCGATCAAACAGGTGGCCCGCAAAGCGTTAGAACTTTGCCACTTTGATCCGGAAACGCGGCAAGATTTACGTCGGGCACCCGGTTCCACCGAGGATTGCGAAGCGGCTTGTTACGATTGTTTGATGAGCTACTTCAACCAGCCGGATCATCGAATACTGGACCGTAACTTGGTAAAGACACCACTCTTTGAATTAAGTAATGCCATTGTCAGCATCAGCCCAACCACCCTTGAGCGAGATGCCCAGTTGCAAAACTTGAAAGCAGCCTGCGATAGTGACTTGGAGAAGGAGTGGCTTGATTTTTTGGATGAACGCAACCTGCTGCTGCCCGACGAAGCGCAAAAGTACATTGCGGGTTGCGATACAAGCTGCGACTTTTACTACAGTGATCGTGGAGTGGCGGTTTACATTGACGGGACGCCGCACGACCATGCCGATATAGCCAAACAGGATACGGCTATTACCGACTGTCTGGTGATGGATTTGGGGTTGACCGTATTGCGGTTTAGATACGACCAGAAAGAACAGTGGGAACGCATTTGCGCTGACCACGCCTATGTCTTTGGCAAAGTGAGAGCTTAGATATGGATTATGCCGTTGGTTCACTGGTGCAGGCCCGAGGCCGGGAATGGGTTGTCCTGCCCGACTCAAGTGATGAATTTCTGCTGTTACGCCCCCTGGGCGGCACCGATCAGGAAATAGCGGGCATATACCTGCCTCTGGAGGAGGACGATGTTCGCCCGGCCACATTTGATTATCCCGACCCGCAACAGGTGGGAGATTTCCGCTCCAGCCGCTTGCTGCGCGATGCCGTCCGGCTGGGATTCCGCTCCAGCGCCGGGCCGTTTCGCTCCTTTGCCCGGATCAATGTGGAACCCCGACCCTACCAACTGGTGCCCTTGTTAATGGCCCTCAAACTTGATCCGGTGCGCCTGCTGGTGGCCGACGACGTGGGGATCGGTAAAACCATTGAAGCCTGCCTCATTGCCCGGGAGTTGCTGGACCGGGGCGAAGTGCAACGCCTGGCCGTATTATGCCCGCCTCATCTGGCCGAACAATGGCAAGCGGAGTTGGCCGACAAATTCCACATTCAAGCAGAACTGGTGCTGACCAGCACGGTGAGACGCCTGGAACGACACACCGCCGTGGGCCAATCGTTGTTTGATCTGCACCCCTTTGTGATTGTATCAACCGAATACATCAAATCCAGCCGGCGCCGTGATGAATTTGTGCGGTCTTGCCCCGAACTGGTGATTGTTGACGAGGCCCACACCTGCGCCTTTTCTGCCGACAACCGGGGCGGACGCCACCTGCGCCACCAGCTCATAAAAGCGTTGGCGGCAGATGGCAACAGACATTTGCTCCTGGTAACGGCGACCCCCCACAGTGGAAATGAAGGCGCCTTTCGTTCTCTGCTGGGTTTACTCCGGCCCGATTTTCTGGAGATGCCTCAAGATCTGTCGGGCCGAGAAAATGAATCTTATCGCCGTGATGTGGCCGCCCACCTGGTGCAGCGACGCCGGGTGGATGTGCAGAGTTTTATGGCCGAAACAACCACCTTCCCCCAACGAGAAGATGCTGAGGAAGTTTACGCCCTGACCCCGGACTACAAGAGTCTTTTTGATACGCTGCTGGATTACGCCAAAGAACGCGTGCGGGATACCGCTGGCAATCAGCGCGGCCAGCGAGTACGCTGGTGGTCGGCGTTGGCATTGCTGCGCAGTTTAGCCAGCAGCCCGGCGGCGGCAGCGGCCACGTTACGCAGCCGGTCAAGCACCGCCGATACGGAAACGGCCGATGAAGCCGATGCCGTGGGCGAACGGGCGGTGCTGGATTTGGACGATGCCGAAACGAGCGAATTTATGGACGTTGCCCCCGGCGGTCAAGAAGGCGAGGAACAACCCCAGAGCCAGCGCGACCGGCTGCTGCGTTTTGCGCGCCGGGCCGAGGAACTTTACGGCCCCCGGCAGGATGCCAAACTCAACAAAGCTATTGCGCTAGTAAAAAAACTTATCAAAGATGGGTACAACCCCATTCTCTTTTGCCGCTTTATCCCCACCGCCGAGTACGTAGCCGCCGAATTGCGTCAGGCTTTGCCGGGCAAAGTGGAGGTGGCGGCCATCACCGGCCTGCTGCCCCCGGCCGAACGCGAATTACGCGTGGAGCAGATGGGCCAACACCCGCAACGGGTGCTGGTGGCCACCGACTGCCTGAGCGAGGGCATTAACCTGCAAGCCCACTTTAACGCGGTGATCCATTATGATCTTAGTTGGAACCCCACCCGCCACGAGCAGCGCGAGGGCCGGGTGGACCGTTTTGGCCAGCCTGCGGAAACGGTCCGTACCGTCACCTACTACGGCACGGACAACCAGATTGACGGCATTGTGCTGGATGTTTTGCTGCGCAAACACAAGGCCATCCGCACCTCTTTGGGGATTTCGGTGCCGCTGCCGGCCAATACCAGCGAGGTGGTGCAGGCGTTGATGAACGGCTTGCTGCTGCGCGGCAGCCAGATCAGCGCCCAACAGATGGTATTGCCTTTTATGAACAATATGACCGCCGCCGACCTGCAACTTGATTGGGAAAACGTGAGCAACCGCGAAAAACGATCGCGCACCCTGTTTGCCCAACGGGCGCTCAAAGTGGATGACGTGGCCCGGGAGTGGCAGGCGATGCGCGCCGCCATTGGCACGGCCGTGGACGTGGAGCAATTTGTCACCGAAGTGGTTGAAGCGCACGGCGGTTTTGTTTCTCCCAAGCCGGAGGGCCTGGAAATCAACCTGCCCAACAAACAAGCCCTGATCGATTCTTGCGGGGGGCTGCAAACCTTTAAAGCCCGTTTTACCCTGCCGGTGCCGGATGACGTGCTGTACCTGGCCCGTACCCATCCGCTGGTGGAAGGGTTGGCCACCTTCACTATGGATACGGCCCTGGACCCGCTGCAAGACGGCGTGGCCCGGCGCTGTGGGGTGATGCGCACCAGCAGCGTGAGCAAACGAACCGTGCTGTTGCTGCTGCGCTTTCGTTACCACATTGTTACCCACCGGAGAACCGAGGAAGTGCCGCTATTGGCCGAAGCCTGTGAGGTGGCGGCCTTCCGCGGGCGAGCCGGCGCGCCGGAGTGGCTGGCCGAAGAAGAGGCCGAAACCCTTCTGCGGGAGGCAACGCCCGCGGCCAATATTAGCGCAGAACAGGCCGGCGCCCAGATTCAACGCTTGTTGGATGAGGCTTTTTTGCAGGACGGCGGGACGCTGTTGCCCGTGTTGAACGAGATCACCGAAACGCGCGGCCAGGCGTTGTTAGAGGCGCATCGGCGGGTGCGTACGGCTTCGCAGCAAAAAGGGATTCGTCACACGGTGCGCCCGCAGCTACCGCCGGATGTTTTGGGCGTTTATATATTATTGCCGGTTATCAGTTAAATGAGAAAATTGGCTATCAGGAGGCTGAATATAAGGCCAAAAGGTCGCCGGGCTGCAATACCCGCACCAATTCATCTTTAAAATCTCTGGGATTCCGGGTAATCAGGTAATCAGCCTGCGCGGTGAAGGCGGCAGCCATTTGAACCGCGTCTTCAAAATCTTGCCAATTCAGGGTCAAGGCTTTGAGCAGAACATCCTGATCAACCGCGGCAACACCAAACACTTGCAACAATTTGGTGACGGTCAGGTTAGCTTGTTGGTGGTCCAGATGTTTGGCTACCAGATAATAGAGCGTGGTAACGGTGTGCGCGGCCAGCAGCCCTTCAACTTTACCCTGTTCAACCAAAGCCCAGACCGCAGCCGAGGCAGCGTAGTGCGGCTCCCTTTTGGCCAGAACATCCAGAGCTATATTGGCGTCAATCAGCAGGCGAGATTTAGCGCTCATATTTTTCCTCAAGGTAGGGGTGGTGTTCGGCCAGGGAAACTTCGGGCGGTAAAATGCCGCTCAGGTCTTCTAAAATGGGGGCCGCAGGCCTGCCCTCAGCTATTCGGAGCGAGCGCAAAAACTCGGCCACCAGCCGGGACAGGCTGGTATTGTGTTGTTGAGCATAATCCTTGGCCGACTCAATGATTGGTTTTTCAATCCTAAGGGTAAGCTTTGTTTTTTCCATAGTTATCACTTTCTCAATGGGTAGGAATTTTAATAAAATACACCTGGCGTACATTTTAGCAAAATTTGCACGTCAGTCAAGTAGTTAAAGCATTTTTGCAACAATGAGGTTATATGGCTAAACAAGTAAGCTACCGGGGTAACGAAACTTTTCGAGAAATCACCGGGCCTGAAGCCGGACGGACTCTTCAGATAACCTATTGGGATCTGTGGTTTATTGTGGCCCTGCTTAACGAGTTTGAGGGTGATTGGGATGAGATGATCAATCACTTTCGCCAAAAACTACGGGAAGGTGGCGCCCGCTATTCGGCAGAACCGATGCTCAGCCACTTGCACCGGTTACACCAGATGCTCACGGAGGCCGGGTTATCCGCCGACGCGGCGTTGGGCCAAGAAAAGGCCAACCTGCTGAAGAAAACAAAACGCAAAGCGCAAACTAAGATTCTGGACAACTCGCCGCCCCGGCGCGATATGAGCCCCTGGATGATCAACACGCCCAGAGCAAAACGCTACATGCGTGCTATGCGTGGTCATTGGTCCAGCTTCACGGTTTCGCCTGAGCAGTACGCTAAACCGTTTGCCCGCCTGTTTAAAAGCTCCGGCTGGTATCAAAAGAAGGAGACCTTTGATCTGGAACGAAGATTATCGGCTTTTGTTGACAAACAGAAAGAGCGGGCCTCGCTTGACGAAACGGTAGCCCTGTACCGGGCGGTGATAACGGTTGTTCTGGAAAAAATGGAGCAGGTAGATGATTCGTATGGGGTCATCGGAGATTTTGGTGGGGACATTTTTGAAACTTACACGGCGCTCCCCCGCAATGAGCTAACAATGACCCCGGCCGACTTCTTTCAGGATTTGATGGAACTGCTCATCTGGGAAGATTACGGGCTGACGTATCAGGAACAACCGGCCTTCTTTGCCAGCCTGGCCCCGGCCGAAGTGCAGCTTGTGGAAACAATCTTGCGCACTCAATGGGCGGAACTGCTGGAATTGGACCTGTTTTATCAAGCCGAAGTGTCTCTGACTATGCTCGGACGGCTCTGCACCCGGCAACTCCTGTTTGATCGCTTTATCGACCTGGCTGAGGCGATGGGCACTCGCCACTGGCAGCGCATTACCACTATGGCTGAAGCGGCTGAAGAACACCAGCGCCTTGACCTGGCCCTGGCTGTTTACGAAACGGCGTTGAGGCCGGGGATGCACCAGCGTTTTTTGCAGGGAAAATACGAGGAACTTAAACAGAGAATTAAGTAGCCTATGCAAACCGTATCCCGCTCCAACTTTACCACCGTTAAAACCGAAGGCGCCATTTTACCCGCCGACCTGTTGCAGCGCATTGCCGACGGCGACCTGGACGGCTTGCAGCCGGAGCAGTATCATTTAGCGGCCAACGAGCGCCCCAACGAGGCCATTAACCGCTCCTGGAACCGCTGCCTGGCCGTGTGGCGCAGTTTTGACCAGCAGCGCCGCAGCCTGGACGCCACCGACACCGGCGTTTCTCTCACCCGCGAGCGCTGGCTGTTGATCTTGTTTCAGGAACTGGGCTACGGCCGCCTGCCCTTCCAGCGCCGCATTGAGTTGGACGACGGCGCCACCTATCCCATCAGCCATTTGTGGGGAAACACGCCCATCCACCTGGTCAGTTTTCGCCAGGAGCTGGACCGGCGCGATCCCGCCATCAATCGCAGTCCCCACAGCCTGGTGCAGGAATTCCTCAACCGATCCGATGACCATTTGTGGGGTTTTGTCAGCAACGGCCTGACCCTGCGCCTGCTGCGCGATAACGTGAGCCTGACCCGCGCCGCCTACCTGGAGTTTGATCTGGAATCGATGATGACCGGCGAAGTGTATGCCGATTTCAGCCTGCTGTGGTTAATTTGTCACCAGAGCCGGGTAGAGATTTTGGGGAATAGGGAATGGGGAGTAGGGGGTAGGGAAGATCAGCAAGCCCCTACTCCCCATTCCCTACCCGCTATTCCCTCAAATTGTTGGCTGGAAACGTGGTCGCAAGAGGCCGCCGCCCAGGGCACTCGCGCCCTGGATACCCTGCGCGACGGCGTGCAAGAGACCATTGCCGCCTTGGGCCGCGGCTTTTTGGCCCACCCGGCCAATGCCGACCTGCGCCGGCAGTTGCAGCACGGCGACCTGAGCACCCAGGATTATTATCGCCAGTTGCTGCGCCTGGTGTACCGGCTGATCTTTTTATTTGTAGCCGAAGACCGCGATTTGCTGTTGGTTCCGGAAGCAGGGAATAGGGACAAAAGCCTTGCTTCCCACTCCCTACTCCCCACTCCCTCAGAAATCAAGGAACGTTATCTAAATTACTACTCTCTTTCCCGGCTGCGCCGCCTGGCCGAAGCCCGCCGCGGCGGGCCGCACCCCGACCTGTACCGCAGCCTGCGCCGTGTTTTTGAACTGCTGCGCCAGGGGTACGCCCCGCTGGGCCTGCCCGCGCTGGGTAGTTTTCTCTTTTCCGAGCGCGCCACCCCGGCCCTGGACGCCATTGACCTGGCCAATACCGACCTGCTGAACGCCATCCGCGCCCTGGCCTTTACCATCGAGGGCCGGGTGCGCCGCCCGGTTGATTACAAAAACTTGGGCGCCGAGGAGTTGGGCAGCGTGTACGAATCGTTGCTGGAGCTGCACCCCCAGCTTAACATCGCCGCCGCCACCTTTGAACTGGCCACCGCCGCCGGGTCCGAACGCAAAACCACGGGCAGCTACTACACCCCCTCCAGCCTGATCAACAGCCTGCTGGACAGCGCCCTGGAGCCGGTAGTAAAAGCAAAGCTGGAGGAAGCCAGGGAATTGTCTAAACAAGGGAGTAGGGAATGGGGGAAGGACAGCCCTACTCCCCACTCCCCATTCCCTACTCCCTCAAACGAGGAGGACAATGAACGAGCAACCGATTCAATCGTATCGAGACCTGAAGGTGTGGCAGGAAGGGATGACCCTGGCGGAGAATTGTTATCTTCTGACACGCGCGTACCCCAGGGAAGAGATGTACGGGATGATCTCGCAGATTCGACGAGCGGCCAACATCGCCGAGGGGAACGGCCGAGAGAACCGGGGCGAGTATATCCGGTTTCTACGCATCGCCCAGGGTTCACTCAAAGAGTTAGAGACACATCTGATCCTGTCGGAACGGGTGGGGCTGGCGAACAAGGTAGCCATCAATCCCCTGCTGAGCCAGGGCGAGACCCTGGGCAAAATGCTGAGGGCCTTGATCCGGGCGCTGCAAAAGAAGGGAATGAAAAACAGGGAGTAGGGAGTAGGGAAGTAGGGAATAGAGGGAAAAAACCTACTCCCCACTCCCTACCTCCCTATTCCCCCGAAGAAGCCGCGATCCTCAACATAAAAGTTATCGATCCCGCCTGCGGCTCCGGCCATTTTTTGATAGCCGCCGCCAACCGCCTGGCCCTGCACCTGGCCCGCCTGCGCACCGGCGACGACGAACCCGGCCCCGCCGCCCGGCGCGAGGCCCTGCGCGAGGTGGTGCGCCACTGTATTCACGGCGTTGACATTAACGAGATGAGCGTGGAGCTGTGCAAGGTGGCCCTGTGGATGGAAACCCTGGACCCCGGCAAGCCCCTGGGTTTTTTAGACGCCAACATCCGGTGCGGCAACAGCCTGATTGGGGCCACGCCCGCCCTGCTCAGACAGGGCATCCCCGACGCGGCCTTTAAGCCCATTACCGGCGACGACAAAGCCTATTGCCGCGAGTGGGCCAAACGCAATAAAAAAGAGCGCGACCAGACCATGCTCACCCTGGAAGCCCAACCCTGGGACCGCCTGGGTGATCTGGCCGCGGCCATGGCCCAACTGGACCGCATGGGCAGCGACACCCTGGCCGAGGTGCAGGCCCAGGAAAGCACCTACGCTAACCTGGTGCGCTCCACGCCCTATTTGTACAGCCGGTTTTGGGCCGACGCCTGGTGCGCGGCTTTTGTGTGGCCCAAAAAGCCGGAAACCGGCGGCGGCTTTGCCTACCCCCTGACCGAAGGATTGTTCCGCAAGATTGAGCGCAACCCTTTTGACGTGACCCCCTGGATGCGCGACGAGATTGAACGCCTGCGCGATCAATACCAGTTTTTCCACTGGCACCTGGCCTTTCCCCATGTATTTGGCGTGCCGTCTGCGGATGAAGGGGCGGATAATGAGCAAACCGGTTGGAATGGTGGCTTTGATGTGGTGTTGGGTAATCCACCGTGGGAGAAAATAAATCTCAAAGATGAGGAATTCTTTGCGGCCACGTATCCGGAAATTGCCAACGCACCAAACAAAGCAAAACGCAAAAAAATGATTGATGACTTGCAAACAACTGACCCTGTCGAATACCAGCGTTATTTCAACACTCAGGCAATGCATGACAGGCTTAGCAATTTTTTCCGCTTTAGTGATAGGTTTCCCTTTACAGGAGTTAGTCGGATAAACCTGTATTCTGTCTTTGCAGAGTTGGCGATACAGAATGTGGTGTCCAATGGACGGGCGGGACTTGTAATTGCCTCTGGCATAGCTACAGAAGATAACAATAAGACTTTCTTTGAGGAGTTGGTAAAAAATCAACAACTCATCAACGTTTGGGATTTTGAAAATCGGGATGGTATTTTTCCGGGTGTCCACTCGCAATATAAATTCGCTATCTTTTGTGCAGGAGGGCCGGATGCTGGACACGAGGCGACAGACTTTGCTTTCTATTTGTCAAGGGTAAGTCAGATTAGCGAGAATGAAAGACATTTTTCATTATCGCACAAAGAATTAGCACAAATTAATCCCAATACTAGAACTTGCCCAACTTTCAGAAATAGACGCGAAGCTGAACTAACCAAATCTATCTACCGAAATACTCAGGCTTGGTGTTTGTACGACTCGGGGGAAGACTGGCCTGGTGTCCCGAAAACCCCCTTCAATATGTCTAATGACTCTCATTTGTTCATAACAAAACAAGAACTAATCGGAGCTGGTAGATTAACAACATTTGGATGTGGCTATCTAATGGATCGTTATTATCTACCTCTGTATGAGTCAAAATTAATTCAGCAATTTAATCATAGGTACGCCACATTTTTGGAGTCATCTCAGCAAGATATTGATAATGGAAATCCAATCGAAGTATCCGTTGATGACCTAAAAAATCCAAACGTCACAATAGAGTGTAGATATTGGCTAGAAAGCGAAATACAACAAACAAGATATCCTGGAAAATGGTTTGTATCATATCGAATGATAACAAATCCATTAAATGAGAGAACCGCAATTGCCGCAATTATTCCAAATCGACCATGTAGTAATTCACTTACAATATTTGAAAAACTATCTGCCCAAAATTCTGCGTTATTGTGCGTTGCCATAAACTCCTTCGTTTATGATTATGTAGCAAGGCAAAAAATATCTGGACGGAATTTTAATCATTGGATTTGGAAACAGATGCCCGTGCCATCCCCAGATCAAGTAGTGAATTTTGAAATAGCTCCTACGAGACATTTTATTTCCAATTTGATTATTAAAAGATTTCTCGAACTCACCTACACCGCCTGGGATCTGCAACCCTTCGCCCAAGACTGTGGCTATCACGGTCCACCTTTCCGTTGGGATGAAGAACGCCGTTTCCTGCTCCGCTGTGAACTGGACGCGGCCTATTTCCACCTCTACGGCATTACACGGGAGGATGTGGATTACATCATGGACACTTTCCCCATCGTCAAACGCAAGGATGAGAAGGCCCACGGCGAATACCGCACCAAGCGCGTCATCCTGGAAATCTATGATGAAATGGCCGAAGCCCAGCGCAGCAGCCAACCCTACCCAACCCGCCTGGACCCGCCCCCGGCTGATCTGCGCGTGGCCCATCCCTGGGATCCGGCCTTTGGCCAACCGCCGGAACCCGGCCGGGAGTGGGTGGAAGTAGACTACACCCCGGCCACCGAGCCGCCGGCCGCCATTGCCGAAACACCCGCCACATACGCCGCCGCCAAGGACTCCCCGGACGCGATCCAACAAACCCTCACCGCCGTTATGCCCCCCTCCGGCGAGACTCGCCCCGAACGGCTCAAACGGGCCAAAGCCCTGGGGCAAGATCAATCGCCCTTAGCCACCCGCGAGTTGGTCGCCTTTCTGGCCGACGAAGACAGCAGCGTGCGTTGGCTGGCCTCATCGTCGTTGGTGCAACGCGCCGGTGAAGACACCGTCGCCGCCATCGCCGCCTTTCTCACCCACGCCGAGCCGGAGCGCGCCAATCGCGCCCGCCCCGAAGCCCTGCGCATCCTGGGCCTCATCGCCGATACGGCTGAGGAGGAATCGGTGCGGCAGGCGGCGCGGGAAATAATAGAACGCGGATGACGAGGATAACTAAAATGAGCAACAAGACCATTCCCAAAGAAGTCAAAGCGCAAGTTGAAAAAATTGTCCAAACCTTCAACACAGAAGTCATCAAAAATCCGGATTACTGCCCATCGCCTATCGCTACCCCGAAACTTACGAGCGGGTGACGGCTTTTTTACGCAGCCTGCTTCCTCCCCCCGATCTGGATTGGCAGAGTTACGAGGATTACGAGGCCATTAAAAAAACGGTGGACGACCCCCAAGTTTGGACATCGGCCACGGCTCGATTGTGCGACCTGCGCGACCCCAAAGCCTATCCCCTGATCGGCCAACTATTTCAAGGGGGCTTGATTGACGAAATGTATATTGATCCGGCGTCTTATGAAAAGTCGTATCAGCAGCTCACCCCCCCGGCTTGGGCGATCAAAGAGCCGGTTGATTTGCTGACTCGTTTAGCGTCTAAGCAGCCTAAACCGGCCAAATCCTCGGCAAAAAAGAAAGGGAATTGGAAATCAAGATGGACCAGGAAAAGATGGGGCCGGGTATCCAGATAAGCCCGGAGCGCCTGGCGGACCGGCCGGGTCAACGGCACCTGCCGGTAGAGGCCGCGCTTGCCGCGCCGAACGATCACCTCTCCGCTGCCTTTGTTTATGTTGACATCGCCTCGCTGCAAGGCCAATAACTCGGCCACGCGCAGGCCGGTTCCCAACAAAACCTCGGCTATGGCTTCATCCCGTTTACTGCCGCTGCGCCGGATCTGGCGCAGCAGGCGCCGCACATAAGTCCCCTCCAGCGATTTAGGCCGGCGCATCTCCAACCGGATGCTCTGCGCTGTGGTGGTAGGGTCACTCTCAACATGCCCCCGGGCCACCGCCCACTTGAAGAAGCGCGACAGCCCCACCAAACGAAGATTGAAGGTGCCCGGTTTGACCTTTTCCACGGTCTGCTGGTGCGCTTTCCAATCGACAATATCGCGGGGAATGATGGCGGCGGGGTCAAAAGACTCGCCGTAACTTTGCTCGGACCAGGCGGCAAAATGAACCACGGCCCGGCGGTAATTGGCCAGGGTTGACTCGCTTTTGCCCTGCTGCTTGAGCTGCGCCACCCATTCGCCGACGATTGGATGGGGGATATCAGCCATAACGCGCGCCTCCAAAATTATTGTGGGGAGAATTTTCCCCTGCCACGATTATGCAACAGGATGAAATAGGCCCCCTCTCCCTCCATCAGATTATCATATTTGACGATTTGGGTCAACACAAGAGCCGTTGTGGGGAGAACTTGTGTTGAGAATGATTGGCCGCGGTCAGCCACCCGGCCCCTGAGGGCGTCCGGCGGCTTCTTTTTCTCCAGCCATCCTCCTTACATCCTCCTTACATCCTCCTTACATCCTCCTTATACTCTTTGAGGATCCGACCAGCATCGTCTTAGTGCCCCTGAGGGCGTCCGGTCTTTTTCTCCTCTAAAGGCTTCGATCCCGAAAAGGCAGAAATTACAAAGTCTTAGTGCCCCTGAGGGCGTCCGGTCTTTTTCTCCAAAGCTGCTGAAGATGAGGTCACTGCTCTAGAAGAACAGTCTTAGTGCCCCTGAGGGCGTCCGGTCTTTTTCTCCGGATGATCCCAAAGAATTGCGCCACGCCACCGGCTGCCCGACTTAGTGCCCCTGAGGGCGTCCGGTCTTTTTCTCCGTGGTCCTCCCCCAGCCGTTTGGTGGGTTTTATAGCTGTCTTAGTGCCCCTGAGGGCGTCCGGTCTTTTTCTCCCCGAAGTAACGACCGGCGATGCCGATGATTTGACGATGTCTTAGTGCCCCTGAGGGCGTCCGGTCTTTTTCTCCGGTCTGAAGCTGAACGAAAAGGATGGTCTGAAACTAGGTCTTAGTGCCCCTGAGGGCGTCCGGTCTTTTTCTCCCAAGTATGGACCCAAGATTATTACCAAGAGGTTTCCTTGTCTTAGTGCCCCTGAGGGCGTCCGGTCTTTTTCTCCGGTCAAATGCGCGAAGGCAACCACTGAGCAAATAGCGCAAGTCTTAGTGCCCCTGAGGGCGTCCGGTCTTTTTCTCCAATTACCTAACTAAGGGAGTCTTAAAATGATAACAGGTCTTAGTGCCCCTGAGGGCGTCCGGTCTTTTTCTCACGGCTGGAACGACTACGCTAAAACTGTTTACTTTGCACAGTCTTAGTGCCCCTGAGGGCGTCCGGTCTTTTTCTCTCACCAACGGCAAAACGTATGAGGGCCGCGCCTATGGTCTTAGTGCCCCTGAGGGCGTCCGGTCTTTTTCTCTTGAAAGTCGCCGATCTGTAGGGTTCTCTTGGGAACCATCGTCTTAGTGCCCCTGAGGGCGTCCGGTCTTTTTCTCCAAGATACCGCGTAATCTCTATCTTATGTCTGGAAATAAAGTCTTAGTGCCCCTGAGGGCGTCCGGTCTTTTTCTCAGTTTTTGCAGCAGCTACGTTGTACATTCCAGATGAGCGTCTTAGTGCCCCTGAGGGCGTCCGGTCTTTTTCTCTAAGATTCGCAAGCTATTTTTAACATCGCTGTAACGTTATGTCTTAGTGCCCCTGAGGGCGTCCGGTCTTTTTCTCCAACAATGATTTTACAGCACGGAACGGATACAATGTCTTAGTGCCCCTGAGGGCGTCCGGTCTTTTTCTCCAAAAGAATAATCGGTAAAATAGGTTTGCAATTCAAGAAACGTCTTAGTGCCCCTGAGGGCGTCCGGTCTTTTTCTCCCCTTTTTCATTGAGGCGCAAAGCGTCTGAGGTAGCTAACGTCTTAGTGCCCCTGAGGGCGTCCGGTCTTTTTCTCCAAAGCCATTCTGTATGATATCCCCGCCAAAAGGCAGGTCTTAGTGCCCCTGAGGGCGTCTGTCATTGACCGGCCTATACTTTACCAGGCATCATCGGCCGGTGTTTACCAAGCC
>CAZTFF010000016.1:0-8083 GCA_964612485.1 uncultured Caldilineaceae bacterium
ATTTTTGATGTGTAATAGTCACTATTTTGTGTAAACTTATTTCAGGACTTGACAGGTCGCCCATCCAAAAACGGTTGCTAAACATGGTATCCTGCGCGCGGGTAGTTAGCAAATTTTCCTATAAATCCAGCCAACCACCAGCAAAAAAACAGTCTCTTTGATAAGTTGGAGCGGCTTCAATCTCAGGTGGCCCGGATAAAAATGATATTGTTTGGCCGGAAACAGCCACGGCACAGTCCGGCCATCGGCCAGCAGGTGAGTCCAGTAGCCGGCCAGCCAGGCCACCCCCACCCGCCGGCCCCACACCAGGCTGACAGCCAGCCATAACCCGAACAGGGCAAAAATATTATGCGCGTAATGCCGGCCATTGGGCATCCAATGGAAAACATAACCGATGGTTTTATCAACCACATCAGGGAAAAGACCGGCCAGCAGCAACGAAGGCAGCGGTAGAGGATCATCCGAGGCAATCCGACTCAGCAGGCGGTGGGTGGCCAATCCAACGGCCAGGTGTCCGGGAATATGCATTTTTATTGCTCAAGCAAGCCCATAGTCCGGCGATAATGCGCGTCAAAACGGGCCATCACAATCTTTGTGATCGGCCCCACGCCGCCTTCGCCTACGGCCCGGCCATCGATGCGGGTGATAGGCATGACGTGCATGCTGGTGCTGCTAATAAATAATTCGTCATAAATGGAAACATCAACCGGGAGCTGCGTTTCGATGACGGGGTGGGCGGATTCCTGCATCACCTGAAAAATCACGTCGCGAGTAATGCCGGAGAGGACTTCGGCGGCGGGCGGGGTGATCAATTGGCCCTGCCGCACGGCAAACAGATTGCTGCGCGCGCCCTCGGTGAGATAGCCGTTGTGGTGCAAAATTCCTTCCAACGCGCCCTCCTGTTGGGCCGCCCGGCGGGCCAAAAAATTCACCAAAGTGTTGAGGCTTTTACACTCCGGCAGCGGACGCCGGCCTTCAAACAACACCGCTGCCGCGCCCTCTTTATAGAGCGAGGCCGGGTAGGTGGGCAAAGGTTCGGCCCACATCGCAATGGACGGCGCATCGGCCTTTTGAACCGCTCCCAGCGCCAAAATACGCAGGCTCCAGGTGGCCGCGCGGTCCACATCGGCCAGCATGGTAAACCAGGCTCGGAGGGTGAGAACATCAACTTGCAAATCCATATCCAGCAGCCCCGCCGATGTTAGCAGCCGTGCTAAATGCTCATCCTGATAAAAGGGGCGGCCCGCCACCACTTTCATGGTTTCGTACACGCCAAAGCTGGAAAAGAGCGCTTTATTGGTAACCGGTATTTTGGCCCGTTCCGCAGGGAGCAATTGGCCGTTCAGAACGGCAATATCAAAGATATTCATCGCAATCGTCGACTCAGTAGTTGATCCATCAGCCAGGGCCAGAGCGCGCTGGCGGTGACAAACGCCCAATCGAACAGGGTAACAAACGCATCGCGCCGCTCGGTCTGGATGGTCTTTAGAATAGTCCGGGCTGTCCGCTCCGGTGGAACGCCCTGGATACGCCCCCGACCCTGTTGGTTATTTCCCAAAGAATTATCATTAAAACGGGTGCGGGTTACGCCGGGATAGACGGTGCTCACCCGAACATTATCCGGCAATAGTTCCAGCCGCAAACTTTCGGCCATTTTTTCCAGGGCCGCCTTGGCCGCGCAGTAACCGGCGATGCCGGGCATGGCGCGCCGCCCCACAATGGAGGAAATATTGATAATCAACCCGCCGCCGGCATTGGCTTTGAGATGAGGAATGGCAGCCTGAATCAGCGCCAGGGGGCCAAAGTAATTCACATCCATCACGCGCCGGGCCTCGGCTTCCTGTAAATCAATAACCGGATCTCTGACACCGATGGCGGCGTTGTTAATGACCACATCCACCCGGCCAAAGGCCTGAATTGTTTTATCCACAATGCCGGCGGCCTGGGCTGTATCGCCCATATCCGCCGGAACGGCGATGGCTCGATCATTACCAATTTCATTGGCCAGCACGCGCAGCGGCGCTTCCCTTCGCGCCACCAGAGTTTGCCGGCAGCCGGCCTCAGCCAGCGCATAGGCCGTGGCCCGTCCTATTCCCTGGGTCGCGCCGGTTAGAATAATAACGCGGTTTTCCAGTTTCATCAGCAATTTAGGATTCGAAATCAAATAGCTTTCGCCTTTAGAAATTGGAGATTGGAGATTTTTGGCCTGAAATCTCTAATCTCCATTCTCTAACATCTCGACGAATTGGGAAAGTCTATTAATTCTCATTCCTTACAATCTTGTTCAGGGTTGGATTGTACGCCAAAGCGGGAGAGGAGCAAAAAGTCAGGAGGAGCGTGATGATTTTGAGGCGGAACCGGGCCGGCGCTGCTTGCCCGGCTGTTTCTTTTGACGAGCAGGTTGTGGGGAGCGAACCGGCTCAAATCCTAAAGCTTCCTGTGCCGACAAAACTCCCTGCCGTCGTAAGGCCATCAACACCCACCACGCCAGGCTCATCAGCACGATAACCCCGCCGCCGAGCCACCGCAGCAATGCCTGCCGGTTCTCGCGGGCATTTTGGGCAGCGATGGCCTGTGGGGAGAGCGATTCAACCCCCGCAGGTTCGGTTTGCTTCACCTGATCCGAGGGCGGAGCCGCTTCGGGTCGATTGGCAGCGATAGCCGGTTGGGGTTCCGGCGGAAAAAGCGCGCTTTGGGTTGGCGTGGGCGTTACGGAAATTGTTGGGTGAGGCACAGATGATTCTGATACTTCCACCGCCGCCGGTTGGGCCAGCGGCCTGCCTTTGATAATCTCTACGGTATGCTGGCCGCCCGGTGCTGCCAGCACGGTGTACGTATCGTGCCCGATGGTTTCGGTGGTAAATTCTGCCGGACGGCCGTCTACCAGTACCTGGCCCACCTGTTCCGACTGTAATTTGAGGACTTTCACCATCACTTCACCCGTGGCATTGGTACCATAGGTGATTGTGGTTTGATCCTGATCCCAATCATAACTATACGCGCCGTAGCGGTCGGTGGCGGGTTGGTAGATGCGGATAAAGCCGTCGTTCAGCCCCAGCCGGGGTTGCAGAGAGAATCCCCGGCCATCCAGGCGCGCGCCAAACAGGCCGTCGATGATGGCGCTGCCCATAGTTCCGGCGGCGGCGCTGTAGTAATGGCTGCCCTCGTGGGTGGAGCCGGTGGAGGTTTGCCACTCGATGATATTGCCGGGGTGGTCTTTCCACTCATTGGCCACTTCCAGTAAATGGGCGCGGCCCAACTCGGAAAAGCCGGTTAGAAATTCAGACTTGATCTGAATCGCGCCCCACCAATCCCAGATGCCGCCGTTTTGATAATGGCCGTAGCCCATGCCGGGGTATTCAAAAAAAAGATCGGGCCACTGGTTGGGATAGTACGGGTACAAAGACAGGCCGGGCTTTTTGGCCTCCACCTGCCGGCTGGCCCATTGCAGATTATCAAAGATGGCTTTATTTTGACGAAAATCGGTCAGCCCGACGTAAACGGCCAGGGCGTTGGAGATGCTGACCATGGCCGACTCGTCAAAATTGTGTTCCAGCGGGCTGACGTGCGCGTGGGTCAGATAAAAGCCTTTTTCAAGTTGCCACAGCACCGCGTTGGTTTGGTTTTTGAGGTGTTCCGCCTTTTGCTGCCATTCATCGGCGCGGGCGGTGTGGCCCACGGCGGCGTTCATTTTGGCAAGCTCGATGAGCGCCATATAGGCCAGGGCCTGGTCAAAAATAGAAGCGGTGAGGTGATCCTGGGCGGGATTGATGTCGGTGTAGCCGGGACCGGGTTCAAACTTCACATCGCCCCAGTCTGTGGTGTGGCCGCGCCAGAGCAGCAGCGTGCCGGGATCGAGCCGGTGGGTATAGAGCCAATCCGCCGCCAGGTTCAGCCGCTCGATGATGGGCAGGCCGTTGATCTCTTTTTGCAGCCAGGCGGCGTCGTAGGCCATGTTGTAGTAGAGATAGGCGGCGTGGATCAGGCTGGTTTCTTCATCGGTGGTGGCGGTTTGCTTATTGCTCCGGCCATCGGGGGTGAGGATGCCGCCAATGGCGCCCGCCCCGGCCACAACCCCAAAATCACCATCCAGGCTACGGGTGTTGGCCGTGTATTGGCGGCGCAGATAGGCTTCAATCGGTTCGCGCAGGTATTCATCGGGATAATAATATTGGGCGGTTTCCATGCCCCAGGCAATATCGCGCACGTACATTTCGGGGTACACTTTGCCGGGCCGAAAGCCGTGGATCGTTTCATTGCCAATGTGGAAAACGGCTTCGCCATGCGAAAAATTGTGGGGAATATAGCCGGAGGTCGCGCTGAGGGCGGGCAGGCCGGGCAGAATCCACATGGTTTCGGTGTTGTAAGACATATCGTCGGGCAGGGAACGGTTGGCCGGTGGAGCGGCCTGAACAGGGTGAGTTGGACCGCCCTGTAAAGCGATCAACAGCCAAAACAACATCAGGATGACGATATACCGGCCTGCTACGATAATAAATGAATGAACTGGGCGTTTCATCGGCTTTAACCCCGGCGATTGGACACCAATAACTCGACATAATAAGTATACATAAAATTAGACAGTATGGCAAGTAGTATACGAAGTAAGCTACATTAACCTCCCGTAAGTTAAGACCAAAAGGCTATTGATTGTTCAGATTAATTTGCTATATAATGAAAACAGTTATTTAAGGAAGATTAATTTTGATGGGCGCTGGTGCATGCCGGCCCTGGGTGACTCTCGGCCCAGATCCGCGAAAAACAATGGACGCTGAAGCGGTAGGCGTCCCCGGCATGCACCAGCGCCTTTTTTGTTATGAATGATCCGGCCTCCGTTATCGTCGGATTTTAGTTAGAATGATGGGAGCGAAAAGGTTGTCAGGCCGTTCTATCACTGGTATACTATTGAAGGACGTGGCCTCCTGATTCAAAACCAGGCAAACCATAAGCCTATTTCAAGCAACAGGGACGATCTGTGAAAGAGGATTTAACCCATCTTGAGCTGCCGGCCTCCATCTGGCACTCGCTCCACCGGATAGACAGCCTTCTGGAGCAACCGTTATCGTGGGAAAAACGGTTGGAAAAAATCAGCGCTATTTTGATCAACGCGCTGGACGCCGAGGGGATCTGGCTTTTAACCATCAGGCCCCTTTCCCCGACCGCTTACGGCTATTTGCGCACCCCGTTGGCTGCCGCGCCCCAGGCCCATGTCCAGGTGGTTGATAAGATTCCCTCGCTGGAAGAAAACTGGCCGCCGCCAGACTCGTTGTTGCATCAGGTCCTAACCGATAAAAAACCGCTGTTTATCCATTCTGAACAAAGCGCCAACGTCACCGACTTTGATTTAGGCGATGTGCTATTTGGCACCTTCAATGTATCCCCCACCGCCATTGTACCGCTGATTTCCGACCACGCCTCAATTGGCGCGCTGATCATTGCTACTAAAGGCCCCAACCAAAAAACCCTGCCGGACAAATCCCAAAATCTGCTCCTCTATCTGGGCGAGCATCTGGGCACCCATCTGCAAAACGCCCATCTTCTTGAAAAATCACGCCGGCATGCCGATGTACTGCTGGGGTTAAACCTGATCGCCCAAACCATCACCTCCAGCCTGAACATCGATGAAGTTATTCAAAGAACCATGTCGGGCATCAACAACACGCTGGATGTGGAAGCCGGCTCGCTGTTGCTGGTTGACGAAGATACCCGCGAGCTTTTTTTCGCCATCACCCTGCGCGGCGAGAACAAACAAATCACCTCCTACCGCCTCCAGCCGGGAGAGGGCATCGCCGGCTGGGTGGTTGACCGGAATGAACCGGTTATTTCCAATAACGTCAAATTGGATAAACGATTTACGCCTAAAATTGACACCGCCATCGGCTTCACCACGCACAACATTTTATGCGTGCCGCTGGTTGTACAGGGCAAGCCCATCGGCGCGCTGGAAGTGATCAATAAACGACGGGGCGACTTTAACGAGGACGATCAGGAACTCTTGATTTCCATGGCGGCGTCGCTGTCCATCGCCCTGAAAAATGCCGACCTCTACCAGGATGCCCAAGAACGTATTCAACGAACCGAAGTAATCAACCGCATTACCTCGGCCATCAATACCGGGCACGGGCTGTCTGAAACGGGCAGGCTGATTGTGGAACAATTTCAACAAATGCTGTCATTTGACCACATCAGCCTCTCTATCTTAGATTCCTCCAACAAACATATTTTGCAATGGACCTTTACCGAACACGGCAGCCTGCCTTACACCCATGGGGCGCTCCCGTTAAAAGGCACAGCGCTTTCTCAAATTATAGACAGCAGCCAGAGCCGGATTGACGCAGATATTTCAAACCATCCCGATAACGTTTCTTATCCCGACGAACAGATTCTGCTCGACGACAACATCAAATCAAAAATGTCGCTGCCGCTGGTAACGCAGGCCAGGCCGTACGGCAGTTTGAATATCGGCCACCGGCAGCCCGGCATGTACGGCCCGTCTGAGCTGCGGATGCTGGAACAATTTATGCCCCAAATCGCCGTCGCCATTGAAAAAAGCCGGCTGATCGATGTGATGGAACAACATAACACCGAGCTGCGCAGCCTCAACCATCTCAGCGAAATGTTGTTTTCGACCACGGATTACCAGGTTATTGTCGATGCCACCCTCACCATGCTGCCGCGCCTGCTGCCGGGCGATGTCCACGCCCTGGTGATCGACGACGCCGATGGCATTTTTCTGGGATTATCAACCCCGTTTGAATTTAACCAGACAAACAAAATGATCAACGCCAGCCTGGAAGCCTACCGGGAATTGACCGACAACGATATCCCCACCGAACGGGCTTACACCAAAATACTCGACGGCAACGTGCCGGTTCCCAAAGCGTGGGAACCCGTTACCCTGCTGCGTTTGCCCTTGCTGACCCGGCTGGGGCCTACCGGCATCATTTACGTGGCTTCGGGCAAAGAAGAACACATTGGCGATGATGTCTGGCGTACCTTCTCTCTGATCGCGGCCCAGATTTCTGCGGCCATAGAAAACGCCCGGCTGTTCCAACAGGTTGAGCAAGAACGCGCCCGCCTGGCCGCGATCCTGGCCAGCAGCACCGACGCCGTGCTGGTGGTGAACCGCAAAGGCTATATTGTGCTTGATAATCCCGCCGCCTGGCAAGTGATGGGCGTGTTGGCGTCTCATCGGGGCAAGTTGCTGTCCGAAAGCACCCACAACAAACCCCTGATCACCTTGTTTGAAAGCGTGATGAAAGGCGGCAAGCCCACCGGCGAGATCGTTGCGCCCGACGGGCGAACTTTTTTTGCCAATCTTTCCCCGGTTGTTATTGATGAAATTGGCGTGATCGGCTGGGTAGCCACCATGCAAGATGTCAGTTACTTTACCGAACTCAACCAGCTCAAAGACGAGTTTGTCAGCACCGTGTCACACGATCTAAGATCGCCCCTGGCCGCGATCCTCATTGCCACCGAGCTGATCCCACAAATTGGGGATACTAACGAACAGCAGCAAGAGCTTGTCAGCACCATTGAAGGCCGGGTGCGCAGCATGCACGAACTTATTGATGACCTGCTGGATGTGGGCAAAATTGAAGCCGGCATCGACATGGAAATGGAACCATGCGATCTACAGCCCATGATTGATGAAACCATGCATTTACTTCTTCCCCACGCCACCAGCAAATCCATCACCCTGACGGCTGAGGTTGAAGATGATCTTCCCCCCATTATGGCCAATACCACCCGTATTCGCCAGGTAATCTACAACCTGACCGACAATGCGATAAAATATACACCCGCCGAAGGGCACGTAACCATCAAGATATGCCGGCTGGATCATGAGATCAAACTCCAGATCAGCGATACCGGTATTGGCATCCCAGCCTCCGAGCAGCCCCACGTTTTCGAAAAGTTCCACCGGGGTACCAACGACTACGCCGACGATGTGGAAGGCACCGGATTAGGGTTGGCAATTACCAAAGGCATTGTCGAAAGACACAACGGGCGTATCTGGCTGGAAAGCGTTCCCGGCGAAGGCAGCACCTTTACCGTGACACTGCCGGCAGCGATTGCCGGG
>CAZTFF010000016.1:8183-104431 GCA_964612485.1 uncultured Caldilineaceae bacterium
CGTTCCCGGCGAAGGCAGCACCTTTACCGTGACACTGCCGGCAGCGATTGCCGGGTAATACCGGATGTGTTATAATGGCTCGCTATTCACAACAACCTGACTTGATGATCAAGGAGACTTCTCTATGAAAATCACCCTGGATGCGATGGGAGGTGATAACGCTCCCGCCGCAGCAGTAGAAGGGGCGGTATGGGCAGCCCGCGATTTTGGTATTACGGTGCAACTGGTGGGCCGCCCCGAAGAAATTGAAGCTGAACTGTCAAAACACAACACTTCCGGCCTGGATTTACCCATTTTGCCCGCCAGCCAGGTTATTGAAATGGGCGAGCCGCCGGCCAAAGCCGTTAAAAACAAAAAAGACTCATCCATGGTCGTGGGCCTGCGCGGCCTGAAAGCGGGCGAGTGCGATGCCTTTGTATCGGCGGGCAATTCCGGCGGCGTGCTGGCGTCGGCCCTGTTTGGGTTGGGCCGTATTCACGGCATTAAACGCCCGGCGCTGAGTACCATTTTCCCCAACAACTCTAAATATGGTCACTGTTTTCTGTTGGATGTAGGCGCCAACACCGATGTCCGCCCCGAATATCTGCTTCAATTTGGCCTGATGGGGTCCATCTACGCCGAGCGCGTGATGGGCATTTCCACACCCCGCGTCGCTTTGCTTTCCACAGGGGAGGAAGAAGACAAAGGCAGCCAACTGATCAAAGAAACTACGCCGATGTTCAAAGCCACGCATCTTAACTTCATTGGCAATGTTGAAGGGCGAGACATTCCCACCGGCAGGGCAGACGTGATTGTAACCGATGGATTTACCGGCAATGTTTTGATCAAAGGGGTTGAAGGCGCGGCTTTTTTCATTATGAGAATTCTTAAACAGGAAATCAAATCTCGCCCGCTGGCCTGGGTGGGAGCTGCGCTGGCCTGGGGCGCGCTCCAGGCCCTGAAAAAGAAGCTG
Organism: uncultured Caldilineaceae bacterium; assembly: GCA_964612485.1. GTDB lineage: Bacteria > Chloroflexota > Anaerolineae > 4572-78 > J111 > JAFGNV01. The sequence goes on from CAZTFF010000016.1 coordinate 9,136, forward strand.
GATTACCGCGAGTTTGGCGGTATCCTGCTGGGCGTCAACGGCGTGGTGATCATTGCCCACGGCAGCGCCGACGCATATTCTATTCGCAATGCTATCAGAACAGCCAAACAAGCTGCGGAAAACAACATTGTTCACGCCATCGAAAGCGGGCTGAGCGAACTGTAAGCCACACATTCATGACGGAATCGCTCAAAGGAGAGTTTTATTTGTCTTCAAACAATCAAACCGGCAGCCGCGTGGTTGTGACCGGCATGGGGGCCATCACCGCCTTGGGTCACTCGGTTGACGCCACCTGGGACAGAATGGTTGAAGGGCAGTCGGGGGTTTCAGACATCACCCTGTTTGATACCCGCGATCTGCTGGTGCGGTTTGCCGGCCAGGTAAAAAATTTTGATCCCACCCACTACCTTCCTCGCAAAGAAGCGCGGCGCATGGCGCGCTGTTCCCAATTTGCTATTGTGGCGGCCCAACAAGCCGTTGAGGATGCCAGGCTGGAAGTGCCATTTACCAATGGAGCCGCCGAACGAACCGGCGTCTATCTGGGAACCGGGATGGGAGGCTTTGATAAAGCCGAGCAGGGATTAAAAACTTATCTGGAACGAGGGTTGGGCAAAGTAAATCCCTTTTCCCTGCCGGCCACCCTGCCAAATTTGTCAACATTTTACATTTGCATTAAGCTCAATGCCCAGGGGTACACCAATACCACGGCCACTGCCTGTGCAGCAGGGAATATGGCCGTTGCCGAAGCGGTAGAAGTGATCAAACGCGGCTATTGCGATACAATGATCGCCGGCGGGGTAGAAGCGGCCATTACCGGTACCACCATCAACGGGTTCAGCGCGATGCGCGCCCTCTCAACCCGAAACGAGACCCCGGCCCGCGCCTCGCGCCCGTTTGAAACAAACCGGGACGGTTTTGTGCTGGGAGAAGGCTGCGCTATCTTTGTGTTGGAACGGCTGGAAAATGCCCTGGCCCGCAACGCCCACATCTACGCCGAAATTTTGGGCAGCGCCCACTCGTCCGATACCTACCATGTAGTTGCTCCCGACCCGGAGGCCAGGGGCGCGATCAGAGCAATGCAGTGGGCCATGCGAAATGCGCGGGTAGAACCAGAGCAAATTGATTATATCAACGCCCATGCCACCAGCACCCTTTCCGGCGATATTACCGAAACTTACGCCATGAAAGTCGTTTTTGGCAGCCTGGCCCACCAGATTCCCATCAGCGCCACCAAAAGCATGCTGGGGCATTCGCTGGGCGCTGCCGGCGCCATCGAGTTGATGGCCTGTATCAAAACAATAGAAACAAATACCATTCATCCCACCATCAACCTTGAAACTGCCGACCCAAAGTGCGATCTGGACTACGTACCCAACCAGGCCCGGCAGCAGCCGGTTCATACGGTACTTTCTAATTCATTTGGTTTGGGGGGACAAAATTCTTGTATTGTAATAGGAAGGTATAGAGAATAATGCAAGTAATTACCAATACTCAAATTATCGAAAGCCGCAGCAAATGGGCCAAACGTATTTCGCCCGCGGCTATGCTGGTTTTGTTGGGCGGATTTGTGCTCAACCTGTATAGTTTTGACAAGCCCGAATATACGCGCCACGTTTTTTTATTACTGTTGGTAGGTTTTTTTCTGGCAATTGCCAGTTCTCAGTTGGTGAATCGCTGGGTCAAAGAACCCCGCGCCGACCAGGTTTTAAGCACAACCTTAAAAAGATTTAGCAAAGAATTTGTTTTGTTCAACTACACCACCAAGCCGCCCCATGTTTTGATGACGCCCACCCGCCTTTATGTGATTGTGGTGAAGCGGCAAACGGGCGATATTACGGTCAAGGGGTCAAAGTTTACTCGAAAATTCAGTTGGAAACGCTTCTTTAAGTTTTTTGCCGAAGAAAGCATGGGGCTGCCCGATGCCGAAGCTGAAAACGGCATCGACCGGTTACAAAAAATGCTGCAAAAGAACCTCAATGATGAAGAGATGCCGGAAATCAAAGCCGTGATTGTTTTTTCCGATAAAAACGCCAACCTGACGATCATCGACCCCACCCTCCCCGTCTTACGCACCAATGAACTCAAATCTTACCTGCGCGAAAACGACAAACAGCACGTAATTTCCGGCCCAGTGCGGAATCAGTTGATCGACATGATCGGCGGCGATTACGTGTAAAAAAATCAGGGGTTGGGAACCAGGCGTTAGGGGTTAGTTCTTCTCCCTAACCCCTGCCCCCTGCCCCTAAACCCTATTTTATACGAGGAGGCTAACCATGGCGTTCAATCATCAACAATACAATACCGAATATCTGCTCAACATTAAAAACCAGGGCAAACCGATCAATGACTCTGCCGAGCAATACGGTGTTAAAATTATCGAAGCCGATGTGGCCGAAGGCGAGACTTACTGGAGAGTGATTGGCGTGCATCACCTGCTGCCCCGCGAAAACTTCAGCAACCATCACGTGTACCTGGAAGCATTGGATGAAGACGGCAACCGGATCAAAAATCCGCCGGCCTGGGCCGGCTGGACGTGGGAAGGGAAGCGGCCGGATGAACGAGCCAATCCGGTCATCCTCGACAAGCCCGAAAACGAATCCGCCGGCAATATTATGCTGTTTTTTGGCCAAAAAGCGTCGGTGTGGATGAAAGGCACAAATCGAGACGGGCAGGACAACAGCGACCGGGTGGAGAACCTCCACACCGCCCATCCCGATGAACCGCTGCCCGACGGCACGCTGCTGAACACCCTGGGCCACCATTCTTTTTACGTTGTTTTTCAGCGCACCCGCAAAGGCAGAGTCGTCACCAGCGGCGTGATTTCCGGGCGGGTAGATCGGGGCCAGGGGCACAAAGTTCAGTTAAAACAGAATGATGAAGTCCTTGCCGAGCAAACGGTTGACAGCAACCTGACCTTTAAATTCGATAACCTAGCCTTTGGAACCTACAGCTTAACCCTGGTTGATACCGGCGTCACGCAGGATAACGTCAATCTGGATGCCGTCAACAAAGAATTGACCGTCAATCTGGCGGTGCCCCCGCCGGACGACAGCGTGATTACGGGCGAGGTGAAAAACGGCCAGGGCAAGATGCTGCTGCTGGTGAAAGAGGGCAACATTATTTCCCGTCTACCGCTGCCGCCGTCGGGCCAATATAAGTTTGATAATTTGGCCAAAGGCAATTATTCGGTAGTTGTGTTTGAAACCAATATTCGCCAGGATAATATTATGTTAGACGGCGCCAATACCCGGCGCATCACCCTGACCATTCCCGAAGCCGCCGAAACCGAAAAAAGCATCAACCACTACCTGCTGTTTGGCCCGCCCGACAGCCGGGGGCGGCAGATCAACCTGCTGCTGGCCGCCGAGTATATTTTAGCCTTTTCCGTGACCGCCGGTTTTAGCCTGGCCGAAGCCAAACTGGCCCAACAAGTCACCATCATTGGCGAAGGTATTAGCGAGGCCAACCAACAAAGCCTGAAAGACTCCGGCTGCCAGGTAGAAGTTCTCACCGGCGACGCCTACGATCTGGAAGCCAAATTAAAAGCGCGCGTGCAGGCGGGGCGGGCGTTTGGGGAGTAAGCCACATTTGAAACAGATTATGCTTGCATCGTACCAATGACAACCCAAACCTTTCCCCCAGCCAATTTCATACCCGCTGAATCCGCGGTAGAAGGCATTGAAATCTACCGGCCCGCGCCGGAAGAAGTAGATCACCGCGAGGTGGTGGAGTTCAAATGCCCGCAGTGCCTGGCGGTAACGGCCTACAGCGCGGCGGACGGCGGCCTGACCTGCACCTACTGCGGCTACTACGAGCCGCCGCAAAAAGCCGTGGTGGGCAAAGGGGCCGAAGAGTTCGAGTTCACCGTGCAAACGCTGGAACGCGCCGCCCAGGGCTGGGGCCAGGCCCGCAAAGAGCTGCAATGCCAGGGCTGCGGGGCCTACACCTCGGTGCCGCCCGATACGCTGACCCACACCTGCCCGTTTTGCGGTTCCAACAAAGTGATCCAGCGGGAAGCGCCGCAGGATACGCTGCGGCCCCGCTTTCTCATCCCCTTCAAGATTGAAACCGACACCTGCCACCAAAAAACGCGGGAATGGCTGGGCAGCAGTTGGATGACGCCCGGTTCGCTCAAGCGGCTGGCGCGAGTGGCCGAGTTTACGGGCATGTACCTGCCCTTTTGGACCTTCGACTCCATCACTGACGCCGATTGGAAAGCGGAAGTGGGCCACACCAAAACCGAACGGTACTATTCCAACGGCGAGTGGAAAACCCGCACCAAAACCGTGTGGAAATGGGAATCGGGCCACGCTCACCTGGTGCATGACGATCTGCTGGTGGAAGGCACCGCCAGGGTCAGCGCCGTGCTGCTGGCGCGGGTCAAAAGTTATAATCTGCGCCACCTGGCGCCCTACGAGGCCACCTATCTGGCCGGGCTGCACGCCCAATCTTACGATGTGCCGCTGGAAGCGGCCTGGGAAAACGCGCGTCACGATATGCGCGAGCGCACCCGCCGGGCCTGCCGCGCCCAGGCCAGCACCAACAAAATCCGCAATTTCAGCATGAAACTGGATTTCAGCGACGAAAGCTGGCGCTACATCCTGCTGCCGGTCTATCTGGCCACCTACCGGTACCAGGACCAAAGCTACCAGGTGATGGTCAACGGCCAAACCGGCGTGGTCGCCGGCCAGCGCCCGGTAGATTGGGTGAAGGTTTGGCTGGCGGTCTTTGGACTGCTGTCGCCGGGGTTGACTCTGGGCGTGATCGGCATTATTACCACGATCTTTTTTGACTTTGGGTTCTTCATTGGCATTATTGGTTTCATTTTGCTGGTGATCGGTTTGGTCATCGGTTTCAATATTTTCCGCAAAGCGCAGGCCATGGACGATGTCTGATCAAACGCTGGCCGCCATCTGGAATACCTCGCTGGAAGCCGCCGTGTGCGAAGCGTGCGACTGGAGTTACCTGCTGCCCCTGGGCGCGCTGCCGGCGAAATGCCCGCGCTGTTTTCGGGAAGCGCTGGCCGGGCTGCCGGAAGACACGGTAACGATGCTGCACCACCAGCCGCCAGAATTGGTGCTGCCCTTCACCCTGGCCGATGAAACCACGGCGGCCAACATCCAAAAATTTGCCCAACAAATCTGGTTTGCGCCCCGCGATCTGACCGCGGAAAATTTGCAACAGCGGCTCCAGTGGGTTTATTTGCCGATGTGGCTGGTAGACAGCGACGTGCGGGCCACCTGGCAGTCGGATGTGGGGTTTGATTACGAGGTGGTCAGCCATCAAGATAGTTATGATCAAAATCGGGGCGGCTGGGTATCGAGAGAAGTCACCGAGACCCGCATTCGCTGGGAAGCTCGCGTGGGCCGTTTGAGCCGAACCTATCCCAACATCACCGCTCCGGCGCTGGAAGACCATTTTGAGTTGCAAAAACAGGTAGGCCAATATGATATCCGGGCGGCGAAAGCGTACCAGCCGTCTCTCATTGCCAATGCCTTTGTGCGATTACCCAACCGGGGCCGCGCCGACGCCTGGCCCGATGTGCTGCCGCCCCTGCAAACCACCGCCGCCAATGAGTGCCGCCGGGCCTGCCAGGCCGACCACTTCCGCAACTTTCGCTGGAGCGCCGATTACAACAACCTCAACTGGACCCTGCTTTTACTACCCGTGCTGACCACCTACTATCTGGATGATGAGCAAACCCCGCAGGCCCTGCTCATCCACGGCCAGACGGGGCGCATCAGCGGGCCGCGCCGGGCTTCAATGAAACGGGCGCAGCAGATGGCGCTGATTATTTTGGGCGTGGCGGTGGTCATTTTTTTGTTCAGCCTGATTATCGGCGGCATTGGGCTGGTTGTAGAATCGGTCCTGCTGGCTGTGGGGATCATTGGCCTGATTGCCGCCATTGGAATTGGGCTGCTGGCTATCGCGCCGATTGTGATGGTGTGGCAGTTCAATCGAGCAAATAAAAACTGACCACCGATGACTGACGACTGACCACCGAAAATATTGAGTTGATTTTTACAGGGATCGGTCGATGGCCGTCCGTGGTCATTCTAACACAGGATTTGACCATTGATGATCACAACGCCCGGCCAACCGATGCCCCTTGGCGCTACGGTTGATGCTGCCGGTACCAATTTTGCCATTTTCAGCCGGAACGCTACCCGCGTGTGGTTGATGCTGTTTGATGAGCCTGCCGACACGCGGCCCAGCTATGAATTTGAACTCACGCCCGACACCTACCGCACCGGCGATATCTGGCACATCCACGTGACCGGCGTAAAACACGGCCAACTATATTTGTACCGCATGAACGGCCCCTACAACCCGGACGAAGGTCACCGTTTTAATCGAAATAAAGGGCTGCTTGATCCCTACGCCCGCGCGCTGACCGGCGGGGTGTGGAATTTCAGCCAATCATACGGCTACAATCCCGGCTCAAGAAAACACGATCTATCGTTTTCAACCGAGAGCAACCTGGCCGGTATTCCTAAATGCATTGTCTACGGCAACGATAGTTTCGACTGGCAGGGCGACCGCCCGCTCAACCGCCCGCTCAACGAGACCATTATTTACGAAACCCACGTTTGCAGCCTCACCTGCCGCCCCGGCGCAGAGGTCAACCATCCCGGCACTTATTTAGGCGTGGTGGAAAAAATTCCTTACTTCAAGGAATTAGGCATCACGGCGGTGGAACTGCTGCCCATCCACGCCTTTCACGAATGGGAGTTCACCCGTTTTAACCCCAAAACCCACGAACTACTGCGCAACTATTGGGGCTACAATACCCTGGCCTTTTTTGCGCCCAACAACCGCTACAGCCACCGCGATACCGACCGGGGAGAGCAAGTGATCGCCTTCAAAGAGATGGCGCGCGCCCTGCACCGCGCCGGCATCGAAGTAATTTTGGATGTGGTGTTCAACCACACGGTTGAGGGCAACCACATGGGGCCAACGCTCAGTTTCCGGGGAATTGATAACCGCATCTACTACATGCTGGAAGACGACCTGCGCTACTACAAAAACTTTTCCGGCGTGGGCAATACCGTTAACTGTAACCACCCCATTGTGCGCGATTTTATTATCGATTGCCTGCGTTACTGGGTGCAGGAAATGCATGTGGACGGCTTCCGGTTTGACCTGGCGACCGTGCTCAGCCGGGACCGCTGGGGCCATTTATCGGGCAATCCCGCCCTGCCGGCCCGCATCGCCGAAGACCCGCTGCTACGGACGGCCAAACTCATTGCCGAACCGTGGGACCTGGGCGGCTACCAGGTGGGCAGCTACCCCGGCGGGCGCTGGTGCGAGTGGAACGGCAAATTCCGCGACGAAATCCGGCAATACTGGCGGGGCGACCCCGGTTTAACCGGCGCGCTGGCCACCCGTTTTGCCGGCAGCGCCGACCTGTACCGGGACAATGGCCGCGCGCCCAACCACAGCATCAATTACGTGGCGGCCCACGATGGTTTTACGCTCAATGATCTGGTCAGTTACAATTTAAAACACAACGAGGCCAACGGCGAAAATAACCGCGATGGCGACGATCACAACTTCAGTTTTAATTACGGGGTGGAAGGCCCCACCCGCAAGCCCAAGATTCAGTCCATCCGAACCCGGCAGATCAAGAACTTTTTGGCTACTATTTTTCTTTCTCAAGGCACGCCTATGCTCAACGGCGGCGATGAGTTTCGCCGGACGCAGCAGGGCAATAACAACGCTTACTGCCAAAATAATGAAATTTCGTGGTATGATTGGGAATTTCTAAAAAAGCACGGGAATATTCACCGTTTTACCCGGTTGATGATTGCCCAACGCCAGGCGCACCCCATTTTCCGGCGAACCCGCTTTTTTACCGGGCGAGAATTAGACAAAGACCACTTTCCCGACATTCACTGGTGCAGTTCCAGTGGCCGCGATGCGGATTGGGACCCCACCGATAAACGGTTGATGTGTTTGCTTGATGGCTCCAAAACCGAAACCTGGGCCGAAAGCGATGATGAAGATGTGCTGATTATGTTCAACTCCGACGAACGATCCCACCTCTTTTTCCTGCCCGCCGCGCCCCACCCCGGACGCTGGCACCGGATGCTCGACACTTCACTGACCGCGCCGGAAGATATTCACGCCCCCGGCGAAGAGGTGGAATTGGAACCTCAAATTGCCTACCACGTGAAATCCCGGTCGATGGTGGTGTTGGTTTCAAAATGGGAACCAGTCTAACCTCAAACATTAGAGATCATATCGATTAGATGGTAATCTAGCCGACATTTCGATAAATAAGAGGATGTCCAATGAGCCAATATCAAGAGTATATTAAGAAACCAACGATTTTGTCCCCACAGAACTAATCCCATTGAGCGTCAAGATAGTAGCTGATATAGCCGCGCGGCCATTGGCTGCCCCACGATTGCAGGTAAACGCGGCAGCGATTGCTGTTGAGCCACGCACCGTAGGTGGTGGTTCCGGCTTCATCAACAACCCGGCATTGCGACGGGTACAATGTCAGCCGTTTGGTGTAGTTGTAGTGCGGCGGGCTGACATCAACATGCTGCCACTGGTATCGACAGCCGTAATAGCCGTAGCACACATAGCCGTCATCGTCACGCAATTCGATATTGATGGGCAGGCTGGCGTAGCTGCTCCGGGGGAAGGTGTGGTAGCGCCACCAGCCTAATCGCCAATAGGGCCAGCCCTGATAGGCGTTGTACATTGTGGACGTCCGAACCGGCACGCCCCCCACCGACATCGACGCATAGGCGTCCGGCGCGGAGTTGGTATCAGTCGCATCGTACACCCTGAAGTAGTTCAGGCTGATACCAATCCGCAGCGGGCGATAATCGACGTAATATTGGCTTTCAATCTCAGGGCCTTCATACGTCACCGGCAGGTCAAATTCGCCAAAACTCGCGCCGCTGGCCGTGAGGTCCGGTTCGGGCGTAACGATCACGGCGCCGGCTTCCGGCTCGGCCTGGCCGTAATGAGCGGCCAAGATGGTGAGATCGAAAATATCCACCGTGCCATCCAGATTCAGATCAGCGGCAGAGTCGCCGGACCCGTAGCGAGCGGCCACAAAGGTCAGGTCGAAAATATCAATGGGTTCTCCTTCCCGGTCTTCCCGATCATCCACCGCCGCCCAGCCCTTCTCTTGAATGGGATCGCCCAATTCCGCTTCGGTGGGAGGATCAACCACTACATCAGGGTCTTCCAGTTCTGCGGAGGGTTCGGGTTCAGAGGTAGCCGGTGGCGGATCGAGCGGCTCCACGGTGATAACCACTTTGGCCGGCGGCTCTGCTGTTGGTTCCGGCGTAACCAGGGGCGATGTTGGTTCCTCATCAGGCGATTGCGCTTCCACCACATCGGCGGCTATAACCCAACTGATGGTGATGGCCGCCAGAAGAAAAATGCCGATTAAAATTTTGGTACTATTGAGCAAAACAGTCTTATTCATCACAACAACCTCCTTTTGCTATTTGATCCGGTCATGGAACAAACCGGCCTAACTTTTACAGTTTTCAACAAACAAAAAGAGCCATACCCCGTTTGGGCAGGCTCAATTTTTTTGACACAGTGATTTGTATCCGGCCAGGCATAGCAAAACTATCCGTCCCCTACAAAGAGCGGAAAAACGTGTAAAATTATGAGAAACAAGTATGCCAGCCATGCTTCGCCTGAAAGAGATACATTTTTAAAGAACAAAATAATGGGTATTTTTTCTACCCAATTTTATCATAGCATAAAATAGTGCGCTTTTCAACACTACTTTGGAGCTAGTGCAACATCGAGGTTAGCCACTGCCTGATGTTACAAAAGCGTCACCGGGTCAATGTCAATGCGCCAGCCTTGCGGCAGGGGCAGCAGAGGCCGGAGTACGCCGGCAGGGTCTTGCGCCCGAAGTAAAATGTGCCAGCGATATTGGTTGCGCACCCGGCGCACGTAGCCGGGCGTGGGGCCAATCACTTCGACGGCGGGCAGCCCCTGCCGTTCGATGTGCCGGCGCAGCCGGTCGGCCACAACTTGGGCGGCGGCAGCGCTGCGATCGGGGCCGGGGCCGCTGTAGAGCAGCAGGGCCAGCCGTTTGAAGGGGGGATAATTTTGCTCGCGGCGGAAGGCCAGTTCGGTGTGGTAGAAGCCTTCGTAATCGTGGTTGGCGGCGGCTTCAATGGCTACCTGGTCGGGATTGTAGGTTTGCACCACCACCCGCCCGCCCAACGGACTGCGCCCGGCCCGGCCCGCCACCTGCATCAGCAGTTGAAAACTGCGCTCGGCGGCGCGAAAATCGGGCAAATAGAGGGCGGTATCAGCAGAGATGACGCCCACCAGCGTGACCAGCGGCAGGTCCAATCCTTTGGCCACCATCTGGGTGCCGACCATCACGTTGGCCCGCCCTTCCATAAAATGATGCAAAAACACATCGTGGCTGCCCTTTTGGCGGGTGGTGTCCCAATCCCAACGGATGGTGTGAGCCTGGGGAAACATTTTTTGCACGGATTCTTCGACCCGCTGCGTGCCCAGCCCAAAGTAACGGATACGTTTGCTGCCGCAATCGGGGCAGGTTTCAACCGGGCGGGCGCGGTAGCCGCAGTAGTGGCACACCATCAACGCGCCGCTGGTGTGGTAAGTGAGTGTATTTTCGCAGCGCGGGCAATCCATCACATAGCCGCAATCCCGGCAGATCACAAAACTGGCCGCGCCGCGCCGGTTGAGGAAAAGAATCACCTGTTCGCCGCGTTTGAGGCTTTGCTCCATGCCCTCCCGCAGCGAGCGGCTGAAAATGGTGCGATTGCCGGCTTTTAACTCCTCGCGCATATCGATAACTTCGACGTCGGGCAGGGGGAGGGCGACAAAATCCGACGACGGATGACCGACGACCGGTGATTTTATTTGGCCTGTCCCGGCATTTTTGGTTTTCATTCGTTGGGCGAGGGCTTTTTGAACGGCCAGATGTTTGGTGTGAGCCAGAATGCGGTTGGGTAGTTCCAGCAAGCGGTACTCGCCCCGTTCGGCGCGGCGATAGGTGACGACGTCGGGGGTGGCGCTGCCCAATATCACCAGCGCGTTATTCAAACGGCCCAGCTCGATGGCGGCCTCGCGGGCGTGGAAAACAGGCGGGCGGTCGCGCTGTTTGTAGGTGGGTTCGTGTTCTTCATCCACCACAATCAGGCCCAGATTTTTGATCGAGGCAAACAGGGCGGAGCGGGGGCCAACCACAATCGGCAGCTCGCCGGAACGAACCCGCTCCCAGGTATCATACCGCTCGCCGGGCGAAAGCGCCGAGTGCCACACCGCCACCCGCCCCGGAAATCGGGCCGAAACCCGCTCGACGGTTTGGGTAGCCAGGGTAATTTCCGGCACCAGCATGATCACGCCCTGCCCGGCTTTGAGCGCGGCAGCCATGGCCCGCAAATAGATTTCAGTCTTACCGGAGCCGGTGACGCCGTGCAGCAAAATAGGGCGCTGATCTTCAAAACCCGGCTGCCACACCTGTTGGACGGCGTGCCACACCGCCTGCTGTTCGGGCGTGAGCCGGGGTGGTTTATCCAGCGTAAAACTGCGCCCGGCCAGCGGATCACGCCAGCGGCGGGCTTCATCCAGGCTGATGAGGTCAGCCTCGGCTAAATCGCGCAGAATTTTCAGGTTGGCGTCGGTTTGGGCGTACACCCAGCCAATCCAGACCGGGCCGTCCTCTTCGGCCAGCAGACGCAGCACATCGGCGTGTTTTTGCGCGCCGCGCAGTTGGATCACTGCTTCTGTTAAAGATTCGGTGGGCAGGGGGAGGGCGATGCGTTCCGGCTCCTCCAGCGAAACGAGCAGTCCTTTTTCAACCAGCGCGTTCAGGACAGCCGGCTCGACTTCCGTATCATCAAGCAGTTGCTGCTGGGGAACCGGATGATGCGCCTGGGCCAGGTAACGGAACGTTGTTTGCCCGTTTTGATCCAAATCCGGCACTTCGATTTTTTCCTGATGGGGCGGCAGCGCCAGATAGGTTTCCGGGGGAATGATCTCAACCAATCCCTTTTCGGCCAGGCCGTGGGCCGGGCTTTTGGTGCAGCCGGCAGCGTTGAGCACATCGGCCAACGGCGGCAGCGGGTCATCCAGATCGGCCAGGTGGAGCAGAATCGTGGCCTGTTTAATTGAGCGCCCCAGGGTAGGCAGCACCGCCTCCACTTCATCCGGGGGGATGAGCAGTTCCACCATGCGGTCCACTTTGGGGCCAACGCGGGGTTTGCCTAAAATGGCCGTTTTTTGAGCCAGTCCCTCGTTGAGGAGGGTTTCGGCGGCTACAGCATCCACATCATCCAGCGCGGCGGCCCCGTGCCGGCGCAGGTAGGCCAGCAGAATTTGAGCCGGAGCGTTGGGCAGCGTAATTTGTTGGCGGGCAGCCGCAGTGGGTTTGAGTACCCATTCCGGCTTGCGCCCGGAACCGGGCGGTAGAAAATATTTCAGGCAGAGGGCCAGTGGGGCCAGCGTTTCCCGCGAGAGCCAGTAGGCCAGTTCAATTTGCGCCGCGGAAACCACCGGCTGGGGATCAAGAATATCGGCAATCGGGCGGGTGGTATCGACCGGAGCGGTATCGCTAAAGTTGATGATAATACCGGGCAGTTGCTGGGTGCGAAAGGGCACGGCCACCAGATGACCGATCTCCAGCCGGTCGGTGAGGTGGGCGGGGATGTGGTAGTGAAAGGTGACGGCCAGCGGGTTGGGATCGGGCGGCAAAGGAGTCTCATCAGCCTGATCCCCGGCGAATTCCGGCAGGGGGATATGGGCATCTTGCGGGGTTTCCACAAAACTGCGGCGGTCTCGTTTGATGATGGGGCGGTCTACAACAACTTCAGCATAGGTCATGATTTGCTGAATGCCACCGCCGCGTATCCCACCACCCGGCTTTTATCGGGATGAATGTCGGCGCTGGTGGCGTATTTAATGAGGGTAGCCCGATTCGCGCCCAGGGCAGTGGCGGTATGAATGACAACGGCTACGGGACCGGCTCCACAGGCCAGCGGTTCGCCCTGGTTTCGGCCCGTCTCGGCGCGACCGGCCAGGCTGTCGCCGTCCAGAGCCAGCATCAACTGGAGGGTATCGTGATCCAATTGGCGGGCGGTGTCATCGTCAAAAAAGTGGCTCAAATCGCTGCTGGCCACCAGCAAGACGGGGCCAAATGGGTTGGATTGAATGACATCGGCCAGCGCCTGGGCCAGTTGGCGGCACGTTGAGGGGGTTTGGCTGCCCATCATCAGCGGGATCAGGCTAAAGTCTTTGAGCCTCATCTGTAAAAAAGGTAGTTCGATTTCCAGAGCGTGTTCCCGGTCGACGGGCAGGTAGTGAAGGGGCAGTTCATTTTCCAACGCCTGTAAAAAATCGCGGTTAACCGGAATATCGCCCAACGGCGTCAGCCAGGCGTCTGCATCGGGGGTAGCCAGTTGGCCAAAGGCCGCGCCGCGATGGTCGGGGCCGATGAGGATTACATTATCATACGATTTATTTAACTGGCCGAATCCCGCTCCGGCCACGTGACCGCTGAAACGATGCCCGGCGTGCGGCGCAACCAGGCCCACGATGTCGCCCAATTCCAGATCGGTGGGCGCGGCATCAAGATAGCGCTGCACAGATTCTTCCAACTGCGAAGCTGCCGCACTGTACCACATCCCATCGGCAAATTGGGGCTGCCGAACGCGTAAGTCTGACATGGTTTACCTCCCTAAATTTCGCACAACATTTAGAACGTTTGGTTGACCCAATACGTAATGGACAGCGTTACCCCGCCGGACAGCAGCACAACGGCCAGCACCGGCACCCACCAGCGTTTCAGCAGCGAAACGGTGTCTACCACGCGGGCATCGTAGGTAAAACGATGGGCCACTTCATAGCGCGGAGCCAGCCCATAGCCCAACAGGAACCCGGCGATCAAGCCGCCAATGTGGGCATTATTGTCGATGCCGGAGGCGGTAAAGCCCAGCACCAGGTTGATGACAATAATGATCACCGTGTTCATCATCCGCTGCTGGCCGAAACTGCCAAAAGTTTCCCGGTGCAGCAGGAAAAAGGCCAAGTTCATGCCGATCACCCCAAAAATAGCGCCGGACGCGCCCGCCGACAACACCTGCGGCCCGCGCAAGGCAAAGCTGGCTAAACTGCCAAACAGTCCGGAGAGAATATAAATGGTGATAAACCGGTCCGGCCCGTAGAGGCGTTCCATTTCCAGGCCAAAAATGAACAAGGCGTAGGCGTTAAAGAGCAGGTGCATCAGGCCAATGTGCAAAAACATCGAGGTGAACAACCGCCAGGTTTCGCCCCGCATAATCAATATCCCTACATTGGCCCCAAAAGTGATCAAAACTTCTGTGGATTGAGAACCGCCGGCCAGAGTCATGGCGATAAAAACAATAATGATAAGTCCCAGCAAAATATAGGTAAAAAAAGGCTTGTGCAAAGGCAGGGGCAAACTTGTGGATTGGGGAGTGGGTTCAACATCAGAATAATGGGTCATGGCGTCACCAAATGTGTAAGATTTAAAGATATCATACTGATTATGCCCCAGCCATCAACTTACGGCAAACAAAATGTTGGCGGTGAGGGTAAACAGCATCACCGCCACCGAGAGCGCCAGCAGCGGCAGCAGCACCAACAGCGGGTGGAGAAAACCCAGCCCCAGGGCGAGAAACGTGGTTGCACCTAACACCCACGCCAGCCCGGCCAGCGATTGCCGCCGGCAGCCGGGAGATACTTTGAAGGTGCCGCTCACCGGGACGAGCATCATCACGCTCCAGGGCAGCGTGGCCAGGGTGAAGGCGCTGCCCACCAGCGGCCAGAGAAGCAAACCCAATCCCCCAATAATCAGGCACGCCGCCACCCAATTGGTGGCCTTAAGCTCATCCTCCGACAAAACCAGCTGGCCAAATTTATCAAATCGCAGCAGCAGGTTGAACAACGCCTCGCCGGTCCACGACAGAAAGACAAATATCTGGTAGACGGCCCACACCGGCACGTACAACGGCAGCAAAATGGGCATAGAGCAGGTGAGTGAACGAAACGTGCCCATGGCCAGGGCCAGCCCGCCTACGGCCACAAGCTGCTCATCAGAGGTAAGCCGCGACATAAAAAAGAAGTAAGGCAGCAGCAAACGGTAAATCCAATGGCGCGATTTAAGCGTTTCCACCAAACCGGCTCTGGCCCAGCCGTTGGTGGGGTCCAGCCGCAGGGCCTCACGGAAATGGGTCATTGCGCTTTCCCGGTCGCCCTGTTCCAGCAAAAACCAGGCTTGATTGGCGTGGGTAGTGCTGTTTTCCGGGTCTTTGGCCAGGGCGATGTCCAGGGCTTCGCCGGCTTCAGCCGGGCGATCCAGTTTGATGAGGGCAATGGCCCGGATGTTGATGCAGCTTACATTTTCCGGCTCCAAGGCCAGCCCCTGCCGGGCCGCTTCCAGCGCCTTGCGCCAGTGACGCTCTTTCAGATGAAGATCGGCCAGCAGGGCGAAAAAATAGGCCTGCTGCGAATCGAGCCGGATGGCCTCTTGAATGGCTTTACGCGCATCTTCGGCGCGTTTTTGAGTGGAGAGAATACGGGCCAGGGTGTAATGGGCTTCGGCCATATCCGGGGCCAGGTGGATGGCTTTGCGGGCCTCGCGCAGCGCGCCGCTGGTTTTTCCCTGAGCGTTGAGCGCCAGCGCCAGCAGTCGGTGCACACCCGCGTTTTGGGGATCGGTAGACAGCGCGCGCCACAATTCCTTTTCGGCCAGATCGTATTTGGCTTGCTGGTACAAGATAACGGCGCGTTGAATGGACTGGTTCATCAGATTTTTAGATATTTCAAAATATCGTCGTAAATGCCGCCTTGATTGGCGTAGATGGCATAATTTTTGGCGGTGGCAAACCACTCTTTGGTAGAGGGTTTGACCTGTTTGAGCGCGTGTTGCAAATCTTTGGTTTTGATGGGGGTGGGAACACCCTGTTTCATCGCCTCGCTCAATTTGGCCTCCACCGCCAGATCAACCACCGCTTTCAAATCTGCCCCGGAAAAATCTTTGCTTTTTTTGGCAATGTAGCTGTGGTCAATGTCCTGGGCGGGCTTGCCTTTGAGCATAATCCGCAAAATCGCGGCGCGGGCGGCCTGGTCGGGCGGGGGCACAAAAATAATGCGATCAAAGCGGCCGGGGCGGCGGAAGGCGCTGTCCAGATGCCAGGGAGCGTTGGTTGCGCCCAAGATCAACACGCCTTCATTGGAGGCCTTTACCCCATCCAATTCCGATAAAAACTGGTTGATGATGTGCCGCCCGGCGCTGTGGCGCATATCGGTGCGGCTGGCGCCCAGCGCATCCACCTCATCAAAAAAGAGCACGCAGGGCGTGTGGCGGCGGGCCTGCTCAAAAATCTCGTGCAGGTTGCGCTCGCTGTTGCCCAGCCACATATCCAGTACATCGTTGATGCCCACGGCAATGAATTTTGCGTTCACCTGGCCGGCGGTAGCCCGGGCCAGGTGGGTTTTGCCGCAGCCGGGCGGGCCGTACATCAAAATACCGCCGCCAATGCTTTTGCCGTAAGCCCGGTAAATTTCCGGATGAGTGAGAGGATGGATGATCTTCATCCGAATATCTTCTTTGACACCGTCCATACCGCCTACATCGTCAAAGTTGATCTGTGGACGCTCCATCTCCAAATTATCAGCCTTATCTTCGGCATCATCCGCCGCCAGCCGAATACGACCTTCAGCGACCGTACCCGTATTGTCCTCACTTTCCAATCCCTCGTTTTCCGGGTGCGTGTAGGCCAGATGATTGCTGTGGGGCTGAAAATTCAATTGCTCGGCCAGGGCCGGATCCGCCGAGTTGGGATCGGCGTCCAGGGCTTTGGCGTATTCGCCCCGCGCCCGTGGCAGATCATCGTTTTGCAGCAGCAGCCGGGCGTGGAGCAGGTACGCCTCCGACGGGATAATGTCGGGGCTGTTCTGGATAAGGTTTTGAATGACCGGCAAGGCGTCTGCCGTTTTTTCTTGAGCAAACAGGCTTTTGGCCAGGCCCAATTGGGCCACCTGGTGTTGCGGGGCCAGCGAGGCAGCCGTTCGGTACTCGGCTTCCGCCTGGGCGGGATAACCGTAACTCAGCAGGGTATCGGCCAAATGCAGCCGCAGGGGAACATTATCCGGCGAAACACTGAGCGCCTCGCGCAGGGAGCGAATAATTTCACCACCATTTGCCATCATCAACTCCTCTACAAATCAATTTCTCGCTGCTCAACCCGGCACTTTTCAGCTTTGATGATCGATACAATTCTATCGCACGTTTCGCCCAGTTGGCCCTCGGCGTTGACCACCACGTAATCAAACAAATCCAGCCGTTTGGCTTCTTCGCGGGCGGTGGCAATGCGGATTTTGAGCTGGTCTTCGGGATCGGATTTGCGCTGGCGCAGTCGCCGCACCAGGGCCTCTTCCGATTCGGCGGTGAGGTAAATGAAAACGGCTTCCGGGATCAACCGCCGGATAGTGGCCGCGCCCTGTACATCGATGCGCATGATCACGTCTTTGCCGCTGGCCAGGGCCTGGCGGACCTGCTGTTTGGGAATGCCTTTGTAATCGCCATACACTACGGCGTATTCCAGCAACGCGTCGTTGTCGATCATATCGGCAAATTCACTTTTGGAGACAAAAAAATAGTCCACCCCATCCACTTCGCCTTCGCGGATCGGGCGGGTGGTGGCGGTGACCACAAAATGGAAAGGATAATTGGATGTTTTCAGGCAATTGATGGTCACATCCTTGCCCACACCCGACGGGCCGGAAATAACGATCAACAGGGGATTTTCCTGACGATCATAAGGATCGATACGATAGCTCAAGAGACTCACCTCCTGTTTTTACGTGCCGGGCATCAAAAAATTTTGATTTGCCCCGCTGATAAGAGTATAATACACCAACTAAAGACGCAAGTAAATTTGTTGTTGATTAAAGAGGTGCAGGATGCCAATTTACGAGTATGGCTGCTACGATTGCCACAAACGCGTGAACGTATTTTTTCGAAGTTTTGCCGATGTGGAAAGCAAAGAGGCCCATTGTCCTCGCTGCGGCGGCACCAACCTGAAACGGCTGGTGTCTAAAGTGGCGTTTGTCCGCTCTGAAGAAAGCCGGCTGGAAAACCTGGCCGATCCCAGCAGCCTCTCCGGGCTGGACGAGGAGGATCCCAAATCCATTGGCCGCTGGATGCGAAAAATGAGCAACGAGATGGGCGAAGATTTGGGGGATGATTTTGACGAGGTAGTAGACCGCCTGGAAGCGGGCGAAGACCCCGAATCGATTGAAAAATCAATGCCGGAGCTGGGCGGCGGCGGCGCAAGTGATGATTGGTTTGATGACTGAATTAATTATAAATTGTATCTACTCAATATTTCGGAGGAACGAGGTCTGAGCCTGTCGAAGACCGTTGGTTTCGACAAGCTCAACCAACTCTGCCCCAGATTATTGAGAAGGCACTATAAATTGTGAAAATTTATTTGTTAATGAATTCATTCACAATTTTTTAATTAGCAACGTTTTTTCCAACCGCTCGCAGATGGAGCGGTTGATTTTTTCTATAGAGCCGGCGGCGCTGACCACCAGCCAGCGGTCCGGCTCTTTTTGGGCCATTTCCAGATAGCCGTCTCGCACCCGGTGGTGAAAATCCAGTTCCAGTTGGTCCATCCGGTTCCACTCGCCCTGGCCGGCGGCGTTGGCATCTTCTTTGCGTTTCAGGCCCTCTTCTACCGGCAGGTCCAGATAAACGGTCAGGCTGGGTTTGAGATGCCGGGTGGCAAATTCGGTGATCTGGCGCAGGGTTTCAAAATCCAGTTGACGCCCATAACCCTGGTAAGCGTAGGTGCTGTCCGCATACCGGTCGCACAGCACTACCTCGCCCCGGTCTAATCGTGGCAGGATGACCTGCTCCACCAGTTGGGCGCGGCTGGCCGAGTAAAGTAAAATCTCGGCGCGGGAGGCCATGGCCGTATTTTTTACATCGTGCAGCACCTCCCGAATTTGGTCGCCAATGGGGGTGCCGCCCGGCTCCCGCGTGCAGTAAACGGTATACCCTTGCTCGCGCAGATGGGCGGCTGCCAGCTCTATTTGAGTTGTTTTCCCGGAGCCGTCGGGGCCTTCAAAAGTTATAAATAAACCCAAGGTGTTTTCACCGGTGGATAGAATAATGTAGTTTTTCCGTCAAGAGCTGGTACGAGCCGAGTCACGGTAGATGCGCACCCGGCGATTCGGTTCCCGGCCCAGGCTGTGAGAAATCAGGTTGGCCTGCCGGGCCATCTCGTGCTGCTGGCGGCGAATCGACGAATTTTGAGGCGATAATTCGATGTTACGCGCGCCCGATAACACTTTACGGATCGCGTCCTGGGTTTCGCGCTGGGCTACAGCCATGGGATCGGTTTCACCGGCATCCAGGGTAAAAATATCGGCCAGACACGACTCCATTTGCACCACTGTATTAGAACGCAGCACGTAAACCGGCTTGCCTATGCGCTCGGCTTCGGCAATGGGCTGGGGCCGCTTGCGGTAGTAACTTTTGAGCGTCATCAACACATCGGCCTGTCCCAGATCATCCACAATATTCACCGGCACGCGCAGCGTTTTGGAAGCCTGGCGCAGCCGATTTTGGCCCACGCCGTAGGCATAGATATTTTTTGGCTGCAGGGCGCGGATGGGGTCAAGCTCATCCAAACCTCGCGCGGCCTGCCGCCCCCGGAAATCACCATAATCTCCATTTTTCTTTTTGGTCAATGGCTTTTCCGGCTGTTCGGGCTGGGGCGGTCGTTCAACCTGAATTTCACCTGCTTCATCCCGATACCGAATTTCAGGAATCAGCGGGCGGCCTCGCAGCAGCGTATCCACGGCCCGCGCCACGTCGTAATGCACGGCAAAAGTGTGGCGGTTCTGGATTTCTACCAGCACGTCAAAAGTGGGCGGCGCGCGGCGTTCCAGCACCGTTTTTTGCGTGCCGCGCCGCCGGGCCTCTTCATCGGACAGCGTAACGCTGTCGATCCCGCCCACCAGATCGGCCAGGGTGGGGTTCATCAACAGATTTTCCAGCGTAACGCCGTGAGCGGTGCCAACTAACTGCACGCCCCGTTCGGCAATAGTGCGGGCGGCTTCGGCCTCCAGCTCGCGGCCAATTTCATCAATGATGATAACTTCGGGCATATGGTTTTCTACGGCTTCAATCATCACCTCGTGCTGCAAGCTGGGTTTGGCTACCTGCAAGCGGCGGGCGCGGCCAATGGCCGGGTGCGGAATATCGCCGTCTCCGGCAATCTCGTTGGAGGTATCCACAATCACCACCCGTTTTTTATCGGCCAAAACGCGTGCGGCTTCCCGCAGCAGGGTTGTTTTACCCACCCCCGGCGGGCCGAGCAACAGCAGGCTTTTGCCCGTCTCCAAGATATCCCGCACAATGTCAACCGTGCCAAACACGGCCCGGCCCACCCGGCAGGTCAGGCCGATGATCTTGCCCTGGCGGTTGCGAATGCCGGAGATGCGGTGCAGGGTTCGTTCGATGCCGGCGCGATTATCGCCCATAAACTGGCCAATGCGCTGGATGGCGTAATCAATATCCGCCTGGGTGATCTCTTTGTCGCTCAGGATCATTTCATGATCGGTAAAACGGGCTTCGGGCTGGCGGCCCAAATCCATAATGATTTCGATGAGCTTTTCGCCCTCGTTGACGGCGTCCAAGACCTCTCGGATGTAAGTGGGCAAAACATCAAGCAGCGCATCAAGATCATCGGTGATTTTTACTTCGTGAGTAAGATCGTTCATATGTTCAATAGATGGTTCTGTCATATTCTATTCCTAAAACGTGCCTTTTCAATAAACTGGGCAGAGTGGGTTGAGCTTGTCGAAACCAACGGTCTTCGACAGGCTCAGACCTCGTCCCCCCGCAATATGGAGAACATATCCTAAAACAGCCTTTGCCGTTTAATGCCCATTAAATGATGAGGGCTGCGGGTCTATCATATCAACGGCCGAGATAATCGTAGTGGCGGCGCCCTCGGAGGGCGATTTTTCCAGGGATGGCAGCCGGTGATACGATCTATCTTTCAAACGCACGACCATTGGTTTAACGACCAACACCTGGGTGGTCAGCGGCTCAAAGCCCAGATCAAGCAAAACGGATCGCCAGCCGATTTCGTACTGTCGCAGCGCAAAATAGACCGGCAAATCCCGGTTTTTTTGGGCGATGATTTTTAGAGCGGCCTGGGCAATGATTTCGGCCTGATCCAACGCATCGGGATGAAGCATTGACCGCACCCAAAAACCCCGCGTGCCGCTGCGAATGTGCAGCGCGCCTAAAATTTCGCCGCCAACTTCCCACACGTATCCCTGGCGGCGTCCCGGCTCCGTCCAATTTCTACGGGTTGAGGCCCACTGACCCTGGGCCAGCCCTTCGGCGTTTTGCACCGAGCGGGGCGTGATGGAAGCGTATAATCGCTGCAAGCCCCAGCCATCGCTCAACTGCTGCGGGCGTAATCGCACTGTGGCGGGCGCCGGTTCCTGGCCGGCGGGCCATTGCCACTGCGGCCCCAATTGGTAAATATCTTCCTGGCTATATTTGGTAAAGCCCACAATTTTGAACAACTGGTACGCTTCGCCATCAACCGGAAGATTGGCGTACAGGCTGAAGCGGCCCTGTTCGGCGGTTTGCACGCACAAATGGCTTAACAACCGCTGCCAGATGGCGTGGTTGCCGTTGCCGGCTTCCAGCGTGGGCGACATAAAGACCACATCCTGCTCCGGGCGTCCGGGCCGGTTGCGCATTTGGGCCAGCCCCAAAAGGCGGCCATTTTCATCTTGTTGGTCAAGAATGAAGGTAGAAGGGCCTGCACGGGGATAAAAAATGCTGTGAATCAGCACCGAACGCAGGGGCGAACGCGGATGGGTTAACTGCTCTTCTATATCTAACGGCATTCCCATTTGCTGAAGGCGCGTTACAAGCTTTGCATCACGCCAATCAAAGGGTCGTATCAATGTTCAATACCTGGCAAAGCCAATCCCTACGATCAGGAAAGATAATTTTACTACGGAGATATTGTACTCAGGATAAGGGGGCTTGGCAAGAAAAATTGGGGGAGAATTGAAATTACGGCTATACATAATGTTAACGTTGTTCGCCAAATTCACTATTTGTTGGTATACTTATGTTTAGAAAACAGTTATCTAAACCGGAGGGGACCCTATGGCCCTGGTCAAAACTGCTACCCATCGACACTATTTGCTTAATCCCGACGGCAAACCCTTTTTTGTGATGGGCGTTAATTATGCCGGTTATTTTGACCGCGCCTGGAAAATGTGGGAGCCGGACCGATTTGATCCCGATCTGATCGCGCGCGACTTCAAAAAAGCGCAAGATTGCGGCCTCAACACCCTCCGGCTGTTTGCCCATACCGCCCTCATCCGGGATATTCGGCAGAATAATTTTGATAAAGTGGACCAGGTTTTGTCGCTGGCGCAAGATCACAACCTGCTGGTGCTATTTACGCTCAACGACGCCCACTACCTCAACCTGGAAGATGTGAGCCAGTTAGACGCCAAAATTGCCGAGCGATACAAAAATGTATCCACTATTTTGGGGTATGATCTGGAAAACGAGCCGGTTTTTTACAACCTCATCGCCGCCATTTATCCCGAAGCGCACCGCCCCCCCGTTCACAGCCCTCGCCTGGTAGATCATTACGGCGAGCGGGTGAGCCGCCAGGAAGCGCTGGCCATGCAGCAGGCCCGTCGCATCCCCGGCCACCTGGACGCGGACACCGCCTACTACTACATCAACGCCCTGCGCCTCTTTTTAGAATACGACGCCGCCATCAATGCCTTCACCAAAACGGGCCAGGGATCGCTCATTGACTTCATGAATTCCGACGAGGCCAACCCCTGGTACCCGCTCATTGGCGTGCTGGATGATACGGCAGCCGCCTGGCTGGCCGCCCGCATGGAGCCGATCCGCGCCACCGGCGATGAGCATCTGCTGACCGTGGGTTGGAACTGGCTGCACTTTGCCGGGCTACCGGCCAACCGGGCGCTTGATTTTCAAACTTACCACAATTACCCCAACCTGTCGATGGGCGGTTTCAATACCAACCTGTCCCACTTGGAGGGGCTGCACCGCGCCTTTCCCAAGCACCCCTTGATTTTTGGCGAATTTGGCTGGAGCAACCAGTCCGGCACCAGCCCCAGCGCCAGCCAGTTGGTGCCGGCCTCAAAAACAGCGCTGTACGAGGCGGCCACCTTCGCCTACCTGCGCGGTAAAAAATTTGCCGGCGGCATCAAATGGATGCTCAATGATGTAGACAGCGCCGCCAACCCCTACGAGGCAAATTTTGGTATTTTCAGCGCCGGCGATCAAGCCAAACCTGTGCGGGATTTAGCCCGCCGCTTCAGCCAGGATTGGCCAAGAGTGGATACCATGGGCAATTTCAACCACCTGCGCGATACCGAGGCCGGCATTGCCTATCGATTATCTCTGCCCACGCACCTGACGATTGGCGGCCATATTTATCAGGATGATACCATAAGCTGGCAGGCTGAAACCGTCGCGCACTGTTATCTTAAAATCGATCCCGCAGAAATCCGCATCGATGCCACTGGGCCGGGCCGCCTCTCCTTTGATCCGTGGGACGTGTTGCCCACCTGGGACCGAAGCCGCGCCATCGAACTGTACCGGCTGTACCACAACCAACAACGTACCTTGCAGCATACGTTTGAAGCCGGCGAGCACGTAGGGGTTGACCTGCTGCCCAACACCTCCTACGTACTGGCCATGGGGCGTGAGACCTCCTCGCCGCCGGACGAACCCACTCCCCCAACCCCGCAGCCCGGCGAGCACGTGGTTCTATTTGGTGATTTTGATGATTATCTCCAGGCCGCGCTGGCCTACCTGCGCCGGTTTGCCCCGGACTTTACCTTCGCCGCCGGCCAGGTATCCGGGCGATGGGCCTATGTGACCGTGGTCGCCACCCAGCAGCAGGTGGCCGATTCGATTTTAGACAACATCCGGGGAGCCGGCGCGATTCTGGTAGAACGCGTGGTGGCCGATACGCCCGCCGACACCCAAACCCTGCTGGACGACATGGCCGAACGAGGCCGGCGGTTTCTCACCTCCGGCGAACCACCCCAGGAGGAACCTCCTTCAGAACCGGGCGAGCCACCTGAGCCGGAGCCGCCCTCGCCGCCAGAACCACCCGCGCAGGAAACATACACTGTTCAGCCCGGCGATACCCTCAGCCGCATTGCCGTCAAAATATACAATGACTACGCGATGTGGCAGGCCATCTTTGAAGCCAATCGAGACATCATTGCCAACCCCGGCCTCATCCGGCCCGGCATGGAATTACGGCTGCCGCCAAAAGAATAACCATCCCATTGGCGTGATACCCAATTTTGTGTAAAATGACCCCCGACGTCAACCTCAAAAACGAGTTTACAAATTATGAGCAACAACGTATTTGATATTCTGCAAGAGCGCGGTTTCATTGCCCAGGTAACCGACGAAGAAGCCGTCCGCAAAATTCTGGGTGAAGAACAGATCACTTTTTACATTGGCTACGACGGCACCGCCGACAGCCTGCACGCCGGCAGCCTGGTAACGATTATGGCCATGATGCATTTGCAGCGGGCCGGGCACCGGCCTATTGCCCTGGTGGGCGGCGGAACCACCATGGTGGGCGACCCCAGCGGCAAAACCGAGATGCGCCGCATGCTTTCTGAAGACGACATCCAGGCTAATGTGGATAAACTCCACGCCCAACTCAACCATTACATCCATTTTGATGAAGGCCAGGCTTTGGCCGTCAACAACGCCGGCTGGCTGCTCGATTTGAACTATATTGCCTTTTTGCGCGACATTGGCCGCCATTTTAGCGTCAACCGCATGCTGACCGCCGAAGCCTATAAACAACGCCTGGAACGCGGCCTGAATTTTATCGAGCTGAACTACCAGATTTTGCAGGCGTACGATTACCTGGTTTTATACCAGAAACACGGCTGTACCCTGCAAATGGGCGGCGATGACCAGTGGGGCAACCTGCTGGCCGGGGTTGATCTGATCCGGCGGGTGGAAGGAGCCACCGTCCACGCGATGACTTACCCCCTGCTGACCACCGCCGGCGGGGCCAAAATGGGCAAAACCGCTGCCGGCGCCGTGTGGCTGGATAAAAATAAACTCAGCCCTTACGACTATTACCAATACTGGGTTAACTGCGACGACCGCGATGTGGAAAAATTGCTCAAAACCTTCACTTTTCTGCCGATGGATGAGATCAAACGGCTGTCGGCATTGGAGGGCGCTGAACTGCGCCAGGCCAAGCAGGTATTGGCTTACGAAGCCACGGTAATTACCCACAGCGAAGCCGAAGCCAAAGCCGCTGAGAAAGCCGCCAAAGCCGCTTTTTCCCAGGGCGGCGATCTGAGCGCGATGCCCGCCACCCCCATTTCCGCCCGGCGACTGGAGGAAGGTCTGGGAGTTTTGGAGATATTTGCCGAAGTCGGACTCACCCAATCGCGCGGCGAGGCCCGGCGCATGCTGCAACAGGGCGGTATCTATGTAAACGATCAGCGAGTGGATCAGGTTGATGCCGCGCTGTCAACCAATGATGTTACCAACGAGGGTATTTTGCTGCGGGCGGGGAAAAAGAAATATCACCGGTTGGTGGTTGAAACATAGAAAACATTGGGAAATTGAGACACAAAAAATTGCCCCGTGAGGATGCGGGGCAATTTTTTGTTGATGGAGAGAAACCATCGAGGAGCGATTACCGCCTGTTACTCTCATTTATACCTCATTTCCCATTTGTTTGTCAAACCTTGAAAATAAATTTACCGGGCCGGTCAAATTATCCGTTAAGCGGCATATTTTCAAAATTGGTCAACTTCCTGTAAACTGGACCTCACACACAAATGGGCAAGATAACGGGAGGCCACGTGATGAAACCACTCAAATTCGATGTTTATGGCCGGAGAGTTCTGGTAGAACGATCAGCCGGGGGCTGGCTGGCCTTTTATGCGGGCAATGAGGGGAAAAAACGTCCGGCCACAGATATTGTAATTCCAGACTCGCTTGTGGAAACAGAACTGGCGCAATACCTGGCCGATCTCTTTCACGAAAGCGCCAGCCGGCAGCACCCCGAGGTCAAGCAGATAGATTAATTTGGAAGGACATATGGCTGATTTATCATTCATCTCCCCTTTGTCGTCCTCCGTATGCGTAGACCGGCTGGAAGAAATGGCTGCCAATCGCAGCTTTTACGCCCAAACCGGCCACGTACCGGTGCAGATTACTTTTACCCAACTTAACGTTACGCGCGCGGAAAACAATCACACGCTTTTCCGGTTGAAGGGACGCTGCACCCGATACCGGGGCGTTGGCATTTTATACATGCAGGTCAAAGGCCGGCTGGAACCGGCGGGGACCGTTACCAAAGTTCACTTCTCTCTGGGGCTGGGCACGCCCACAGATCGTACCGAGTGGTTGTTTCAGATAGGCTGGCACCTGTTACTTTTAGCCGTTGGGGGCGTCTTAATATTTCGCGGCGTTGCGCTGCCAGCCGGGCCGGCGGCGCTTCATTTCGCCTTTCTGCCGATGGTATATCTGTTGTACAGTATGGCTTTGTATATGCTTTATCAACCTGCTGCCGTCAGAATACCGTCAATTATCCACCAAACCCTCTCCGCCGAGCCACCTATGGACACAAAAAACAGCCCTGCGGCCTGAAACTCTAATCTCATTGACTCCATGTTTGTCCTATGCTATCCTCTAAAAGAAGCGGCGCAGTTGGACGCGGATCAACTTCTGGAACTCCGCGCTTTGATTCTCAACTGCCCGGTATTTCGTAACGCTTTTTAGCGCGGCGGGATACCAGGAGGTAAGTTTGGCTGCCAGACATCTTTGTGTAGGGTCGTTGGCCCTCAATGATACGGTGTATGCCGACGGGCGCACCAGCATGGCCGATCCAGGCGGAAATGCCCTGTATGCCTCGGTAGGCGGCAATATCTGGTCCGACCATGTGGGCATTGTGGCGATTGTTGGTTATGATTGGCCGCCCGATTACACCGATACATTACGCCAAAGCGCCATCAATACCCGAGGCTTGCTGCAAAAGGATCACGAAACGCTCCGCGCCTGGACCATTTACGAAGCCAGCGGCTACCGGCAATATTTCTCTCGCAACACCGAGGTGATCCTCTTAACCCCCGATCCCTTTGCCAGCACGCCTCTCACCGCCGAAGAAGCTGCCGCCTACAGCGATACCGCCCGGCGCGTTCATCTAAAAAATTCACCGGTGCCGGAGGAACTGCCGGGTCCGCTGTGGAATGTTGACTCCATTCATCTTTCTCCCATGCGGCTGGAAACCACCCTGGCCTGGATCGATTACCTGCAAGATAAACCGGATATTTTTGTATCGGTGGATATTTCGCCCTATCCGCTCAACGGGAACCTGGATGATCCAGATTTTCTCAGGCTGCTCAGCCGGGTTGATGCCTTTATGCCCAGCGAAGCGGAAGCGGAAATTCTGATGCCGGGCTTTAAACCGCGCGAGTTCTGCCGCCAGATTGCGGCCCGCGGCCCTAAAATTGTGGTCATCAAAGAAGGAGACCACGGCTCAACCATCTTTCACCAGGATCAAGGTTTTCTGTACCAGGTGCGGCCCTACCCCGCTGCCGTCAAAGACCTGACCGGCGCGGGAGATTCTTACTGCGGCGGCTTTGCCGTGGGCTATCTGGAAACCGGCAGCATGCTGGATGCGGCATTTTACGGCACGGTGTCGGCCTCATTTGTGATCGAAGACTTTGGCGGCCTGCACGCCTTAGAAATCAGCCGCGAACAAGCCCAGGAACGCCTGGCCGAAGTTCATCGGCTCAACAGAATACGTTTTTGATCTTGCCGACCGTATTTTTTCGACATAGCCTTTTCGTGGCCGTTTCTCTCCCAAGCCTTCCCAATTTTGGCAAGCCCTGTTATATTTTATGCCTTTCCCCACCCATGTTATAATGGACGGGCGACCAACTGGTTCCAACAATATTTTTGGAAATGGCCGTATTTCAGTGGAAGCGCATAAAAATCGGGCGCCCTACGAAATACGGAATAATCACCGTGCATATAACCCAACTCTCGCTCTCCAATTACAGAAACTATAGCCGCTTGATGCTGTCGCTACCGTCGGGGCCGGTTTTGCTGCGCGGCGATAACGCCCAGGGCAAAACCAACCTGCTGGAGGCGATTTATTTTCTCTCCACCACCCGCAGCATCCACGCCCGCGCCGACCAGCAGCTTATCAACTGGCTCACGCTCAAGCAAGAAACCCTGCCCTTTACCCGGGTAGAAGCCACCATCCAGACCCGGCTGGAGAGCTTTCAACTCGCCATCACCGTGCTCCGTGAAGGCGACAGCATGCGCAAAGACATCCGCCTGAACGGCGCCAAAAAACGAGCCATGGACGTTATCGGCAAATTGACCACCGTGATGTTTCTGCCGGAAGACATCGAACTGGTTACCGGCGCGCCCGCCATCCGCCGCCGCTACATGGACAGCATGCTCTGCCAGATCAACCCCGATTACTGCCAGGCGCTCAGCCGCTACAACAAAGTGCTGGCCCAGCGCAACGCCCTGCTCAAAGAAATGTTCAAACGCAATGGAAACCCCGACCAACTCATCTATTGGGACGAGCAACTGACTCACAACGGCGCGATCCTCATCACCCAGCGCCACAACGCCGTGCTGGAACTGGATACCGTCGCCCGCCGCCACCATCGGGAATTGAGCGGCGGCCAGGAGGGGCTGCGGCTTCACTATGCTCCCAGTTTTGATTTTTTCCAGCAGGCCCAACCCAACTACCAACTTCCCCTCATTATGGAAGATTTAGCCATCTACACCACTGCCGCGCCGCCGGCCAGGGATGTCCGTGATACTTTTTTGGCCCGGCTGCAAGAAACCCGCGACGATGAAATCAACCGGGGCGTAACCCTGACCGGCCCCCACCGGGACGATCTGCATTTTTTAGTCGATGGGATCGACATGACCCTGTACGGCTCGCGGGGGCAGCAGCGCACCGCGGCGCTTAGCACCAAACTGGCCGAAATCGCTCTCATGCAGCAAATCACCGGTGAAACCCCGGTGCTGCTGCTGGACGATGTAATGAGCGAACTGGACGCCCAACGGCGCAAACAGGTGATCGAAATTGTCAACCGGGCGGGTCAAGCCTTTTTAACCACCACCGATTGGGACGACTACGACCCGGATTTTCAACAGCGCGCCAAACGTTTTTCGGTTAGCCGGGGGCAAATTGAAGAATTCGCCTCAGATTAAAATTTTTGGAAGGCAGATAATAGTTTGAGTCTGCCTCTTTACTCTGCTATAATCTATTTAATTCAGGAGATCGAGGGACACCCACTATGAGCGAAAAAATTTTACTGGTAGAAGACGAACTGGCCATTGCCAAGTTCATCGGCCGCGGCCTGGAGCGCGAAGGGTTTACGGTCCTGACCGCGCACGATGGCGAAACCGGCCTGGAAACGGCCTTTGCCGAGCTGCCCGACCTGATCATTTTAGACGTTATGCTGCCCGATATTGACGGCTTGAGCATCTGCCGCCAGTTGAGAGAAGCCGAACTACAAACACCCGTTCTCATGCTGACCGCAAAAGACGCCATCCCTGATCGTGTGGCAGGGTTGGAAGCCGGCGCGGACGATTATCTGGTTAAACCATTTGCGTTTGAAGAACTGCTGGCCCGCCTAAAAGCCCTGAACCGGCGAAAAGCGCCCATTGAAACCGAAGGGCCGCTCAATTTTACCGATTTAACACTCAATCCCAGCACGCGCATGGCCAAACGCGGCGACCGGGTCATTGAATTAACGGCCAAAGAGTACGATCTGTTAGAATTGTTTATGCGCCATCCTAACCAGGTTCTTACCCGCGATCAAATTTACGAACGTATCTGGGGCTATGATTTTGGCGGTGAATCTAACATCATCGAAGTGTATATCCGCTATTTACGCTCCAAATTGGAAGCCAACAGCGAACCACGCCTGCTGCATACCGTGCGCGGCGTGGGATATGCCCTGCGCGACAGTTAACCCAGACCGTTGGATAAAGCCTATATGCCTATCCGCATTCGTTTAACCCTCTGGTATACGTTTTTACTGGGGGCCATCCTCATTATCTTCAGCACGCTGCTATACCTGGTGCTGCAATTCTCTCTGCACGCGCAAACAGACAGAAACCTGGAAGACCGCGCCCAACAAATTGTCACCGGGGTTGAAGCCCAGACCTTTGTGGATATAGAAACCGGGAAAATTGTTATCCCGGAAGCCAACATTTTTTCTTCCCCGGCCACATTTGTTCAAATTGTCGCGCCAGACGGTGATATTATCACTACCAGCAGCAATATGGGCCGGCACCACATCTCCATGGATGATGAGATGCTGCAGCAAAACCTCAACGGGCAGCCAACCTTTAAAACCATTGCCAAAGAAAATGCTCTACTCAGAATTTACAGCCGGCCCATCTATGTAGGGCCTCATATTTTGGCCGTTATTCAGGTAGGCCAATCGCTCACCATTGTTGAAAACACCATGCGGCAGGTACTGGTATTTCTGACGGGCGGAACCGTCGTGGCCCTAATTCTGGCCGCCCTGCTGGGCGCGTTTCTGGCCTGGCAGGCCCTGCGCCCTATCGAAAAAATCAACCAGACCGCCAACCGGATTGTCAGCGGTCAGGACCTCAAACAACGGCTGCCCTGCCCCCCCACCAACGATGAAATCGCCCGCCTGACAGAAACCATCAACAATATGCTGCAACGGCTGGATAATTTTTTCCAGGCCCAAATACGGCTGAGCGCCGATGTCTCGCACGAACTACGCACGCCGCTAACCGCCATTCGAGGTAATGTTGATCTGCTTCGTCGTGGCGGCGGCGCCACCTCCGAAGAATTGGACGAAACCCTCACCGACATCGAAGCCGAGCTGAACCGCATGTCGCGGCTGGTGGCCGATTTGCTGCTGCTCTCCCAGGCCGATGCCGGATTGAGCCTGCGCCAGGAAACGGTGGAGCTAGACACCATTCTGCTCGACGTTTACCGACAGGCCCGAATTCTGGCCGCCGGAAACATCAACATCCAGTTAGGGCATGAGGATCAGGCTATTGTTCAGGGAGACGCCGAACGCCTGCGCCAGGCACTCATCAATCTGGTTATTAACGCCATCAAACACACCCCGCCCAACGGCACCGTTACCATCTCGCTCCAGCGTGAGCCGGAATGGATTCATGTATCCGTAGAAGATACCGGGCGCGGCATTGCCTCCAAAGACCTCCCCCACATCTTCGACCGTTTCTACCGCGCCGAAAATAACGGGCAGGGCGGCAGCGGGTTGGGATTATCCATTGCCCAATGGATTGCCCAGGCTCACGGCGGGCAAATCACCGTAGACAGCGAGTTGAACAAAGGCTCCGTTTTTACCCTGTGGCTCCCCAGAAAACGTACTCCCGCCCCCAAAACAACAGAATAGCCGCCGGAAGCTTATGAAACTGTCACAATTATTGTCTACGCTGCCCCAGGCCACGCTTTTGAATGACCCCAATTGCGTGAATCTGGCCGCCACCATTACCCACCTCACCGCCGACTCTCGTGATGTTGAACCCGGCGCCCTCTTTGTTGCTTACCGGGGCGTTTTTACCGATATTCATCGTTTCATCCCCGATGCCCTGGCCCACGGCGCTGCCGCCGTCATCGGCGACAACGTGGAAACATTGCGGGCGCTGCTACCTGCATCCGGCGCTATTCCAATCATCCTGGTTCCCAATGGGCGCGAGGCGCTGGCGCATCTGGCCGCGGCCTGGCACCACTTTCCGGCCCGCCGGCTCACCATGGTCGGTATCACCGGCACCGACGGCAAAACCACCACGGCCCATTTTCTCTTTCAAATGCTGCAAGCGGCCCGGCAAAACGCCGGCATTATCAACACGGTCAGCGCGATCATCGGCCAACAGACCCTGGAAACCGGCCTGCACACCACCACGCCCGATGCCCTCCATTTGCAGCAATACCTGGCCCAAATGGTCAAGGCCAGCACCGATGTCTGCGTTTTGGAGGTGACATCGCACGGGCTGGCCCATCACCGGGTGACGGCCTGCGATTTTGATGTGGCCGTGGTCACCAACATCACCCACGAGCATCTTGACGAGCACGGCTCGTTAGAAAATTACCGCGCGGCCAAAGCGATGCTGTTTGAATCGCTGAGCACGGCGGCAGATAAGGGACATCCCAAATTGGCCGTACTCAATTGCGATGACGAATCTTTTCCCTACCTAAAACAAAAATTGGCCGCCGCCAACACGCCCTGGCTGGGGTACAGCCTGACCAACCACCCGGAAGCTGCGCTCATTGCCGCCCCTATTTCTTACCAGGCCGATAAAACCCGCTTCACTATTCAAACAGATCGACACACGTTTGAGGTGGAAACCCGCTTGGTGGGCGATTACAATGTGAGCAACTGCCTGGCCGCGGCCACGGCGGCTTTGTACGGGCTGAACCTTTCGCCAACAGTGGTGCAGCAGGGAGCGGCATTGCTGGCCGGGGTGCCGGGCCGTATGGAACGGATTGATGAGGGCCAGCCTTTTTTGGCCCTGGTTGATTTTGCCCACACGCCCAACTCGCTGCGGCGCTCGCTGGCGGTGGCCCAAACCTTAACATCGGGCCGGGTGATTGCCGTGTTTGGCTGCGCCGGCCTGCGCGATGCGGAAAAACGCCCGCTGATGGGCCGCATCGCTGCCGAACTGGCCGACATCACCATTCTCACCGCCGAGGACCCCCGCACCGAAAAGTTGGACGAGATTATGGCTGTAACCGCCGACGCGATGTCTAACGAAAAAACGAAACAAGCTGTGTTTGAGTGCATTCCCGACCGGGGCCGGGCCATCTACCGGGCGGTGCAATTAGCCCGGCCCACCGATGTGGTGATCGCTTTTGGCAAAGGGCACGAGCAAAGCATGTGCTTTGGCCACACCGAGTACCCCTGGGATGATCGTCAAGCAATGCGACACGCCCTGCAAGGCGCGCCCTTGCTGACCTTGCCTACGGCGGCAACTGACGGAACGTAAATCGAGGGATTGATCCCCTATCATCCGGGGACCACAGGAGCAATTTTATGAAAAAACTATTTTCCGCGCTCATTTTGGCTATCATCTTATTGCTCTCCCTGGTGATGATGGTGTCTCTTCCCACTGCCGCGCAAGAACCCGATTCGCCGCCCAAAGGCACAGACCCCCTGCCCACGCCCACGCCGGCTCCCGCCCCCATCGACCCAGGCCTGCTGCCCAAAATAGAACCGCAACTCCTCAAAAAACTTCTCACCGAGCCAGAGCCGGTAGAATTCATCGTGTACATGACAACCACCGCAGACCTGGACGCCGCCATCGCCTCGGTGCCGGCCCTGGGGACGCAGGGCGATCCGGCGGCAGCAGCCATCGCCAAACGGGCCGCGATTGTCCACGCCTTGCAACAAACGGCGCAAAACAGCCAGGGCGGCGTGTTGGAACAATTGAACAATCCATCGGGCGGGTTGAGCGGGCAGGCCGCTACTAACATTCAGCCTTTATGGATTGTCAATGCGGTAGCGGCCAGAGGAACCTTACCGATGGTGCTGGATTTAGCCACCCGCCCTGATGTGGCCATTGTGCGGCTGAACAAAACGGTTCAACTCAACCGGCCCGCGCCGGCCATCCCCTCCTCGATCTTCAAACCGCAGGCTTCACCGGAGTGGGGCATTGCCAAAATCAGGGCCGATCTGGTGCAAAATGCGCTCAACATCGACGGCAGCGGGGTGGTAGTGGCCAATATCGACAGCGGAGTAGACTGGTTTCACCCCGCCCTGCAAAGCAAATACCGGGGCTACACCGGCCCCGACAAGCTGCCGGTCCACGCCGGCAACTGGCACGATGCTACCGGCGATGACGCTGTTTACCCCACCGACAGCTACGGCCACGGAACCCACACCATGGGTACTATTGTGGGCGACAACGGCATTGGCGTGGCCCCCGGCGCCAAATGGATTGCCGTGCGAGCCTTTAACAGCAGCGGCTCCGCCCTGAACAGCTGGCTGCACGAAGCCTTTCAGTGGATTTTAGCGCCCAATGATGACTCTGCCCTGGCGCCGGACATCGTCAATAATTCCTGGGGCAGCAACAATGGCAGCAGTACGGAATTTCAACCCGATGTGCAGGCTTTGCGCGCCGCCGGCATCTACCCGATTTTTTCCGCCGGCAACAACGGTCCCGGTTCCGGCACAGTGGGATCGCCGGGTAGTTTTGACATTTCGTTTGCCGTGGGGGCCACCACCATCGATGATGAGATCGCCTACTTTTCCAGCCGGGGGCCGTCGCCGTGGGGCAGTATCAAGCCGGATGTGGCCGCGCCGGGCAAGGATGTGGTTTCAACCCTCCCCGGCGGCACGTATGGCAGTAACAACGGCACCTCGATGGCCGCGCCCCACGCCTCGGGGCTGGCGGCGCTGCTGCTGCAAGCCTCGCCCACGCTGAGCAATGATCTCGACGGTATCTCCACCGTGATGAAAACAACCGCCGTGCCATTGGGCACGCCCATCCCCAACAACGATTTTGGCTGGGGACGCATCGATGCCTACAACGCGGTGATGTCGGTGGCCTCGGTGGGCGCGCTGCAAGGCACCGTCAGCGGCAGTGGAACGCCGCTGGCCGACGCCCAGGTACGCATTACGCCTCACGGCGGCGGCCCGGCCATCAACACCACCACCAATGCCGGCGGCGCGTATCACCAGGGGCTGGCCGTGGATACTTACGATGCCACGGCCTCGGCTTTTGGCTACGAATCCAGCACAATTTCGGGCATCGTTATCGAGACCAACAACACCACCACTCAAGATTTCAACCTGACCCCCAAACTGACCGGCACCTTCTCCGGTACGGTTACCGAAAGCGGCACAGGGCTGCCCCTGGCGGCCACAATCTTTATCGATAACACCCCGGCAGAAACCACCACCGATCCCGCTGACGGTAGATTTATGATGACCCTGCCCACCGGAACCTACACCGCGACAGTGGTTGCAGCCGCGCACCGCATTACCCAAACCGTTATCGATATCAACGATGGGGCAACGGTGGAACACCACTTTGTGCTGGACCCCGCCCCCCCTATTCTGCTGGTAGACAGCGGCCGTTGGTACCAGGAGAGTGAGATCGGCTACTACCAGCAGGCGCTTGATGATCTACTTTATCCCTACGACACCTGGACCATCACCGATCCTTTCGAATCGCCCAGCGATGTTCCCACCACGGACGATCTCATACCCTACGATATTGTAATCTGGTCGTCGCCGGAAGATTCGCCGGGCTACGTGGGCGCTAACGATGCTTTAGAATCATATTTAGATCAGGGGAGGAAACTCCTGTTGAGCGGCCAGGATGTGGCTTTTTATGACAGCGGGCAGGGATTTTTCATACCGTCAGCCCCCTATTTAGCAAACTATCTCAAAGTTGATTTTGTGGAGGATGACGCCAACATCGATACGATCAGCGGTATCGATGGCCAGCCTTTTGCCGGCCTGAGCTTCACTATTAACGGCGGCGATGGCGCGGATAACCAGTTTGCACCCGATGTCGTAACCGTGGCCGAGGCTGATTTTGCCGGACCGCTATTGGAATACAAACCGGATCAACTGGCCGGAGTGCATACGGGTCTCTGCGTACCCTACCGGACTATGTTCCTGCCCTTTGGTTTTGAAAGCATCAACACCCGCGCCGACCGCCGCAGCGTGATGGAACAGGCTCTCGCCTGGCTGATGGACACGCCCGCTGCCTACGGGGTTGAACTCACCCCGGACACGGCGTTAGAAATTGGCAACTTCGGCGCAACCGTTTCTCACACCGTACGGCTGCGCAATACCGGCACCACCGGCAATACCTACACGCTTTCTATTAGCGATGGATTTCCCCGGAACTGGCCCATTTTGCCAAATACCCATCCGCCTGTTTCGCTGGATTATTGCGAATCATACACGATCACGCTGAACGTCAGCGTAGACACCAGCAACACCTGGCACGTATCCGATACGTTCACCGTTACGGCAGCCACCACCAACGGCCTGCTGTTGACCAACAGCATCACCCGCACCACCAAAACTCCGGCTCCGGTTCTGCTGGTTGATGATGATCGCTGGTATAGCTTTGCGGAAGAATATCAAACCGCGCTGGAAGCGAACAATATTCCCTACGATTACTGGTACGTGCCCAAATCTTGGAGCGGTCCGGTCCCGCCCAGCCCGCCCCTCGACACTTTGCAGATGTATCCGATGGTGGTGTGGTACACGGCCTACGATTGGTACCAGCCGCTGACTTCGATGGAAGAAGATCGTCTGGTGGCCTACCTGGATGGCGGGGGACGGTTGTTTTTTAGCAGCCAGGATTACATTTACAACCTGCCCGACCACGAACCCAATGATTTTGCCGCCGCCTACCTGGGCGTTCTGGACCACACCGAAGATTACAGCAGCACCCAGATTTCCGGCTACCCCGGCAGCCTGGTGGGGCACGGGCTGGGGCCGTACCCGTTGACTTTCCCTCTGGGCTACGCTAACTGGACCGACGCCCTCACGCCAACCATCACCGCCCGGGGCGCCACCGTGGGGCAGGCGGAACAGACCAATAGCGTAAGCCTGGCCGGGATAGGGCCAAACAACGAGGCCTGGCACACCAACTTTTTAGCCTACGGTCCCGAGCTGCTCACCGATACCCATCGCGCCCGGCTGCTGCAGCGCTCTTTGGGCTGGCTCAGTTGGCTGGGGCGCTCGGCGGTTACGTCCAGTGTATCCAGCGCTTTGGATGGAACTACGGTAGTTTACACCGCCACCGTTATCAACGACGGCTGGATCGACCTGCCCACGGTTCATTTTACCGCCACCTTTCCGGCAGAACTTACGGTGGCCGATTACGCATCTACGCTGACTCCCTCCGGCGGCAATCTCATCTGGCAGGGATCGCTGGATAAAAACCAGACCCGCATCTTTATCTATACCGCCGCCATCACCGACTCGCTGCCGTTGGGCACAGTCGTCAGGCAGGTCAGTTGGCTGTCTTACCCGGAGCATAATATTTTGTTTGATCGGATGGCCGATGTTGACGTCAACTTCCCCAATCTGGAAACATCGAGCCTGACCGTTACTCCCACCCAGGATGCGGAAGAAAACGACGTACTCACCTATACGATTGTTCTGAAAAATACCGGCCCGGTCGATGCGCCACAGGTCACAACCACCAATACGCTGCCCCACATGCTGGCGTTGATGGATGTGGGCACTCCCGGCCGGGGCACGGTAATCAGTCACCAAGAATCCCTCACCTGGACCACGCCGCTATCCAGCAACGAAACCGTGACGCTCACCTATCGGGCGATTATCAGCTATCGCTCTCAAAGTAATATCAGAAACACCGTTTATGTGGACGACAACTTGAACGCGCCGCTGGAATTAACAGCTCAAACCAGCTTTAAATCACACCTAACGTACTTGCCGGTGATTTTTAAAAGACATTAAGCTTACGCGGGGATCAACTTTCGAATGGCGGTAGGCAAATCCTGCCCCGCTTCGATATGGAACCGGATCAAGCGGCGTTGACTTTCTTGCAAGGCATTGTAATCGCCCTGGGCTTGCGCCGCGACCAGGGTGGCAAAAGAGTATTTTTCGCCGGGCACGTCTACATCGGTGGCGGGGGTGTGAGTGATCTGGATGAACAGCCCCTTGTTGCCGTCGCCTTTGTGCAACTGGCCGGTGGAATGCAGGAAACGCGGGCCGTAGCCCACGGTCACGGCGCTGCGCAGGCCATCGCGCAGGGTCAACCGCAATTCGTTCAAGGCTTCGTCGATGTCGGGGCCGTAGGGCAGGTAGGCCATAATCGCCACGTAATCGCCGGCGCGGTACCGGGTGAGAAACGCTTTCAGGGCCTCGGTAACGGTTTCGCCCATGGCCGGGCCGTAGGCATCGATATCATCGTAATCCAGCGTGGGCGAATCCGCGGGCAGGAAGCCGTTTTGTTCAAACTCTTCCATCAATTCGCGGGCTTTGATCTTGGCCAGTTCCACGTTGGGCTGGTCAAAGGGGTTGATCTTGAGCACAGCCCCGGCAGCGGCGGTAGCCATCTCCCACCGGAAGAACTCCTGGCCCAAATCTTCCAATTCATCCAACTGAATGGTGATGACCGGGTGGCCGGCGGCTTCCAGCACATCAACCCGGCCATCCAGCTCAACATTATCATCTTCAGCCATCCGCAGGTAAACAAAAACGCGGTCGTTGTTGTACATGGCCGGGTCGGCAATAGCTTCATCGGCCACCGGCAAGATACCCACGCCGTGTTTGCCCGTGCTTTCGGCAATGAGCTGTTCGACCCACACACCAAAAGCGGAAATACTGGGGGAGAGGAAAAAAGTTACTTTATCGCGCCCCAACAGGGCCAGTTCGCCCAGCGCCGCGCCCAGTTGCAGGCCGGGGTTGAGCGAAGCCTGATTTTTGCAGGCGTCGGCCATGCTGTTGGCCCGGCGCAGCAGTTTGGGTAGATCAACGCCGATGAGGGCGGCGGGCGCCAAGCCAAAATAGGTCAGCGCCGAAAAACGCCCGCCCACTTCCGGCGGCCCGGAAAAAATCTTGCGGAATCCCTTTTCTGTGGCTAATTTTTCCAGCTTGCTGCCGGGGTCGGTGATGGCTACAAAGTTTTCCCCGGGGTTGTCTTTGAGGTCGCTAATCGTTTGATAAAAATGTTTATAAAGAGAGAGGGTTTCCAGCGTGCCGCCCGATTTACTGGGCACGATAAAGAGCGTGTGGGCCAGATCAGCAATCTTGGCCTCCACCGCCGAAATCTGATCCGGGTTGGTGCTGTCCAGCACGGTCACGGGCAAGCCGTCCGACGCTGCACCAAAGGTAGTCATATACAGTTCCGGGGCCAGGCTGCTGCCGCCCATGCCCAACAAAACCACTGCTTTGAAGCCGGCGCTTCTGATCTCGGCGGCAAAGGCGGCCAGATTATCGGCCTCGGCCAGCATATCATTGGCTATATCCAGCCAGCCCAGACGATTGGTCAATTCCTTGGTTTGGGCGGCCTGTTCGGGATCGGGCACCCATACCGTGCCGTCTTTATCCCAGATGCGGGCGGTAACGCGGGCCGCTTCCCAGGCTTTGAGGCGCACCTCAACCGTATTTTGATACTCATCCAGGGCCAGCGTCATCGGGCTGACCTGCTGCGAGACAATGGCTTCGCGTTTCTCTTCCAGCACGGCCAACAGCCTGACAAAAGAGTCGGCAAAGGCTTTAACGCCGTCCGCCTGCAATTTGTCGGTGGCGTCGTCGTAACTGATGTCGAACTTCTCAAGCTGTTGGAGCAAATCTACGGCTTCGTCCAGCCCTTCTTCCAGGCTGGCCCGGATACTGCCGTGATCTTTAAGTGCTTCCAGCGTGGCCGGCGGCATGGTGTTGACCGTATCGGGGCCAACCAACTCTTCGGCGTAGAGGGTGTCGCGGTATTCCGGGTTTTTGGTGCTGGTGCTGGCCCACAGCGGGCGCTGCACTTGCGCGCCTTTGGCGGCCAGTTTTCGGAAGCGCTCGCTGCCAAAAATATTTTGAAATTCTTTGTAGGCGGCTTTGGCATTGGCAATGGCCAGTTTGCCCGGCAGGTTTTTCGCGTCGGGTTCATCAATTTCGGCCAGGAGTTCATCGAAAAGCGTATCTACGCGGCTCACAAAAAATGAGGCCACCGAAGCGATCGTGCTTACATCGCCGCCGGCAGCGTCCAGTTTTTCCAGCCCGGCAATGTAAGCGTGGGCGACATCAATATAATTTTGCAGGGAGAACATCAGCGTCACATTGACATTCACGCCGGAGCCGATGACCTCGGTGATGGCCGGCAGCCCGGCCTGGGTGGCCGGAATTTTGATCATCAGATTGGGGCGGCCCACCGTATCAAAAAGCCGCTTGGCTTCAGCAATCGTGCCGTCGGTATCGTGGGCCAAATCGGGCGAAACTTCCAGGCTCACGTAACCGTCTTTGCCGTTAGTGCGCTCGTACACCGGCTGGAGCAGGTCGGCCACGGCCTGAATATCTTCAATCGCCAGGGTTTCGTACAGCGTTTTAATGTCGATGGTGGGATTTTCAGCCACAATTTCATCGATCTGGGCATCGTAAGCGTCGCCGGAAATGGCCTTTTGAAAAATAGCCGGGTTGGAGGTGACACCGACGATATGATCTTCGGCCACCATACGGGCAAACTCGCCCTCGGTAATCAAACTTCGTTCAATGTTATCATACCAGATAGATTGTCCTAAATCAGAAATTTGTTTTAAGGCTTCAGTAGTCATAATTGCGTGGCTCCTCCAAATTAGAATGATTTTGTTTTTTTGATGATTAACTTTGCCCGTATACAGGGATGGCCGCGCCGTTGATGGCGGTATCGTCGCGGGTGAGAAAGAGCAGGGTTTGGGCGATAGTTGCCGGTTTGACCCAGCGGCTGAAATCGGCGTTGGGCATACTCTGGCGGTTGGCTTGCGTATCGATAGTGCCGGGCAAAATGGCATTGACCGTGATGCCATACCCCTTTAATTCCGCCGCCATCGATTCGGTCAGCCGTAACACCGCCGCTTTGCTGATGGCATAGGCGCTGTATTTGGCCCGTCCTTTTAAAGCATCGCGGGAGCCGGTGTTGATGATCCGCCCCCATTGTTGGGACATCATCGGTTTGGCCGCGGCTTTACTCAAATTGTAGGCGGTGCGCAGGTTCATATCCAGCATCCGGTCTAATTCATGGGGATCGCTTTGACTGACAGGCTCGCCGCCGGCAAAGCCTCCGGCCAGATTGAGCAGAACATCCACCCGGCCAAAGTGATCCAGAGTAGTTTGCACCACGTTTTCCGCTTCAGCCAGATCAATCAGGTTGGCGGCAACCGGCAGGGCGCGCCGGCCCAATTGGCCGGCCAGAGATTCCACGCCCACCGGGCGCGATCCGACCAATACAACCGTAGCCCCGGTCTCATAAAAAACCTTACTGACCGTTTGCCCCAGGCCGCCGCTGGCGCCGCTGATCAGGACAATCCTATCGGCCATTAAAAATATTCCCCTTCAAATTCATACCCATCGTAGGGCTGTTTCCATCGTTTGGTCTGAACAACACGCAGTAATTCATCGTGATGATAAAAAAGTTCTTCGTTAACGGCTTCCGCCGCATGATCCAGAATATCATCATCGTAGGGACGCTGACCAATTTTGTTCAGTTGTTTTTTTAAGGTATTGGTGGTAATATTCAGCCGTTTGGTGCGAGACGTTTTGGTTTTAAGAATATCCACAGAAATATCGGCCAGCCGGATGGCCAATTCCTGAAGTTGTTTGGACCCCATTGAAGCCACCGGCTGCGGTGATTCCTGAAATTCATAATAAATGCTGTTGGACAGATGGTATCGCAGCCAGGCTTCCCAGGTTCTATCAGCTTCAGACTTGTAGAACCTGTTGGACGGTATGTCATCATAATAATCTTCATCTTCATCGTAGATGTCATCTACGGGGCCAAGGGGAAATCTGGGGCTGATGAGATTGTACCAAAACGTGCCGACCACGATTGAGGCAATGATCGCCAGTAGCGTAGCTTCAAACAAGGAAAAGGGTAAAAACAGGGTCAGCAGCCAGCCAATGCCAAGCGCAAACCCCAACACCAGTGCCATACTCAGCAAAAGCAGGGAGATAATGATAAGCAAGGAAATAATTCGCCACATCGTATATTTAACCTTTGTTTGGGATTGGCTTTAGTATACCACAATCCTGCCGGGACGCCCAAAGAAAGCGCGAATTTTATGGCCCTGATACAAAAAACAGCCCTGCCGGGGCTGTTGAATTCTAATTAAAATCAGGCAAAATAAACAGAAAAAGAATTATGCAGGCATGTCATTTCGACCGACTGGCAAAGGAACTTTGCACGAAATCCTTGAGACGGTACTTTTACCAACAAGATTGTTGGAAAAACTGAACACTGACGGAAAATTTATCCAACGACAATGTTGGTAATTGTTGCACCGCAGGGATTTCTCGGCTTGATGCCTCGAAATGACACGCAGGTAAATAGTTACCAGAAGAAAACTTGAAATTCCTGTCCAATAAATTTACAGGCTGAATAGAGAACGTGGCCGCAGTTCAGTGAACGGCGTGAAGCGACTCCCGCTCCTGTTTGACCATTTCAATCCTGGCCTGGGCCAGCCGATGGGCGGCCAGATGCGTAGGGACGCACTCATCGTGAGCCAGATCAATCACCCGCAAAATGGAATGGTAAATATTGGCGGTTTTTTGCCACGCTTCGGACATATCAAAGGTGCCCAACTCGGTTGACACGCTGATCAGCCCGCCGGCATTGATAACATAATCCGGAGCGTAGAGAATCTGGCGCTCGGCCAATTCATCGCCATGGCGATCTTCGGCCAGTTGGTTGTTGGCCGCCCCGGCAATGATCTGGCAGCGCAGGCGGGGGAGCGTATCATCATTGATAACGGCTCCCAGGGCGCAGGGCGAGAAAATATCGCACGCAACATCGTAAATTTCATCCGGGCTAACCAGTTCCAGGCCCAATTCTACGGCAACGTGGGCGGCCCGCTGATGATCCAGTTCAGACGCAATTACGTGCGCGCCAACCTCGTTGAGCCGTTTGGCCAGCGAATAGCCCACTTTGCCCAGCCCCTGAATGGCTACCCGGCATCCGGCCAACACCTCGGAGCCAAAGTGCGCCCGGCAGCAAGCCTGCATGCCGCGGAATACGCCAAAGGCCGTCAGGGGTGAAGGATCGCCGCTGCCGTGTTCTCGCCGGGGTGTGCCCACCACGTGAGGCGTCTGCCGGTGGATCACGGCCACATCATCCACGGTGATGCCCACATCCTCGCCGGTGACAAATTTCCCGTTGAGCGATTCGATGAAACTGCCAAAGGAGTGGAACAACGCTTCGCTTTTATCGGTAGCCGGATTGCCAATGATAACGGCTTTGCCACCGCCGAGATTCAGCCCGGCCACCGAAGATTTGTAGGTCATCCCCTCCGACAAGCGCAGCGCGTCCAAAATGGCCTCATCTTCCGACTCGTAAGGCCACATGCGCGTCCCGCCCAGGGCCGGGCCGAGCGTGGTATCGTGAATAGCAACAATGGCCCGCAAACCGACCAATTTATCGGACCAAAATACAACTTCTTCGTGATTGTGTTGATCCATGTAATCAAAAATTCTCATAATGACCTCCTTGTTATCTGCAGGATTGATTATCTTTTTAGACCATCACCGGCTCGGCCAGCGCGGCGCCGCGTTGCAGGGCCTCCTCGTTCCAGGGCAGAAGCGAACGTTTTGAAGCAGGTAAATGTTCGGCCAGGGCGTTGACAAGTGAGGTCAGCGGCAGAAGACCCGTGGCAGTGGCCATCGCGCCCATGGCCACCATGTTAGCCATTTTGACATCGCCAATTTCCTGGGCAATATCATTGGCCGGTACGGGGAGATAACGGATGTCGAGCCGTTGGGTGGGTTGATCGATCAGGGATTGGTTGTAAACCAGCAGTCCACCTTCTTTGACCAGCGGTTCAAACTTATCCATCGACGGAATGTTGAACAGCACGGCCACCTGCGGATTTTTGACCACAGGCGAGCCGATGTCTTCACCACTGATAATCACGGTTACATTGGCGGTGCCGCCCCGCATTTCGGGGCCGTAACTGGGCAGCCAGGAGACCTTGTAACCTTCGTCCATCCCGGCGTATGCCAGCACCATCCCGGCAAACAGGATGCCTTGCCCGCCAAAACCGGCTAAAATTATGTCTGTTTGCATAGGGCCTCCTTGTTGAAAATACGTGCCAGGTGCATCAGGTTTCACCTGTTCACAACAATTTTTTTATTTTGATCGTCGTTGTTTTAATTT
The DNA here is from genome assembly GCA_964612485.1 of uncultured Caldilineaceae bacterium. Taxonomy (GTDB): domain Bacteria; phylum Chloroflexota; class Anaerolineae; order 4572-78; family J111; genus JAFGNV01. The sequence goes on from CAZTFF010000016.1 coordinate 53,084, forward strand.
AGATGTTTCACCAAATCCGATACTTTGTACTCTCCCAACGGAAAGTAAGGTTCCATATTTTCTTTAACCCACTTCAGCGCTTCTTTGGGCGGCAATTTCCAGTTGGTGGGGCAGGATGACAGAAATTCCACCAACGAGAATCCGCCGCCGGCCAGTTGCGTTTGAAAGGCGGTACAGATCGCCTTTTTCGCCTTTTTGATAGTGCCGATGTCGTACACCGAACAGCGCGCCAGGTAGGCCACGCCGGGTAGTCCAGCCAAAAGTTCGGCCACCTGGAGCGGCATGCCCGTCATCTCCACGTCGCGCCCGCCGGGCGAAGAAGTGGTAATCTGGCCGGGCAGGGTGGTGGGGGCCATTTGCCCGCCCGTCATCCCGTAGATAGCGTTGTTGATGAAAAAGACGGTGATATTTTCACCCCGCGTGGCGGCCCACACCGCCTCGGCAATGCCAATGGCGGCCAGATCGCCATCGCCCTGGTAAGTAAAAACAACTCTATCGGGCTGCACCCGTTTGAGGCCAATAGCCATAGCCGGGGCGCGGCCATGGGCGGCTTCGGCGCTGTCAACCCGGAAATAGTTGTAGAGGAAGACGGCGCAGCCTACCGGCGCTACGGCAATTGTTTTTTCACGGATGTCCAATTCATCGATCACTTCGGCAATCAATTTGTGGATCAGCCCATGGGTGCAGCCGGGGCAATAATGGGTGGTAATATCTTCCAGCGTTACCGGAGGATGATAAACGGTTTTTTCAATCCAGTGTTGTTCATTCATTGATCTATCTCCTGTTCGATGCCAAACGACTATAATGGAACGGTTCTACCCGGCATACGAAACGCCCATGAGCGCGTCCCAATTCTCTACCGGGGCAAATTGGTGCGCCAGCCGTTCGAGCCGCCCGGCGATTTCATCCGGCATGGGGATGACGCCGCCGGTATGGCCCAAAAAATCAACCGGCACCATACCGCCCACGCCCAGACGCACATCGTCTACCATTTGGCCGGCGTTCATTTCGATCACCAACACCACTTCAACCCGTTTGGCCAGCCCTTCCAGCGGCACAAAGGGGAAGGGGAACAAAGTGATGGGCCGCAGCAGCCCCACGCGGGCGCCCGCCTGCCGGGCGTCGCGGATGGCGGTTTTGGCAATGCGGGCCGCCGTGCCAAAGGCAACCACCAGAATATCGGCGTCTTCGGTTAAAAATTCCTCGTAACGAACCTCCTGCGCCCGAATCTCGTTGAGCTTGTTTTGCAAGCCGGTATTGATCGCTTCCAGGGCCTCGCCGCCGAGATAGACAGAGGTGATGATATTCTTGGGACGGCCTTTTGCGCCGGTCAACGCCCACGCGGGCCGCTGTTTTTGGGGTGGCCGCATGGGGGGCAATTCAGCCGGCTCCATCATCTGGCCGATGATGCCGTCGCCGGCAACAATGGCGATAGTGCGGTACTGCTCGGCCAGGTCAAAGGCCAGCGTGGTTAGATCCACCGCTTCCTGCACCGATTCAGGAGCCAGCACAATGCTGTGAAAATCGCCATGCCCGGCGGATTTGGTGAGCAGATTGTAATCCGATTGGCAGGGTTGAATGTTGCCCAGCCCCGGCCCGCCCCGCATAATGTTGACCAACACCATCGGTACCTCGGAGCAAGCGATGTAGCTCAACCCTTCTTGCATCAGGCTGACCCCTGGCCCAGAGGTAGAGGTCATCACCCGCACGCCGGCGCACGCCGCGCCATACACCATGTTAATGGCGGCGACTTCGCTTTCGGCTTGCAAAAAGGTACGGTTCAGTTCCGGCAGCCGTTTAGACATATGCTCCAATAATTCGGTTTGAGGGGTAATGGGGTAGCCAAAATAGGCCTCGCAGCCGGCCCGGATGGCGGCTTCGGCAATGGCTACGTTGCCTTTTAAAAGTTGTTGGGTCATTTTCACCTCCTGGTGATAAACTCAATCGATTTTATATCGCCACTGCCGGCGTAACTTTGACCTCTCGATACACGGTAATCACCGCATCGGGACAGATCATGGCGCACAGGGTGCAGCCGGTACACTGGCCTTCTGGATCGACAAAGATGGCCGGATGGTAACTTTTGGCGTTATAATGTTTGCCCATCGATATAAGCGCTTTGGGGCAAACCATAGCGCAGAATTCGCAACCTTTACAGCGAACTTCGTTGATTTCAATACGTCCTTTGGCCATACAGCACTCCTTTTAATTTTTTGATAAAATGGCCCGGCCATCCAGGGCCACCACACCCTGGCCTTTGGGCAGAACCAGTAAGGGGTTCACTTCGATTTCTTGCAGTTGCGGAAAATCCAGGGCTAGTTGGCTCAGGTGCAAAATGCAATCGGCCACGGCATCGATGTCGGCGGGTGGCTGGCCTCGCAGCCCGGCCAGCAGTTGGCCGGCTTTGGTTTCCCGCACCATGGCCACAGCCTCTTCCCGGCTGAGAGGGGCTACTCGAAAACTGACATCTTTCAGCAGTTCCACATAGATTCCGCCCAGGCCAAACATCAGCAGCGGCCCAAATTGCGGATCGCGCCGCATGCCCACGATCACTTCGGTGCCGGCGGGCGCCATAGCCTCAACCAGCACGCCCTCTATCCTGGCGGTGGGATGGGTGGTTTTAATTTTTTGCAACAGGTTGTGATACGCGGTGGTAATGGCGGCAGGGGTGTTGAGGTTGAGTTCAACGCCGCCGGCATCGGATTTATGTAAAATATCGGGCGAAATGATCTTTAGGGCCACCGGATAGCCTACTTCAGCCGCAATCTCTACCGCCTCGGCGGGGCTGCGGGCAATATTCCCGACGATGACCGGAATGCGATAGGCAGCCAGCAAGGGCCGGGTCTCGACTTCGCCCAGGCTGTTGTCGCCGTTGGAGCGGGTCAGAATCTTTTCCACCTGCCGGGGATTAACATCGTGAAGTTCGGCTTGCATATCAAGTGGATGTTGGCGCCACTTCGCGTATTGCCACATCGCTCGAAGCACGGCGCTGGCCGTTTCGGGAAAGGTGTACATTGGAATCTGGTGCCGGTGCAGAATTTGGCGGGCATCAGCCACACTTTGATCGCCTACAAAACAAGCCACCACCGGTTTGGCGCTTTGCTCCGCCGCCTCGCACACTTTTACGGCCACATCCGCCGCTTTCATCAACAGATGGGGTACGGCAATGACCATCATCGCGTCTATCTGCAGGTCGTCCAACACTTCGGGGATGACAAAGGCGTATTCGTCCGGCCCCGCCCCGCCCAGCATATCGGTGGGATTATCCACCCGGATCACTGGATCAAGCCGCTTCCGCAAGACGGCAGCGATCGAGGGCGACAACGGCGGCAGAGCCAGCCCCTGGCTGTCGAGATTATCGGCGGCCAGCGCCATCGGGCCGCCCGAATTACTCAGCACAAAAATCCGGTTTCCGGCGGGCAACGGCTGGCAGGCCAGCGCCAGCGATACATCAAACAAGGCATGGATGGTGTCTACTTCGATAATACCGCATTGTTGAAACGCGGCCTCGTAGGCGGCCTCGGTTCCGGCAATCGAGCCGGTGTGGGATGAAACCGCGCGGGTACCGGCCTCGGTGCGGCCACCTTTGAGCAGAACAATGGGCTTTTTGGGGGTTACGCGGCGGGCCACCTCCATAAAGCGGGGACCGTTGGCGATGCCTTCCACGTACAATACAATTACCCGTGTATTGACGTCGTCGGCCAACAGCTCGATCATATCGGTTTCGTCAATGTCGGCCTCGTTGCCCAGGCTGACAAAGCGGGAAAAACCAATCTGCTGGCCCCGAATGTAATCAATGATTCCCGCGCACACCCCGCCCGATTGTGATAGAAAAGCGATATGCCCCGGCTCCGGCATGCCCTCGATAAAGGTGGTGTTGAGGCCGGTGTGACTGTCCATGGTGCCCACGCAATTTGGCCCCAGCAATCGCATCTGGTATTGCTGAGCAATGGCGACACACTCCGCCTCAAGCACGGCCCCGGCGGTTCCCATTTCTTTGAATCCACCGGAAATAATGATGATGCCTTTCAACCCGCGTCGGCCGCAGGAATCTATAATTTGGGGAATGAGTTGGGCCGGCAGCAGGATCACGGCCAGATCAACCGGATCGGGCACGTCTGAAATATCGGGATAGCAAATGAGATCGTCAATGGATTTATAGCGGGGATTGACCGGATATACCCGGCCCTGGTAGCCGTACTGCCGGAGATTGCGCAGCACGCCATAGCTAAGTTTGTCCGGCTGCGCGGATGCGCCAATGAGGGCGACGCCCTGCGGGGCAAAAAAGGAGGTTAAATTTTGGATCATACAGACCTCCCCGACTCGACAATGAGTATTGGGTTCACCGCCGTTCAACCTTGAACAGCGTTATTTTTTTTGTTGCTATTCTCATTTTAACACGCGCGGGGAAGCGTTGTCTTGTAAAAATTTGACCTGTTGGGGAAAAATCAGTTGAGGGACAAAATATATTGGCCGGGGGTAATGCCAAAAACGCGTTTAAAGCGTTTGGTCATATGGCTTTGATCGGTGAAGCCGGTTTGCAGGGCGGCATCGGCAATGGGCACGCCCTGAGCTAAAAGTTGCTTGGCCTGTTTAATGCGGGTCAGCGTTAAATAGGCGTGGGGCGGCATACCCACCGCCTTGCTGAATAAGCGGATCAAATAACACGGCGCCAGCCCCACCAAGGCGGCCAACTCATCCAGCGAAACAGGCTCGGCGTATTTGGCGCGGATATAATCTTGAATTTTGATCACGCAGTTACGGTCAATTTTGATGACGCCGCCGGTTGGGGGGTCGTCGGCGTGGCGGGCGATGAGTTGGGCCATGGCCCAATGGAACACCGACTCTCGCCTGACCACCGAACTGGTTTCATCTTCAAGCGTGAGGTGCGCTTCAAGCAAAAGGTCGGCCAAATCTTCATCATCAATAACGGGGCTGGAAAAAAAGGGGACATCGTGGCGGTGGTCGGTGTAATCCGAGGCGATGCGCCGCAGTTGATCCGCGTTGGGGTAGAACATGCGGTAGGTCCACCCTTCGTCGGCGGCAGCCTGGCCGGTGTGCAGTTCGCCGGGGTTGATAACTACGATAGTGCCGGCGGGAATATCATAATGGGCGTGGCGATAACTGGTAGCGGTGGCCCCGCGTTGAACCACCCCAATGGCAAATCCTTCATGGGCGTGGGGGGAAAAGGTGTGCGTGGTGTACGTGGCGCGTAAAAGTTCTAAATCATCCAACTGACAGTCTCGCCAAAATTTTACCGTTTCATCCTGCTCATGTTTTGGCATCTTAGCCAATCCTGACCGCTCAGGCGGGTCAAATAATGGATGCACACACAAAAACAACCTATCTAAATTGTACCCGATTTCGAGGTGATTTTCAATAATTTTTAACAAAAACCCCTAGATTTTGTGGTTGACGATTTTGTCTTAACATTGTAAAATCTAGGCGAATCTTAAGATGCCGTGAAACGGAACCGCTATGTACCAGCAGTTGCAGCGCAATTTCGACGTGATACAGTATCTGGTTAAGAACGCTTCATTGGACCAGCTAACGTGGCGTAAAGATGAAAACAGCCGGTCGTTGGCCGATGTGCTGTCTCATTTACGTGATTTGGAAAAATGGAATGCGGCCCTCGGCATCTCCAGCCGAGAGACGGACCGGCGCTTCCCTATGGATAATCCGCCCGATAACAATCACGTGTTTGATGCGTACGCTCACTATCGCCGGCAAACCATGCTGCGGCTGGCCGAAACCGCCCAGTCACCGGGGCCGGTTGTTCACCGCCTCTTTGGCGAAATGCCGCTGGACAAATTGGTTCAGGTGATGGATGAATACGACCAGATTTATATCCACCAGCTTGAGCACGTCATCAAAGAGATGCCCGCCAACCCGTTGTTAAGCCGGGCGCGCTACGAAATCAGAGATTACCACCGGCGTTACCGCCGCCATCTGGCCCAGGCAAGCTCGCTGCTGGATATTGGCGTAGGCTCCGGCCTGGCTTTGCGCCACGTGATGGAGCAAAATCCCCACCTGACGGCCACCGGTATTGATATTCGAGACCTGCGTTTGCCCGATGTCAAGGTGCCCCTCCAGCTTTACAACGGCCACACCATGCCGTTTGACGCCAACCGGTTTGATGTATCGCTGATTTTTTACGTGCTGCATCATTGTGAAAACCCCCAGCGGGTTCTGGAAGAGGCGGTGAGAGTCACCCGGCAGACAATTATTGTGATAGAGGAGTTTGACCGGCCCGGCGCAGATGAAGCCAGCCTGGATCTGACCGAGCGGGAAAGCCATCGCGCCCTGGGGATTCCGCCCGATTTGTATTACCGATTATTTGACCAGCCTGAGTTTGAGCAAATGCTGCAAATCCACCAGCTCACCCTGCTCGACCGGCAGGTGCTGCCCTCGCAAACAACGCGCCCGGTAGAGAAATATCTTTACGTTTTGCAGGTAACATAAAAATCAGCCCCCTTCAACCAACCACTCCAGCAGCATAATTCCGCCCACGCCGGCCATCACACACAAAATCAGCAAGACCACCAAACAACTGAGAATAATGTGAAATTGGAAAAACCGCGCGAGTCCCCTCCGCTCAGGCTCATCGGTGTCGGCTAGAACAGGCGCATCCTCACCGTTGATTGGCGGAGTGGCGGCAACCGACCCGGAAATAGTAGATGGGGAGCCGGGCGGGACACCACGCTGGGCAATGGCCTGGGTGCGGCGGCTGGCCCGCCCGGCTTCGGCCTCTTGCAGCAAAATATCCACGCCGGGATAAAAAGGTTCGATGGTTTCCAGCCGGGTAAGTAATTTTTTAGCCAGAAAGAACTTCTTGTTGGTCAGAGCCGCCGCTGCCCGCCGGTAGAGGTCGTCGGCTACCGGTTCGCCGGCGGTATTGGCGGCCAATTCGTGCTGCAACAATTCCAGATGGCTGCGGGTGTCGTCCACCTGTTTTTGCAGGCTTTTGATGACGTCGGCCCGGCTTTCCTGTTCCAACTGAGATTCCAGATGCGGCAGATTGGCCTGCAACTGTCGCAGTGTTTTTTCTTTATAAGCGCGTTGGTCTTGGGTTAAGTGTATCATTGATAATTTAGATCGCAATCAAAGTATAAAGTGCCGGTAATTTGGCGCGCCAATGGCCGCTGTAACGGATCAGCAAAATCATAGCCAGGGCGCCGCTAATGTCAAACAAAACATCGTACAGGCCGGGATACCGCCCCGGCACAAAAGATTGGTGGACTTCATCCGAGATGGCGTAGAGAACCGATAAGATCAACGCCCCAAAAAGAGCCGGCCAGCCGGTCCGACGCTCCAGGCTCAAGGCGCGCCACCACAACCAGGCTAACATAGCGTAGGCAATTATATGAGAGATTTTGTAAAAAAGTTTCTCGCCGGCATCATCTTCAATTTCAATCAAGGTTGACCGGGAGGAAAGCGCAAAAATCAGAACCATCCAACCGATCAGCGGCAGAAAATCGCGCAGCCAGCGAGTCCAGGTGGAGATGTTGGGTAAATTCAATTGTAGGCGCTTTCTGCAACTTCTGCTAAATTTTGCCAGGTAAAGTGCGTTCGGATCCGCCGTGCGGCGTTGCGGCCTAACTGTTGGCGTTTTTTCGGCTCTTCAAGTAACTGCACAATCGCCTTGCTCAGAGCATCATCATTTTCGGCAGGAACCAGAAGGCCGGATTCATCCGCTTCGATGTAGGCGCAATTTTGTCCAACCGCATCGGCCACTACCGGCAGCCCCGCCGCGAGCAGGCTGATCAATTTGACCGAACATTTGGTGCGGTTCAAGAGCGTATCATCATAAGGATAGACGGCGACATCGGCGGCCTCAAAACAAGCCCACGCCTGTTTGATGGGCAGCCAGCCGGTAAAATGAACATATTTTTTCAGGCCGGCCCGCGCCAGGTGTTGGGCCAGTCGTTTGTCTTCGCCCTGTAAACCCTCGCCCACAACAAGCCAGCGCGCTTGCGGCAGTTGATCGGCCACCTGTTTGACCAGGGTGACAATTCGCGCCAGCCGAAATTCTACAAACCGGGTGTAGAGCAGGATGATGGGTGTTTCAGCAACATCCCATGGCATTGACGCGGGTGTCTCGCCGCTTTGGGGAACCTGCCCCGGTTCAATAATTGTGGCCTGCGCGTGATAGCCGTTGGGCAGATACACAATTTCAAGAGCCTGTGTCCCGGTTTGCGATGCAACCAACCCCTCCAACGTCCGGCTGGCGACTGTCACCGCATCGGCGTGGCGCAGGCCCCAGTGCTCCTGCCAGGTAAAAATCCGTTTTTGCAGCGACGAATACGGCAGCAGATCATTCCAGGCTTGTTCCCAATCATCGGTATCAACCACCAGCCGGGTGGCAGTTGGGAGCCGGCCCGCTTTCCGCAGCCACCACAACCCCCAATGTGCCAGCCCGGCATACGCTTTTGGTTTGAATAGATGAATAACATCCGGCTGCAAGCGAAGCGCCTGGATAATCAATGATCCCGTCAATAAAATGTGAAAGAGCAGCGGTACACGGAACAGGCGGCGGGGCAGCGGCACATTGACCACCTGTACCCCATCTTCCACCCAACGTTGCCCGGCCCGTTCGGGATCATCCCACGGTGGAATCAACACCGTCACCCGGTGTCCCTGGGCGGCCAATCCTTTGGCCAGGGGCACCGCGCGAATGCTCATGGTAGCTTTGGGCCGTAATCCAAACGGGCCAATGAAAACAATATTCTTGGTCATCGGCCCGTAATTCTAGTGTCACTCAGGATGGTTGGCAAATTACCTCCAAAGTTTTGCAGGCGGCTCAAATTGGGCCTTATTTCCGACTCGACCCAAGGCATTCCCTTATGCTATAATGGAGTTGCTCGATCAGAGACGCCAAAACAGGCGCAAAGGAGCCACACCTATGGCAGCCAGCGAAACTTCTCAAAAAGCGAATACCGCTCCCGCGCAAAAACCCATCAGAATTTTGTATATGGAAGATGAAACCGGGTTGGCCCGGCTTTTCCAGCGCCGCATGGAGTTGGCCGGCTATGCGGTTGACATTGCGCGCGACGGCCAGGAGGGTTTAGACAAATTTGACCCGGCGCTCCACGACATCATCGTAGTTGATTACAAAATGCCCTTTTACAACGGCCTGGAGGTTTTAACGGCTTTATCCAACCGCGGGCCGATGCCGCCCGCCATTATGCTCACCGGCAGCGGCGACGAAAACACCGCCGTGATGGCGATGAAATTAGGGGTGGGCGATTACATTGTGAAAGACGTGCGGCGAGGCTATTTGCAGTTATTGCCGGTGGTGATCGACCAGGTGATTCGCCGGCGGCGGCTGGCCGAAGAAAAACAATTGGCCGAAAAAGCCTTGCAGGAACACGCACGTGCATTGGAAGCCCGCAATGAAGAGTTGGATGCCTTTGCGCACACCGTGGCTCACGATCTGCAAAATCCGCTCTCGCTCATCATTGGGTATGCCAGCACCCTACAGGAAGGCCGTGATTCGATGAGCGAGGCGGAACTGGAATTAAGTTACAAAAATATTGTGGACGCCAGCAAAAAAATGAGCAATATCATTGATGAGTTGTTGCTGCTGGCCGGGGTCCGCCAAAAAGAGGTTGAGTTGGCTCCTATCCCGAATATGGCCGACTTGTGTGCGCAGAGCCAAAAACGATTGAGCGCCTTGATCGAGCAGACAAACGCCAATATTGTTGCGGCCGATCAGTGGCCGGCGGCGCTAGGATACGGCCCCTGGATAGAAGAAGTATGGACCAACTACATCAGCAATGCTATCAAATACGGCGGCACGCCCCCGCAAGTTGAACTGGGGTCCACGATTCAAAACAACGGGCAAATTCGATTTTGGGTGCGGGATAATGGGCCGGGCCTTTCGCCGCAGGAACAGAACCGCCTGTTCACGCCTTTTACCCGGCTGGATCAGGTCCGTGCCAAAGGCCACGGTTTAGGATTGTCTATTGTGCGGCGCATTGTAGAAAAACTTGGCGGCGAGGTGGATGTAGAGAGCGAAGGCGTACCGGGCCAGGGCAGCACCTTTAGTTTTACCCTGCCAGCGGCAAAGGAACAAGATATTTAGTGGTTAGGATTTATCACCTTCGGGGTGAGAGATCAATGCCCCGGAACGGATATGAAGATCGCGCTGCGGGAAGGGAATCTCAATATTGTGGGCCGCCAGGGCCTCCCAAATCTCAAAGCGCAAATCACTGCTCAACACCAGGTCCCGAATAGCCTCATTGGTCCACACCAATAGATCAAAATTCAGGCTGCTGTTGCCAAAATCTATAAACTGGACGGTGGGCGGCGGCTCCTTGAGGACGGCGGGCTGACTGGCCGCCACATCTAACAACACCTGTTTCACCTCACGCGGATTGGAATTGTAGGATACCCCCACGCTGACCCGCACCCGGATCAGATTTTCGGTATGGGTCAGGTTGGTTACCACCTCGGTTAAAAAATTGGAATTGGGGATAATGAGTTCCACATTGTCTCTGGTTTTGATCACGGTGCTGCGGATGCCAATTTTTTGCACGGTGCCAACCTCGCCGCCAATCTCAACCACATTGCCGGCCACCAGTGAGCGTTCAAACAAAAGGATAAAGCCGCTGATAAAATTGTTGACAATTTCTTGCAGGCCAAAAGCCAACCCCACAGAGAGACCGCCGGCAATCACCGTGAGAGTGGTGAGATCAATGCCAATAGAACCCAGCGCCACCAAAACGCCGATAAACGCCACCCCATAGGCCGCAATCTTTGAAATAGAAGTAACCATCGAAGGGTCCAGGCCGGTTTGGGGCAAAAATGAATGGGATAACGTTCGGCTGATCCAACTTGATAGCACAAAAAAGGCGATGGTGATACCAACGGCCAATAACACAGAACCTACGGTCAGGGTCCAGCCGATAGCTTCGATGTGAAAGCCCCAATTCAACACATCGCCAAGCAATCCAAAGCCACTCAGAACAGCCACCACCAGCATAACGGGGCGCAGCACTTTTTTGATCCAAAATTGAGCCACAGCGGGCGATAAACCAACACCGAACAACGCAGAAATAATCCGATAAATGAGCCAAATTACCAATAGCCTTTCGGTAAATTCCAGCAAGTTAACGCGGTACCCCAAAACCGGCAAGGTTTGGATCGACAGCCCATTCAAAACTACTACCAGCAGCGGCAGTAAACTATTTTGGATCACCGCCGTTACTGTCCGCAGCCAGGCCGTTTCTGCCACCAACCGGGTTAAACGCTCAAACCAGCGTTGCAGCAAGAAATCAAGAATCCAGGCCACAACAAAAATAACACCCAGAACGATAATTTGCCTGAGATCAACCAACTCACGCAGTACAGCAGCTATTTGAGAGTTATTTTGTAACATATTGAAAATCCAATCATTTACTACAGGTAGGTGGATTGCCTGAACTGTACTGAGAACAGCATAGAACCACCTTCTACCGGCGTATATCGCCTTCGGCAAGCTCAGCCAACGTCGCCTGAGCTTGCCGAAGCCAAATGACCTTGCCTCAATAAAAGTGTGGGTTTCAATCTGATTTCAGTGTAGAGACACAATCTTGATGGATTATACCTCAAGCCGGTTGAGAGCGAAAACACCTTTTAATTCAGCAATTACCATTTATTTCGAGGAACTCATTGTCAGTAAGACAAATTTATGCTACCATACCGTATAATCAAAATTATCGGGACTCCAGCACCTTATTCAAAAATCAACCTCATTTTACTCAACCGAGACTATCAACGTGAACGATAAGAAACGCAATAAACCCAGCATATTAGTTGTAGACGATGATCCCGCTTTGTTGCGGGCTGAATCACGATTGCTACAGCGGGCAGACTTTATGGTGATTGAAGCTGCCACCGCTGCCAAAGCGCTGCGCCTGGCGAAAAAACACCGGCCAGACGTGATCTTGTTGGATGTCGTGCTTCCCGATACAGATGGCCTGACCCTGTGCCAACAAATAAAAAACGATCCCGTGCTGTCTGAGGCGCATATTATTCTCCTTTCGGGCCTGAGAATTTCGCCTGCGGAACAGTCCGAAGGATTAGAAGCCGGCGCGGATGATTATATCGCCCGCCCCGTTTCCAACCAGGAGCTTCTGGCCCGGATACGCGCCTCTCTCCGCCTCAAACAAACAGAAGACACCATCAGAGAAAGCGAAGCCAGATACCGGCACCTGTTTGAAAATATGACCAGCGGCGTGGCCGTGTACCAGGCGGTAGACGACGGGCAAGATTTTATTTTCAAAGATTTTAATGCCACCGGCGAAAAAATCGAAGGAATCAAACGAGACGAGGTCGTGAGCCGCCGGGTTACCGAGATTTTTCCGGGAATCAAAGACTTTGGCCTGTTTGATGTCTTGCAAAAGGTATGGCAAACCGGAGAAGCTGAATATTTTCCCTCAAAACAGTATCAGGATGAACGCATCAGCGGCTGGCGCGAAAATCATATCTACAAGTTACCCTCCGGCGAAATTGTGGCCGTGTATAACGATGTTACCGAACAGAAACAAGCCGAACAATCCCTGCGGCAAAGTGAAGAAAAACTGAGAACCCTGTTTGCCCTGCTGCCGGTGGGGATATCCATTGTCAACCAAAAAGGTGATATTGTTGAAACAAACCCGGCCTTAGGACGAATATTGCAGCTTTCAAAAAAAGATTTGTTTGACAAAAAATACACCCACAGAAAATACATCAAACCCGACGGAACCCCCATGCGGTTCGAGGAGTTCCCCAGCGCCCAGGCTATAAAAAAGCAAAAAATGGTTGAAAACGTTGAGATTGGCGTTGTAAAAGAAAACGGAGAAATTATCTGGACCAACGTCAGCGCGGTGCCGGTTGCTTTTTCCGATTGGGCCGTGGTGATTACCACCGCAGACATCACCGAACGCAAAGAAATGCAGGAAGCTTTTCGGCACGAACACGACCTGCTAGAAAAAGTGATGGAAACCAGCCCGATTGCCATTACGGTGATAAACCGGCAGGGTGAAATCACCTTTGCCAATAGTCGCGCCGAACAAATATTAGGTTTAAGCCGAAGTGACATCACCCATCTCACTTACAACGCTCCCGATTGGCAAATTACCGATTTTGAAGGCCAGCCCTTGCCCGATGAACATTTACCCTTCTCTCAGGTGATGACCACCGGCCAACCCCTATATGATATCCAACACGCGATTGAATGGCCCAACGGACGGCGCGTATTGCTATCCATTAACGCCGCCCCGCTGTTTGATGAGGTCCAACAAATCGAGGCCGTTGTCTGCGCCATAGAAGACATCACGGAATGGGTGCTGGAAGAAAAACATCAAAAAGAACAACTGGTTCAAGAACTCATCGCCTTAGATTTGCTTTCAGCATCGCCAAAAACCACGATCAGCGCCCAACTATTTGGGGTTAATAGGCTATACGAAGATTTTCTTGATATTTTTGATGAACTGAGCCAGGAATACAGCCACCTGCTGGACCTATCGCTGGAACAACGCGCCTATAAAGTTGAACACAATATCTCAGAACGTTTACGAGCCATTGCCCGCCGCCTGGGGTTACTTAGAGCGGGGCCTCGTGATGTTATCGAATTGCATAGCTCGACGCTAAAAACCAAAATGAGTGAAGCCAATCCGACCAAAACCAAAGCCTATACCAAAGAAGGCCATATGATTGTGTTGGAACTGATGGGATATTTAATGTCTTATTACCGCAACCATGCCTTGGGCGTTCAAACGGAGCCGGCTGAACGCGGTGCTCCCTCGGAGCATGGCACCTTCTCAGAGCGCACCCCATCCTCCCATGATGAGCAAAGGAGCAAGGAATGACAGATAAAGTATTGTTAAAACTATATATCACCGGCCATACGCCCCGATCCGAACAAGCAATTGCCAACCTGCGCCGCATTTGTGAAGAAAAACTGCGCGATCAATACGACCTGGATATCATTGATATTCTGGATCAACCCGACCTGGCCGAACAGGAAAAAATATTAGCCACCCCCACCCTGATTCGGCTGGCGCCGCCGCCGGTACGCCGGCTGATCGGCGATTTATCCGATACAGAAAAAGTAATGATGGGTTTAAGCCTGCAACATTAAAATTTCCTGTCATAACAATGTCAAATAGTACATATTCGTCTTAAACCAAATGGAAAAGTCAGGAGAAAATAAATGAGTACCAACCCCCAACAATCACCTATCAAAAAACTGGAAACCGGGATTGACGGTTTTGATCTTGTCACCGATGGCGGCCTGCCCCAGGGGCGCACCACGCTGGTATCCGGCACAGCCGGCAGCGGCAAAACCGTGCTGGCCGCGCAATTTCTGGCTGAAGGGATTATCAAAACCGGCGAAAGTGGTGTCTTTGTCACCTTTGAAGAGTCCGCCGTCGATATTCGCAAAAACATCATCTCGTTGGGCTGGGATATTAACACCTGGGAAAAAGAAAAAAAATGGGTTTTTGTGGATGCTTCTCCCCAGGCGGGTGAAGAGGCTATTTTCACGGGTGATTATGATCTGGGCGCGCTGTTGGTTCGCATTGAAAACGCCGTTCGCAGCATCAATGCGCAGCGTTTGTCGATGGATTCATTGGGCGCTATCTTTAGCCGGTTTGAACACACCACCACCATCCGCAGCGAGTTGCTGCGGATCGCTTCCGCACTCAAACAGATGAGTGTCACCGCCTTGATGACGGCGGAACGAAACCGCGATTATGGCGACATCACCCGCTTTGGCGTGGAAGAATTTGTGGCCGACAATGTGGTAGTTTTGCGCAACGCGCTGGAAGCGGAACGCCGGCGGCGCACTCTGGAAATTTTGAAATTTCGCGGCACCAGCCACCACAAAGGAGAATACCCCTTCACCATTATGCCCGGCGAGGGTATCATCGTTATTCCGCTTTCATCATTAGAATTAAGACAAAAATCATCCAATGTGCGCATTAGCTCCGGCAATCAAGAACTGGATAAAATGTGTGGCGGCGGTTTCTTCCGAGATTCCATCATCCTGGTGTCCGGCGCGACCGGCACCGGCAAAACGTTGATCACCACCGAATTCATTGCCGGTGGGGTTGCCAATAACGAACGCTGCCTGCTCTTTGCTTTTGAAGAAAGCCGGGAGCAGCTCTTCCGCAACGCCATTGGCTGGGGGCGCGATTTTGAACAAATGGAAAAAGAAGGGAAGCTCAAAGTAGTGTGTGCCTACCCCGAAACCGCCGGACTGGAAGACCATTTGCTCATGATGAGAAAAATCATGACCGAATACCGGCCCAACCGCGTGGCCATCGACAGCCTATCGGCGCTGGAGCGGGTGTCTACCGTCAAAGGCTTCCGGGAATTTGTGATTGGGCTGACCTCGTTCATCAAACATCAAGAAATTGCCGGGCTGTTTACCTCAACCACGCCCACCCTGATGGGCGGCACCTCCGTCACCGAGGCGCATATTTCCACCATCACCGACTCGATCATTTTACTTCGCTACGTTGAAATGTACGGCGAAATGCAACGCGGCATCACCGTGCTTAAGATGCGCGGGTCGATGCACGACAAGGATATCCGCGAGTTCACCATTGACAGCAGCGGCATGCAGATGGGCAAACCGTTCCGTAACATTGCCGGTATTCTGGCCGGCCATCCGGTTTACGTTGACCCCAGCGAAGTTGACCGCTTGAGCGGCCTGTTTGCTGAAGGAGAAGGATTTTAAAACGTTTTAGCCGCAACAACAACTTCATTGATTATTCCAGCCAGCCCCAAAAAGTCTGAAGTTGCTGCTACAGCCTGTAAAGGCAGAACCAGGCTACTGACGCAAGCCGCGCTGGCGGCCATACACCGAAAGCAGGATCAGCAAAATCACGCCCAGCACCATCAACCGGAAGGCTTCCGGCAGTTGCAGCGCTGTCAGCAGGCTGGTGATCAGAGTGAGCACCAGCGCGCCCGACATCGTGCCCCAATAGCTGCCAAAACCGCCGGCCAGCACCGTTCCGCCTACCACCACCGCCGCAATCGAGGGGAAGAGATAGCGGTCACCCAGGTTGAGGAACACGCTCCCCGTGAACCCCAGCACCATAAATCCACCCAGCGCGGCCAGCATGCCGCTCAACGTAAACGTGGCCGCAACGATCAACGGCACCCGAACGCCGGATAAACGGGAGGTAATGCGATTTACGCCCACACCAAACAACTGCTTGCCGTAATTTGTCCGTTCCAGAACCATCCACATGATCAAACCGACCAAGATCCAGATGATGACCACGCCGGGAATTTTGAAAATGAGCGGTTTGGAGATCAAAGTGGTCATGATCGGCGCGGGGTCTCCGATCAACTGGCCCTGGGTGAGAGCCAGGATGATCCCCTGCACCACGCCGGCCATGCCCAACGTCATCACCAACGGCGGAATCCCGACGACCGTAACCCCCAACCCGTTGATCAAACCAATGCCCGCGCCGGCAGCCAGCGTGACGGCCAAGGCCGGCAGCACCATGCTATTTTGCCCGTCAACGATCCGAAACACGATGATCGCGCCCAGTGTCACCACCGCCCCCACCGACAGGTCGATGCCCTCACCGCCGCTGATAATCACCAGGGTTTGGCCCGCCGCAATAATGCCTAAAAACGCGGCCAGGCGGATAATGTTGATGGCCTGATCAAAATTGGCAAAACCGGGGCGCACAATGCCGCCCAGAAAAAACAGGCCAATGGCCAGAAAGAGGGCCAGTAACGGCGGACTGATTCTAAAATTCTTTAAAATCTTCATAATTGCGTCTGCCTCCTGCGAATGAGTCTGATCAGGCCGGGGCCGGCCAGCGCCACGATGATAATTGAGGCGTCAACAAACGTTTGCCACCAGGTGGGCACATTGGCAAAGGAAATAATATTACGGATCGTGCCCAAAATAATCACGCCAATGATAGAGCCGGCAATGCCGCCCTGCCCCCCGCGCAAACGGGTTCCGCCCAGCACCACCGCCACAATCGAAGGCAGCGTCATGGCATCGCCAATGCGGGGATCGCCGGTGCCGGTACTGAGCGTGAGGGCCAGCGCGGCAAAAGCAGCCATCAAACCGGCAATCACATAGGTGCTCAACCGCATCAACGAAACCGGCACGCCGGTAGCATACGCCGATTCCGGCTGCCCGCCTACGGCGAAAAGATACCGGCCGTAACGCGTGGCCCGCAAGCCAACCCACAACAAGATCAACAAGGCGGCAACCCAGATGGTTAGGGGAATGCCCAGCGGATTGGCCCGGTATAACCGGGTGAGGTCCGAGGGCAGCAAGCCGCCGGGGCGGGGCAAAATCCACAGGGCCACGCCGGCAAAAATAAAACTGGTGGCGTAGGTGGTCACAATCGGCTGCAAGCGCAGGTACGATACGCAGACGCCATTCAGCAAGCCGGCCAGCATCCCGGCGCCGGCGCCCAGGGTAACGGCGATGAGTATTTCCGATGCCGTTGAATCACGCGTGACCCACGTAACCAGAATAGCATTGACCATCGAAACCATTGTTCCCACTGATAGATCAAGTCCGCCGCCCATAATCACAATTGCTTGTCCGGCGGTGAGGATCATCAACGGGAGGAAAATACGCAGGTTGCCGCTTAGAACGCGCTGCTCGAACAGGTTGGGTTGCAGGTAAAAATTCACGCCCAGAGCCACGGCCAGCAAAGCCAGGGCAAATAAGTACGGATGTCGAAAGGTTAGTTTTTGTAATCCCGAGGTATTCATACACCATTTTCCTGTACTGTGCCCATGCTGGCGGTCACTAAGTCGGCATGGGTTAAGGTATCGCCGGACAATTCGGCTGTGACCCGGCCATCGTGCAGCACCAGCACCCGGTCGCACAGCCCCAGCAACTCTTCATCATCACTGCTGTAAAAAAGAATGGCCGTTCCCGCCTGGCGTAGATCAGAGAGCAGGTTGTAAAATTCACCTTTGGCGCCTACATCCACGCCCTTGGTGGGGTCGTTGAGCAATAGCAGTTTTGGTTCTCGCAAAAGCCATTTGCCAATCACCACTTTTTGGGCGTTGCCGCCGCTCAGGCTGCTGACCAGGGAGTCCAGCGATTCCATGACCAGGCTCAAGGTATCGGCCATGCGGTTGGCATCGGCTCTGGCCTGGCGCATATTCAAGGGAAGGCCGTATTTACGCCACGACGGAAGCTGAAAGTTCTCCAGAATGCTGCGCCGCAATAACAAGCCTTCGGTGGCGCGATCGCCGGGGATGAAGGCCACATCTCGCCGCATGGCCTGGCGCGGATGGGTAAAATGCACCGGCTGCGCCGACAGCGCAATATCGCCGGAAAAGGGGATGGCGCCAAAAATGGCCAGCAATAAATCGGCCTGGCCCTGGCCTTGCAGCCCGCCAATCCCCAGTAGTTCTCCGTCGCGCACATCCAGGCTGACGCCGCGCAATACCCGGCTGTGTAAATCATTCACCTTGAGACGCACCTGCGCCGTTGCCTGATCGCCGTTTTTCTCCAGCCGGCGGGGCACCACGCCGCCGCCCTCGATCATCATATTGACCAGTTCCTTCTCGGTGGTTTCCTGGATGGGGCGGGTGCCGACGGTTTTGCCGTTGCGCAGCACGGTAACGCGATCGGCCACGCGCATGATTTCATCCATCCGGTGCGAGACAAAAACAATGGCCATGCCCTGTTCTTTCCAATCGGAAATCAATTCAAACAGGCGATTCACCTGCCGGCCATCGAGGCTGGCGGTGGCTTCGTCAAGAATCAGCAAGCGCGGGTTAAGGCTGTAGGCTTTGAGAATTTCAACAATCTGTTTTTCATCGGGGGGTAAATGTTCCACCGGAACATCGGGTTGCAGCGAGGCTTGATGCGTTCCGGCGAATAAATCGAGCAGTTGCTGCGTTTTCTGGGCGATCTCGCCGGCATTCACCCGGAGGCCCCATTGGAGCGGTTCGCTGCCCAGCCAGATATTTTCGGCTACGGTCATATCCGGGATCAGGCTGAGTTCCTGGTAAACAGCGGTAATGCCCAATACTTTGGCGGCGTACGGCGAAGGAAAGCTGACTTCTTCATCATCTAGCAGCACGCGCCCTTCGTCCGGGGCCACCACGCCGGTTATGATCTTGCTGAGCGTGCTCTTGCCGCTGCCGTTAGCGCCCACAAAGGCCAGCACCTCGCCGGATTCGACATCAAGATTGCCGTCGGCCAGCGCCACCACACCGCCATATCTTTTGACAACGCTTTGCGCGGAGAGGGATACTTTTTTCATAGTTGTTTGCCAATCTAAAAAAAATTTGTTGAGGGGATGCCCTCTGGACACCCCCTCAACAGAAAGGAGAAGTTATTTCATAAACGCGTCGGCTTCCGCCTGGCTGATCCAGCCGTCCAGGGTGTAGGAGGCCGGAGAATCCTGGTACAGTTCGTACACTTCCTGGAAGTTGTCTTCGGTCACCACACCGGGGATCGGCACGTACAGCGTATTGCCGAACTCGCCTTGCAGTTGGGCTTCGTCAACCGCTTTGCCGGCCAACAGTTCCATGGCCACGCGCATGCCGCTCACCCCCTGGCCCGGTGGATTGACCACGCCAATGGTGGTGAACTCGGGACGATCCTGCTTGACTTCATACCACAGTTGCAGGAAGCCGGCCCGCGCTTCGCCGGTGCTCACCGGCCACTCATCGGGATCGGCGGTAATGATGGCCCGCAGCGCACCTTCGGCCATGCCATCCTGCGTCCACACACCATCGATGTTGGGAATCGAGGCCAAAAAGTCGCTCATCACTTGCTGACCCGTAGCCTGGTCCCACATGCCGGTGTCGCGGCCCACCACATTCAGATTGGTGCCGGCAAAAACTTCTTCCACGCCGGCCATGCGCGCTTCGTTGGCCGGGTGGCCCACAAAGCCTTCGATCAGGACCACATCGCCTTCGCCGTTCAATTGGTCAACCAGCCAGCGGGCGCTGATCTTGGCCCATTCTTTCTGATCGGTCACCACGTTGATGGCGCCTTCAGCGCTGATCTCCTGGTCAACGGCAATTACGACGATGCCGGCGTCAACGGCCTCTTCGATGATAGGGTTCAGGGCGTTCTGGTCGTTGGGGTTGATGATGATGGCGTCCACGCCCCGGTTGATCAGGTTCTGGATCTGCTGGGTCTGGCCCTGCACATCCACATCGGCGCTTTCAATCACCAGCTCTTCAGTGAGGCCTAATTCCATATAAGCTTGATTGGCCTCCTGCATATTCTGGATCATCTGGGTGCGCCATTCGCTGCCCACAAAACCGTTAGACACGCCAATGGTGAAGGGCGCGCCCGCGACCTCGCCCAAAACAGCGCTGATTTCATCCGGGCTATCCTGAACCGGCGGCGTGAACCCGCCCCCAGCCATTTCTTCTTTCATTTCCATCGACTCGTCATCACCAGCCATAGTGGGGTCTTCCATCAAATCCTCAGCCATGATGTTACCTTCCATCAAGGCCACGGCCTCATCCTGGCTGATCCAGCCGTCAAGCGTGTAAGAGGCCGGAGAGTCTTTGTACTGCTCGTACACTTCCGGGAAATTCTCTTCGGTCACCACACCGGGAATCGGCACGTAAATGGTGTTGCCAAACGTGCCGCGCAGCACGCCTTCGGCAATTTCACGGCCTTGCAGCAGTTCCAGCGCCACGCGCATGCCGCTCACACCCTGGCCCGGTGGATTGACCACGCCAATGGTGGTGAACTCGGGGCGATCCTGCTTGACTTCGTGCCACAATTGCAGGAAGCCGGCCCGCGCCTCGCCGGTTGTCACCGGCCATTCATCGGGATCGGCGGTGATGATGGCCCGCAGCGCGCCTTCGGCCATGCCGTCCTGCGTCCAGACACCGTCGATGTTGGGAATCGAGGCCAAAAAGTCACTCATGACCTGCTGACCCGTAGCCTGGTCCCACATCCCGGTGTCGCGGCCCACTACATTGATGCCGGGATTCTCGGCGAAGACCTCTTCCACGCCGGCCATCCGCGCTTCGTTAGCGGGGTGGCCCACAAAGCCTTCGATCAAGACCACATCGCCTTCGCCGTTCAATTGGTCAACCAGCCAGCGGGCGCTGATCTTGGCCCATTCTTTCTGATCGGTCACCACGTTGATGGCGCCTTCAGCGCTGATCTCCTGGTCAACGGCAATTACGACGATGCCGGCGTCAACGGCCTCTTCGATGATAGGGTTCAGGGCGTTCTGGTCGTTGGGGTTGATGATGATGGCGTCCACGCCCCGGTTGATCAGGTTCTGGATCTGCTGGGTCTGGCCCTGCACATCCACATCGGCGCTTTCAATGACCAACTCATTGGTCAACCCCTGATCCATATACTCCTGATTGACGTCCTGCATATTCTGGATCATCTGGGTGCGCCATTCACTGCCCACAAAACCATTGGACACGCCGATGGTGAAGGGCGCGCCTTCGCCCGTTTCCTCGGCCATCTCTTCTTCAGCTATCTCTTCTTCGGCTGGGGCTGTCGCTTCTTCAGCCATCTCTTCCTCGGCCGGAGCGGCCTCTTCCTGAGGCTCTTCGGCGGCCGGTTCTTGCGGGGCCGGGGTGGCGGTTCCACCACAGGCGGCCACTACCGATGCAATCAGCAGCAATGCTACCAAAACCATCATGGGTTTGTAAATATTTTTGATACGCATGGTATCTCCTCCATTAAGACTAATAATGTACTACACGCTTTTGTTTGAATGTTCGGATATTTGGAACTAAAAATCTACAATTTTTTTTATTCATCACCCCCTTTAAAAATCGCTAATTTTAAATTGTAGCCGGCTAATTGTGAATAATCGTACCTGATTACTTACTCTCTGACAACAAACACATTCTCCAGAGCCAATCTTATCCCGCCGATCACGCCGGCATCATCTCCCAAGGCGGAAAACTCAATCCGCAGCCCTTTGGTAGACAAAGCCGTTGACCGGCGCAGGACCGCCTGTCGAATGGACGACAATAACTTGTTCCCTATTTTGCTTACCCCGCCGCCAATTAAAATCAGCCTGGGGTTAAAAAAGTTGACCAGCCCGGCCAGCATTCCGCCAACCATCCGGCCACTATCCTTAACAATCTCATTAGCTACTCGATCACCGGCTGCCGCGGCCTGTCCCACATCAACGGCAGTAATCTCACCGGTCTCGATCAGGCGTTGGGCCAGAAATTCACTCGTGCCGTTCTCGGCTGCCGCCTGACCTCTGGCGGCAATCGCCGGGCCGGCGGCCATCGCCTCCAGGCAGCCGGGATTTCCGCAGTGGCAAATGGGGCCGTTGTAATCGATGCAGATGTGGCCCACATCCCCGGCGCAGCCATCGGTGCCGCGATAAATTTCACCTTTGCAGATAATGCCGCATCCAATGCCCGTGCCGATTTTGATAAAAAGAAAATTGTTAATTCCCTGCCCGGCCCCGGCATACAATTCTCCCAGGGCCATCACATTAACATCATTGTCAACCATCACCTGCGCCGTCGGGAACGTTTGCTGCATAAAGGTTTTGATGGGATAACCTTCCCAGCGCGGCATGAGCGGCGGCGCAATTAAAACGCCCTTAAGAAAAGCCACCGGCCCCGGCACCCCCAGACCCACGCCCAAAAGCTGCTCCGGTTCCAACTGATGGCGGCGCATCATAGTGATGATGAGTTCACAAATACGGCCCAGGATCACTTGGGGGTCGTCGCCAACGTCGGCGGGTTCGGTGTAGCGCTCCAGAATATCGGCCTGCAAATCGGCCAGGGCCAGATCGACGCTCGTTGCACCCAAATCGACGCCGGCCACATACCCCAAGTTGCCGTTGAGATCCAACATCACCGGGCGGCGCCCGCCCTGCGATTGGCCTTGCCCGGTTTCCTGCAAAATACCTCTTTCCAACAAACCGGTAATCATCGCTGTGATATTGGCCCGAGAAAACCCCAATATTCGCGCCAGATCGGTGCGAGACAACGGCCCCAAACGACGAATGGCCCGGATCACTTCCGCTTCGGCGGTTTCTAAAATTAGAGAAGCTTGCTTTTTAGATGTCAACTTCGACCGTTCCGGTATAAAGATTTGTCGACGAGATTGATTATAGCGATAGTCGTACGAGTTGGAGAATTCAAACAGGACTTCGATAAATACGTTTTGAGGCGCTTGATTTTTATCTGCTTACGACAAAAATTATAAAACTTATGTAAATTTTTGAAGCAAGTACGCTAAATACTAGCACAAGCTCAGCAATTTGTCAAGCATTTTTCCTCTCGTCACCCAAATTTATACCGGCCAGACTGTTGATCAGGCTAACCGCTCTTTACACGCATCCAAAATTTCCACCGTACGCGACGCGCCAACGCGGGTCACGCCCAACGCCCGCACTTCCAGCAATCGGTCCAGCGAGCGCACGCCGCCCGCCGCCTTGACCTGTACCCGCTCCGGCGAATGCTGCCGCATCAATTTCAAATCCGCATCGGTGGCGCCACCGGTGCCATAACCGGTAGAGGTCTTGACCCAATCCGCGCCCAACTCGCCGCAAATTTCGCACAGGCGAATTTTCTGGTCATCATTAAGATAACAATTTTCAAAAATCACTTTTACTTTTTGGCCGTAGGCGTGGGTCACATCAATCACCGCTTTGATGTCGGCCCGCACGTACTCCCAATCGCCGCTGAGCGCCTGGCTGATGTTGACCACCATATCCAGTTCCTCGCCGCCGTCCAGCAGCGCCTGGCGCGTTTCGGCCACCTTCACCGCGGTGGTGTGCCCCCCGTGTGGAAAGCCAATAGTGGTACTGGCTTTGACCGTACTCCCGGCCAGCGCCTCGGCGCAGCGCTTCAGGTAATAAGGCATAATGCACACGCTGCCCACATCATAATCCAGGGCCACTTGCAGCCCCTGCTCCAACTCCTCAGCGGTCAAGACCGGGTTGAGGAGGGAATGATCGATCATTTTGGCAATATCTAAATAGCTGTAATCCACAGTTATACTCCTGATTTTTTGATGAGTGTCGTCTGCATATCAATGCAAAATCGTTTACTCCACCGTTCATAATTCACAATTCACAATTCACCGTTCACAATTTGTCGATGTCAAGGCGTATTGCTATTGAGGCAGCAACCCGCCTTTCATCGCCAGGGCAATACCGCCCCACATCCCGGCTTTGGTGCCCAATTTCGATGGCTCAATACGGACATCGCGCGCCGGGAACATGCCCACCCGTTGCGGCACCACCTGACGCACGGTGTCAAACAGCAGCGGCCCGATCTCGGCCACACTGCCGCCCAACACCACCAGATCGGGATGAATGATGGTGACTACATTGGCAATGCCGATACCCAAGTATTCCGCCGCGCGAGTGAGCGATTCCCGCACCGCCGCATCCCCCGCTTCCGCCGCCACGGCCATTTCTTTGGGCGTGACGCGGGAGGGATCGCCCCCCACCAGCTCGTGCAGGTGATGGGTTTGGCCGCTCAACAGCAGCCGCACTCCCTCGGCGGTAATGGCCGGACCGCTGGCCAGCGTTTCCAGGCAACCGTAGTTGCCACAGCCGCAGCGCGGCCCGTGCGGCAAAATGGTTTGGTGGCCCAACTCGCCCGCCGCGCCCAGCTTGCCCAGCCGCAGTTCACCGTCGATCACCACCCCGCCGCCAATGCCGGTACCCAGGGCAAAAAAAGCCATGGTGCCGACCCCCTGGCCGTGCCCAAAGACCAACTCGCCCAGCGTGGCCATCCGCACATCGTTGAGCAGGTACACCGGGCAGCCAATTTGCGGCGACAAATGCTCCCGAACCGGCACATCACGCCAATTGGTGGGCAAATTGGGCAGAAATTTCACCACGCCGTTTTTCAAATCGGCCAGGCCGGGCACGCCCATGCCCACCGCAGCGGGACGGCGCTGTACTTGTTCGCCAAGTTCCAGCACCAGCGCAGCAATGCGATCCAGCACCGCTTCCGGCCCCAAATGGGAGTGGGTGGGGATGGTTTTTTCATCCAACACCCGGCCCTCGTCATCAGCAAAAACGCAGGCTATTTTGGTGCCGCCCAGGTCTACGCTGGCAAAAACATCGCTCATGGTTCGTTACGGCATAAAATTCTTCAGATACCGCCCGCTCTGCGCCACCGACGCTTTACGCGCCGCCAGCGAGTCTTCGTAGGCGCGGTCTTCCACCTCGATGCACACCGGGCCGTTGTAACCCACATCGGTCAGCACGGAGAAAAACTTGCCCCAATCGACATCGCCCAGGCCGGGCAATTTGGGCGAGTGAAATTCCAATGGGGTGGCCATCACGCCCACTTCATCCAGCCGGTGTTTATCCACCCGCACATCTTTGGCGTGAACGTGGAAAAGTTTGTCGGTGAAATCGCGCAGCGGTTTGAGGTAATCCATATGCTGCCACACCATATGGGACGGATCGTAGTTGAGACCAAAATTATCGCTGGGAATTTCCTCGAACATGCGCCGCCAGATGGCGGGGGTGTGGGCCAGGTTCTTGCCGCCGGGCCATTCGTCGGCGGTGAAGGCCATGGGGCAATTTTCAATGCCGATCTTGATGCCGTGATCTTCGGCAAATTTGATCAGCGGCGGCCACACTTCTTTGAAACGCGGCCAATTATCGTCCACCGATTTGGTCCAATCGCGGCCAATAAAGGTGTTGACCACGCCCACGCCCAACAATTCCGCCGCCGCGATCACCTGCTTGATATGATCGCTGTAAACCTGCGCTTCGGCCTTGTCCGGGGCCAACGGATTGGGATAGTACCCCAGGCCGCTGATGGTCAGGCCGGCGGACGTGACAATATCGTTCACTTTAGCCGCCTCATCCCTGGTGAAATCCACCACGTCTACGTGCGTCACCCCGGCGTAGCGGCGCTCGGCCTTACCTTTGGGCCAGCACATCAACTCGACGGTGGCAAAGCCGTTATCGGCAGCAAATTTTACCACCTCTTCCAGCGACAGGTCAGGCAAAATGGCGCTGACAAAACCTAATTTCATCATTGTGATAATCCTCCTGGTATGCTAAAAACTGTGTTGGAGATTTAGAGATGAGGAGATTGGCGTAAGCACAAGCGACGAAATCTCTAATCTCCACTCTCTAATCTCCCAACGAATTGGATGAGTTAATTTATTCTTTCAAGCTCACCCACCGGCTTTCCTGATGGCTCTTGAGAATCGCCTCGCAAAGCAAAATCTCCTGGTGGCCATCGGCAAAGGTGGGGAACGGTTCGGGCGCGGAAAAATCTCCCGCGGCAATGTAATCGTAAAAAGCTTTGAAGCACTGCTTGAAGGTATCGTCATAGCCTTCGTTGTGCCCGCCGGGATAGGTGATAAAGTTGCGGGCGATCTCGGACACCAGGCCGGGATCGCGCATCAAAATTTCGTTGGGTTTATTACGATGCCCCAGCCATAAATCATTGGGGCTTTCCCCGTTCCAGGCGATGGTGCCCTCGGAGCCGGCAATCTCGTACCGCAGGCTGTTTTTGCGGCCCGCCGTGAGCTGGGAGACCCACATCGACCCCCGCGCGCCGCCCTTGAAGCGCAGCAGCACCGCGCCGTGATCTTCGGTTTTAACGTCGATGGCTTCAGTAGCCTCAACTTGCTGCACTTTACCGGAAAAGGTTTCCACCTCTCCTTTGGGCCGCTGGCGGGTGGTATGAACGGTGTGCAGATCGGCAAAGACGGCTTCCACTTCCAGGCCGGTGATGGTTTGCACCAAATCCAGCCAGTGGGTGCCGATGTCGGCCACGGCCCGCAGCGCGCCGCCTTCTTGGGCCAGCACCCGCCAGTTGTAATCGGTGGGGTAAAGCAGCCAATCTTGCACGTAACCGCCAAACACCGAATGAATATCGCCCAGATCGCCCTGCTGAACCCGCTCCCGGGCTTCCAGGTTGAGGGGATAGAAGCGGATGTTGTAATTGACCCCGGCCACCTGCCCGCTCTTTTGCGCCAGTTCGACCAGTTTGGATGATTCGTCGGACGTCATGGCCAGCGGTTTTTCACACAGCACGTGTTTGCCCGCCTGTAAAGCGCGGCTGGCCTGCTCAAAGTGAACGCGGTTGGGCGAGGTAACATGGACTACATGCACATCGCCATCGGCCAGTAGTTCATCGTAACTACTGTAGCCTTTGGCCAGCCCCAAATTTTCGGCGGCGCGGCGGGATTTTTCGGGAGAAGAGCCTAAAATGCCCACCACGTTGATTCCTAACCGGCGCAGGGCCTCGGTGTGAGACGGCCCCATAAATCCGGTTCCGGTGATTGCTACGCCCAGGTTATACATTGTTGTGTCTCCTTTCTTTTCCTCATCGTCAATTAGTCAGAGGGCGATGTCGATCCTGCCGCGGTCGATGCCGCCCCTTGTTAGCTTCAAAATCCAGCAAGGCCCCCGCGGCCGGGCGTGCCATCTGGATCGGTCCCAGCCGGTTGCGGAATTCATACGCCTCGCCGCGATAGAGCGTATTTTCCCACCACAGCGGCACATCGCCGCTTAAAAAGCCGGTCGACGATACCAGCAGCCCGGCAGCGCCATCGTCTACCTGCATCAATTGGGCGTCGCCGCCCTCAATATTAACGGCCCGGATCATCTGGTCCGCGCCAATGATGTCGAGCTGGTATTTTTCTATCCAGATGGCGTAGAGGGAGTTTTGTAATTCGGCTTCTGTCAGATCGGGGCAATATTGCGCCACCACATAACGGCGCTCCAAAATAACGGGGGTTTGGTTGGCCAGCCGCAGCCGCTCCACGTAATAGAGCGGATCATGAGGTTGAATCTTGAGCTTTTCAGTTAGCTCCACCACGGCGTCTTCGGCCCGGATGGTTTCACATTTCAGGAGGCGAGTGGAGGGGGTTTTACCGGCGACTCGCGCTTTATCGGTAAAACTCACCAGCGCGCGGAGATCGTAATCCAGAATGCCGCCGCGCACAAAGGTGCCCACGCCTTTTTTGAAGGCCAACACGCCTTCGGCCACCAGGTTAGAGAGGGCTTTGTTGGCGGTAGCGCGGCTCACGCTAAAGCGGTCGCAGATTTGCCGTTCGGTGAGAAATTGATCGCCCACCTGAAATTCGCCGGAACGGATCAAATCACGCAAGGCTTGATTAAGCTGCTGGTAAATGGGCGTTCTGACCAGTGGTTTCGCCATTGAAAAATCATCTCATTCAGAGCTACACAGTGGCCTAGCCACCATACAACATATCTTACCTGTTTTTGGTTGAGAAGTCAAAATCAATCTTGCTATTTGCGTCATTCGCGATACGTCAGTCGCTCGCCCGCCCGTAATAATTGATAAGGTTGGTCGATCAGTTCCGCCGCCGCCACAAACGCATCGGGCGAAGCGGTGTTGAACTCAAACATTTCGTAGTGACAAGGAACGACAAGCCTGACGTTGATCTCCTTAGCCAGATGAACCGCCTCCGGCCCCGACAAATTACCGGCCACCCCCCGGGCCGGGTCGCGCCCGTTGATGGGCAACAGGGCGATGTCGATGGGCCAGCGGGAGAGACGTTCGGCCATGCCGGGATAATGAACGGTGTCACCGCTGTGATAAAGCGTGTACGGACCAACCTGCACCACCAACCCGATGAATCGATACCGCCCGCTTTCATCAAGTTCCAGTTCCTCGTGCGCGGCAGGCACGGGATAAAACGTGAACGGGCCAATCTCAAAAGAAGCGCCCACCGTGACGCCTGTCAAACGGTCGGGAACTACTTGCAGCCGTTCGGCAGCAAAATCGCAATTGGCGGCAGGAACCAACACCGTGAGATCAGGGTTTACTTGCAACAGCGGGCCAAGGGTCTCCTCATCCAGGTGATCCGTGTGGTTGTGGCTGGACGTGACGACATCGATAAAATCCAGCCGGTCCGGGGCTACCACGCGCTCGGTCATGCGGACGTGGGGTTTGTTGGTTTGGGCGTATTTTTTAGTCAACGAATCAGACAAATAGGGATCAAACAGCAGGTGCGCTCCCTGCCACTGCACCAGGAATCCGCTCTGCCCCAACCACCACAAGTGCAAACCATCACCGTCTTTTGTTGCTTTCCTGACATCGGCCAAAAAAGCGCTGCTTTGCAACACCGGTTTGATCATACACCCACTTCCTCCCGCACCTGCTGAACGCCGGCCACCATATTTTGCAACTTACGTTTGGCCGCCCAGCGCGCGGTCTGGCTCAGGCCGCAGTCGGGGGCAAACGAGAGGCGTTCCGGCGGGGCAAATTGCAGGCAGCGCCGCACCCGCTCGGCAATGTCATCGGGTGTTTCGATGAAATAGCTTTTTACATCCACAATGCCCACGGCTACATCGGTGATTTTGGCAATTTCGCCAATAATCTCGATTTCGGCAAACTCGCGGCTGGCCATCTCTACGTGAAACTCATCCACCGTCATGCCCAGAAAATCAGGAAACATTGGCGCGTATTCCCGCTTGCCCACGGCGTGCCCTTTGTAATTGCCAAAACAAAGATGGGTGGATAAACGGCATTTCCGCACCACCGGCTCAACCGTGCGATTGAAGATATCCACAAATTGCTGGGGATCGGATTTGTAAGCGTAGCAGCTCATCGAGGGTTCATCAACCGTCAATTCCCGGCAGCCGGCGGCTACCAGTTCTTCCAATTCGCGGCGGACAATGGGGATCAGCGCTTCGGTGATGGCTAACCGATCCGGGTACTGGTCGTTGGGCAGCAACCGCCCGCTGAGGGTGTAGGGGCCGGGAACGCTGGCCTTGAGCGTGGGGCCTGAGGGAGCCAGCCGCCGGAGCCGTTCAAATTCGGCCACCGCGCCCAGGCCGTTGGGCGCGGTAAGTTCGCCAACCAGGGGATATTTGCCGCGCTGGTCGTGGGCCGGCGGGCCAAAAACCCGCCGGGTTGATTCCGCTTTTCCCAGGCCGCGCAGGTAGCCGTAGAAAGAGAGGTTAAAATCAAAGCGCGTTTGCTCGCCGTCGGTAATTACGTCCAGCCCGGCGGCGGTTTGATCATGCACGGCGGCAATTACCGCGTCTTCCTGTATTTCGGTGATCTCATCGCTGCCGAATTCATCCAAATGTTGCGAGGCATATTCCAGCCAGGATGGAAAGGGATAACTGCCGACCACGGTGGTGCGCAGCGGGCGCTCTTTCATTTACTCCTCCTTCTTGATATTACCAGTTAATCGGTAGCAAGCGGGTATTGTCCATATTTCTGCGCTGCTTCATACAACGCAAATAGATTTTCCGGCGGCACATCCCACTGCAAATGGTTGGACGGGGCCAGGATGTAGCCGCCGCCGGACGCCAACTGCCGCAACCGGGTTTTGACTTCCGCCACCACGCCATCTTGATCGCCCTGCATGGTTTCGCGGATGTCGATGCCGCCCATGAAGGTGAGTCGGGAGCCGTAGTCGTTTTTGATGGCGGAAAAATCGGTGAGGGGCAGGGGTTCCAGCGGATGAACCACATCCACCCCCATCTCAACCAGCCGCGATAGCAGCGGGGTGATGGCCCCATCGGAATGGTAGATTATTTTAAGGTGCGGGCAGCGGGATTTGATCTGTTGGATCAGGCGACGGTACGGCTCTTTAAAGAATTGGTCAAACATCTCCGGCGAGATCATCATCCCGCTGTTGCCGGCAAAATCATCGCCGGGCAGTTCCAGCAAATCGAGTTGATCGCCGGCAATGTCTAAGAATCGAGCCACCATCGCCGCGTAACACTCAAAAATCCGTTCAATCAGCGCGTTGACGATATCCGGGTTCAAGGCCAGATCCATCAAAAACTGGTCGTGCTTGCGCAGGCTCTGGCCCATTTCAAAAAATCCATATGAGGCCACCGCCCGCCCGACCACGGCGTATTCCTGCTCCATCGCCTGGATGGCGTCGAGCCGCGCTTGGATGGGTTCAGCCTGGATTACGTCCGCCGCGTCGGGCACGGAGAAGTTTCGAATCTCATCAACCGTGGCGTTTTGCAGCGGGTGCCGGTTGACGGTGCGGTACAGGCCGCTGTAATCCCAGGTAAAGTCCCAGGCGTCCAACCCCTCCGGGCCGATACGGCTGGTGGCGGCGGTGGAACCGGGATCGACGTGGCGCACATCAACCCCCAGCTTTTCCAGCAGGCGGTCATCATAATAATTGACCGAATGCACCCGGTCGGGCCGAAACGGCGGCACCGGCTCCCAGCCCAGCGTTTTCATAACCTCAAAATACAGCTTGTCGGTAACGCCGTACCAACTACCCCACAGGGCCAGCGGCACGCGGTCGGGTTCCCGGTGGTTGAGGGCGGCGCGGACGCGCTCGCGCGGTGACAGGCTCATTCAGCCTCAACCACTTTCTGCACGATCTTGCCGCCCACTTTTTCTTTGAGGATCAATTTGGTGCGGCCATCGGGCATTTTTTCTTTTTTGACCAGGAAATGGTCGGCGTCGTATTCCGACATCTCCACCCCGGCCCCGGCCTCGTCCGAGCCGCGCCAATCTTCAATTTCCACCGGCTCCCAGGTTTTGCTCTCGATGGAGCGGTAGGCGGCGTCCATAATGGCGTTGACCACGTAGCCATCGTAAAAATCTTCCATCGGTTTGCTGCCGTTATCGATGGCGTTCATCATATCGTTGAACATCTCCACGTAGCCCAGCGCGCCCACTTCATCGCCCACGGGGAAGAGCCAGCCGGTCTCGCCTTCGGCTTTTTCGGCCACGTAACCCTGCTCGCCCACGGCGGTGAAAAATTCATAGCCGGTGCGCAGCCAGTGATTGAGCCAGATAGTGCCTTCGGTGCCGGAAACCTCGTCGCGCAGGTCCATGCCGCCCCGGAAGGTCCAGCTTACTTCAAATTGGCCCACCGCGCCGTTGGCGTAGCGCACCAAGCCCACGGCGCTGTCTTCGGCCTCGATGGGATGAACCTGGGTATCGGCCCAGCACATGACTTCCAGCGGGCGCACATCTTTGCCGATAAAGTTGCGGCTGATCTCGATGCAGTGGCAGCCCATATCAACAATCGCCCCGCCGCCGGAGATTTCTTTATTCCAGAACCAATCGCTGTGGGGGCCGGGGTGGGTTTCGCGGGAGCGCGCCCACAATACTTTGCCCAGCGCGCCGTTGCGCACCGACCTGAGGGCCTTGAGGGTTTTGGGAGGATAGACCAGGTCTTCCAAATAGCCGTGAAAGACGCCGGCCTCTTCAACGGCATCCAAAATTCGTTTGGCCTCCGCGGCGGTCCGGGCCAGCGGTTTGGTACACAGCACCGCCTTGCCCGCTTTGGCGGCCAGCAGAGCGGCTTCTTCGTGCTGGTTGTTGGGCAGCCCAATCACCACCACCGAGGTATCGGGATCGTTGATCGCTTCGGCCAGATCGGTAGTGTACTTGGGTACATTCCAGTCTTGGGCAAACTGTTTGGCCCGTTCTTCGGTGCGGGAATAGACCACGGCCACCTGATCGCGGCTGCGATTTCCGTGCAGGGTCATGGTGTAAAACATGCCAATTAATCCGGTACCCAGCATTGTTACTTTTGCCATTGTTACATTTCTCCTTTGAATTGTGATAAAGTTCCGAATGTCCGGTCATTTAGTCGAACAAATTATAATTGCATCCTATTTTCGTGTCAAGAACTTTGCGGCGTATAGGTGTGGGTGGTGCTGTATTCGTACCGGTCGGCCCGGTAGTGGCTGATCGTGTGTTCGATCACCTGACGGTTATCCAGAAACGCCGTACTGTTGACCACCAGCAGCGGTTCGCAATCCGTTACCTGCAACATTTCGGCCTGAAATTCATCGGCGGTGGTGGCGCGGATGGTGTGGCGCAATTCGGCGATGACCAATTGATACTCCGAGGCCAGAATGTCGTACAAACTGCCCCGGTCAAAATCCTTCTCGGCCAGATCCGGGCACCGTTCGGTGAGGATGGTGGTGGCTTGCAGGCCGATGGGTTCCTCATCGCCCAGGCGCAGCCGCACCAGCCGCAAACAGGGCGCGCCGATTTTATTGAGAAACACGTCGGGGTCATCCGCCGTAATTTCACCCGATGTAATTTCCAACACCTGGGAATGCGCCCGGCGGCCCAGTTCGGCCATCTGCCGGGTGAAACTGCGATCCAGATAAAATTGGATGCGGTCCGTTTGCAGGCGCACAATGGTGCCGCGCCCGGCCCGCCGGGTGATCAGATTGTCCGCCGACAGGCGCGACAACGCCATCCGCATGGTGTGGCGGCCCACGCCGTATAATTGGCACAATTCCAGTTCGGGGGGAATGGTTGCGCCGGGCGGCATCTCGCCGGAACTGATTAACCGGCGCAGATCACTTTCGATTTGATAATAGAGGGGAATCGGGCTGTCGGGATCAACGGGGGTGATACTTGCGGACGACAGCGTCACAATCATATCATTTTCCATAAATTCCTGCACCCTTCAAATGTCCGTACAATAGAATTAATTTTAGAGTACTTTTGCATAATTGTCAATTCTTTGACAGATGATGGGGTTTGATTATAATCCGAGTCAAATTGACCGGACATTCGTACTTTTAGAGGAGTTGTCTATGAACCCTGCCCTCTCGTATCTTGATGCTGCCGAGCAAATTTTGAAGCGTATCCGGGCCACCCAATTGCCGGCCATTGAACAGGCAGCCACCGTGTCCAGCCACTCGATTGCCCAGGGGGGATTGGTGCATCTGTTTGGCACAGGGCACTCGCGGATCATGATCGAGGAGATGTTTCCCCGGCACGGCAGTTTTCCGGGCTTTCACCCTATTGTAGAGTTGTCGCTCACCTACCATAACCAGGTGGTGGGGGCCAACGGCCAGCGCCAAGCCATGTTCCTGGAACACGTGGAGGGCCTGGGCCGGGTAATTTTGCGTAATTTTGTGCTGGAGCCGCCCGACAGCTTTATTATTTTTACCAACAGCGGCGTCAACGAGGTCGTCGTAGAGGTCGCGCTGGAGGTCAAAAAACACAACCTGCCGGTGATCGCCGTGGTGTCGGTGGATCACTGTACGGCCATTCCGCCCCGGCACAGCTCCGGCCAACGACTGATTGACATTGCCGACATCACCATCGACAATTGTACTCCCGCCGGAGATGCGATGGTCAACATTGAAGGGCTGGATGATCCGGTTGGCCCCGGCTCTACCATTGGCGCAACTGCGGTGGTCAACATGCTCAAATGCCTGATCGCCCAGCAGCTCACCCAACGCGGCCAGCCGCCGATTGTGCTGACCAGCAGCTATTTCATCGGTTCCGAAGAGTCGCAAAAACGGTTTGACCTTTGTTACGATGATTATCGCTCGCGGGTGCAGCGGGTTTACGGGTGCGTGGATGGGGCCTGAAATCGCTATCGAAACCAAAACCGCCCCCACCTTTTATTTCATCGGCGTGAGCACCGGCCAATCGGCCTCGAAAAAAATGTTTCCGCTATGGATGGAAGCGCTGGGCTGCCCGGAGGTGGCGCTGGAAGGCATCGACCTGAAAATACACGATGCCCCGGAAAAATACCGGCAGGCGGTAGCCCAAATCAAGCACGATTCGTTATCCCTGGGCGGGTTGGTGACCACCCACAAAATCGATCTACTCAACGCCGCGCGCGATCTGTTTGACACGCTGGGGCCGTACGCCGTCGCCACCAACGAAGTATCCAGCATTGCCAAAGACAACGGCCAGCTGGTAGGCCGCGCCACCGATCCCGTGGCGGCCGGTTTGAGCCTGGATTCGATCCTGGGCCAACATTATTTTGGCCGCACCGGCGGCGAGGTTCTATGTTTGGGCGCGGGTGGTTCGGGCACGGCCATCAGCCTGAACCTGCTCAACAAACCACATCCCGATGACCGTCCGCGCCGGATGGTGGTGGTGAATCGAAGCCCGGACCGGCTGGCTCGGCTGTGCCGGATGGTCAACAGCTTTGAGACGGATATAAAATTTGAGTACCTTTGCCAACAAGAGCCGCATCAAAACGACGCATTGCTGGCAGCGCTGCCCGACGGCAGCCTGGTGATCAATGCCACCGGTATGGGCAAAGATACGCCCGGCTCGCCGCTCACCGGTGCCGCTGTTTTTCCCCGCCACGGCGTGGCCTGGGAACTCAACTATCGCGGCGAGTTGGATTTTTTACAGCAGGCGCGGGCGCAGCAAGAGTCGCGCCATCTAACGGTGGCAGACGGTTGGGGCTATTTTCTCCACGGCTGGACGCAGGTTATTTCCCACGTGCTGCACGTAGAGATCACCCCAGCGATGTTCGACCGGCTGGCCAAACTCGCGACAGATGCGCGTTAATTCCCAACAAAAATAGGAGGATTCCCCTGATGTTTGTCATTATTGGTTCTGTCACCGCCGATCTATTCATTCTGAGCCGGGAACCATTTGCCGCCGCGGGCAGCGACGGTTTCCGGGCCGGCAACCTGGTTTTCACCGAGCAACCGCTAAAAATTTTGATGGGCGGCAACGGCGGCAACAGCGCCTATGTGCTGGCCGGCCTGGGCGCGCCCACGGCGCTGGGCGGCATGGTGGGGCAGGATACGCTGGGTGATTTCCTGGTTGAGCAATTGAAGGCGCGGCAGGTTAATCTCGACGGCTTGCAGCGCAACGATACTCACGCCACCTCAACCTCAACCATTATTATGACCGACGCCGCCAACCAGGTGGTGTTTCATCATCTGGGCGGCACCAGCCACACTCGCTTCGAGACGCTGCCGGAGAGTCTGTTCAGCCGGGCCGAGGCGTTGTTATGCGCCAGCGCGCCGATTATGACCGGCATGCGCGGTGACGGCTTTGCGCGGGCGCTGGCAGCCACCCATCGAGCCGGGGGCATCACCGCGATGGACATTGGTCCGGCCATCGGCGAACCGCTGACGGTAGAGGAATTACTGCCTCTCTTTCCCCAGCTTGATTATTTGATCGGCAATACCCACGAATTGGCGGTTCTGGCCGGTATGGACGATTGGGAAACAGCCGCGAGCCACCTGCTGGCAAAGGGCGCTAACGCCATTGTGATCAAACAGGGCAAACGCGGCGCATCGGTGCGGGCGGAAGGGATAAAATTAGACGTGCCGGGGTTTGCGGTGGAGGTCCATATTTCGGCAGGCGCAGGCGATTCGTTTAATGTGGGGTTTTTGTACGGGATGCGGCAGGGCTGGTCCTTAGAAAAAGCCGTTCGATTTGCCAACGCTGTGGCCGCGCTGGTAGTTTCGAGCCGGAATGGCGTGTTGGGGTCGCCCACGTTGGATGAGGTAGAAACGTTTTTGGCCGAACAAAAAACGACGTGAGGAGGAATCTCTCCGGCCCCGGGCCGAAACAGGAGATTCCTCGCTCACATCGAAGAATTTACCTTTCAGAAGCACGGCCTCGAAGCCCCCAGAGCAACATCCCGGAAACAACAACCATGGCTATTGACAAAGAAAGTAATCCAAATTGAATCAGGGTTTCTTGCCAGGCTGCGCCATAGAAATCTCCGCCGGCCAGAGGCATCATTTCTGCGCCTGCGCCCCATATCCCGGCCAGAAAAGTGGTTAACCAATTGGTGTAGGTACCAAACAGGGCCAGAAAATATCCCCAGGTGAGCATGCGATCTGACACACGCAGCCTGGCCCAGATGATGCCAAACAAGATCAGAAGCATCCCATTCTGAACGCCTTCAAGATGGCTGGAAAGTCCCATTCGGGGATTTTGCATGGCCGGGATAGCAAAACCGGTAATCAAGCCCAACAAAAACAACAAAACACCATATCTAATTAATTTGTGACCGAGTTCTAACTTGGTAACATTGCCCATTTTTACCTCTCAAATATGAAATTGTGTCTATTCAATAGAGCACCAGGATATTTTTAAGCGCCGCTTCGGCGGCGGAGACATCGCCCGTAATGGCTGCCAGCGGGCGGGCTTCTTGGTAGGTGTAGCGCCCGGAGGCAAAGATATTGAAATCCAACACATCCATGCAAATCGTTGCCGCCGGTTCTCCTTTACCAATTTTCCAGGTTCCGCCGGCAATGCCGGTTAGTTCAAAGATCAGGGCCGGGCTATCGAATTTTCTGGCCAAAACATCGGCCACATCCACCATCACTAATTCGACAATGCGGCCATCCTGCTCGCGGGTTTGCTCAAACTCGCGTCCGGTTGCCCGGCAAATATCAAGGCGGTGCATCCAGGTATCGCGGCTGTGGATGATCCACATCAGGTAGCGAAACGACAGCTTTTCAACGACGGGATGGGGTAAACTGATCAGTTTGGCCAACCGGAATTGATAGGCCCATTTTTTGGCCGCCACGGGGCCTACCTCTCGTAACTCCTCAATCAGTTCAGCCGGGGATTTGCCGGCGCGCTCCTGTAGCTGAAAGGCGTTGATGGCGTCTTCGATCAGTTGGCCGGGCTTGGGTTTGTTTCGGCCCTGACGAATCATTTCTCTGTAACTGGTGCCGCTGGCGTAGCCGCCTGCCTGATGGGCCAATATATCACGCACGGACCAACCGGTGCAGGCGGTCGGTTTATCCCAATCATCGGGATCAAGGGTCTCAACCAACGCCAGAAAGCGGGATAGAGCAGTTTGCATCAGGCGGTAAGCCTCATCCGCCGTTACCGCCGGGATGCCGGCAGTATCTCGAACTGTAGAAGGTGAAGCGGTAGCAATCATTTTTTTACTCCTTTACCAATAAAAATTTATTTTCACTTTTTTGACCAGGCTTTATCGAGTACATTCAATGCGGCAGGGATCAGCGCCCCAAAACGTCCCTGGCCTAACGATAGATGCGGTTCGTTGGCCATATGCAGAGCGGTCAGACCATGCG
The DNA here is from genome assembly GCA_964612485.1 of uncultured Caldilineaceae bacterium. Classification (GTDB taxonomy): domain Bacteria; phylum Chloroflexota; class Anaerolineae; order 4572-78; family J111; genus JAFGNV01. The sequence goes on from CAZTFF010000016.1 coordinate 90,754, forward strand.
AAATGGCAATGATCAAATCGGCGGTTTGTTGGGGCGGTAAATCTGTTTGCATGGCTTCCTGCAAGTTAGCCACGCGTGTATACACATCTTCTAAAGTACCAAAACTAACCTGAAGGCTTTCCTCAGACGGCACAAAGCCGGGGACGGGCCGCTCGAAGCATAGTTGGTATAAGTCCGGGTTTTGCATGGCGAAGGTCATATAGGCTTCCATAGCCAGGCGAGCTTCGTCCTGCCAGGTTTGCGCTTCCTGAAGGTATTCTCCAACATACTCGCCCCATAACGTGAAACCGAGCCGGAACAGAGCATCATAAATATCCATGAGGCCGGAGAAGTAATTGTAGAGTGAAGGCGGGCGCATCTCCAGCCGGCGGGCGAGTTCGTTCATTGTCAGCGCCGCGGCCCCCTTCTCGCGCATAATGGAGCGAGCGGTGTCCAGGATTGTTTGGATAGTGCGTTCACGGTTGCGCCGCCGGCGCGGCGACATTGATTGGGTTGTTTTTTGCGTAGACATTTATAATCCTAATGCTATTAGTTTTAACTAATTATATTAGTTTTTTTAGATTTGTCAAGCCCTATCGCCAAAATTTTTCCCCCCTTTTCATGTTACGGGTAAAAAATAACTGTAACAAAAAACGCGGTTCTATGGATAGAACCGCGTTTGCTGACTACGGTGGAAAGTCTTTATTCAATCCTTTCACCGCCCGGCAATTTATTCTTCGTTGTCTTCAGCCTCGTCATCAGCCTCTTCCAACCGCTTCTGTAAGATCTCCGGCACCTGCCCGCCCATCGACAAAATATCCAGAGCTTCGTCCCGGTCAATGGGTTCCAGGCTTTCGGAACGGAGGGCGTAATCTTCATCGGAATCTTCAGGAAGGACAGGGGGAGCGGCAGGCATTGTTGGTGGCGGGGCCGGTTCTTCTTCTGTTTCTGCCAACAGGGCATCATCAACCAATCCCTGCTGCGCCATTTCGATGACCTCGCCGGGGTCGGTGAGCAGGAAAGCGCCTTGATTGATCAGCGTCCGGGTTACTTCATTATCCGAGGTGGGGATGAGAACCGGCAGGCCGCGTTCCAGGGCTGCTTCGGCCCGGGCCAGCGCGTCGTCGTCCGTATCCAGCACCAACAGGGTTAAGGCCAGCGAGTCGATGAGCATATTGCGGGCCTCGGCATATTTTTCATCAAAGGGGGTATTGGGCGGGAAGGGGCTGACCAGCGCAAGCCGGCCGGTTTTCACAGCATCCTGCAATTTGGAGGTTGTTTTGGCAAAAGCGCTCAATCCCATCGGAATAATCGCGATGGCGCGTCCATTACCGGTGGCCAACATGGTTTCAAAGGTAGCGCGATCCAGGCCGCGCCCGTAGCCGCTCACCAGGCCAATTTCTTCGTTGACCAATTCTTGCATGAGTTCGTCAACAAAAGCGGCGGTAGAGCCGGCGGACTCGCTGCCCAGCACTGCCACAACCGGTTCGTTGAGCAGCGATAGATTTCCCTGCCCCCATAGCAACAGAGGTTGTTTGGCCGGGGGGAGTACATGAGCCAGGCGGCGAGGATAGCGCGGATCAATACGGCTGATTACCTCAATATCTTGCTCGCGCCACTGCTCCAAAACTTTGGCCCGACGGGAAAGCTTACCTTGCAAGCCAGCGGCCCGGTTGGCTTCATCATCATCCAGGCCAAAGGTGGTAGACCACTCCAGGGGCGAGAGATCAAACAGATCGGCCACGGCCCGGTTGTCGGCCACGCACCAGCGTTGGAGAATGGTTTTGACCCTATTGAGTTTGAGGCCGCTTTCGTTGATAAAAGTCAGCCAGTAGACTGTTTCGGCGTACGGCATGGTTAGCTCAACCTGATTTGATAGTTTTTATTCTGACCGGACTTCTGCTTTCCTTAATCCCCAGGCGCGCCGCACCGGCAAAACAAAAAGAATGCCGTTATCCGGTTCGTCCAGTGGCCCAAGTATTTTTTCCGTTTCGATGACCAGAGTTTCCACATCGAAATCATCGGGGACAACGCTGAACAAAAGTTGGTGCGGATCTTTGCGGCTTTTCAGTATATTTGACAGTGAAACGATAAACGGCAGATCATCGCGCGTTTCATATTTATCGAGTTGGTAGCGCAAGCCGGCACTATTGAGTACCGTTACGCCCGGTATTTTCAATTTTAACCAAACTTGAAATACTTCTTCAACTTTTTCTGGCTCATTGATGACCAGCACAATCACTTCAGGCATATTGAGTCTCCTTTTCATTTTCCTTTTCGGTAAATGCCCAACGTAATAAGGGCGGGGTGACAATGGTAGTCACCAGTACCATCAATACCACCACGGTAAAGATATTATCGCTAATAACATGAGTAGTTCTCAAACCTATGCCGGCAAGGATCAGGCCAACTTCACCGCGAGAGATCATTCCGACTCCCACCCGCAACGACTCTTTCCAGCTCATATTCCCCAGTTTAGCGCCAAAACCGGCGCCGACTACCTTGGAGACAATGGCTACCACGCAGATAACGGCGGCCAGGCCATAATCGTTGATGGAGAGAGAACTGATATCGGCGGATAAACCGATACTGACCAGGAAGATGGGTACAAAAAAGGAATACGCCATCGGATGGATGTTGTGTTCTATTTGGTGCTTGAGCGTACTACCCGACAGCGCCACCCCGGCAATAAAAGCCCCGGTGATAGCGGCCACGCCACCAATGGCCTCCGCCGCCCAGGCAAAAATCAAAAAACTGACAATGACCAGGTTGGTGACGGGGGCGCTGACAGGGACTTTTTCAACCCACCTGACGGCTCTGGGTAAAAGCCAGATCCCCAATACCGAAGCTCCCACCAGATAGATGGCGATCCGCACTACTATCCAGATCAGGCTGGTAAGATTGCCGGCCCCGCCCTGAGAAATGGCTATGAAGCCGGAAAATACAATAATGGCCAGCACATCGTCTACTACGGCCGCGCCCAGTAAGGTCATGCCTTCTCGACTGCGAAGTTTTCCCAATTCCATCAATGTTTGGGCAGAAATACTGACCGACGTGGCGCTTAAGACAATACCCACAAAGATAGCTTGCGAGAGACTGTAGCCAAAAGCCAGCACGGCTACCGCCCCCAGGATAATGGGAACTATTACTCCGGACGTGCCGGTCAGTGCTGCCGGTTTGCCGGTTTTGACAAGGTCCGAGAGTTGTGTTTCCAGACCTGCCACAAACATTAAAAAGATGACACCTAATTCGCCCAATGTGTGCAGGGTTTCACTGACATGGACTGATTCAAAATAGTGTATTCCAAATACATTTAATACCGACGGGCCAAGCAATAGACCCACTACCAGCCCCCCCAACACAGCCGGCTGGCCAATGCGGGTAGAGGCTATTCCTCCAAGTTTGGCCATAGAAATGACCAGGGCTAACGCTAATAATAATGGAACAATCATATTTCCTCTGTGTAATGTAAGTTTATCTAATAGCTATCGAACGTCAATTCGAATAACACAAGGTTCAGGGTAATTGCCAATGGAGTCTACAACCACCAACCTGAACTCGTATTCACCAGGCGGCACGGTATCAGAATTCCACGAGCCAAGCACCCCGTTTTGGACCGGATTATCATATCGCTGGATGAAGCTCCAATTGGGATCGCCGGGAACGCGGAACTCAAATTTATAATAATCAAAATTTTCAAGGGCCGCAGCCCCGCTGATTTGCACCATACCCGATACTTGCGCGCCGTTTCCCGGCTGGCTGATCATAGCGCCGGGGTTGGGACAACCGGACGGCGCGCCTTGAGATACTTCCGGTGTGGGGGTGGGCGTTTCTTCCACCACTACGGTTGGCGGCGGCAGCGGGGTTGGCGTAGGGGTAGGCGTGGGCAGCAAGGGCGGTGGCGTGGGAGTCGGCGGGAGTTCGAGCATAGGGGTGGGGGTGGGGGTATTTGGCGGCGGCGGCAGCATCGGGGGCGTTACAATGCTCAGATAATAAACGCCCAGCATCAGGGCTAAAACAACCATCAGGCCCAAAAAGGCGCGGTTCATGCGGCTGCGGGTGTTTTCTCGTTCCAGGGTAAAAATAGAGCGAGAACGATCTTTTCGGGCCAGCCACATCAAACGCAAAAAGAAGAGGGCGATCAATCCTAAACCTATGTAAATCCATGTGTCAAAAGCGACAATGGGCCTGAGAAATTCTAGCATATGGGTTAAGTCATCCCCTGGTCAAAATTTTTTCCGGTATAATTGAACCTACAGAGTATACAAACAGGCAGAAATACAGGCAAATTATCTTTGTTCGATGAAACAAAAAATGCAGAGCCGATCAATGATACTGACTCTGCAAGGAGCGCCTTAAAAATTTGTAGTTGTCAGACCTTGCCAACAAACATATCTATAATTTAACAAGACCACCGACGACTGACGACCGACTGCCAAACTGCTACGGTGGTCTGTCGTCTGTCATCGATGGTCCGGTTGTCAAAAAACAAATTCGATGATTGAATTAAGATCAAATAAAAAGGATGTCCGTTAGCAAGTTGGGAAATTAACTTTCCCGGTTGATGTGGGTATACACCTGGGTGGTTGAAATGTTGGCGTGCCCCAATAATTTTTGAATATCCTGTAACGATTTCCCCTGGCTGAGTTTATGGGCCGCAAAAGAGTGGCGCAAGGTGTGGGGCGTTACCTGGGTAGAAATGCCCACCTCTTCCACATAATGTTTGATGATGAGCCATAGTCCCTGGCGGGTCAGCCGCTGGCCGCGATTGTTCAAAAACAGGGCCGGTTCTTCTGGATCGTTCAGCAATTGTTCCCGACCGTTCTTGATGTAATCTTGAAGGATTTTCAGAGTGGTTTCATCGGTGAGGGGAATTTCCCGTTCCCTGCTTCCGCCGCGCTTGCTGCGGACCAATACCGAACCATTGCCTTCGCCCAATTTCACATCGCTCACATCAAGCGAAACCAATTCTGTAACCCGCATTCCCGAAGCGTACAGCATTTCCAGCAAGGCCAGGTCTCGCATGGCTTTGGTGCCGCTTTCTTTGGCCGGGGCCTGTAATAACCGTTCAATTTCACCGGGAGTCATTGCTTTGGGCAACCGTTTCTTCACTTTGGGAGAATCCAGAGCAAAGGTGGGGTCGTCGGTGATAACGCCTTCGGCAACCAGAAAATGGAAAAAGGATTTGATAGCGGCTACTTTGCGAGCAATGGTAGAAGAGGCGTAATCACCCCCGGTCTTTAGCCCTTCAATATAAGCGATAACCATTTCTTTAGTCACCTCGGCCCAATGATCCGGCCTTTCAGCTTCCGGGCCGGATTGCAGAAAGTCAAAGAACTGGTTGAGATCGTTCTGGTAAGCTGCAATTGTGTTTTCCGCGTATCTTTTTTCGGTTTCCAAAAAGTTTAGAAAGTCCTGAACTTTCTCTCTCATTGCCAACTCCTTACGCCAATCTGATAATCAACAGATAGAATGCAGGATTTCGGGTTGTTTTTACATAAACTACGGCAGAAGAAGCTTGTTGACCCTTGTTGGGCATTCTCCCCAATTTTACGGTACCAGTTATTAATGCTTAACGGTGTGGGTACGGTTAGAACAGACTAAAACCGGTTGTTTGTAAATGGCCCAGCCAACAACTATTTTTCTGGTAGATGGCTCAAGCAATACAGGATAACCAGGGGAATTAACTTACCCCATTTTACCAGACCTTTCCATAACTATCAAGTCAATCATTAACAATTTTGCATAATCATTCATCGTCAAACAGATCGCCCAATTCTCGTTCCCAAACATCGTCCAGGGGCATAAATGTCATCTCAACAAATTCTTTGCCCAGTTTGTCTATATACTCTTTGACATTGAGCTGGGGGATTTCTTTTTCCAATTCTTCGACTTTTTCCGTCATTGACTCGATCAAATCCGCGCTCTCTTGTTGCAATTCTGTCAGGTCAACCCCCAGATCAAACATATGGTTTATGCGCCGCATCAGATCATACCAGGCTTTAAAATCGGTTTCTATTCTGATACCCGGCTGCTGCGACAGGGAAATCTGCCCAAAATCGTAAGAGGGCACAAAGGCGTAAAAAACAAAAAATTCGGTTTCTCGATGTTCGGCTCGATCAACCAAATAGGTGCCAATTGTCGAGCCGCCCTCGTAGTTGGATAATTTTACGGCGTAGTTGGAAAGGTCTTGTTTCATCGACCGCAAACTGTAAGCGCACGAAATTTCCCGATCTTTTTCATACGGCATGGGGCCGTACACGCCGCCAACCGCGGCCACACGTTTTACGTTCAAGGCATCGGTCAGGTCGAAAAACGCTTCCGCGTAACGCTCTTCGTTCATATGGGGTTCATCGCCCATAAAAATTACCAGCCCCTTTTTTTCATCACCGGTATAGTAAATCTCATTCTTGCGGTGTTCGATTTCTTGGCGATAGCCGTCTTCAAGCTTTATTTCGGGGCGCAGCAGGTGGTGCGTGCCCGGAATCTGAAAGAGATAAAAACCGTCGGGCTTGATGCGGCCAATTTTGCGGGCCGAGGTTTTATTAATGAGATAAGCGGGAAGTTCGGAAGATATAGAGCCGGCATCGGCCCACTGACGCCAGCCCGCAATCATATATATTTCTTCGGCTTCAGGTTTTTCCCACAATTCAATTAGCGTATCCATCGATAGCCTCCCGGTTGATAATACGATCACGCTGTTTTGGCAACAACGCCTACTAATAGCTTACCTTTAAATGCACAAAGAGTAAAGAGAGACGGCTTCTTTTACATAATTTTGTATTTTCTCAATAATCTGGAACAGAGTTGGTTGAGCCTGTCGAAACCAACGGTCTTCGACAGGCTCAGACCTCGTTCCCCCAAAGTATTGAGAAGACACATGATTTTTTGACACGCCCGCTCTATTTGGTATCTTTTTACCTGAGAATGGAGCGTGGTATAATTCGGGGATGAATTTATCTTCGATATTGATGTAAAAGGAGCTATGGCCTGTGCCTAAATATATTGTGGGGGGAATCCTGATCTGGCTGCTGGCCGGCTGCGGGCAGGTTCTCACCCCAACTCCCGATGCCACGATCACACCGTCAACCGCTATTGCCCCGGCCTCTACCGCCACGCCGACCCGCACGCCGCAGCCAACAGCAACACCACGCCCGGCCACGCCGATTGCTTCACCAACGCCTACCACAACCCCCACACCCGTGATCTATATTATCCAATCGGGCGATACGTTACTCGATGTAGCTATTCGCTTTGACACCACCACCGATGCCATTCAAGATACCAACGGCATTGTAGACCCCCGCCTGCTGCAAATTGGCCAGGAAATAATTATTCCGCCGCCGAAGGGGGACCCCAACGACCCGCCCACGCCGACCCCCACCCCGCCCCCGCTAACGGTTGAGGCCATAAACTTTTTAGAAACCCCACAAGATACGTTATGGTGTGTGGGCAGGGTGAGCAACCCCGGCGCCGACCCCTTGTCCGAAGTGGTGGTGGAGGCTTCCTTGTTTGACGGCAGCGGGCTGCTGCTGGCCAGAGCCGCCGCTTTTGTTCAACTGGATGTGATCCCGCCGGGAGAAGCCGTGCCGTTTGCCGTACTCTTTGAAGACCCGCCCGGCAGCTTTGCCCAGTACCACGTGGCCGCTGTCTCCGGCATTCCCATCTCGGATCAGGCGCGCTATTATTTTGACCTGGAAGCCTTTGACGTGCAGGGCGCGCAACAGGATATTGACACCTACCGGCTCGAAGGGCAGTTGCGCAACCGGGGAACACAGGATGTGGAGTCTATTCGCCTGGTGGCCGTGGTTTATGATGAAAACAACAAAGTTCTGGCCCAGCGGCAGGCCGATCTGGCGGTTGAACGCCTCAAAGCGGGCGCGATCACGCCCTTTGAAATGGACCTGATCGTTCCTCACGGCGTGGTTGATGATTACGAGGTATTGGTTCAGGGCCTTAAAGTAGAGTAAGGACGCAGCAAAGTAGAGGGCGTTGTTTCGCGCTACTCTGGATGCTACCTGGTTATCAAACGACGAATTAAGCATAATCGGTAATTAGTACCTTCGCTCTGTTGTTGCCTGATTTAAAAACATTTATACTAAGAAACGGATGGCAGCGACCAGAAATGGATTATTCCCTCCTGCTCTGGGCGGCTGTCTCGCTGCTCCGTGCCCCGGCCCTATTTTTTTCGACAAGCGGCACTGGAAGGCCTATGAAATGAATCAAACATCCTCCGCACAGTGGACAGAAACCGAACTTCAAGCAATCAAAAAAATGTTCAACCAACTGGCTCCGATGGCGTGCGACGGTATTCTTGTCCACAATAAAATCAAAATTTTGCAGGTTGACCCCCAATTGGCCGACATTTTTGGATACCCGCCGCCGGAATTAGTGGGGCAAACCTTGCTGGCCCTGTCTATCCCTGAAGGCCGCGATATTATTATGAAAAATACGCTGTTAGGGTCCGAACGCCCTTACATCGTGATTGGCCAACTCAGAGACAAAGGGAGCGCTCACATTCCGCTTGAGTTCTTCAGCCGGTCGCTCACCTATCAAGGCCGCTCCCTCCAGGTGACGGGCGTCCGAAAAATAGTTGAACAATCTTTGGACTCGGCGCGGGAAGCCCTCCATCAGGCCAAACAGGAATTAGAAACGGCGAAACGAAGCGGCAGTACAACCCAACTGCGCTATTCCAACGAACGTTTGCGGCTCGAATTGGACGAGCGGGTTCAGATGGAAACCCAACTGCGAGACCGGGCGCAGCAGCAGGCCGCCGTTGCCGAACTGGGCCAGCGCGCCCTGGTGGGCACCGATCTTGACCTGCTAATGGAAGAAGCCGTCTCGCTGGCGGCACAAACACTCCGAGTAGAGTATACCAAAATCCAAGAATTAACCAGCGATAGTAATCATATCCGCGTTAAAGCAGGGGTTGGTTGGCGCAATGATACTGCGGCGCGCGCCGTTGCCAAAGTAAACAACGACTCCCAGGCCGGTTACACCCTGTTTTCCAGCGGGCCGGTTATTGTTGAAGACCTGGCTGCCGAAACCCGGTTCAAGCCGTCCACCCTGTTGCAAGAACACGGTGTGGTAAGCGGCATGAGCGTTATTATCTATGGCCGCGAAAAACCATTTGGCGTGCTGGGCGCGCACACTACCAGCATGCGTAATTTTACGGAAGATGATGTGCATTTTCTGCAAGCGGTAGCCAATGTTTTAGGAACCGCCATAGAAAATACGCGGCTGCACCAGGAAACCCTAAAACGCGCCGAACAATTGGCCGTGCTGAATGAATTAGACCGGGCCATTACCACCAGCCTGCGCCTGAGCGATATTTATCACGCCTTTACGCAGTACGCCAACCGGCTCGTTCCGTACGATTGCACCTCGATCACCCTGCTGGAAAACAACCAGATACGGGTTTCATACACGCTCGAAGAAAAAGATCAAACGATATTTCCGCCGGATGCCACCATTCCGCGTGAAGGGTCGGCGATTGGTTGGGTGGTTGAAGAAAGACAGCCCTTATTACGCCACGATATTTCTCGGGAGATACTTTTTGCCGAAGACGAGAGGCTGATCGCCGGCGGAATCCGGTCGAGCATGATCATGCCGCTGCGAGTCAAGGGGCAGGTGCTGGGCACGTGGAATATCGGCAGCAAACAGGTGGGAACTTATACGCCGGATGATCTGGAAGTGACACAACTGATGGCCGACCAACTGGCCATTGCCCTTGAGAACGCCCGGCTGTTTCAGAAAGCCCGCCAGGAAATAACGGAGCGTCAGCGGGCCGAGAAGGAATTGGCCCAGGAACGCGCCATGCTGACCGAACGCGTGGCCGAGCGCACCATGGATCTCATGGCCGCCAACGAAGAACTGGCCCGCGCCGCCCGCCTGAAAGATGAGTTTCTGGCCAGCATGAGCCACGAGCTTCGCACGCCGTTAACCGCCGTATTGGGTATGGCCGAAATTTTAAAGATGGAAGCGTACGGGCCCCTCACCGAACAACAGTCTAAATCAATTGATGTTATTGACGAAAGCGGCCGTCACCTGCTGGCCCTGATCAATGATATTTTGGATCTCTCCAAAATAGAAGCGGATAAACTGGATTTGGAGTTTGATCTGGCGCCCGTCCAGACGGTCTGCCAGAGCAGCCTGCAATTCATCAAACAAACCGCCGCTAAAAAAGAAATTGAGGTGTCGTTTGAGCAGGACCCCGCCGTCACCGTGATCGAGGCCGATGAACGCCGCTTTAAACAAATATTGGTGAACCTGTTAAGCAATGCCGTAAAATTTACGCCCGACGGCGGGCAGGTGGGCCTGGAAGTGACGGGCGATCCAGAAGAACAGCAAATTCATTTTTCAGTGTGGGATACCGGCATCGGTATTGCGCCTGAAGACAGGGAGCGGCTCTTCCAACCCTTTGTGCAACTGGATAGCAAACTGGCACGCCAATATTCGGGCACCGGCCTGGGGCTGGCGCTGGTCCATCGGATGACCCAACTGCATCAAGGGTCGCTCTCGCTGGAAAGCGAGCCGGGCCAAGGCAGCCGCTTTACCGTATCATTCCCCTGGCCCGCAGACCCATCCGCCCCAACAGCCCAGGCTCCGGCTGCAACGGATCAGCAAAAAACAGACGCTTTGACTGATCCCATCATTGAAAATGTAATTCCTGAAAGAATATTTGCCAAGGATGATCAAAATGATCCACCGGCGCGGCCCAATGCCAGGCGCGTGCTTCTGGCCGAGGACGAATACACCACCATCCTGCTGGTAACCGACTATCTAAAACTGGTTGGATACGAAGTGATTTCAGCCGAGAACGGCGTAGAAGCGCTGGAACGGGCAAAAGCGGAGCACCCCCACATCATTTTGATGGATATTCAAATGCCAAAAATGGATGGGGTGGACGTGATCCGCCACCTCCGCGCCGATGAAACCATGAAAGATGTGCCCATTATTGCGCTCACCGCCCTGGCAATGCCGGGCGACCGGGAAAAATGTCTGGCCGCCGGGGCGAACGATTATATCAGCAAACCCATTGATCTGAGCAAACTGGCCAGAGCTATCGAAAAACAACTTGCCTCTGGCTCCACCAACGAGGAACCCTTGTGACAGACTCTCCCACCATTCTCATTGTCGATGACGAACCCATACTCCACGAAATACTCCAGGGCCTGCTTTCGCTGGAAGGCTACGCGTTTGCCTTTGCCCACAACGGCCGGGAAGCCATTGATTGCCTGGACGAGGTTAAGCCTGATCTCATCCTATCCGATATTATGATGCCGGTGATGACGGGGCTTGAATTTTGCCGCCAGCTCCGCGCCCAACCGGAATGGCAGCATCTACCCGTCATCCTGATCACGGCCCTCAACAGCAAAGAAGATGTGGCGCGCGGCCTGGATGCCGGCGCCAACGACTTTATCCACAAACCCTTCGACCGGGTAGAACTGCTGGCCCGCGTTCGCTCGATGCTGCGGCTCAAATCTCAATACGATGAGCTGGAATATCAGAAACGTCAACTGGAAGCCACGCTCAAACTGCGCGAGCAGATGGCCAAACTCACCACCCGCCATTTGGTGGAGTTAAAGAAACTGCACAAAGTGGGGCTGCGGCTGATGAACAATCTGGATACCGACTCGGTGCTGAGCGCCACCTCTGAAGCGGCCATGGAACTGGTTCCCCAGGCCAGCCAATGCATTATGCACCTTCTCTCCGACGACAATGAGGAAATACTGCCCATTGTCTTTTCCGAAGACGGCTCTAAAATGGTCTACCCCGCTGTTGGGTTTGAACCGATCATCCGGCACTGTGTGGATACCGGCGATCCCCACTACATCGCCGATATTGAGGTTGACGGCACCTATACCTTACAACTGGATAACATCCGTACGCTCATGGTAGTTCCGATGCTGGATGACCAACAGGTTATTGGCGCGCTAAGTTTGTCCAGCGCCGATCCGAACGCTTTTGAAGAAAGCCATCACCATATTTTATCAATTTTAGCCACGCAAGCCACCGTAGCGATTGTCAAAACGCGCTATTTTGAAGGCCGGGCCAGGGAAAAAGAGCAAGAAAAAGAGGCCCTCCGCGATCTGTTTGGCCGCTACGTCAGCCCCACCGTGGTAGACCGGCTGGTACACGGCGGCGAAGACCTGGCCCTGGGCGGCAAACGGCACGATATTACCGTTCTGTTTGCCGATATTCGCGGCTTCACCGCCTTTAGCGAAACCATGCCCTCAGAAGCGCTGGTGGAAATTCTCAACCAATACCTGGCGCTGGCCGTCAAAGCGGTTCTGAACGAAGAAGGCACGCTGGATAAGTTCATGGGCGATGCCGTGATGGCGCTTTTCAATGTGCCGCTGCCGCAGCCGGACCACACCCTGCGAGCGGTCCGGGCGGCGATGGCCATGCAGCAGGCCATGGCCGATTACAATCAAATTTCGGCCAACACCGGTTGCTTGAGCTTTGGCATCGGCCTGCACGTGGGGCAGGCCGTGGTGGGCAACATCGGCACCGCGCAGCAGATGAATTACACCGCCATTGGCGATACCGTAAACCTGGCTAAACGCTTGCAGGAACACGCCCAGGGCGGCCAGATCATTCTGAGCGAGGCCGCCTACGAGGCGGTAAAAGATTTTGTAGTTGTGGAGGACCTGGGGCCTATGTCGGTTAAGGGGCGTACCGCCGAAGTCCACGGCTACCTGCTGATGGGCCTGAATAATTCAAAGGAATGCGCATGAAAACAAAAGCCAGGCTCACCAAATTCATCATTCCGGCCCCACCTCGATAATTACGATGCCGGATACACGCCCCCTTGGTTTCTTCGACTCCGGCGTAGGCGGATTATCGGTGTGGCACGCTGTGACCGAACGCCTGCCCCGCGAAAGCACCGTTTACTTTGCCGACAGCGCCCACTGTCCCTATGGCCCTCGCTCCGCAGAAGAAGTTAAGGCCCTCTCCACAGTTATTTCCAATTTTCTTCTGTCTCAGAACTGTAAATTGATTGTGGTGGCCTGTAACACCGCCAGCGCCGCCGCGCTGGAACATTTGCGGCAGTTTTTTGATATTCCTTTTGTGGGCATGGAACCGGCTGTTAAGCCGGCGATCCTACAAACAAAAACCGGCCACGTGGGCGTGCTGGCCACGGTGGGAACCCTGCGCGGGGAGCTTTTTCAAGAAACCAGCCGCCGGTACGCCAACGGCGTTCAGGTTCACGTTCAGGCGGGCGAGGGATTGGTAGAACAGGTAGAAGCCGGCCAACTCGACACGCCGCAAACCGAGGCGCTGCTGCGGCATTATCTGGCCCCAATGCTGGCCGGCGGCGTCGACCAGGTTGCGCTGGGCTGCACCCACTATCCGCTGTTGATGCCGGTGATCCACCGGGTGGTGCAAGGCCGGGCCAATATCATCGATCCTGCCCAGGCCGTGGCCCGGCAGGTTGAACGAGTCTTGAACCAACGCGCGCTGGCCGCGCCCCCAAACGTCTCTCGCCAGCCAGCCAAATTTTACACCACCGGCCACCCCGAACCATTGAAACAGCTGATTGCACAAATCACCGCCCAGCCGATTGACATGCCGCAGGTTGTTACGCTGCTACCAGACGAAGACTAAGAGCCTATCCCAAAACTAATTAACGATGAGTCGAAGATAAGGAGAGATGCCGCAAACAACCAAAGAGCCTGATAGTTGGCCGCCTTTT